>NZ_BLAW01000001.1:115000-756479 GCF_009617895.1 Prolixibacter sp. SD074
AGAGGGCCTGACGTTAGTACGAGAGGACCGCGTTGGACAGACCACTGGTTTACCAGTTGTTCCGCCAGGGGCACCGCTGGGTAGCTATGTCTGGAAGAGATAAGCGCTGAAAGCATCTAAGCGCGAAGCCCGCCTCAAGATGAGGTCTCCTTAGAGGGCCGTTGGAGACGACGACGTAGATAGGCCGCAGGTGTAAAGACGGTGACGTCAAAGCCGAGCGGTACTAATAGCCCGAAACTTTCCATGCCGGTTTTAGAAATTGGTGTTTTTGTTGTAATGAAGTGTTTTCTTCCAGGGTTCATGTCAGTAAAATAAGTGAGAAGTAAAAAGGCAAAAGTGAGAAGTAAAAAGGCAAAAGTGGGGAGTAAGCATAACTACTTCACACCTAAAACCTAAAACCTAACACTTACCACTGTTTTACAAAAAGATATTGTATAGCTGAAAAGCAAGCTGAAAACTTTAGGTGGCTACAGCGACGGGGCCCCACCTCTTCCCATACCGAACAGAGAAGTTAAGCCCGCCAGCGCCGATGGTACTGCAGAAATGTGGGAGAGTAGGCCGCCGCTTATTTTAAACGTAAAGCCCGGTTCCTTGATTGGAGCCGGGCTTTTTTGGTCCCTGATAAAGGCACCAGGGGAGAGACAAAAGACAACGGGCGTGATATTTAAGATATTGTATACCCTGAAAGGATTGATTAGTGAGTTCCGGTAAATGCCGGGAAAGGCTAGGAGTGTTGTGTGTGTGAAGGTGGCCAGATGGCTGCCTTTTTTTTTGACGGGAGGAGTCGAGGCTGTTGGAGAAATATTATGTAGGCCCGATGCCTACAGTGTAGAATGAAACCAAACTATTTTCTAACTCGTTTCTGATTAACGAACTACACAAATTGGTCAGATATTCTGTGCGTTTGGTGAAATAAATTCATATTGGCTACCGTTTTCCTTTTATCTCATTCTGGTTACATAAAGATCAGAGGCGTTTGAATTATTTTTTAGAAGCATTGGTTATAAAGTACTTTATAAGGTCACAAATACTACGTACTATTGGATAGAAAATACTACAAGTCAATATATTCATTATCAGTAACTGAACTTGTATTTATTGTTCTTTTACTATTTCTTACTGGTTGTCACAGCAAAAATGATAATGGGCAACAACTGGTGCAGTCATCAGGAGAATTGCACCTGCTTGTCAAAAAATATGACAGGTATTTGACAACCGCTTACGACTCTTCCCGGTTAATTTTGCCTGAATTGTTGCAAAAGCTGGATTCGACAACTTCAGTTAATCCCGATTCTGCGGTTGCGGTAATGGCGTATATTGCCGGACGGGAAGTGATTAAGGGGAATATTCATCTGTCGGACAGTTTGTCAAACTTGGCAGAGACCTATGCCAAACATTTAAACGATTCATCATTGCTTGCGGTTGTATTGAATGCCAAAGGCAAAGTTATGCAGTTAAAAGGACGGCGCGATTCTGCCTTTTATTACTACAGCAAGTCTTTGCATCTGGCACAATTACGTCATGATTCCGTGGCTGCATTACCTGCGATGATTAATCTGGGAAATGCAATGATAGACCGGCATAACTCTGAAACGGGTATTAATTACCTGAAAGAAGCTTTGGAGCTTGCCAAAAAACGGAACAATAAGAAGTTCATGGCAGTCCTCTATAATAACCTCGGGAAAGCATACGATATTCGGGGAAGTTATGCAATGGCGCTGCAGTATTACCGTGCTGCCATCGATACGCTTGAGAAAATGGGGAGCCGGGAGTATTACCTGGAACCATTGAATAACCTGGCCAATATTTATCTCTATTTGGGAAACGATTCACTGGCTATGGAATATTATCAAAAGGTCAGTGATTTATCTGATTCTTTGAATTATCGAAATATGCAGGCTACTGCCCTGATTAATATAGGGAATTTGAACTATGAAAATAATCAGAATAAAACGGCTTTAAAATATACCAACGAGGCAAAAGCCTTACTTTCAGGACAATGTGAATCGTATTTGCATTCCATCATTTACCTGAATTTGGGGCTCATTCAACGAAATCTGGGTGAGACGGAAAAGTCCTTCAATGAGTTGACTAAATCAATTGCCCTGGCGCGTAAGTTTCATATTTATGATGTGTTGGCTGAGGGGACGACGCAAATGGCAAAGTATTATGAGAATCGTATGAAATTTCATATAGCTGCCAGGTTTGCGAACGAGGCATTCCAACTTGCTACCGAAAATAATATGTTACACCTCTTGCCTGGAATAACGAAGTTGCTGGCTGATAATTATCGTGATACAGGAAATGCTTCCCAAGCATTAAAGTTTTACGATTTATACAGTAAGTACAACACGCAGTATCAGGACACCATCAATAATAAGACTACCCGTAACTTTGCTTTTCTTTATGAGTTGCAGAAAAAGGAAGCGACCAATAAGATTCTGATGCAGCGCCAGCAACTCGATAAACAGGCCTTGACCAATGTTCGCCTGAAACTGGGACAGCAAAAGATTTTGATACTTCTTTCCATCGTCATTGTCATCAGCGCCCTGCTTATATCGATTTTGTTGTTCTATCGCTCGCGATTGAAATCAAGGTTGAATCAGGCATTAATTTCAAACAACAATGAAATCACCGAACAAAATAAACTGTTGGAGAAGGAAAATGCTTTCAAGAATAAACTGATCTCCATTATTTCGCACGACATTAAAACTCCGTTGATGTCACTTTATAATATTTTGGAATTACTTTCAGCGGATGAATTATCGGAAGAAGAAAAGCGCGAACTTATCCGGGACAACATGCAGTTGACGGACCGTGCATTGAACATGGTGGAAGATCTTTTATCGTGGACCCGGCAACAGTTGAATACAACAACGGTCAACTACACTACTATCAACGTATATGATTTGGGAAATGAGATTATTACGTTCTTCCAGCCGGATGTCCGTGAAATGAATATCAACCTGGTGAATGCCTGTTCACCGGAAACTACTGTATATAGCGACTATCAGATGCTCAAGATGGTCATTCGTAATCTGTTTTCCAACGCAATGAAGTTTACCCCTTCAGGTGGATATATCGAAATGGGAGTTTCCAAAACAAATGGTACTGTTATTTTGTATGTAGCCGATACGGGCGTTGGAATAAAACCCGAGGATCAATCGAAAATCTTCAACGAAGAAAAGTATTTTACGACCAATGGCATTCGGGGTGAGGAAGGAAATGGACTTGGTCTTAAACTTTGCAGTAATTTTGTGAAGAAAAGTGGTGGAAAAATATGGCTGGAAAGTAAACCGGGCGAGGGTTCAACCTTTTTCATCGAAATAAAGCGAACCAGCGATTCACCTTCTCCCGGAGCTGTCTCCTCTAACTTTTAATTCGATATAAACCGGACGATTACCTGGATTGCCCATTATGAAATTTGTGAAATCTTTCTGATATTTTGTATTTTAATTCCGGGCTGGTTACCTTTGCGAAATTTTTTAAGCAAAAGGTGTGCTAATAACAACAATCCAATCGATATGGCCCAGTATTTTAATGAAGTATCCCGGACGTTTAATGAGTATCTTCTGATTCCCGGGCTCACGACTAAAGAATGTACTCCCAATAATGTCTCTTTGAAGGCTCCACTGGTAAAGTACCGGAAAGGAGAAACGCCCTCCCTTGAACTGAATGTCCCCTTTGTTTCGGCTATTATGCAGTCGGTTTCCGACCATAATTTGGCAATCGAGCTGGCACGAAACGGAGGCTTGTCCTTCATTTTTGGTTCTCAGCCCATCGATTCGCAGTCTGATATGGTGCGGAGGGTAAAAAAATTCAAAGCAGGTTTTGTGGTAAGTGATTCAAACCTTACTCCCGAACATACGCTGGCTGATATTATTGCGTTGAAGAGAAAGACCGGTCATTCTACGGTAGGCATTACCAACGACGGTACAGCGAACGGTGTACTGATGGGGGTAGTAACCAGCCGCGATTATCGTGTTTCAAAAGATAGTCTCGATAAACAGGTAAAAGAGTTTATGACTCCTTTTTCTGATTTGTTTGTCGGCCAATTGGGCATCTCGCTGAATGAAGCCAACGATATTATTTGGGACAACAAGTTGAATAGTCTGCCGATTATCGACGAAAAACAGAAGCTACAGTATTTCGTATTCCGAAAGGATTATGACGATCACAAGGACAATCCCAACGAATTATCGGACATTAATAAAAAACTGATGGTTGGAGCAGGTATCAATACCCGTGATTTCAAAGAACGGGTCCCTGCATTGCTCGAAGCTGGCGCTGATGTGCTCTGTATTGATTCATCCGATGGTTTTTCGGAGTGGCAGGGCGAAACGCTTCAGTACATCAAAAAGACTTATGGCGACGATGTAAAAGTAGGTGCCGGAAACGTGGTCGATAAAGAAGGTTTCCGTTACCTGGTGGAAGCTGGTGCTGATTTTGTGAAAGTTGGAATTGGTGGTGGTTCAATTTGTATTACCCGCGAAACAAAAGGTATTGGACGTGGACAGGCAACTGCCCTGATTGAGGTGGCCGAAGCCCGCGACGAGTATTTCCGGGAAACCGGTATTTACATTCCGATTAGCAGTGACGGTGGTATTGTTCACGATTATCATATGGTGCTGGCGTTGGCGATGGGAGCAGATTTCCTGATGATGGGACGTTATTTTGCCCGTTTCGACGAAAGTCCGACACGGAAACTGAAAGTTGGTAACAACTATGTGAAGGAGTATTGGGGCGAAGGTTCGAACCGTGCCCGGAACTGGCAACGATATGACATGGGCGGCAGCGAAAACCTGAAGTTCGAGGAAGGTGTTGACAGCTATGTCCCGTATGCCGGGAAACTGAAGGATAACCTGGATATTACACTGGGGAAAATCAAGTCGACCATGTGCAGCTGTGGTGTTTTGTCTGTTAAAGAGTTGCAGGAAAATGGTAAGGTAACGTTGGTTTCGTCGACCAGTATTGTGGAAGGTGGAGCGCATGATGTGATTTTGAAAGACCAATCGTAATACGTTAGCGAGATACAAAAAATGCCGGTCGGGAAGTTCATGCTTCCAACCGGCGTTTTTTATTTTATTTCGCAAAGCGGAAATTAGCGGATTCGTTTTCTCGCTTTTCGAGCAACACAACGTTTTCGACATGGTGCGTGTGCGGAAACATATCAACCGGCTGAACTTTCACTACGCGGTATCCCTCATCGAGTAAGGTCAAATCGCGGGCTTGCGTGGCCGGGTTGCAGCTCACATAAACAATCTTCTTAGGCGCCGCCAGAAGCATTACTTTCACCACATCGTCATGCATTCCGGCACGTGGCGGATCGGTGAAGATGACATCCGGTTGTCCGTTTTTTTCGATGAACTCCGGCGTAAGAGTGGCCTTCATGTCGCCCGCAAAAAAGGAGGTATTCTGAATATCGTTCAATTCAGAGTTGACTTTTGCGTCTTCGATGGCTTCGGGTACATATTCGATTCCCACCACTTTTTTGGCTTCCCCGGCTACAAAATTGGCGATGGTCCCGGTTCCGGTGTACAGGTCGTAAACCACTTCATCTCCCGTAAGGGAAGCATATTCACGTGCAATTTTGTATAATTCGTAAGCCTGTTTAGAGTTGGTTTGGTAGAACGACTTGGGACCGATTTTGAACCGTAACCCTTCCATTTCTTCAAAGATGTGGTCGCGTCCGGAAAAACAAATGATTTCCTGGTCGGTGATGGTGTCGTTGGCTTTCTCGTTAATCACATACATCAGCGATGTGATTTCCGGGAATTTCGTTTTTACATGCTTCAGCAAACCAATTCGTTCCTCTTCACTTTCGTGGAAGAAGGAAATAATGACCATGAGTTCGCCGGTGCTGGCGGTTCGTATAATCAGGTTGCGCAGCAAGCCTTCCTGGTTTCGGATATCGAAGAATGAAAGATTATTTTTCAATGCATACGCCCTGATTTCGTTCCGTATGTCGTTCGACGATTCGGTCTGAAGCCAGCATTTCTCAATGTCGAGCACCTTGTCGAACATCCCGGGAATATGAAATCCCAGTGCATCCATGTTCTCGAAATTTTTTCCTGTATCAATCTCGTCCTGCGTGAGCCAGCGTTTATTCGAGAAAGTAAACTCCAGTTTGTTCCGGTAAAAAGTAGTTTTATCGGAACCCTTGATGGGCGTAATTTCAGGCAGCTCTAAATGTCCGATACGCCGCAGCTGTTCTGTCACCTGTTTTTCTTTGTAGAAAAGTTGTTTGTCGTAGGGTAAATATTGCCACTTACAACCGCCGCAGGTGCCAAAGTGCTGGCAAAACGCATCGGTGCGTTCGGACGAATATTCATGAATGTTCACAACCCGTGCCTCCATAAACCGGCGCTTTTTCCGGAATACCTGCAAATCGACTATGTCGCCGGGAACCACATGTGTGGTGAAAATAACAATATCATCAACCTTGGCAACGGCCTTCCCTTCAGCTCCTACATCCGCAATGGTTACCCTTTCGAATAAGGGAAGCGGTTTTTTTCTTCTGCCCAAAATCTTCTGTTTTTAATTTCTCCAAAGATATAAATTCATCTTGTATGGAAAACCTTGGTTTTGGGCGGCCAAAGTGATTGGTTCAACGTCCGTAATTTGGTGCCGGAAAAGAATGAGGATCAAGGCTGATAATCGGAAACAACCAGTGGCCTCCCCTGTAATTTCTGTTATCTTTGTCCCAATTTTAGAAGAAGTAGTGTTTTATGATTTCAGTTGAAGATTTACACCTGGAGTTTGGTGGATTTGAGTTATTCAAGCAGATAAGTTTCATCGTGAATCCGCGGGATCGGATTGGTTTGGTTGGACGAAATGGTGCAGGTAAATCAACGCTGCTGAAAATTTTTTCCGGACAGTTGCAGCCAGGTTCAGGCCGGGTGGTAGCACCCCGGGACGTGCGGGTTGGTTATTTGCCGCAGCACATGATTACGGCAGATGGTAAAACAGTGATGGAAGAGGCTGTTGCTGCCTTCGACGAAATTGTAGCGATGGAAAAGCGAATTGAGTATCTGAATCATCAACTGGCTACCCGCGAGGATTATGAATCGGATGCTTATCACAAAATAATTGATGAGGTTACCGAAGCCAATGACCGTTTTCAGTTGTTGGGCGGTGGGAATTTTCACGCCGATATTGAGCAAACCCTGGTTGGACTTGGATTCAAACGTTCTGATTTCGACCGGCAGACAACCGAGTTTTCCGGAGGTTGGCGAATGCGTATCGAGCTGGCTAAGATTCTATTGGCTAAGCCGGATGTTTTCCTTCTCGACGAGCCGACTAACCACCTGGATATCGAATCGATTCAATGGTTGGAGAATTTCCTGAAAGATTATGCCGGAGCAGTAGTATTGGTTTCGCACGACCGGGCATTTCTCGATAATGTAACCAATCGAACGGTCGAAATTTCACTTGGTCAGGTATACGATTACAAAGTTGGTTACTCGAAATATGTTGAATTGCGTAAAGAACGCCGTGAACAGCAAATGGCTGCATACCGCAATCAGCAAAAAATGATTCAGGATACGGAGGAATTTATCGAACGTTTTCGCTACAAGGCAACGAAAGCAGTTCAGGTTCAGTCGCGGATCAAACAACTGGAAAAGGTTGACCGCATTGAAATTGACGAAGAAGATGTTCGTTCATTGAACATCAAGTTTCCGCCATCTCCCCGCTCTGGTAATGTGGTCTTTGAAGCGAAACAGATGAGCAAGCGTTATGGCGACAATATGGTGCTGAATGATATTGATTTGACCATTGAGCGTGGTGACCGAGTTGCTTTCGTCGGCAAGAATGGCGAAGGAAAGACCACCCTGGCGCGAATCATTATGCAGGAGCTCGAATTTGACGGGCACGCTAAATTAGGGCACAACGTAAAAATCGGGTACTTTGCCCAGAACCAGGCTTCGTTGCTGGATGAGAGCGCCACGGCGTTCGACACCATTGACCGGATTGCTGTTGGCGATGTCCGGACCAAAATCCGCGATATTCTTGGAGCATTTATGTTTAGCGGCGAAGATGTCGATAAGAAAGTAAAAGTGCTTTCCGGTGGAGAACGGTCGCGTTTAGCCATGATTCGCTTGTTGCTGGAGCCGGTTAATTTCCTTGTTCTCGATGAGCCGACCAACCACCTGGATATGCATTCGAAGGATATTTTGAAGCAGGCGCTTCAGGATTATGACGGAACCCTGTTGCTGGTTTCGCACGACCGTGAATTTCTGGATGGGCTGGTCAATGTTGTTTATGAATTTCGTGATAAGAAAATAAAACAACACCTGGGCGGTATTTATGAGTTTCTTCGCCGGAGGAAGATGGATTCGCTGAAAGAGTTAGAGCGGAAAAATAATGAGCCTGTTCAGCGAGTCGTTGAACAGGAAGAAAAACGAAATGACGGACCGGAGCTCAACTATGAAGAGCGCAAAGAGGTTAATCGCACCATTTCACGACTGGAAAAACAATTGAACGAAACAGAGGCGAAAATTATTTCGCTGGAAGCCGAAATTGAAGAAATGGACGGGCGATTAGCCAATCCTGATAATGAAGATATGGAGCAATTGCTCGAAAAATATTCCCTGAAAAAGAAAGAGTTGGATAAGAAGATGGAAGACTGGGGAAAAACAACGGAGGAACTGGAAGAATGGAACGCAAAAAAAACGTGGTAAGGCACCGCGCCCCGATTGATAAAAGCAGCTTCGTATTTGGAACACGATCTGTCATCGAGGCGATTAAGGCTGGTAAGGAAGTCGAGAAAATCCTGGTAAGGAAAGGCCTTTCCAATGAATTATCGCGTGAACTGTTTTCGCTTGTCCGCGAGATGGATATTCCGGTCCAGAATGTTCCGATAGAGCGCATCGACCGGATTACACGGAAGAACCATCAGGGCGTTTTGGCATTTCTTTCTCCAATCACCTATCAGAAAATTGAAAATGTGATTCCCGGAATCTATGAAAAGGGTGAAGTACCTTTGGTACTGGTGCTCGATAAAATTTCCGATGTGCGGAATTTCGGTGCGATAGCCCGCTCTGCAGAAGTTGCCGGAGCGCATGCTATTGTTATTCCTGAAAAAGGTGCGGCCCAGATTAATGCTGATGCACTGAAAACTTCTGCCGGGGCCTTGAATATTATTCCGGTTTGCCGGGTGAAAAGCCTTTCTGATACCATTATTTTTCTGCGCGAGAGTGGGTTGAATGTTCTGGCCTCGACTGAAAAGGGAGAGAAGAATTACTTCGAAACTTCGATGCAGGAACCAACAGCCATTGTTATGGGGGCCGAGGACAAAGGAATAGAGTCGGAGTTACTGAAATTAGCTAATGCGTGGGTGAAAATTCCGCAATTTGGACAAATTGCTTCGTTGAACGTTTCAGTGGCCGCTTCGGTATTGATTTTCGAAGCCGTTCGTCAACGCATACAGGCTCATTCCTGATTTTTATAAATGGGGACTTGCCGGTTGAACGTTTCTTCCAGCGAAACAAAGGTTTCTGTACTCGAAATTCCCGAAATCCGCTGAATCTGGTCATTCAGAATTTCTTTTAAATGCTCATTGTTTTTGGCATAAACCTTGGCAAAAATCGCGTATTGACCTGTAGTATAATGGCATTCAACAATTTCACGAATTGACATTAATTCCCGGGCAACCTTATGATACAGTTCACCTTTATTCAGAAAAATTCCAATGTAGGTACACGTGTGGTAATCCACTTTTTTCGGATCGATATTGTATCCTGAACCGGTGATGACCTCCATCTCAATCATCCGGTTGACCCGTTGATGTACCGCAGCGCGCGAAATTCCGCACTCCGAAGCAACGTCTTTAAAGGGTATACGGGCATTCTGACTGATAATATCCAGAATTTTCAGATCGATTTCGTCAAGATGGTGTTTGTGTGTCATGGCAGCAAATTTTTCCTGTTCCAAAATTAAGATAAATGTTTATAAATCTTCAATAAACAATCCATCTTTATCATTATTTGTAACAATTATTAACTTTTTGTCAGTAAAAGCCGGTATTTAATTTTGGTTGAAGGACAATGGCAGTGCGCCCAATATTTATTTCTCTTTCTTTCAGGTTCCGGAATGCAATGCCCGACGGGAAAAATTGCTGTGTGAATTTGGATTCAATATGAATTAAGCTCTTCTGATAACCAGAACATTATTGCTTTGTCAAATGTTTTGGGAGGCAGGTAAAAATATCTTAATTCGTGTAAATATTATTTAGTTAAACATATCAATGTATCGAATACTACCCCTCTTACTAATTGCCGGTTTTATGACCTCCTGCCATGATTCATGGCACCGTGACCTGAGCCGACAGGAGACGCAGCTTGTCCGTAACGCATTACGCAAAGCAGACGATAACCGGAAAGAGTTGAAGATTGCACTGGAAGATGCCAGTCATGACGAAAAGCCAGCCATGGCATTTTTAATCGGGTACATGCCCGAGCGTGATTTGAATAGCCTTTCAGCCGAGTTCCTGATCGAAAATGTGGATAAAGCTTATGAAGCACGCGATAAATTTAAATGGACCGCCGCGTTACCCGATTCTATTTTTTATAATGAAGTTTTGCCGTATGCCGTTCTTTCCGAAAAGAGAGAACGTTGGCGAGCGGATTTTTTCAAATGGTTCGCGCCCCTGGTTAAAAAAGCGCCTGGTATGCTGGCTGCTGTTGACAGCGTAAACCGCCATATAAAGGATATCCTGAAGGTGGAATACAACACCAGGCGCAAGAAAGTCGATCAGGCGCCTTATGAGTCGATTCAGCAGGGAATGGCAACCTGTACCGGCCTGTCGATTTTGCTTGTCGATGCTTTTCGGTCGGTTGGAATCCCTGCGCGCATTGCCGGTACGCCCATGTGGACCAATATGCGGGGAAATCATACTTGGGTGGAAGTTTGGATCGACGGGAAATGGTACTTTACCGGATACTATATGGACGCGCTGAATAAGAGCTGGTTCTTGGCCGATGCCGGAAAAGCGGACCCGGGACAGCCCGAACATCGCATCTATGCTACATCATATAAACCTACCGGGATGAAGTATCCGTTGGTGTGGGATGAGCAGGCCGGTTATGTGCACGGAGTTGATGTAACTCAGCGTTATATTGACCTGTATAGGAAACAACTTACCGATGAACAATTGGGCGAAAACGAATTGTGGGTGAAGGTGGTCGTTCTGAAAGATTCAACAACTGCAGCCGATGACAGCAATAACCGGGTACACGAGAAGGTAACGGTTACTCAAAACGGTGAGAAGGTTGATTTTGGGTTTTCTCCATCGTCTACGGATGATTTGAACCGGCTTTTGCCTTTTCGACTGAAGAAAGAAACAAGCTACCAGTTCGGGTATGAGGGGATAAATGGTGAGTTGATAAAGAAGACAATTACAACGGGTAATAGCGACGAAGAAATATTACGCCTTTATCAGTAAAGGGAGCAATCCCCTACCCAAACATCGCTCTTTTCCTGAGAACCTAAAATAATAATGGCTAATGGGGTGTTGGCCAGGAAAGAAGAGCCGTAGTGCCTGGAATAAGACAGCACATTGAGTTTCTCCGGCTCATCAACAATTAAAAACTTTCAGGGGCGGTTATTCTTGGAAGAAGGGGCCAGTAAGCCTGCGGTTATGAGTTGTTTAATTTTTCAACTTCAACCGGTTTGTCGAGAAATTTTCCCGTGCTGCGACGGTGGTACAAAAGTCAATCATAGATGTATTATTTTAGCAAAAATATAATCTTTCTCACAACTGTGTATCGTCTCCCGCACATAAAAAAGCCTCCCGGTTACGGAAGGCTTTACATCGTTTAACCTCGTGTGAATACTTACTGTAAAATGTGCTTATAATTGTTGTTAACCAACTCAGGCAGGTATGCTGCTATGAGACTGAGCGCTGTTTGGTCATTTACAGGTTCTGAACTGATAATGCGTTGTTGCTTAACGGCATCCAGGTTGATAACGTTATCGCGGATGGCGCTTGGGACTTGTGCTTCAGATTCTTTAATCAAACGGGCGCCGAAACCTTTCTTGGAAGAAACATAGCGAACTTCGAGGAATTCTCCGCGAACGATGTACTGAGTTACTCCCTTTTCAACTGATTTTACAATGTTGATGTTTTTTGCTGAATTGGAATATTCCAGGTTCCAAACATCGGTATGGCTCGTTCCGATATTTTCAACAGGTGTGATTTTAAAGCCATTTAAATCATTGCTGTTTTTATTACCAATGGCAAATGTTGTACTGCTGAAAAGTGATATAACCAATGCCATGATTGTAATTGCGAAATATTGTTTCAAGTTTTTCATGACCTCGAATTTTTTATCTGTTTAACTAGTTTTAAATTGTAATTAACGATACAAATCAACTGCTTTTTTTGCATTCTGCAATCACTTTTCGAAAGGTAAAATGCGGTCTGTATACATTACAGAAATGTGTCTATTTTATCTTTTAAATTAGGCGGTTCAGGTTTTTGATTTCTTAGAAGTATGCGGTGGATTTTTAATTTCGGTTGTATTCCTTTTTGTTCTTTTGTGTAACAAATTGAAAGTTATATGTTGTACAGCATGTAGATGACTGCATTGTCCTGTAATGTGCAATAAATCAATATATGAATATGTATTACAAATATGGAAGAACGGGCTTTTATCTTGATGGTAATCGAAATTAGTCAAGGTTTAGTTTATTAAAAAAGCTGGTAACAAACGACCACACATATTTCAGGTTAATACCGGAAATAGATTGTGTCGCAACGTCTCGTCCTTCACCCTTCAGTAACTCGAAAAGCTTCTTACGTCCGGAGTTACATGTCCTTCCATTATATTCCTTCTCGGACACCCTCTTTTTTAGTTGTATTGAAACGTAATTATTTGGTATACGTATCGATGGTCCGAATGATGGCTCTTTTGCAAACAGGGCAAAAACCTGATGCTTCGTTAGACTTCATCCGGCAGTCTTCGTAAGGACTGTAAACTCCTTTATTCATGTAACCGCCACCTTCGAAAGCACCTGTTTTATTATTATATTCAGGAGTGCGAGGTGTAGGGATTGGCGTAGAAGGAGCCACCATGTCTTTCCATTTTTTCCCAAAATCAACTAATGTGGTCAGGTTGGGCTCCCATGGTTCCACTTTTAGATTGTAATAATCTTCATATGCTACGGCCGATGTGTAATATTCATCTCCAAGCCCGGCAAATCCGTGTCCAAATTCGTGTACGAAAACCAGGTTTGACAGGTTATGGTCGGCTGTGCAGACATTAACGAAATTATAGAATCCGCCTCCACCGTATTTTACGGAGTTAACCAGAACAATTACCTGATCATAAGGTACGCAGGCTGCAGCATCGCTAACCGATTTCATATCCGTCGTAGTTAAATAACGTGGCACATCAAACGTGTAAAAGGTTGTATTGAAAGCTGTGTTCCTGTATATATGTTGTCCGGGAATGTCAGTCCCCGATTCAACCGATGGAGTTTCGACCGCATAAACATTGAATTTGCTTTTGTTTTCAGAAAATGGTGATACGGCGAAGAGATAATCAGTCATACGGGTGGCGTCACGTACAAATTTGTCCATTTGGTCTGCGGTGTAGCCTTCAGCCAGAATCGCGATGTCTACATGATTTTCCGGTTTCCCCGAATGTAAAACATCTACTACTTTCTCTTTTGTAGGCGTTTCATTAATGATGAAATAATCTTTCGGATCAATATCGGTTTGAAAAACCGGAACAAATTTACCATCCCAGTTTCGTTGATCAATTTCAAGTTTTACTTCGTTTTGAGGAAACGGAAAGCGGAGTGCCTGGTAGAATGAGCGTTCTTGTTTTTTTGCTTCCGGTGTGGTTTGCCATTCCTGGAAAAGCGGGGCAAACCCCCGGCTAAAAATCAACTTGCCGCTATTTTTGTCGAATACCCTGTAACGGTAAGCTCCTAAGTTTAATGTATCGACCAGGTAATTGTGTGAACCGCTCCAGAATTTTTCTCTTTTGGTGGCCGCCGGGAAAACCTGGACTGTTTTGTTGTTGCCTGCCAGTAGATAATCGAAGCGAAGGGCGCCTTCCGTAAAATATTGACCAAATCGGGGAAAAGCAATTCCCGAAAAAGGCAGTAATATGAAAAGTATGTTTAAAAGGATGCTTTTCATGTAGGTATCTTTGTTTATTTTTGCTTTCATGGTGGGAAAATTAATCAACCTTTTTTATTTAAAACTGTAAAAATGTCAACATATTATTCCTGGTTAAAGAATCTTTTTCTCGATGTAGTTCATAATGAGCAAATGGCTGTGCTTTTTTCAGCCATAGTTGTGCTTTTCAGTATTGCTGCCATTTCCGGCATTTTTCATCTGATTTTGAGGTCTGCATTGCGGGGAGTATTTTCCAGAATTGTAAAACGTACTCGTTTTGAGTGGGACGATATCCTATTTAAAAACCGGGTCTTTAACGTACTGGCACATATCGCTCCGGTTTTAATAATCCGGTGGGCGGCGAACTTTGCCGGAAATGATATTGGCTGGATGGCTGGGGCGCTTTTGGGAATAGCCAAAATTTATTTGATTATTGTTCTCATAGCTGTCTTTAACCGGTTGCTTAGTTCATCACTCGATATTTATCAAACGTATCCTTTTTCCAAGGCAAGGCCAATAAAGGGTTATATACAGCTGATGAAGTTGTTGCTTTATTTTATTGGGGGCATTTTTCTGGTTTCGGTGCTCATTTCGAAGAGCCCCGGAAGACTATTTACCGGCTTGGGGGCAATGGCAGCTGTGTTGTTGTTCGTGTTTAAAGATGCCATTCTTGGTTTTATTGCCAGTATTCAGCTGGCTGCCAATAAAATGGTGAAGCCTGGAGACTGGATCTCGTTGCCCTCCTACAATGCTGATGGAACGGTAGAAGATATTTCTCTCACGTCGGTAAAAGTGCAGAACTGGGACAAAACCATTACGACCATTCCGACATATGCCTTGGTTTCAGGCTCAATGACGAACTGGATTGGGATGGAGGAATCTGGCGGACGCCGAATCAAGCGATCCATTAATATCGATATGACGACGGTACGTTTCGCCGATACTGAGTTGCTGGAGCATCTTCGTGAGTTCTCTCTTATTCGGGAATATGTAGAGAGAAAGGAAAAGGAAATTAAGGAATATAACCAGGCAAAACAACTTGATGATCGGGATTATGTCTCCGGTAGAAAACAAACTAACCTGGGAATCTTTCGAAAGTATCTTGAAGCTTATTTACACAATCATCCGATGGTGCATGATGAGATGACATTTTTGATTCGTCATTTGCAACCAACTGAAAAAGGAATCCCTGTTGAAATATATGTATTTAGTAAAGATCAGCGTTGGGCAAACTACGAAGAATTGCAGGCTGATATCTTCGATCATATTCTAGCCGTATTACCTGAATTCGGACTACGGGTTTTTCAGAACCCTTCCGGCGAAGATTTTCGCAATTTGAAGCAGGTGAACAATAATGAAGCCTGAATTTTGTATGTTTGCAGTCCTTTATAAAGCGTTGTTAATGTGATTTGGTTGCCGCGTATATTGCTCATCACTAGCGAGGTATTAGGCTGATCCTGCCCGCGAGGTGTTTTTTAATGTCGATTTATCGATGGATAAATGCCGATGTTTTATAACATTGGCTCTTTTAATATATAAAAAAAATAGCCAATTTTGTGACAAATCGAAAGTATGGTAAAAAAGTATAATGCAGAAAATGAAGAGGAGTTTCAGGAGCAGATCATCCAGATCGATGATTTGGATAGGAAAATATTGAAGCTCATCACCACCAATGCCCGTATTCCGTTTCTGGAAGTGGCCCGTGAGTGTGGTGTTTCCGGCGCTGCGATTCACCAACGTGTTCAGCGCCTGTTGAATTTGGGTGTAGTTACCGGTTCTGAATTTATTGTGAGCCCGCAAAAGCTTGGATACAACACTTGTGCTTATATGGGGATATATCTCGAAAGAGCAAGTTACGATAGAAAAGTTGTGAAGCAATTGCGCGAAATCTCAGAAATTGTGGAGTGCCATCATACGACCGGTCAGTATGCAATTTTTATAAAAATACAGACCAAAACGAATAAGCACCTGAAGAAGATTATCGATACCGATCTTCAGGGTATCGATGGAATCTCCCGGACGGAGACTTTTATCTCATTAGAGCAGGAATTTAAAAGGCAAATTCCAATAAAATAAAAAAAGAGGGTGTCCGAAAAGTCCAAAGAGCATTTTCAGAACTATCAAATTGTAAGTACAGCTTTAGTTATTTACCCCTATTCCGAAGTATCGGAACCCTGAAGGGGACTTTAAGCCTCACCTTTAGGGAGTCCCGATGTCCATCGGGAGGAGGGGTAAATCCAAGATTGCTTTCAATTTGAAAGTAAACACTTTTCCAATTCAACTTTTCGGACACCCTCTTTTTTTTAGAATGGCAAATCGCCGCCGTCATCCTCCGTTTCAGGCGGTATATCATTCTCGTTAAACGGTGGTGGATTGAACCCTTCCGGTTCAGTATTCGCCTTATCAATGCGATAGGCATTTACATTATGGAACCACCTTCCATTATATTCTCTTGACTCCACACTAAACGACACTTCCACTTCCATGTTGCTGTTAAAGCCTTCCAGCAAGTTAATTTTGTCGTTGAATAAAGTAAAGCAAATTTTTTTTGGGTATTGTTCATCGGTCTGAACGACAAACTCCTGTTTCTTCCATTCTCCTCTGGCACTGGTACCTGTTACAACCGGAAGCAACTGCTCAATCTGTCCCTTCACTTTAAAACTCATAATCTGGTTTCTTTTAAGTAACTGTTTATCGGTTGAAAAAGGCAAGACCCGGAAGGGCGTTGGCCGTTCCGAGTCCTGATTGTGTTCCTTTTTCCGGGCCAATATCAGCCCATTAATTTGGATTATTTTTCAATTCCTAATAGGTGAACTTCAAAGATCAGGGTAGAATTAGGATCGATATCTTTACCTGCACCGCGCTTGCCGTAAGCCAAATCAGCAGGGATATAGAGCATCCATTCTGAACCAACAGGCATCATTTCCAAAGCTTCCGTCCATCCTTTGATTACGCGATCGACCTGGAAACTAACCGGTTTGCCACGCTGAATAGAGCTGTCGAATACTTTTCCGTCAATCGTTTTTCCGGTGTAGTCAACTTTTACTTTTTGTCCTGCTTTTGGAACCGCACCGTTACCTTGCTTGATGACTTTGTACTGCAGTCCGCTGTCAGTCGTTTTTACGCTGTCGTTCTTTGCGTTTTCTTCCAGGAATTTCTGCCCTTTTTCCAGGTTTTCCTGAGCTACCCGATCCTGAATTTTGCTGAAGAAAGCTTGAATAATAGTCCGCCCTTTTTCGGCAGGTACTTTCAGGTCATTGTCCATCAGCATATCTTCAAATCCAGCCAGCATAATACTTGAATCAAGTTTTACACCACCCGGAGTATTCTTCAGGTTCATTTTTATGTTGTTTCCCAGATCGACGCCAATGGCGTAACTGGCAGAGTCAGCAGCTGTTTTGAGCGTAACATTGCGGCTTGCCTGCTGATTGCATGATGCCATCACCAATACTGCGGCAACAAGGATAAGTGCAATTTTGAGAATTTTCATAGTTGTTAAAATGTTAAGAATTTTAGTGCAAAGATTTTATAATTAAGCTTTTGATTATTTTTCAATTTCCAATAATTCTACTTCAAAAATTAAGGTTGCATTAGGGCCAATTACACCACCTGCACCGTTTTCGCCGTAAGCGAGGTGCGGGGGAATAAACAGTTTCCACTTTGAACCTACGGGCATGAGCTGAAGAGCTTCCTGCCATCCCTGGATGACGCCGTTTACCGGAAACTGAGCCGGTTCGCCCCGCTCAATGGAGCTATCGAACACGGTACCGTCAACTAATGTTCCGTGGTAGTGACATTTTACGTTATCGGAAGCGGAAGGCAATTCGCCGTCTCCCTGGACCATCACTTCAAACTGCATCCCGTTGGGAAGTTCTTCGACGTGTTGGTTCTTTTTATTTTCTTCTAAATAGGCTTTTCCTGCATTCAGGTTTTCGTCTTTTTCTTTATCCTGGACCCGGCTGATATATTCCTGGATTATCTGATTGGCTTCGTCAGCACTTATTTTCGGTACGTGCCCTTCATAGGCATCTTCAATAGCCATACTAAAAGATTCGGCATCAATTGTTTTGATTCCTGAACCGATTAGATTGCTTGCAATACTCAAACCAATGGAATAACTAAATTTTTCTACTTGTGAGTTTAACTCCTTTTTTGACATAATAATATTGAGCTTTTTATGTCTTGCGAATATATACTTTTTCGATGAGGAGTCCTTTGGCTCGCTGTTAAAAAAACAAAAGATAATCAGGGTTTTCTTCCCCTGAGCATTTCTCTTTTTCCCGGAGGCCCCGGAATTCTTTCCATCTGAAAACCTGCTGACTGCATGATCCGCCTCACTGTGCCCTTGGCGCTGTAGGTAACAAGTATTCCATCATTCGCCATATGATTGAAAATGGCGGCAAATATTTTGGGTGACCAAAGTTGTGGTTGCTTATCGGGGGCAAATGCGTCGAAATAGACCAAATCGAATGGAGGAAGTGCCTGGAAATTGAAGTTTGTTAAATCGCCTTCTATTTTCTGTAGTTGAAATTTATCATCAATATGGTTTATCTTTTCCCATTGACAGTTATGGAGGTGGGTGAATAGTTGGCTGTCTTCATTATCTGTATCCTTTTCAGGGTTCAGGCTTTTCCATTCTTCTTCCCGTAAGGGAAATTTTTCGATGGTGTGATAGGTGATCTTTCTTTGTTGATGCTTACTTTCCAAGGCTGTGAGAAATGCGTTCAATCCGGTACCGAAGCCTACTTCAAAAATGGTCAGTTCTTTCCCGGGATGGGCGTTCAATCCGGCTTCAATAAAAACATGCATCGATTCCTGCCTGGCCCCATGAATTGAGTGGTAATGCTCATCCATTTCGGGAACATACAGGGTATGCGAACCATCTTCGGTTGTCAGTATTTGCCGTTTCATTGTCTATTTGGTTTTTATTCCGAGAAATTGTTGCCTGATACGGTTTGGAATCAGACGAATGAACTGCAGCGGTCGCCCTTGCACGGCCAAATTATCGGGATGTTTAGTAACCAGCCGGTAAAACCAGACAAACAGAATGATACCTTTTAGGATGGACGTTAAAGAGAGGCTCCACCAAACGCCCAATAACCCTAATGATGTACCGAGCGCCAGCGCCAAGGCGAGGGGGATGCGCATGCCGGTTAATGTGATTCCGATAATAGAAGGGGGCATGGTACGCCCGATTCCGTTAAATGCTCCGGATGTGGCAATTTCCATACACATGAATATTTGTGAGTAGCCCAGAATCTCAAGATACTTACCTCCCATTTGGATGGCGTCCGGTTCGGGAATGAATATGGCAAATACCTGTTGCCCGAAACCGACAAACAGAATGCCGACAATAAAGCCAACGACACTGCTAAGTCCAACTGTGATGAGAAATCCTTTGTAAATGCGTTCCCATTTTGCTGCACCAAAATTTTGTCCGACAAAAGCGCCCAGGGCGGTGGCAAATCCACTGGCCGTCATCCAGCTTAGTGCCTCAATTTGCGCGCCAACACTCTGTACGGCGATAGGAAGCGCTCCCCAACGTCCAACAATGCGGGCCAGAATCATGGCAAAAATGGCGAACAAAATACTTTGCATTGCGACCGGTAAACCGAGTTTGAAAATTTTCCGCATGTACGGAAGATCCAAACCGGAAAGAATGCTGGCCTTGTTTAATGGCGACTTTCCGCTTTTTATTCGAATGATAAACAACAACAACACCAGCCCCTGTGAGGCAACAGTCGCATAGGCAGCGCCATCAGAACCCATTTGCGGAATGGGGCCAACGCCAAAAATAAGGAGTGGATCGGCAACAATATTCAGCAATAACCCGATGGAGTTAATCCGGAATGGTAGTTTGGAATTGCCAGCCCCGTTGAATACGCCGGAAAAAGTCGGATTGCTGTAATAGAGGAGGGAACCGGCAGAAATAATCCGGAGGTAAGAAACAGCGTTATGATTGACATCGGTGTTCGCCAACTTAAAAAAACCGATTAGTCCGGGGGCAAAAATATAGGTTAAAATCCCATACAAAATTGCCAGTGCCAACGCTCCTGTAAGCGATTGTTGCGCAAATGAGATAGCCCTTTTATTGTCTCCGGATCCGAGTGATTGCGAAACCCCTACTTCAGCTCCTGTACGGGTTATCAGCATGAGTGAAATACCGAGCCAGGTGAAGAACGAAGCTGCGCCGACAGCGGCTACGGCATCGCTGCCTACGCGTCCGAGCCAAATCATGTCGATCATGCTATAGGCCATCTGAATGAAAGATGTGCCCATAATGGGAACTGATAGCTTAATTATCTGTTGTGATATATGTCCGTGTGTCAGATCGGTTGACTGCTTCAAAGCTGAAAATCTTTTATGGTTAATCGCGGGCGAATTTAGTCTGAAAAAATTAATTTTAGGCAATCTTGCCGGATATTGCTCCGGCATCAAGCAGGAACGCTATGTTGATACGCATTTATGAAGAAAATCCAAATCAGAAAGATATCCTGACGGTGGTTGATGTGTTGCGAAACGGTGGAGTCATCGTTTATCCAACCGATACAATTTATGGTATCGGTTGCGATATTACGCAACCCAAGGCAGTTGAACGGGTGGCCCGCCTGAAAAATATGAAACCGGAAAAAGCTGATTTTTCATTTATTTGTCATGATTTGAGCCATATATCCGATTTTAGTAAGCCCATCTCCAATCCGGTTTTCAAGCTAATGAAAAAAAATCTTCCGGGACCGTTTACCTTTATTATTCAGGCTAATAGCCAGGTGCCAAAAATGTTTAAGAACCGGAAGAAAAGCGTTGGCGTCAGGGTCCCTGATAACAACATCATTTGCGAAATCGTCCGTGAATTGGGAAATCCGGTTATGTCGACTTCGGTGCGTGATGAGGATGAAATACTGGAATATACGACCGATCCTGAACTGATTGAAGAAAAGTTTGGCGATTTGATCGATTTGGTTATTGACGGTGGATATGGTGATAATATTCCTTCTACGGTAGTGGATTGTACCGGGGATGTTCCACAAATTATTCGGCAGGGGAAAGGTGAATTACTCGAGTAATTCTTTCGGTTTAATTTCTCCAGAAGAAAGGAGTGAACAGAATCAGGATGGTGAAGAGCTCCAAACGTCCGAGTAGCATCAGGAACGAAAGAAACCATTTACCGAAAGCTGGTACATGATAGAAATTCTCCGTAGGTCCCACATTGCCCAAGCCGGGGCCGATATTACCCAAACTGGTTGCAACAGCGCCAATAGCTGAACTTAAATCGGGTTCGATGAATGTGTAAATGACCACGCTTCCGAAAAAGACCAATACGTAAATTATAAAGAAGGCCAGAACATTCAGCATAATCTGATCGGAAACTGTTCGTTGATTGAATCGGACCGGAATAACCGCATTGGGATGAATAAGCCGGCGTAATCCGTACCACCTGAATTCTTCATTTGCCCATGCCTTTTTCAATTTCCCGTTAAGGACAAGATAGGAGAGAGAGAAATTAGTACCCGCCAGAAACATAAATATGGTTATAACATATTGAATGTATGGCGATGTGAAGAATGCGATACCTGCCTGTTTAGTTGAATAACCTCCTGTTGCCATGGTGGTAAAGGAGTGACAGACTGCATCGAACAATGGCACTTTCCCGATGTAGGGCAAGATGGTTTCCAGAACGGTAAATAGCACGTATATGCCCCATAATCGTTTGGCCGTCTGCTTAATCCGCGGATGTAACTTGTTTGGCGTTGGGCCGGAAACTTCAGCAACAAAAAACTGCATCCCTCCGATTCCTAATACCGGAAGAATTGCGAGAGAAAGAACAATGATTCCCATACCGCCCAACCATTGCGTCATACTACGCCAAAACAATATCCCGTGAGGAAGTGCTAAGGCAGGCTTCCGAACAGGGAAAATACAATCCCGGTTAACGTAACGATGATATAGCCATCACGCTTGGCGATATTATTTGAGCTTTTTCTTCCGAATAGAAAAAGAATACCTCCGGAAATTACTGTAATTCCAATTGAATAGAGAAATGAATTTATGCCGGGCCCACCGTATCCAATTGCCACGAGTAGTGCAACAATCATGGCCGTTGCTTCTGCCACGAGAAGCAGTCCCATTATTTTTACGATGACCTTGAAGTTAAACACAGAATTTCTTCTCTTAGGCCGGGTGGAAAATTATTTAAAGAATTTCGAAATTTTTTTCAACGCTGAGGGCAGGGTGAAAACAACAACCTTATCTCCTTCAATAAATTTTGTGTCGCCATTGGCAATATACCCCTGATTTTGCCTGATATATCCTCCAATAGTTGCATTTTCCGGGAAACTTAGGTCGCGGATGGTTTTTTGGGTTACCAGTGAATCTTTTTTCACGATGAATTCGAGAACTTCTGCATCTGAAGCAGCCAGGCACTTTACATGTGATACTTCGGCATTTAACGTAAAGCGATAAATATACGATGCGGCCAGCAGTTTCTTGTTGATCACACCACCGATACCAATTCGTTCGGCAAAGTCGATATAATCGATGTTTTCCACTTCGGCAATGGTCCGCTTGACACCTACTTGCTTTGCCAACTGGCAGGAAAGAATATTGGTTTCGGAATTTCCGGTTACCGCAATAAAGGCATCCATCTGGTCGATTCCTTCGGTCTTCAGTAGATCCATATCGCGGCCGTCACCATGAATAACCAGGGCTTTGTTTGCTTTTTCAGAAACTTTCAGGCTGCGAGCTTTATCCTGCTCGATAATTTTCACATTGAAATGCTCACCCAGTCGCATAGCCGTTTTCATTCCAATGCGGCTTCCGCCCATGATCATCACATTCTTTACTTCGAATCGTTTCTTACCGGCTTTTTCAAGAATTGACGGAACAGTGGAAGGGCTCGATACAAAGAAAACGATGTCTCCAGCAAGAATCTGATCATCTCCGTGCGGAATCAGCGTCTCTGATTCACGAGTGATGGCTACCGCCATGAACTCTTCTTTTCCCTGGGCTAACTCACGCAGCGTTTTGCCAACGATTTTATTATTCGAACGAATCTTGACACCAAACAGAATAAGCTTACCGCCCGAAAATTCATGAATCAGTCGCGTGCTGCTTTGTTTCAGGTAAGTAACAATCTCTTTGGCTGCCAGGTGTTCCGGGTAAATCAATTCGTCAATACCCAGGCTGGCAAAGTATTCTCTGTTTTGTGGAAACAAAAATTCCTGATTATCAATTCGGGCGACTGTTTTGCGGCCCCCAAGATGTTTGGCCAACTGACAGGCCACGATATTACGCTCCTCGTAGGGCGTTACCGCAATGAACAAGTCGGCGTGCTGAACATTGGCTTCCTTCAGATCACTGATTGATATGGCTGACCCAAGAACAGTTAATACATCAAGCAAGGAGGAAATATTATTCAGCTTTTCCTCGTTGTCGTCCATTAGGACAATATCGTGATCTTCTTTTGATAACATTTTAGCGAGGTGTGTTCCCACCTCGCCGGCACCGGCAATTATAATTTTCATAATTCTTTCAGCCTAATTTTAAATGCACCGCAAAGTAAATTATTAATGAGTTATATATCCAATTTTGATGCCGTTTTTTTTGTTTTTATCTGAAATAAAGATGTTTGCGCGTAGCGCTCCTTTGTCAGGAAGAGAGTATACATTTCCCGGAAGGATTTTACTTTTTCCGGCTTTTTTCGATTTTTTATCAGGAAACGGTGGGGTGTTCGTAACAAATTGCATAACAGGATGTTCTTCTGCCTTGAATTTCGTGATGCCCTCAGGGTCGAATTTATACAAGTAAATCAGGTCGGCAGGTGGCATAAACGCCGGCATTTCTGCTTTTTCCGGGACCCATATTCTCATACCGGCGAAGTTTATCATGTCTTTTTTCTTGCGTAGAAAGGAAAACTGCCGGGCTCTTTTCCCGGATAACGGAATTATTACGGACGTGGTTGTACCATGCATCTGTTCGAAAGGCCCCATGTAAATGGCCATCTTTTTTTTGGTTGTGATTGAATCTTCCGATGAAATCCAAACGATGCTTTTGCCATGAATGGTAGCAATCAATGTTTTTCGGGGAATATTGAAGAATACGATTTCCCGCCGGGTTAGAAGTTGATACTTCTCGAAGGTTGTTATTCCCGATAAGATGATGAGTGAAAGTAGTGTCAGCTGAAGATATATCTTTTGTTTTACAGTAATGAACAGGGTAAGAAAGATGATAACCAGGATCGAAGTAACCAGCATTTGGGGGGGGAATGAAATATTGGAAATAATCGATCCGGGAAGCATGTTAACAGTCGACACTGCGTATAATAGGGCCTTTACCACAATGTGCAGGAGAAGTGCTATGACTTTCCCTATTACAGGAATGAAGGAGAGTGAAAGAAGTAGAAATGCGGCGTAAATGATGAGGGTGGTCAGGGGGATCGCAAATAGATTGGTCAGCCAGAAATAAACCGGGAATTGATGGAAATAAAAGATAGAGAGAGGAGAAACACCAATTTGAGCCGCCAGGGAAACGGTCAGCAGTCCCCAAAGTTTATCGGGCCACCAGCTGCGTATGTAAATGGTATGGTAAATTAATGGCTGAAAGAATACGATGGAAAGAACGGCTGCATACGACAGTTGGAATCCTACTTCAAACAGCAACATGGGATTGAAGAGTAACAATAAAAAGGCTGATGCTGCCAGCGTATTGTAAACGTTGTTTTGGCGGTTGATATTTTCGCCAATAGCGATGAACGAAAACATGGTGGCTGCACGCAAAACAGAGGGAGATAACCCGGTAATAAACGCATAACCCCATATAACTGTGAGGAGTATGAAGAGCCTGGCAAAGCGGCCCTTACGGTATGTTTTTAGAAAACGCAGCAGAAAGCTGAATACGAAGTAGATTATTCCGACGTGCAGGCCTGATACGGCCAGGATATGAATGGCGCCGGAATTGGTAAACTCTTCCTTTATTTCCGGATCAATATTTTCCCGGTCTCCTAAAACCAGTGCCGACAGTATGCTCATCTCGTTGCCGGAAAAACCGTAACGGACAAATACATTTTGCAGATGGTTGCGAATAACCAACGCTTTTTGACGGAGGTTCAGGCGGATTTTTGCGGTTGTAACGAAGTAATCTTCTGTGCTGAGATAGAGCCGGTAAGCAATGCCGTGCCTTATCATGTATTCCTGGTAATTGAATTCGCCCGGGTTGGTGGGAGGTGGGATGGAGGTTGGTCGGCGATGAAAGGCAATAACCTGTCCGGGAGTTAAACTGGCAGCTATCGAATCTTTTTTCAGGTATGTTAGTATGGTTTGCTTGCCGGGAAGGATTTGTAAAACCGTTTTGTATGAATTGGTCTTTTCTTCCGGGAAACCCGTTACTACGGCAAAGAGTGTTGTTTGCTCCGGAATAGGTTGGGGACGGCATTGTCGTTGTTGGTACCAGTACCATCCGAAGACGAATAGGAAAAAGTACAGGAGAGCACCGAACAAAGGTGCCACCCGGTAGCCCGATCGACGAAATGTTATCAGTAAGAAAAAAAGAATGGAGAGCCCGGCGAGGCCAATATACAAATGGAAGCCTTCTATGGAATAGCCGGACAGGATTCCGGCGACGAATGGAAGGAGAAAACGGAAGAAAGGAACTCGGCGAAGATGGTCAGTCAGGCTGGTCATAAAAATGAGATTACCATAATCAGATGATTTAAATTACGATAATCTCACTAAAATACCTTGAATATTAGAAGCGAATTTACCCCCAATTAGATTTTGGGAAGCTTTATCCGGTACGAAGGCTGTACTTTTCCTTTGGTAATCGCTGTCAACTTGCTTTTCAGCAAACGCTTTTTCAGCGGTGTAGCGTAATCGACAAACAGGATTCCGTCGAGATGGTCGTACTCGTGTTGCAAAATTCTTGCAGTAAATCCTTCAAATACTTCGTCATGCTCCACCCAATTCTCATCGAAATACTTCATGCGGATGCGGCTTTTCCGTTTCACCTCTTCCCGGATGAAAGGAATGCTCAAACAACCTTCTTCCATGAGAACTTCTTCACCGTCTTTTTCTATGATATGGGGATTGATGAATGCTTTTTTGAAATCTTTTAACTCCGGTTCTTCGTCAGCTATGGGCGTGGCATCGACCACAAAAACACGGATAGACAAACCAACCTGTGGTGCGGCCAGTCCTACTCCCTCTGCATTGTACATGGTTTCAAACATGTTATCGATAAGTTCCTGCAGACCTTTGTAGTCTTTGTCAATGTCCGAAGCCACTTTTCGTAAAACCGGGTCGCCGAAAACGGTTACAGGTAAAATCATGCTGTTTATTTTTTGTATTTATTTTCTTCCAAATAAGATTGTAAAATGATGGTGGCACTTACGGCATCCACCATTGCTTTGTCCTGTCGCGATTTTTTTCGCAAGCCGGCATCAATCATACTTTGAAACGCTATTTTGGATGTAAAGCGCTCATCTATTTGTTTAACGGGCATGTCAGGATAGAGTTTCCTGAATTTTTTCAGAAACGGATTGATGTACCGAATGGATTCAGAAGGTTCGTTGTTTAACTGCACCGGATAACCGATTACAAGAGTTTCAACATCTTCTTTTTGTAAATATTCACTCAGAAAATCCCAGATTTCGTGTGTAGCTATGGTTGTAAGCCTACTGGCAATTAACTGAAGTGGATCGGTCACCGCTACTCCAATTCGCTTTCTGCCGTAATCAAGGGCCAGAATCCTTCCCACGTTTTTTTGATTTTGAGAAGGCAAAGATACATGTTTATTTGATTTTTTCTCATTTCAATATAAAGGATTGGCATAGTGATTTGTCGTTTCAGAAGATGGATCCGGTTTATATAAATCACCGTCATTACAGAATTCCCTGCTACAACCGAAGATTAAGGGTTTATGCCCGGGCTCCCTGGGGACGTCGTCATCCGATGGTAACCAGGCATGAGCATTGAGATATCTACTGTTTCGGCGGAAACTTCTACACTTATTGCCCCCCAATACGGAGATGTCAACTGTCATTAATCAATCAGAATAGCTTACATAAAGCAGCAAAAAGAAGGGTGCCCGTTCGGACGGCACCCTTTCCTTTTATTTTGAAAACAATAGTTGATAATGCTTTATCCTTGTTTCAGGTTGGCCTGAGCTGCTGCCAGACGTGCAATCGGAACGCGGTAAGGAGAACAACTTACATAGTCGAGGCCTACACTGTTGCAGAACTCAACAGAGCTCGGTTCACCACCATGCTCACCACATATACCCACTTTCAGGTTCGGGTTAGTTCCACGACCACGTTTAGTGGCCATATCAATTAATTGACCGACTCCCTCCTGATCGAGGACCTGGAACGGATTCTGCTTCAGAATACCTTTCTTGATGTAAATCGGCAGAAATTTACCGGCATCATCACGCGAATAACCAAAGGTCATCTGCGTAAGGTCATTGGTCCCGAATGAGAAGAATTCAGCGACTTCAGCAATCTCGGCAGCAGTAAGTGCAGCACGCGGAACTTCAATCATGGTACCAACTTTGTAATCGATGCGGTCACCTTTTTCCTGGAATACTTTCTCAGCCGTTTCATTAATGATGTCTGCCTGAAGTTTCAGTTCTTTCAGGGTACCTACGAGCGGGACCATAATTTCCGGACGGGCATCAATACCTTTAGCTTTCAGGTTTATTGCTGCTTCAATAATAGCACGAGCCTGCATCTCGGTGATTTCCGGATAGGTGTTACCCAAACGACAACCACGGTGTCCGAGCATCGGGTTGAACTCTTCCAGCTCGGCTACTTTCGAACGGATAACGTCGATTGCAACACCCATTTCGCCAGCCAGCTCTTTCTGAGTTGCCTGCTGGTGAGGAACAAATTCGTGAAGTGGCGGGTCAAGCAGACGAACTGTTACTCCGTAACCAGCCATGGCTTCGAAGATACCTTCAAAGTCTTCACGTTGGTAGGGGAGCAGCTTAACCAATGCTTTCCGTCTTCCTTCTTCATCTGAAGCCAGGATCATTTCACGCATGGCTTTGATACGCTCTCCTTCAAAGAACATATGCTCGGTACGACAGAGGCCAATACCCTGAGCGCCAAAATTACGGGCAATCTGCGCATCTTTCGGTGTGTCGGCGTTGGTTCGAACATACATGCGGGTGAATTTATCTGACAGCTCCATGATGAGGCCAAAGTCTCCACTCAGATCGGGAATTTTGGTAATTACTTTACCATCATAAACTTCTCCGGTAGTTCCGTTGAGTGAAATCCAGTCACCTTCTTTGTATGTTTTTCCGTTAGCAACGAAAGAGCGGGTTTTGTAGTCAATTTTAATGCCTCCGGTCCCGGAAACACAGCATTTACCCATACCGCGGGCAACTACAGCTGCGTGGGAAGTCATACCTCCACGTGCAGTAAGAATTCCACGTGCAACGTTCATCCCTTCGAGATCCTCCGGAGAAGTTTCGATACGAACGAGAACGGAGTTTTCATATTTTTTGGCTTCATCAGCGAAGAAAACGACTTGGCCGGTAGCAGCACCGGGGGATGCCGGAAGGCCTTTTGCAATAACAGTTGCCTGCTCCAGGGCTTTGGTGTCGAAAATCGGGTGAAGAAGCTCATCGAGTTTGTTGGGTTCGAGGCGAAGAATGGCTGTTTCTTCGTCAATTTCTCCAGCTTTCAACATATCCATGGCAATTTTTACCATGGCTGCACCGGTGCGTTTGCCGTTACGGGTTTGGAGCAACCAAAGTTTGCCCTCCTGAATGGTGAATTCCATATCCTGCATATCCTGGTAGTGCTCTTCCAGTTTATGCTGTATTTCGTCCAGTTCTTTGTAAGCTGTTGGCATTGATTCTTCCAGTGAAGGATATTTGCTGGCGCGTTCTTCTTCGCTAATGCCCTGGAGTTTTGCCCAACGGAGAGAACCCTCTTTGGTAATTTGCTGTGGAGTACGGGTCCCGGCAACAACATCTTCACCCTGCGCATTGATGAGGTATTCACCGTTAAACAGGTTTTCGCCGGTTGCAGCATCACGGGTAAAGGCAACACCGGTAGCTGAATTGTCTCCCATGTTACCGAATACCATGGCTTGAACATTAACGGCAGTTCCCCATTCTTCGGGAATGGAGTTCAGGCGACGATACAAGATTGCACGGTCGTTCATCCAACTGTCAAATACAGCCGTAATGGCCCCCCAAAGCTGCTCCCATGGATCCGTTGGGAATTCTTTGCCGGTTTCGTTTTTAATCGCTTCTTTAAAACGAAGAACCAGAACTTTCAGATCGTCAATGGTGAATTCGGTATCCTGTTCGATTCCTTTCTCTTCTTTCATCGCTTCGATGATTTCTTCGAAAGGATCGATATCTTCTTTGTTTTTCGGCTTCAGATCCATTACCACGTCACCATACATCTGGATAAAACGTCGGTATGAATCCCATCCAAAACGATTGTTGCCGGTTTTTTTTGACATCCCTTCCACTGCCATATCATTCAACCCAAGGTTGAGGATGGTATCCATCATACCTGGCATGGAAGCCCTGGCGCCTGAACGGACAGAAACCAAACACGGATTGTTTTTGTCCCCAAATTTTGTTCCGGTAAGCTCTTCAATGTGCGCGACAGCTTCTTTTACTTCATTATTGATTAGTTTGAGTGCTGCATCACGGCCTTCTTTGGTGTAAACGGTACATACATCAGTGGTAATGGTGAAGCCTGGGGGAACCGGTACTCCAATCAGGTTCATTTCTGCCAGATTGGCTCCTTTTCCTCCTAACAGATTACGCATATCGGCACGGCCCTCCGCCTGTCCATTACCGAATTTGTATACATTTTTAGCCATAAAGTGTTGAATATTAATTCGAATTAACTATGATGAATTTGTTGCAAAACTAAACTTTATTTTCAATGGTAAATAAAACTAAACACAAAACTATGTTCTTGGTTTGAATGAAATTCACATCATTCCGGGAAGCAGATACTCATTTGTTCATAAATAATTTAACCTGCATATTAATAAATTTATTCAAAATCCGGAGGTTAACATTTTGATTGCATTTGGACACTAAAGTTAGCCAATAATTTTTTAAGGTATTTAATGTGAATTCAGCATTGTGCTGTGTTTTAAAACATGACGATAAAGCCATTAAAAAAGAAAGTTGCCCGTCGGGGATTGACAGGCAACTGTTCATAAAAGACCAAGACAGATATGAGGAGGGATAATTACAGGTCACTTTTACTAACAGAACATAAAATTAAGAAATTTGTTTCAAACAACCGTTTTCAGTAATCTCTTTTTTTAGTTGTTCTGTTTCTTGCTATAAATATATGAAATTATGATGTTCAATGCATCTACCGGATGAAAATTTATTGCGAATTTCCAATGTAATGCGTTGGTTGTTTTATTCAATTATCAGTATTTCAGCGTTTAAAGAGTTTTTCAAGAGTGGTAATTTGTTAGACAAACCTTCGGTTCAGAATGACAGGAACCCGATTTTACCACCCTAAATTGCCGTCTTTCTCCCAAATTGCGTCGGGTGAAAGATTGTTTTTCTCAATATCTTTGAAATGTTTGCAGGTTCCTACTTTTAATTCAACGGTGGCATTTTCCTCACAAATAATGATACCACGCGGGTGAAGCTGCAAGGCGGTGATGGTCCACATATGATTGACCCCACCTTCAATTGCCTGGTGCAAGGCACGTGCTTTGTTATGTCCGGTAACCAATACCAGTACTTCTTTTGCGTCCATCACGGTTCCCACACCAACGGTCAAAGCCAATTTGGGTACTTTATTAATGTCGTTGTCGAAAAAGCGGGAATTGGCGGCCCGTGTATCGTAATTCAGTTCTTTGTCTCGTGTTCGCGACACCAGACTGGATCCCGGCTCATTAAATGCAATATGTCCGTCAGCTCCAACACCTCCCATGAATAAATCAATTCCGCCAACTGATTTGATCTTTTCTTCGTAACGGGCGCACTCGGCTTTTAGATCGTCTGCGTTTCCATTGAGAATATTGATATTTTTCTCTTGTATATCGATATGCTTGAAGAAGTTGGACCACATAAAAGAGTGGTAACTTTCGGGATGTTCTTCCGGAAGCCCGACATATTCATCCATGTTAAAAGTGACCACATGTTTGAATGAAACTTTTCCTTCCCGATGCAATCGTATCAGTTCATGATAAGTATTCAGAGGCGTACTTCCGGTGGGTAATCCCAGTACAAATGGCTTGTCAGCCGTAGGATTTGCCAGGTTGATTTTACGTACGATGTAGTTGGCTGCCCAACGGGCCACATCATCAGGTGCAGGTTGAATGATTAGTCTCATAGCAGATTTTTCGTGAGTCAGCGAACAAAATTAGCTGCAATTATTATAAAAACGCTAAATAAATTTCTAAAATCCGAAGAAACAAGATTTTTACAAAGTGTGTTGTAGGAAAGCATTTTTTTTACCGAAAAATAGATATTATGTCGGTGGGTTATTTTGGGGCCATTATTTTCAGCTTGTTAGTGTCATTGGTTAATGCCATTTTAGGAGCGAAGGATCTACGCAAGTAACCGGATTATTCTTATTTTCGGACTTTCATTTTAACACTATTGCGATAAGTTTGCAGGTAATGAAAATCGCCTGCATTTGTATTATTGGATTGAGGAAATAAATGCAATATATCGGGGAAATAGCTGGCATTGCTACGGCCATGTTTTGGACTGTAACTTCCATGGCATTTCAGGTGGCCACACGCCGGGCCGGATCACTAAATGTCAATATTATACGCCTTGTGCTGGCGTTTATTTTTTATGTGCTGTACATGCGCATCAGCCGTGGTATCTGGCTTCCTACCGACGCGTCTCCCGAAGCATGGAAATGGTTGGGCATATCCGGACTCATCGGGTTTGTTTTGGGCGATTACTTCTTATTTCGCTCCTATTCTTTTGTCAGTGCACGAATTTCCATGCTGATGATGTCGCTAGCCCCTCTTGTAGCAGCGCTACTTGGATACATTGTTTTAGGTGAACGTTTTACCCTGTTAAATACGGTTGGATTACTTCTGGTGTTGTCTGGGATTGCGATGGTTATTCTTAATCGCGGCGATAAAACGGAGAGTAATGGCCGGTTCAAATATTCTTTAAAAGGAATATTGTTGGCTTTTGGGGGAGCAGTGGGACAGGGCTCAGGAGCTGTTTTGTCAAAATTTGGAATGGCAAGCTACGACGCATTCTCGGCATCACAAATCAGGGTGATTGCCGGTGTATTAGGATTCTCGCTCATCTTTACCTTAACCCGCAAATGGAAGGGCGTTTTCTCAACAGTTAAGGATATCAAAGCCATGAAGCCGATTTTAATAGGAGCTTTTTTCGGCCCATTTATTGGAGTTGGACTTAGCATGGTTGCCCTTCAACATACCTCAGCCGGAATCGCCTCCACACTGATGGCTACCGTTCCGGTATTTATTCTGTTGCCCTCTGTTCTGTTTTTTGGTGAGAAATTAACCTGGAGGGAAGTATTGGGTGCATTTATTACAGTTGGGGGCATTGCCGTTTTTTTCATCCATTAAGTTTTCTTATCCCTCATTTTTAGGATTTTTTTGTTTTTAACTTTGACCAATCGTTCAGTCAAAAAATGACCGTGCGTTCAGTCATAAATAAGAATGCTGTGCCACCTACGCCCGAACAATACGAACAGATGCGTCAGGAGAAGCGGCGCAAGATAATCGATGGGGCCCTTGAATTGTTTGCCAGCGAGGGGTATCATGCCACGTCGGTTGCCAAAATTGCTGAGAAGGCCTATATATCCAAAGGTCTGTTGTACAACTATTTCGAAAGCAAGGATGATGTGCTGAAAGAGATTGCTCAGGTCGGATTTTTCTTTCATCGACACTGAAAGGAGCTACGCTTCAATCATTGTTCAGTCCGATCGAATTCAATATTAGCCCGGTTCGGGACAGAATCGTAAAGTTATACGCAAAAAATGCTGCAGTTTGACATACTTTTTCTCACGGCACACCCTGAAATATGTTCTGGGTACATACTTTTTGTCCGGCAAAACCTGTTAAGCATACAAACTTTTTCCTGCGGCCTGTTTTTTTTTGATACTCTGAAAAGTGGGCGGTGACAAATCTGCAGATTGATTGCAGTATAGCAAATATGTATGAAACTTTCATGGTCCGGGCTTCCCGGAATCAACGAGAGATCCGTTTGTACAAATAAAAAAAAAGAGGGCTCTTTTCAATCCGGAATAAGTTCGTTATTTTAGACAGCTAAAATCCATGGCTGATGTTACAATTATTTACTTTCATTTCTACATAGTTAGCAGGGCATTCGCTTTGTTTTTATCCCGAAGTTTCAAAATAAAATAATCTAAAACATAAATTATTATGGCCGGAACAGAACTTTTCGGTGCGGAGGAGAGAAAAGAGGTTATGGATGTCCTGGAGACAGGCATTCTCTTTCGCTATAATCATGATGACCAACGGAATAATATCTGGAAAGCAAAAACATTTGAACAGGAATTTGCCGGTTACCTGGGCAGTAAGCATGCTCATTTCTGCTCAAGCGGGACAGCGGCTGATGCCATTGCTCTTGCGGTAAGTGGTGTCGGCGTTGGAGACGAGGTAATTGTCCCGCCATACACGTTTATTGCGCCCATTGAAGCGGTTTTAACGGCCGGCGGCGTACCCGTTTTTGCCGATATTGATGAGACTTTGTGTTTGAGCCCTGAAGCCATCGAAAAGGCGATTACACCAAGGACTAAAGCCGTTCTGCTTATTCAGGTGTTCGGTTCAATGGGACGGATGGACGAGATTGTCGAAGTTTGTAAGAAACACAATCTGAAACTGATCGAAGATGCCGCTCCTGCATTGGGGGGAAGCTATAAAGGAAAAATGCTGGGAACATTTGGTGATGTTTCTGCGTTTTCATTTGACTTTTATAAGATCATCACTGCCGGTGAAGGTGGAGCTGTGGCCATGAACAGTGATGAACTGTATGAAAAGACACATATGTATGCCGATCATGGCCACGACCACATCGGAAACAACCGGGGTGCAGAACAACACCCGATACTCGGATTTAATTTCCGTGGGTCGGAATTGCATGCGGCAGTTGCGTTGGCACAGTTGCGTAAATTGCCATACATTATTGAACAGCAACGGAAAAATCAGGCCGCGTTGAAAGAAATACTCGGTGAGTTTTCTGAAATTCAACTCAGGGAAGTACCTGACGAGGATGGTGATTCGGGCACATTCCTGAGTTTTTTTCTTCCGGACGCGAAAAAGGCACGGGCTGTTTTCGATGCTTTACAGGAACAAGGCATCGGTTCATCCTATTGGTATCAGAATAACTTCCACTATCACAGACAGTGGGAACATCTGAAAAAACTGAAATCGATTTATCCGCTGCCGTTGACGGCTGTGGACAATGTTCCGGATTACGAGAATCTTTCGCTACCCGTTACCGATGGCATTATGCAACGACTGGTGATGGTTCAGATCATGGTAAACTGGAGTGATGAGAAATTGAAAGAATTGCAATTGAAATTAAGAACTGCACTGAATAGCGCACTAAATAATTAATGGATGTTTAGGAATTATAAAGCTGTCGGCCGCGTACTTTATGGCCGGGATGCATTTGCTCAGTTAAATGACATTTTCGAACCGCTTCGTTTCGATGCAGGTTCTTATGTCCTTTTTCTTGTGGATGAGTATTTTGAAGGGAAAGAACTGGTACGCAGAATTCCGATGAAAGGAATGGATCTGATCCGGTTTATGAATGTGACCGATGAGCCCAAAACCAAAGTAGTTGATGCGGTGGTTGAAGAGGTGATGAATGAGAAGGGTGCCCCTCCGGTATCTGTTGTCGGAATTGGCGGAGGAAGTTCGATGGATTATGCCAAAGCCATTCGGTTAATGTTTACGAATCCGGGGTCATCGGCTCGTTATCAAGGCTTGGATTTAATTAAAAATAAGGGAGTTCATTGTACTGTTGTTCCTACCATTTCAGGAACCGGTGCCGAAGTTTCGATGACAACCGTTTTAACCGGTCCCGAGAAAAAACTGGGAATCAAAGGAGATTACACTCCGGCCGATCAGGTGGTACTTGATCCCGATTTAATCAAGTCGGTACCCGACCCGCAACACTTTTATACGGGGATGGACTGTTACATTCACAATGTTGAGGCATTGAATGGAAATCGCAGAACGGTTATGGGAGCTTCACTTGGTCGCGAATCGTTACAATTGTGCCAGGAAATATTCCTTTCGGGAAATAGCCGGACGCCTGAGAATGACGAGAAGCTGATGGTTGCATCTTATCTTGGCGGATTGTCTTTGACCTATTCTGAAGTGGGTGCTTGTCACGCTATTTCATATGGTTTGGCGACCGTAACAGGAATTCACCACGGAATCGGAAACTGCATTGTGTTCAATCAGCTCGATGAGTTTTACCCGGACGAAGTGAACGAGTTCCGCAAAATGATGGAGATTAATAAAGTCGATTTGCCAAAAGGTGTCTTGAAAGATTATTCTTCCGGGGATATCGAAAAAATGGTGGATGTGGCTCTTACATTGACTTTCATGTGGGCTCACGTGGCAGGTCCCGAGTGGGAAAGTGTAATTACCCGAGAAAAACTCAGGGATTTATACATGAAAATGTAAATTTGATACCATGGATAAGAAAATAGTACACGTTGGTGATATTGCCTGTGGTTCCGATAAATTATTTTTGATTGCCGGACCCTGCGTAGTGGAAGACGTGAAAACAATGATGGTCACAGCTGAGTTTTTGGTTGATCTGTCACAAAAACTGAATATTCCGCTCGTCTTTAAATCGTCTTTTCAAAAAGACAACCGAAGTTCGCTCGAATTTTATTCCGGGCCCGGTATGGAACGAGGCCTTGAGATTCTGCGAAAGATTAAAGAACAATTTCAGGTGCCCATCATTACCGATGTGCATTATCCGGATCAGATTAAAATGGCAGCTGATGTGGTCGATATCATCCAGATTCCGGCATATCTTTGCATGCAAAGTACAATGGTTGTAGAGGCAGCCAAAACCGGGAAGGTGATTAACATTAAACATGGGCAGTTTCTGGCGCCTGAAAATATGATCAAGCCGGTTGAAAAGGCGGTCAGTTCAGGAAATGATCAAATCTTGCTGACGGAACGGGGTTATACTTTTGGGTACAACGATCTGGTTGTCGATCCCCGGAGCTTTTATCATCTGAGACAAACTGGGTACCCGGTTATCTTTGATGTAACGCATTCCATTCGGAAATATGGTATTCCAAGTGCCGATCCGGCTGGAGGCGCAAGACAGTTCATTCCTACGCTGGCAAGGGCAGGTGTGGCAGCAGGTATTGATGGATTGTTCCTTGAAACCCATCCCGATCCCTCAAGGGCGTTGTGTGATGCGGCCAGCCAAATGTGCATCGATGATGTGGAATCATTTTTGAAGCCGCTCATCGAATTCCATGACCTGGAAGTGAAATATCGTGATTAATTAAACAAATAAACTTACAAAGAATGGAATTTTTCCTTGATTCAGCCAACTTCGAAGAAATTGAAGAAGCGCTTAAGCTTGGATTCATCGATGGCGTTACGACCACCCCGACTTTTATGCACCTGAATGGCCTGACAGATGTTGACGGCGCCATCGTGAAATTGTCGAAAATGGTTCCTGTATTGATGATCGAAGCGCTTGGTGAAAAAGCAGAGGACATTGTTGCAGAGGCTCACAGGCAATTGGCCCTGGGGTTAGATAAAAAGAAAACTGTTTTCAAGATTCCGGTATCCATGGAAGGAATCCGCGCCTGCAAGATGCTGCGCGACGAAGATATCATGGTGAATATTCATCTCGTTTACAATATTCAACAGGCATTACTGGCACTTACGGCTGGTGCTAATTATGTTTGTGTCCTGGTTGGCCGTATGCAGGATCAGGGACACAATGCGCTGGAACTGGTTGGCGATATCGTCGATACCATTAATCATTATGGTTACGATTCGAAACTGATGTTTTCATCAGTTCGTCATGCTGAGCACATCCGTAATGCGATGTTGTTGGGAGCACATAACATTACCATCCCCTGGAAGGTAATGAAGAAACTGGCCGATAACAATTTCACGAAAGTGGGAACAGACCAGTTTATTGCCGATACACGAATGATTACCATGCAGGTGAAAGAAGTGATTTCCGATAAAAACCCGGTGATTGGGAAATCAGCAATTGTGATGGAAGCTTTGATTAAAATGAGTGAATCGGGGCTGGGCGCGGTATCAGTTGTTGATGGGGATGGTCAGCTGGAAGGTGTTTTCACTGACGGTGACTTACGGCGTCAACTGCGGGATAACGGTCAAGATATTCTGCACGAGCCGATTGAAAAACATATGACGGCAAATCCACTTTCCATCGATTCAAAGGCTATGCTGAAAGAAGCAGCTGGTTTGATTGAGGAAAGCCAGGTAGATAATCTTGTGGTTGTAGAGGAAGGCAAACCGGTTGGAATGCTTGATGTACAAGACTTAGTTAAGCTTGATTTACTGAAGTAATATATCTTACAATTGATGGAAAAGCAGTTACCGGTTATTGCGGTGCTGCTTTTCTTGTTTGTACCTAAATGATTCAGCTATGGATTTTCTGCAATTGGTAACCACTCGTCAAAGCGACCGCTCTTATTCCGATAGAGCAATTGAACCGGTAAAACTGGAACGGATTCTGGAGTGTGCCCGGTTGGCTCCGTCGGCCTGCAACGCACAACCCTGGCACCTGATTGTAGTGGATGACGAGGATAAGCGGCACAGAATTGCAGAAGCTGCATCAAGTCGTGCGCTTGGAATGAATCATTTTTCATGGGAAGCGCCTGTTCAGATCGTCATTGTGGAGGAGAAGCCGAACTTTACCTCAAAGGCCGGTGGTTGGATTAAAAAGAAGCATTTCCCATTGATGGATATCGGAATTGTTGCAGAACATATTTGTTTAGCTGCAGCTGCTGAAGGATTGGGAAGTTGCATGATTGGCTGGTTCAACGAGGTAAAAGTCCGTAATACCCTGGGAGTTCCGGATAGTAAGCGTATACTTTTAATTATAACGATAGGGTACACGGACAAGCCGGTTCGAAAAAAGATTCGGAAAAATGTAGATGAGATTATTACCAGAAATCACTATTAATCACTAAATTGAAAAACAAGGATGATTTGTTATTAAACATATGCAGATATTATTTTAATTATATACAGTATATTGCATAAGTCATAAACCTTTTGGGTTTCAAGAGTGTTTTTTATCAAAAATGGGTGAATAATGAACTTCCGTATTCAATCGATAAAGCTTAGAGACTGGCTAAGTGATTTTGCCAGGCAGACTGATGGTGAAATAAAAGGAAACAAGGTTATTATCCCTCAATCGATGGGTGAAGGCTCTTTTGAACTGGTGGAATTTACTCCGTCGTTCTATGCCGCCATCACAGAGTTGAAGCTTAAAGAACCTGTCCCTTCCATTTTATTGAAAGTTCCGTCTTTTATGGAAGGTTACTTTCAGATTCATCTCTTTAACCAAAAAGATCAGTCGGCACTGTTATACAACGGTCAGCGTCTTGGTCCCAGTATGGTATCTGTCAATGGTGTTTTCTTTGGCTCGGCTGAACAAAGTCGTTTGCTGGGCTTTGAGGCCGGTAAAACCACTTCAGTGGTTACGTTGCTGTTCTCTTCTCCGTCGGTGCGGGAGTTTTTTCCGGATATTGATAATGAATACCTCGAAGGTGTTTTCTATTCCGGCCGACCATTCCTGATGCAACATCCGATTACACCCGATTTACAGAAAATATCGGCTAAGCTGATTTCTCCTTCCGTGAATTCTTCCGTAAAGGGAATATTTCTTCACGGAAAGTCTCTGGAATTTATCAGTATGTTACTGGATAGTTTGGAAGAGAAGTACCAGGGAAAGTTCGATTTTACCGCCAAACCCGACGATATTACCCGGATACTGAAGGTGCGCGAACAGATTTTGTCTGATTTAAATGCACATCCCGGTATACCGGAATTGGCTTCAATAGCCGTAATGAGCGAAAGCAAACTGCACAAAACTTTTAAGCAGGTATTTGGAAAATCGGTGTATCAATACCGGTTGGAGGCACGAATGGAAGTTGCACGCCTGCAACTGATTTCGTGTAAATATTCGGTGAAAGAAGTGGGTTATTCACTTGGCTATTCCAATATCAGCCAGTTTATCAAAGCATTTAAGAAAGCTTACGGCAAAACGCCCAAGAGCTATTTAAAGGAATATTCGTTGGAAAGCGGGAAATAAATAAAAAAGAGGATGGCCTCCATTGTTCATCCTCTTTTTTACAGCCCTAATCATTTTAAATAGCTTTAAGAATATCGCTGTAAAAATACATGTTCTCCGGGTTAAAAAGACTGAACATCTGTTGGATAATATTTCTTTTTCTACCATGCTACAACCTTTCCAATTAGTAAATATTGGGATAGGTGTCAAGAGGCGTCAGCTTGATTAACAGATGCTTAACGTTCGGTGAGACATATGTGTAATGGATTAGGCGCAAATAAGCCGGTTTGTATATTTCGGATTAACATATTTATTATGAGTGAGATGTTACTTTCTTACATTAATAATACTTCCTTTGGCAGCATTGGGCGGCATAATTCCCAGAAAATCGGCTACTGTGGGAACCACATCCATAATATTGGTGCGCTGGTTAAGGGTCCCGTGTTTTACATGTCCACCCCAAAAAATTAAAGGGACCTGGCTATTCTCGGTATAATCAATGCGTTGGTATTTTTCTTTGGGTTGCCAACCTTCCTCAAATCGAAGTAAGATATCTCCCGATCGCTTGGGATTGTAGCTATTCTGGAAAGGAGCAAAAGCGCTTCCCAGCAAATTGACTGACTCGAGTTCGGATGCCGCGCGACAATTGGCTACCCCCTGAAATTGATTTAAGAAACTGGCTGCCTCCTTTTGTAGGGCCGCTAAATCAATTTTTCGCTCATTAATGAGGTCGCGATCGAAGTAAACCTGCTGGTTCATGTAGCTTTCTACATAGTTTCCTTGCCCGAATTTAATATTGAGGTAGGCCTTTAACAACGCAACAGCTCCTTCGGGATTGAAGGTGCCGGACTGCATGTGAAATTCTTCCTTCAAATAGGAAGAAGGATAAGATTCGCTGGAAGTGCCCGTCAGAAAGACAACAACATTGTCTTTTCCAATGGTACGGTCAAGATAATTCAGCAAATGAGCAATATTCTGATCCATTCGCAGGTAAGTATCTTCCATCTCAACAGAAGCCGGGCCAAAAGAATTCCGTTCATAATCCATTGATGAGAAGGTGACGGTCAACATATCCGGGACACTGTCCTGGCCAAGCCCCTCATTGGCAATTAGTGAAGTGGCAAAGTCCGAAACCATTAAATTTCCGTATGGTGTGGTTTTTAGTACGCGGTAGTCTTCCGTTCGTTTCTGTAACTTCGACAGTTCGTAAGGGAAAGTATTCCATTTATCGTAATAACCAGGCTCCAGAATATAACCGTCCTCAATACTTTCGGTGTAACTTGAAATGGGATACAGTGTTTCCCACTTACGGTGAATATAATCGTCAGCAAGTTTTTGGTTGTTGAAATTGAAAGCCCAATCCGGGAATGTTTCCACGTAATATGAACTGGAAATCATGTTGCCGCTCTCGGCATCGAACCAGTATGCTCCATCCCCCGCATGGCCGGCAGAAAAAACTGCTGCGGGTGCATTTAGTGCCACACTATATACCTTCGCTTTTCCATTGGTCATTATTTTCAGTGCGTCACCAATGGTCGGCGTCATCAGTTTCATTGCCGACCGGTCGCCTTCCATGCTGTTTGAACCAACGGTTGTATAATAATCGTCCTGGGTACAATCGATTACTTTCTTCCTAAGGCGGTCAATCCATTGATCGTTCACAATACCGTTGAACGAAGGAGCGGCACCGGTAAATAGTGTTGCCATCCCTACTGACGGACGTTGAATCAGGTTGTCGATATGATTGTTTCGGCACACAAATCCCTGGTTAACCAACCGGCGAAAACCGTCAGTCCGGAACTTATCCCAGTAACGGTCGAAGTAATCGGGACGAATGTCTTCCACCACAATCCCCACTAACAGTTTCGGGCGATAGGTTTTCCCGTTAGCGTGCGACTGTGCATGCAGCAGAATGGGACTGAGTAATCCCAGGAAAAAAATTGCAAAACGTTTGATATACATCAGAATATGTGTCGAAAATAATCAATGAAATTCAGGTAAACTCACATGCTTTCACCATTTCGAAAATGGATTTCTGGCAAGATAGGAATTAAAATAATGCGTATTACCGGTTACTTCTTCTCCAATCCACGGAGGAAGTTCAAAATCTTCGTCTTCCGATTCGAGCTCAATTTCCGCTATAATCAGTCCTTCGTTAGCTCCAATAAACTCATCGACTTCCCATATTTTCCCTTCAAAGGGAATTTTGCTCCTGAATTTTTCCACCGGTTGGGTTACACTCAGGTTCATCAGTTCCCGGGCATCACTAACGGGGATTTCATATTCAAACTCAGGACGGGTGAAACTCTCTACCTTGCCTTTGAGGGTCAGGTAACCACGATTTCCGGCGATCCGGATTCTTATTGTTCTTTCCGGATCGGTGGTTAAGTATCCTTGAATATAATGTACGGACGGTGCCATAATCCGCCAGTCGTCATTGGTAACGAGAAATTTCCGTTCAGTTTCTTGTGCCATGTATTGTGATTTTGCCCAAAGGTAGAAATTATTTCAGGGGTAGTCTCATTTTAAAACCGCCATCTGGATGTAAAAACAGGAAGTTAATCCTTTCTTCATTTTGGCGAAAAACGGTTAACTTGTCCTTAACTATAATGCATTTAAAAAGCATTTGGGGTGCCGTTTTTTTGCTGTATTTTTAATAAAACATTTTGCTATGGAACTCATTGTAACTGATCACGACGAAAAAACCTGGGGCATGATGTGCCACTTTGCCTCATTCCTGGGTTTTGTTGTGCCCCTGGGGAATATTCTTGGGCCACTCTTGGTTTATCTGATGAAAAAGGATATTTACCGGTTTGTGGAAGAGCAGGGAAAAGAGTCGCTGAATTTCCAAATCACGATGACTATCTACCTGTTGATTTGTATCCCATTGATTTTTGTTATTATCGGGATTATTATTTTACCGGCGTTGCTTATTTTCTGGATAACAGTGGTGATTGTTGCTGTCGTGAGAAATTCGGAAGGTCGAAGCTTTCGTTACCCGATAACCATCCGATTCATTCAATAGGTTTATTTATTATGAGTGTGCTGAAGGAAGTATGTGTGGAAAGTCTGTCCGAAGCGCTGAATGCAGTTCATGCAGGTGCTACCCGGATCGAACTTTGTGAAAACTTAGCCGTGGGAGGAACTACGCCATCGTACGGAACAATAAAAAAAAGCAAAGAGACTTTGCCGGTTCCCTTTATGGTTATGATACGGCCGCGTGGCGGTGATTTTGTTTACACCGGAAAAGTAACCAACGAGAATTTTGAGCAGGTAAAAAGTATGGTGCCGTCCGATGAATTTCACGGAAGGGAATTGGTGGGGAATATTGCCTTGTAAATAAATGGGAAACTACCGTGAAACTTAGTGGTTTCAATATTTTCTTTAATTTTGCAGTTTCTCAGAGAAAAGATAACGCAACGTAAAGAAAACCATATACAACTTATGGCACAGAAACCTTCTATCCCCAAAGGAACACGTGATTTTTCACCAGAAGAAATGGTGAAAAGAAATTACATATTCGATACCATCAAACAGGTGTTTCGTTTGTATGGTTTTCAGTCCATTGAAACCCCGGCGATGGAGAACCTTTCTACGTTAATGGGCAAATACGGTGAAGAAGGGGATAAACTTCTTTTTAAGATTTTGAATTCAGGCGATTTCCTGTCGAAAGTAAACGACATCGAACTGGCAGGGAAAGACTCGATAAAACTTACCAACCAGATTTCGGGAAAAGGGCTGCGCTACGACTTGACGGTTCCATTTGCCCGTTATGTGGTGCAACACCGCAACGAAATTGTTTTCCCGTTTAAACGCTTCCAGATTCAGCCGGTTTGGCGTGCCGATCGGCCGCAGAAAGGCCGTTACCGCGAATTCTTCCAGTGCGATGTCGATGTGATTGGCTCCGGTTCATTGCTGAATGAAGTGGAATTGATTCAAATTGTGGATGAGGTTTTCCGGAGATTGAATATCAATGTGGTATTAAAGCTGAATAACCGGAAGATCCTTTCGGGAATAGCAGAAACCATTAATGAAATCGATCGGATTGTCGATATCACGGTGACTATTGATAAGCTCGATAAAATTGGTCTGGAAAAAGTAAATGCCGAGCTCGGAGAGAAAGGTGTTTCGACCGATGCCATTGCCAGGTTGCAGCCTATTCTGAAATTGAGCGGGACCAATGAGGAAAAACTGGATCAGATTGAGCAGGTTATCGGTGGCTCGGAAACCGGACGCAAAGGTGTTGACGAAATTCGTACCATTTTTAGTTACCTGAAGCAACTCGATTTGGGGACTGAAGTGGAATTGGACCTGACGCTTGCCCGTGGCTTGAATTACTACACGGGTGCAATATTCGAGGTAAAAGCGAACGATGTTGAAATTGGTTCCATTACCGGTGGCGGCCGCTACGACGATTTGACTGGTATTTTCGGCCTGCCGGATGTATCGGGTGTTGGTATTTCGTTTGGCGCCGACCGTATTTATGATGTCATGACCCAACTCGATCTTTTCCCGAAAGACCGCATCGCGACCACACGGCTCATGTTTGTCAATTTTGGTCCGGAGGAAGAAAAATATTGCATGCCAATGTTGGCAAAGTTGCGGGCGGCCGGCGTGAATGCAGAAATATTTCCGGAAGCTGCCAAGATGAAGAAGCAGATGAACTACGCGAATAAGAAGGGAATTTTGTTTGTGGCTATGGCTGGTGAGAACGAGATTGCTGATGGCTTATTTACATTGAAAAATATGGAGACAGGTGGGCAGCAACAATTTGATTCCCGTCAATTGTTGGAAACCCTGACAAAATAGGTTTTTTATCGTCAATAAGGTTCTTATTTTTCCGGTACCATGAAAAGGGGCCGGGAAAATAAATCATATCGAATGGTAAAACTGGCAGGAGGCGATATTCGCTTCCCGTGAATCCGTGTGAAATGTTAGCAGAATAGCGTATTCCGAGCAATGGGATACGGACGATTTATGTTTAACTATTTATCCGGAATTTTTATGTCTGAAAATATTCATTACATCTCTCCGGCAAAACTTACGTTTGACGATGTTGAGGATTTGCTGGAAAACCATAAAACCCTCGCCCTTTCCGAGGAATCAAAAAAGCTGATAAACGACTGCAAAAACTGGCTTGATAAGAAGCTGGCCGGTAGCGAAGAACCGATTTATGGTATCAATACCGGGTTCGGAGCATTGTGCGATCGGGAAATCCCGAAGGATGATTTGAGCAAACTTCAGGAAAACCTGGTTTTATCTCATGCCTGTAATATCGGTCCTGAACTTCCTCACGAAGTAATAAAACTGATGCTGTTTTTGAAAGCGCATGCTTTGTCGTACGGTAAATCGGGGGTTCAGGTAAAAACCGTACAGCGCATTATCGACATGTTTAACCACGACATTGTACCGGTGGTTTGCGAACAAGGATCGTTGGGTGCTTCTGGTGATTTGGCTCCGTTGGCTATGTTATTCCTTCCCCTTTTGGGGAGAGGGGAGGTTTACTATCGCGGCGAACGCATGGAAGCTTCCTATGTGCTTGAATCATTAGGTTGGGAACCGATTCGCCTGGAGGCGAAAGAAGGGCTTGCTCTTTTGAACGGAACGCAGTTCATGCTGGCTCATGGTATTTTCACACTGCTTAAGGCTTTCCGAATTGCTAAATACGCCGATATCATCGGGGCATTGTCGCTCGACGCTTTCAATGGACTTATCGGACCATTCGAGGAGCGTATCCAGCGCATTCGTCCACATCACGGTCAGATTGAAACGGCACGTAATTTCCGATCCATCCTGTCTGGAAGTGAGCTGATAGAAAGACCCAAGAAACACGTACAGGATCCTTATTCATTCCGCTGTATTCCGCAGGTTCATGGTGCAGTGAAGGATGCTATTGATTATGTGGCCAATGTTATTGAAGTGGAGATGAACTCGGTTACCGATAATCCAACCATTTTCCCGGAAGATGACATGATTGTTTCCGGTGGTAATTTCCATGGTGAGCCGTTGGCGCTTTCACTTGACTTTTTGGCTATCGCCTTATCGGAGCTTGGGAGTATCTCGGAAAGAAGGACCTACCGGTTGATTTCCGGTGAACGTGAATTGCCTGAATTCCTGGTGGCCAATCCGGGATTGAATTCCGGTTTCATGATTCCGCAATACGCGGCCGCTTCCATTGTGAGTCAGAGCAAGCAATTGTGTACGCCGGCGTCAGTCGATTCCATTCCTTCCTCGAACGAGCAGGAAGATCATGTGAGTATGGGAGGAAATGCGGCTACCAAGGTGTTGAAAGTAGCAGACAATACGTTGAAGATTCTTTCCATCGAACTGTATAATGCATCACAGGCGCTGGAGTTTCGCCGGCCGTTGAAGACCTCGCCGTACCTGGAGGATTTTCTGGCGCAATACCGGACTCGTGTTGATTTTGTAGAAGAAGACACCTTGATGTACGAAGGCATCAACCAAACCATCGATTTTTTGGATAAAGGCAGATTTGCCTGATAAAATAAAAAAGCCGGAGTAAATTGCTCCGGCTTTTCTTTTAGTCTTTATCGTGTTTCCTTTGATACTCTTTCATCAGGTAACTCCTAAATTTCCGCTCAGTGAAATAGAGTGTCACAACCTTATTGGCCGGAAGTACCTTTAGCAATTTGTCATTGTATTCTTTCATGATTTGTCCTTCACGAAGATGGATATCGGCGTATTTTTCTGCCATTTGACGAAATTGGGCATCGGTCATAGTGGTTGAATCGTTGTGAAACGCATCTTCCAGGTCCCTTTTCTCATGCCATATCTTTTCACGTTCACTTTCCAGCATGTTATATACTGGCCAGAAGTTTTGTGCTTCTTCAGGAGTCAATGACAATTGTTCTGTCAGGAAGGCAATTTTTTGGTTTTTGATGGCATCCCATCCGGGAAAATCTTTTTTTGAATGGTGTTGGGCAAAGAGCGAAGATGCGGAGAGGAACAATATTGCGATAAGTATTAGCTTTTTCATTATTCCGGTATTTTTATTGATTGTAATTTCGAAGGATTTCCAAATCGGAGGAATTCATAACAATATAATCTTCTATTTGCTGCGACGTCAACGTGTCTGTTGACATCGTATTGTCGGCATCAGTGAGGGCGCTCAAAATCTGAAGATCGTCAGAGCTGGAGAAAACCTGGTAGTCCATCAGTGTTTCAAAATAACTGTCTCCGGGTGCATCAGTCTGAACCGTATTTCCCGGATGTTTGGCCAGGTAATTATTCCATATTCCCGGCAGGAAATTTTCAAGCGGGACATACAACAGGAAGAAAACTAACGCAAAACTGGCGGCCAGTCCCAGGACCGGCTTGAGTATACTTAACCACTGTAGCCTCGGGACAGGCTTCTCTTCTGCCCGGATGCGGCTGTTCAACCGTTTGGAGAAGGTCTCAAAATAAGCCTCCGGGGTACCGAACGGATTCTCCTTTTTAATATGGGAGAGTGGTGACTCTTTATGTTCGTTGTGCTCCTTCATCGGAATTTTAAGCTTTCGGAATTTTAGACACGATTCGCTACCAAAGGTTTAATCCACTATCGTTAATTGTTTTCAATGTATGCTTCAATTTTTTTTACAGCATGATGGTAGGAGGCTTTAAGGGCTCCTACTGATGTTTCCAGAATTTCAGAGATCTCCTGATATTTCATTTCATCGAAGTATTTCATATTGAAAACCAACCGCTGTTTGTCGGGTAACGTGAGGATGGCTTTCTGTAATTTCAATTGTGCCTGGTCGCCGTCAAAATATTGGTCGGCTTCCAGTGTCGACAAAAGAAATTCGCTTCCTTCATCCAGTAAATGACGGGATTTTCGTTTGCGCTCGTTGATAAAACTTAACGCTTCGTTGGTGGCAATGCGGTACAGCCAGGTGTAAAGGCTCGAATCGGCCCGAAAATTTCCAACACTTTTCCAGACTTTCAAAAGGACATTCTGTAGTACATCATCAGCATCATCATGATTCACCACGATCTTGCGAACATGCCAATACAATCGCTCCTGATATGATTTTACCAGGATGTGAAAGGCCATGGCTCGCCTGGTTTCGTCCTTCAGATCGTTTATTAATTCCTTTTCGTCGATGTGCATGCAAATGCAGAATTCCCTTCTTATTCAGAAAAAATAAGACTGTGAATAAAGGTAAAGGTTTAACCGGTTGTTATACCCGGAATGAAAAACTTTGTTCTGCCAACATCTCATAAACCTTCTCATCGAACCTAAAAAGCCGGGCTGCACGGTGCGCAACGCCTGTTTGCATTTTCCCGGTGTCAACTACCAAATGCATTTTTTGAATTTTTTTGCGGAAGTTCCTGGTGTCAAGTTCGATTCCCAAAACGGTTTCGTACAACTGCTGTAGTTGTGTGAGCGTAAACATCTCCGGAAGCAGATGGAATCCAACCGGCCTGATTTGCACTTCCTCGCGCAGGCGCTTGAGTGCTTTTTCAACCATCGCATTGTGGTCGAAAATCAATTCAGGAACTTTGTCGATATCGTACCATTCCAGCGATTTCAATAAGCTGGAACCACGAATGTTATAATGCTCTGGGTTAATCAGGGCGTAATAAACAACCGAAACAACCCGCAGAAAGGAAACACGCTCGGTTTCGCCAAAGGCGCCCAATTGCTTCAAATAGATATCTTTTATCCCTGTTGCTGTTTCCAGGATATCTCTGGCAAAATCGTTAATGGAACGATCGACCGGAACATGGCCGCCAGGCAAACCGATGGGTTTTTCGTAAGGGAACTTTCCGTCAGGCTCTGTTTCTGCATATGGAGCAAAGGCATCAGGATTCTTGATCGGTGCGTCGAGTTGTTCCTTGTCGTATTCCAGTAATAACACTTTCAATTTCTTCTCGTGGAAGCCGAAGATCACACAATCAATCGAGAGTGAAGGGATAATGTTCATATTCTCACTTTTCTACAAAAGTAGAAATCCTCATTAAAATCTCATGATTTTCCCTTTAAATGATGTTCTTAAATAGGTTTACATATAAAAAAGAAGATGAATTAACATTGAAATTGTGATTTAGCGATGAATTAATTGATCCCATTGGATTGGAACGAGGACGCGCTTCTTCTCACAGAAAATAGTAACTTTGCCCACCGAAAATTTTAAACGTAAGGAGAATAAGATGGCATTGCAATGTGGAATTGTTGGGTTGCCCAACGTTGGAAAATCAACCTTGTTTAACTGTTTGTCGAACGCCCGGGCGCAATCGGCCAATTTTCCCTTTTGCACCATTGAACCGAATGTGGGTGTTATTACCGTTCCCGATAAGCGGTTAATTGAGTTGGAGAAGATTGACAAACCGAAACGGGTTGTGCCCACTACCGTCGAAATAGTTGACATTGCTGGCTTGGTAAAAGGGGCGAGCAAAGGCGAAGGATTGGGCAACCAATTCCTGGCCAACATTCGTGAAGTGGATGCTATTATTCATGTTTTACGCTGTTTTGAGAACGATAATATTACGCACGTCGACGGTTCGATTGATCCGGTCCGCGACAAAGAGGTGATTGATACGGAACTTCAGCTGAAGGATCTGGAAACGGTTGAGAATCGTATTGCACGTTTACAAAAGCAGGCGCGTGTTGGGATGGATAGGGCGGCGATGAAGGCGTTGGCTATGGCCGAAAAACTGAAAGCTTCGTTGGAATCAGGAATTTCAGTGCGTGCCGTTGAACTAACTGATGATGAAAAAGATTTGATTCACGATTTCTTTCTCCTGACAGATAAGCCTGTGTTATATGTTTGCAATGTCGATGAGGCTTCTGCTGCTTCGGGAAATGCTTTTACAGAAAAGGTGAAAGAAAGTATTGCCGATGAGAATGCCGAAATCCTGATTATTGCAGCAGCTACTGAAGCGGATATTGCAGAACTGGAAACATACGAAGAAAAACAACTATTCCTGGAAGACCTGGGATTGGATGAACCCGGTGTGAACAAATTAATTCATTCGGCATACCGATTATTGAACCTGCAGACTTATTTTACTACCGGAGCTGATGAATCACGGGCCTGGACATTCAAAGAGGGAACGAAAGCTCCGGGGGCGGCTGGTATTATTCACACCGATTTTGAAAAAGGGTTTATTCGGGCGGAAGTGATTAAGTACGATGATTATGTGCGCTTAGGTTCTGAGGCGGCCTGCCGCGATGCCGGTAAGATTGCTGTCGAAGGGAAGGAGTACGTTGTACAGGACGGAGATATCATGCATTTTCGGTTTAATGTTTAACGTTTATGCCCATTATCATATAGAGAGCCGGAAGCTAATGCATCCGGCTTTTTTATTTGGTTACATTCTACATAAGCCGGACGGTTCAGTTTTACTGACTTTTCTTCTTTACAACGAGAAAGATATGTTTAATAACCTGCTGTTCAGGAGCATTTGTACTTCATTTATTCCCATTAATATATTAAATTACTGATATGTGGAATTAATCTATCAGGAGGTGCCAACATGAAAACAGTAACATTCAACTTCAGTATGACGCTGGATGAAAACGAATTTATCAAAGTAGAGGATCATCTTTTTACCACGCGTGATTCATTCAAGCGCGAAGAACCCAAAGTTGATCTGATTAATCCCCGTTGCCTGCGTATTCTGAAGGAATTTGAAGGCCGGCTGACGATGGCTGTCGTTCAGGAGTGGCTATTGCTCTCCCGGGCATTGGATCAAACCTGTAGCTATCACAGCAATTGGGATGATCACAAATTGCTCGAAGAATTGATTTCCGGCAGAAAACATCCGGTTTCATGGTACATTGAGAACTGCCAGGAAGTTTAACCATTACCGTAATGAAGAAAAGATTTCTGAGGTGGAATTTAGTATGTTAAATTAGTCCCTTATTCTGGATGAAAATGAGCGGGGGTACGTTAAGAGATTCGTGCCCCGCTTAGTTTTGTCGCGGTTATACGGCAAAGCTGAAGCCTTCGCCAATTAACCGGCCGTATTTTTCTTTATCAAACTGATACAAAAATGCTCCCTTTCGAGAACTACTCTTATCCTTTTCCTCCAGTTTTTGGAGCAGTTCCATTGATAATATCTTTTTTCGGAAGTTCCGCTTATCAAGCTCGATACCTAAAATAGTTTCGTATAATTTTTGAAGTTGCGGAATGGTAAACTTGTCGGGCAAGAGCTCAAAACCAATGGGCTGTGTACGACACTTCCGGCGTAACCGTGCCAGGGCATGATCAACCATCGCTTTGTGGTCGAAAACCAGTTCCGGAATGTCGTCAATCTTGAACCACGTAGCATTATGTTTTTCCAATTGTTCTGAATCCTGGCGTTCGGTTTTCATCAAAGCGTAGTAGGCCATCGAAATTATCCGTCCATCCGAATCGCGGCCGGGTTGGCTGTAAAGTCGAAGTTGTTCGAGATACAAATCACCCAGCCCGGTTAGTTTGTGCAAAATCCGGTCGGCTGCCTGCTCCATATCTTCAGTTTCCTGCAAAAACCCGCCCATCAGCGACCATTGTCCTTTGCATGGTTCAAAACCTCTTTTGATGAGTAGTAACTTCAATCCTTCTTCGTCGAACCCGAAAATAATGACGTCAAGGGCTAATAAAAAGCGTTTGTGCCGAGAATAAAATTTCATCATCGTCAAATGTATTTCACGTGTCAAACGGACACTTTTATCACTACTACAAGTTTCTTCTTATTTTCTGAAAAATAAAAAGATAAATCGGTGGTTTCTGGTTGTAATATCCTGGCGATGTACCCGACTAACCGTGAAAACCAATTAGCTTATGAAACAGAAATCGTCCTTTTCCCGTCGTAGCTTCTTTAGATTATTATCAGCCGGAGGAATCAGAAGCTTATGGCATGATTGTCGATGGTCTCCTCAGGGGATATATGAAGGTGGCGCCGATTTATATCCCGAATATGGCTTTCAAGATTAATGTTGTTACCATACCGGGTTTTGAAATAGAGGGCCATCCAACTACAGGTGGTTCTTTTTTATTTTTTAGTGGAAAAGTTTGCTATTGGCAACAAAAGTGACGATTTGACAGTATTTTTGTATGTCAGGTTAGGCGTCAGGACAATGTGGCGATTCTTGTGTTTTTAGTTTATGTTCATGAAGTGAGGGGTGTAGCTGTTGAATCCATCAGGTGGTGGCAAGTTTGGTATGTCATTTGATATCGATACATCAATATATCTAAAAATATAGTTTATTCATTAATTTAGTTGAAATCATGTTACAAACCAACTTGAAGCACATTATGACTGCTGATGAACATCGGAAGTTCATCGAAGAGAATGATAATGTAATGATTTGCTGTGGTCGTATGGGCCCCATGTGTATTCCGGTTTACGGAATTATGGAGGAGCTGGAAGATGACTATACTCACGTAACTTTTGCTGATATGGAATTCGATAATCCTGAGTCAGCTGTCATTCGCAATGCTCCTGAATGCCGTGGATTTATGGGCCTGCCGTTTACTGTATATTACAAAAATGGCAAACTGGTAAAAGCTACCAGCAGTATTCAGTCCATGGATCAGGTTACTGCTATTCTTAACGAACAGTTTGGCGAGCCGAAATAAAATTTACAAAGCCAGCCTGCTGCTATATTTGATTACGGCAGCAGGTTTAGCTTTCTTCCGGTTTGACCGGAAAACACTTTAAGATTGGAATCAGATGAAAGAAGATACCATTTATGACGTCATTATTCTGGGGGCAGGAGCTGCCGGTTTAGCTGCCGGAATTTATACATCACGGGCGAAACTTAGCACACTTATTCTTAATGAGGGTACACCCGGTGGGCAATTGGTGTTGACACACGAAATTGCCAATTATCCCGGAGTTGAATCCACCAGCGGATATCAACTGGGAAATATTATGAGAAATCAGGCCAGGTCGTTTGGCTGTAAAATAAAATCGAACCTGCACATTACGGCAGTCGATTTGAAGAACAAAACTAAAACCGTTGAAGTCAATGGAAAAGATACATATGCTGCCCATACGGTCATTCTGGCACCGGGCGGTCGTCCACGCATGTTGAATGTTCCCGGTGAGGAGGGGTTAAAAGGGAAAGGTATTTCCTACTGCGCTACCTGCGATGGTGATTTTTTCCAGGACAAGGAAATTATTGTTGTTGGCGGTGGTAATTCAGCGTTGGAAGAAGCTGTTTCACTTACTAAATATGCCTCGAAAGTGACTATCGTTCACCAGTTTGATCATTTCCAGGGATTTGAGCATGCCATCCGCAATGCCCGCGAGAATGAAAAGATTGAGTTCGAGATGGAGTCCATGATTCAGGAATTTATCGGAACTGAAAATCTGGAAGCTGCCAGGGTGAAGAATATGCGGACAGGTGAGGAGAAGGTTATCAATGTGGAAGGTACATTCATTTTCATCGGTTACGTTCCGAATACTGCTTTCTTTAAAGATGTAGTCGAGTTGAATGAATACGGCGAACTGCTTACCGACGAACGTATGAAAACTAATATTCCCGGTGTATTTGCTGCCGGCGATAGCATTAAAAAGCCTTACCGTCAGGTGACGACAGCCGTTGCCGATGGAACCATTGCTGCGCTTTCTGCTGCCGAATATGTAAACGATTTAAAGCGAAAGCAGAAAGATTTATCTGAAGCAAAAACCTGAACAGTTTCCCGTATACCGCTCACGGCCTAAATGCCCGGTAAGCGGTATGCGGTTGATAACTGTTTTTTATTCCTTTTCCAGTTTTCCGGCTGCTGCCTGATCCACAAACCAGAATAATTCCCCTGCCGGGTGAATGTGGAAAGCAGGCAATAAACGGCCTTTATTTGGGCCGGAAAATATTTCCTGTAAACGCTTAGCCTTATTTTCTCCTGTTACCAGGAAAGCAGTCTTCTTAGCGCTGTTCAGCACTTTTCCCGTTAAGGTTATTCTTTTTTGTCCCGAAGAAGGATGTGTCGCTACTTCGCAAACATCGAGCGAATGGAGCAGTTCCATTTGATTCGGGAAGATAGACGCGGTGTGTCCATCGTCACCCATACCCAGAATGATCAAATCAAAAGCCGGCCAGGTTTCCTTATCGGGAACCAGCGACTCTATTTCGTCACCGTAGCGGACTGACTCGGTTGGCGGATCTTCTTCTCCACGTATCCGGTGAATATTTCCTTCCGGAATGTCGATTTGAGAAAGCAACAATTCGTTAGTCATTTTGTAGTTGCTCTCATCATCATCGGGCGGGACCATCCGCTCATCACCCCACCAAAAGTGCACCTTACTCCACTCAATTGAGTTTTTGTAGTTGTCGGCTAAGTACCTGAATAGCAGCTTGGGCGTGTTTCCGCCCGAAAGGGCAATGTGAAAAAGGGGGTTTTTACTTTCTTCAATCCATTGAGCCATATGTTTAGCAAAAGCTTTGGTTACACCGGCTGCATTATCGTATATTTTTATTTCAGGTTCCATTAGTCCTGTTTGATTTTTATTTATAATTCACAATACGTTCCGTCGTTGGATAAGTTCTTACAGGGGTACCGCCAGGTATCTTCACCTTCAATCAAATTGTCTGCTTCCTGTGGTCCCCACGAACCAGCCGGATATCCATATATCGGAAGTGACGGATTTTCTTTCCACGCATTGAGAATGGGTTGAACAAAGCGCCAGGCTGCCTCAACAGCGTCGCCTCGCAGATAAAGGGTTTGGTCACCCATCATACAATCGAGTAGGAGACGCTCGTAAGCGGTTGGTAATTCCACATCCGATAAATCGCTGTAATGGAAATCCATACTCACCGGTTGTACCCGGAACCCAGCTCCTCGTTCCTTCAATCCGAATCTGAGCAGAATACCTTCATCCGGTTGGATGCGAATAATCAACTGGTTCGTCACATGCGCTGTCACTCCGTCTTCCTGGAAAAGGTGGTGCGGAGTGGGACGGAATTTAATGACTACTTCCGTTACGCGTGTTGGTAATTTTTTCCCTGTACGGATATAAAAAGGCACACCAGCCCACCGCCAGTTGTCGATGTAAAATTTCATCGCCAAAAAAGTTTCAGTCCGCGATTTCGGATCGACACCTTTTTCGCTCCGATAACTATTGACCAACTCATTTTTGATATGCGATTCAACGTATTGGCCACGGATGACATTGCTTCTTATTTCTTCCGGTTTGAGCGGCCTGAGCGACTGGAAAACTTTCAGCGTCTCGTTACGAATGGCATCTGCTTCGGCCACCACCGGAGGTTCCATTCCAACCATTCCGACCAATTGTAGAAGGTGATTTTGCACCATGTCGCGCAGGGCCCCGGATTGGTCGTAGTAACCGCCCCGTCCTTCCACACCGAGGCTTTCGGCCGATGAAATTTCCACACGTTCAATGAAATTCCTGTTCCAAATCGGCTCGAAAATTCCGTTGGAGAAGCGGGTCACCAACATATTTTGAACGGTTTCTTTACCCAAATAGTGGTCAATACGGTAAATCTGTTTTTCGTCGAAATAGTTGAGTAGTTCCTTGTTCAGCTTTTGTGCTGTTTCCAGGCTATTCCCGAAAGGTTTTTCCACAATCAATCGTGTATAACCATCATTCTGCTGATTTAATCCGACCGATGCCAGGTTGGCCGGGATTATTCCGTACAACTTAGGCGGAGTGGAGAGGTAGAAAATGTAATTGCCGGGAATATCCAGTTTTTTTTTCAGTTTTTCCAACCGGTCTTTCAGTTTACCGTACTCATTGGCGTCAGCGGTTTCCAGTGGTTGATAATAGAGTTTTTCGAGGAATTCATCGCACTTGCAATGATCATCGCCCTTTGGAAGGAAATCGGTAACGCTTTCGCGGAACTCCTCATCGGTCATTTCGGTACGGCTGGCGCCCAGAATGGCAAACTTCTCCGGTAATCTTTTGCCGTTATGCAACTTGCAAATAGCTGGGACCAGTTTTCTTTTGGTCAAATCTCCTGATGCGCCGAATATGATTAGAATAAGTGATTCGGGTGTATTCATATACAGATATGTTTTTTGCGAATGCTAAATTACTTCTATATAAAACAGATCTCCCTTCATTTGTTTAGTCAGTAATGGAAAGTTTCTGTTAAAAGTAGTGAAACAAGATGTTCCAATCGGAAATAGAAGTATCCGATTTTTACAGCAAACCGTTAAGCTTTAGAATATCGTTTACGATTAGCATGTAAATCTGTTGCGGTTACTGTATGGTTTACTCGTAAAGTCCCCAAACCATCAGATTATCTTCAATGAATCGATAATTCAAGTCGATATGTTCGGTGCCAAAAATTCCCCTGAATAGTCCGGTAAATGAACCGTTTGAACCAGTCATCTCGAATGCGGGGATTTGTATTTGCGTTGAGAATTCAACTCCCTGATGAGGAATCATTTTGAAGATGGCTTCTTTTGCGCACCAGTGCATAAATAACCTGATGTTTGAATAGCCGTCATTCGTCAGGCAGTTTTGCAGCTCCTCGGCCGAAAGGAAACGAGGTGCAACCTTGTCGATGGAACGTGACACGTTTTCAATATCGATGCCGGTTTGCATTTTCTTGTGTAGCAGAACAGCAGCGTATTCAGTCGAATGCGAAATACTGATGTGGTAGGGAGTATTTTCCAGTACCGGTTTGCCGTCCATAAGATGGCAGATTTCGAAAGACTCTTCGAGCATCTTTTGCAGCAGTGCCCGGGTGGCCAGCCATTCACGTTGCCTGCGTGAATTTGTGAAGGTTCTGAATTCTTTTTCTTCAGCAGGTGTCAGGGAAACCATTTGCCTTAATTCCTTAGGCGTTTCGGTTATCTCCCATAGTCCCAGAAGGGAATCATCTATGTTTTCAGCGGTAAAGAGAGGCATTATTTAACGTCTTTCCATTCAGTTGATTCAACCAGTTGAAGAACATCTTGTTCCAGAAAGTTAATGACAGGTTGTAAGCTGTCAATATTAGGAATTTCGCGAATATACAATGCTCCGCGAATGAAGTGACGTGTGCTGTCTGTCAGGTAAAATTGCATGGGCGAGGCAACATTCCCTTTGATGTTGTATAGTGTTCCAAAGACCTTTTTCGCCCGGTTAACATATATTTTCTCATCGATAGCACTGGCTTTCTGAGCATGCTTGTAAGCCAGCATACGTGATTCTTCGGTGTATTTTGCCAGGTTACCGCGTATCGCTTTGTAACTGATGTGAATTGAAGATTTATTGGATGGTACATCAACGTTGATCCAGTAACGTTTTGCCTGGTAGTCAGAATCTTTCGAGACATTGGAATAATCGGGAATTTTAAAGGTGTAGGGAAGATCCTTATTCATTTGATGGTAAGCCTTCGCTGGGAACGCAATGCGAAAATAGCCCCTCGGTTTTGGGGTATAGTCATGTTTGCACGAAATCATACTGATTGTTATTGCCATAAGGATAATGACGATTGGCAATTGCATCCTGTGAATTCTTCCTCCCATATCAGATATTTCCCCCCTTCTCATTATCACGTGTATCAAATACCCGAATACTTTTGATTCGGCGCGCGTCTGACTCTTCAATCTGAAACAGAAAATCGGGGCACTCAATTTTCTCGTTTTTGGCCGGTATTTCTCCCTGAAGCTCCAGTATTAATCCGGCAAGTGTATCCGCGTCGCCCTTATTCTCATCGAAAATATTATCCGGGACATCAAATACTTTGTAAAAGTCATTGAGCATTGTTTTTCCGTCGAACAGATACTCGTTTTCGCCAACGCGGGTATAATATTCTTCTTCTTCATCGAATTCGTCGGCAATATCACCGACAATTTCTTCCAAGACATCTTCCAGCGTTACCAGACCGGAGGTTCCTCCATATTCATCGACTACAATAGCCATGTGGACTTTATTCTTTTGGAACTCTTCCAACAGTTCGTCGATTTTTTTTGATTCCGGGACGTAGAAAGGCGGTCGAAGCAGCGACTGCCACCGGAATGTATTACCTTTGGAGAGATGGGCGAGTAAATCCTTGATATACAGGACGCCACGAATATTGTCGAAGGTTTCCAAATAAACCGGAATACGGCTGTATCCCGATTCATTGATCAGCCGCAGTACTTCGGCATAGTCGTCGCGTATATTAAGAGTTACCAAATCGACACGGGAACGCATAATATCGGTCACGCTTTTGTTTCCAAATTTTACAATCCCCTCCAGAATCTCCTTATCCTCGGTAAATTCCATTTCATCGGTTAGCTCAAGCGCTTTTGATATTTCATCGATGGACAGATATTTCCGGTGCTTTGTTGCCCGTTTGTTGACAAAGGCGGTCGACGAAATTAGAACATGGTTCAGTGGACGGGTTATTTTTCTGAGTCCGTTTAACATCGGAGCCATTCGTATGGCAAACGAACGCGCATATTGTGTTGCGTATACCTTTGGAATAATTTCACCAAACAGGAGCAATAAAAAGGTAATGACAACTGCCTGAAATATAAATCCCAGCGTGGGAACGGCTGAGAAATCAATCACCATATTGGTGATGTGGGCCGATAGAATAACAATTCCAATATTGACAAAATTATTCCCAACCAGGATAGTGGCTAACAGTTGCTCAGGGATGGTAAGCAGTCGGAGAACAAGGGCATTGGAACGGCCCTTGTTCTCTTCCAGCTCGTGTTTATCTTTTGGGCCCAAAGAGAAAAATGCCACTTCGGATCCTGAAATTAATGCAGAAATGATTAGTAAAATTACCAGCACGAAGAGCCCAATTAACGTCTCGATCGTAAACGGATAAAATTGAATATCTCCAAAATGGGCTCCCGCCGGAGGAACTATGTCTGTTTCCAATCTTTAAAAGTTTTAATATCAAAATGGTAAATCGTCTTCTTCAGCATCGCTCGGAGAATAGTCGAGTGGGGCATTGTTGCCATTTGGCTCATTCACGGTAGCCGAAGAGCGATCAGGTGCTGAGCCGTTCTGGAAATCATCCTTGCGGCCCAGCATTTGCAGCGTGTCGGCATAAATCTCCGTCATGTATCTTTTCGTTCCGTCTTGTGCATCGTAGGAGCGCGTACGAATTTTTCCTTCAATGTACAGCTGTTTCCCTTTCTGAATGTACTTTTCGCATATATCGGCAAGACCGCGCCATGCTACAATATTGTGCCACTCAGTTGTTGTTACTTTCTCACCGCTTTTGTTGGTGTAGGTTTCAGAGGTGGCTAATGGAAAATTGGCAACGGATACATTGTTGTCCAAGTGCCTGATTTCGGGATCTTTCCCAACGTTTCCGACTAAGATGACTTTGTTAATAGACATATTAAAAGCAATTTTAATGAATAAAATTAAATTTACGAAAACTGATCAACTTTTAAAAATCGATTTTCCACCTGTGTTTGTTAAAATTCTTACACTGATTGAGTTATTTGAATCTTCTCAGTCAGGTAATTTTCAATGAGCTTTGGTATGGCAAAATTAAAAATATCTTTCAAATAAACCGGTTTTGCCGGATGTTGAACTTCGCCTTTTATCAATTGTATTTCATAAAAAAAGGCATGTATCTTTCGATGGCTTAGCATATGGATGATTTCGTTGGAAACCGAACGCACTTCAACTTGGGCGTTGTAAAAGATCGTCTGCCATTCCTTCGAGCGCAGAACCTGTTCGGGGAGTAGTATTTCGTATGATTCAATCAGCGGAAGCTGGTACATGTTTTTCCAAATATCCTGGCCATTTCTCTTTTCCAGCCAAAGCCGGTCGTCTTTATACCTTATGAACAGATAGTGCATGTAGCGGTCGCGAACTTTGGCCTTCTTTTCTTTTACAGGATAATTTTGTACTCTATTCTTAATATAGGCCAGGCACATATCTGCGAGCGAACAGCTGGGACAATCCGGACTGCGCGGGGTACACTGCATGGCTCCGAAATCCATAATGGCCTGATTAAACATTCCGGGAGCTTCTTTTGGAACCATTTCCGTCGCAAGTTGGGAAAAGAGCTTTTTGCCCTTGGTCGAACTGATTGGTGTATCTATTGCATAAAACCGCGACAGCACACGCAATGCATTCCCGTCGACTGCCGCATGTGGCAGGTTGTACGCAATAGATGCAATGGCTCCGGCCGTATATTCGCCAACACCTCTCAACTGTAATAACCCTTTGTAGGTGCGGGGAAACTGACCCTCAAATAGGTTCATAACCTGTTTGGCAGCGGCTAGCATATTGCGCGCCCTGGAGTAATAGCCCAGTCCCTGCCAAAGTTTTAATACATCATGTTCGTCGGCTGACGCTAATTCAGAAACGTTGGGATATCGTTCAATAAAACGATGAAAATAAGCTGTTCCCTGGCTAATTCTTGTTTGCTGGAGAATGATTTCAGATACCCAAATCGTGTACGGATCACGGGTTTCGCGCCATGGAAGTTTACGCCCGTTGTGTTTATACCAGTTAATCAGATGTTTGGCGAATTTGTTCATATATTGTTAAATAAACTAAATTTTAGTTCAATAGGACAAAAATAATTGATTTGTATTTCTTTAATCATACGAAAAAGTCTATCTTTGTTCACCAAAATTTTAAGAAAGAAGTGTATAATTAAATTAATAGCAATGACAAAGGCAGATATCGTAAACGAGATTTCGAAGAACACTGGTATCGAAAAAGTTACTGTACAGAAAACTGTTGAAACATTCATGGAAACCGTGTCCGGTTCATTGGTTGATGGGGAAAATGTTTATTTGCGGGGCTTCGGTAGCTTTATCGTTAAAAAGCGCGCCGAGAAAACTGCCCGCAACATCTCGAAAAATACCACGATTATTATTCCTGAACACTTCATTCCGGCTTTTAAACCTGCTAAGTCGTTCGTGAATAAGGTAAAGAATAATGTAAAATAATTTTAAAGCCTAAAATTATGCCGAGCGGTAAAAAAAGAAAAAGACATAAGATGGCGACCCACAAGCGGAAAAAGCGTTTGCGGAAAAATCGTCATAAGAAGAAGAAGTAAATAAGCTTTCGATAATGGTTTAACTATCGATAAACCTAAAGTGCATGGGTGCTTTAGGTTTATTGTCTTTAAACTGAATTTGAATTTATTTTTGTAAAATGAGTAAAGGCCGTGAGTAATGAACTAATTATTGATGTATCACCCTCACACGTGGAAATTGCCTTACTCGAAAACAAAAGACTGGTTGAACTCAATAGGGAGGACAGCAACGCCAAGTTCGCGGTAGGAGACATCTACCTCGGGAAAGTCAAAAAGATTATGCCCGGCTTGAATGCTGCCTTTGTTGATGTAGGCTATGAAAAAGATGCGTTCCTTCATTATTTGGATCTGGGACCGCAATTCCAGACACTGAACAAATTCCTGAAGCTTGCCGGTTCGAAGAAGAGCAAGTTTGTGCCCGTATCTAAAATCCAATCGGATCCGGACATTAACAAAGAGGGAAAAATAACCGAGGTGGTAAAACAAGGCCAGAGTATTCTGGTTCAAATTGCCAAAGAGCCCATCTCTACCAAAGGCCCCCGGTTAACCTCTGAAATTTCCGTCGCTGGCCGTAATATGGTGTTAATGCCATTCAGCGATAAAGTTTCTGTTTCGCAGAAAATTAAATCGGCCGAAGAGAAAAATAGGCTGAAAAAATTAATTCAAAGTATTCGCCCCAAGCGGTATGGGGTAATCATTCGGACAGCTGCTGAAGGAAAACGTGTTGCAGAATTGGATCAGGAACTGAAACGACTGGTGGCAAAATTTGAAAATGCCATGGCTAAATTAAGCCGGCATGTTGCTCCGTCGCTTGTTTTGGGCGAACTCGACCGTACTATTGCGATGATTCGTGATGTGTACACGCCAGACTTTGGTGCTATCATGATCAATGATCAGGAAGCTGCCATTGAAATAAAAGATTATCTGGGCACCATTGCGCCGGAAAAGAAAAAAATTCTAAAATATTACAGCGGTCGGGCCCCAATTTTTGAACACTTTGGAATTGACAAACAGATCAAAGCATCTTTTGGTAAAACCGTCTCGTTTAAGAGCGGTGCCTACCTGATTATCGAGCATACCGAAGCATTCCACGTTATCGATGTCAATAGCGGGAATCGGTCAAAAAGCGGAAATCAGGAAACAAATGCCCTGGAGGTTAACATGGCTGCAGCCGATGAGATTGCGAGACAACTCAGGTTGCGTGACATGGGTGGCATTATTGTTATCGATTTTATCGATATGCACGGTAATGAAAACCGTCAGAAAGTTTTCGATAAGATGAAGGAGGCGATGGGTAGCGACAGAACAAAGCACAACATCCTTCCTTTGAGCAAATTCTGTCTGATGCAGATCACCAGACAGAGGGTGCGGCCCGAAATGAATATTGATACGACTGAGGTGTGTCCGGTGTGTAAAGGGACCGGAAAAGTAACACCAACCATTCTGTTTACAGAAGAAATCGAACAGCGGGTCAAATTCATTTTCGGTGAGCTGGCAAAGAAAAGATTGACAATTCAGTTGCATCCTTTTGTGGCTGCCTATTTAAAGAAGGGATTTCCCTCGCGAAGGCTCCGATGGATGCTCGAATTCCGAAAACGGGTCGCCGTCGACGAGGTTGGCTCGCTTAATTTCCTTGAATCGAAATATTTCGATGAAAACAGAGAGGAAATCGTATTTTAAGAAGTTTTATGAACCGCCCGATTATTAGTCACGTGATCGGACGGTTTTTTTTATATTTTTGAACTTATTCAATAATTTAAATACGTTAATAATAGAAACGTGACCCGATGAAAAGATATATTCTGTTTACATTATTCCTGGTGTTGGGCTCAATGCCTGCTTTTTCTCAAATTCTCGAACCGGTAAAATGGACATTTGAGCAAAAACAGGTATCCGATAGTGTATACGACCTGACATTCAAGGCGTCTATCGACCAGGGGTGGCATCTCTATTCTACTGACCTTCCGGCGGGTGGCCCGGTAAAAACCTCCATTAATATTAAACCTGGCGATGGTTTCGAGTTGGATAGAAAACCGGATGCCAAAAGTCCCGTGATCAAAAAGTTTGATCAGACTTTCCAGATGGAACTGGAGTATTACGCTCATGAAGCAGTGTTTGTGCAACGTGTAAAACTTTTAACCAATAAGCCTTTGGAAATAAATGGCTCGGTTGAGTTCATGAGTTGTAACGACGAAACCTGCCTTCCGCCTACCGAGAAGGATTTCTCTTTTTCGTTTAACGGAGGGGGAGAAAAAGGGGCGGTAGCTGTGCCCGCTGCTGAAAAAACAACACCCGGTGGGCCGATAGGGCCCGTTGGCACTCAGCATCACGGCTTGGGGTGGTTTTTCCTTTTCAGCTTTCTTGCTGGTTTGGCTGCCATTTTAACTCCCTGTGTATTCCCGATGATTCCGATGACGGTATCGTTTTTTATGCACAGCAGCGAGTCGAGAGTAAAAGCGAAAATGCAGGCACTTGTGTATGGGCTATCCATTATTGTGATTTACACGTTGATCGGAACCATCGTGGCTGTCACATTGGGGCCTGGATTTGCCAACTGGCTCAGCACTCACTGGTTGCCGAATATCCTATTCTTTATCATTTTTCTTGTTTTCGCCTTCTCATTCTTTGGCGCATTCGAAATAGTATTGCCCAGTAGCTGGGTGAACAGGAGCGATCGCAAAGCCGACAGAGGCGGATTCGGAGGATCATTCTTCATGGCATTAACGCTGGTGCTGGTATCATTCTCTTGTACCGGACCGATTGTAGGAGCAATTTTAGTCGAATCGGCAGGAGGGATGATCCTGAAACCGGTGATTGGTATGTTTGGCTTTGCTCTGGCATTTGCCTTACCATTTACATTGTTTGCTTTCTTCCCGCAGTGGTTGAGCAACCTGCCAAAATCGGGTGGCTGGCTGAATTCGGTAAAGGTAGTTCTTGGATTCCTGGAACTTGCGCTTGGACTAAAATTTTTGAGTATCGCTGACCAAACTTATCACTGGGGAATTCTCGATAGGGAAGTATACCTGGCCTTCTGGATTGTAATATTTGCCCTGTTAGGTTTCTACCTGCTCGGAAAGTTGAAGTTTGCACACGACAGTGACGTGCCGCACGTAACGGTCCCACGCTTGCTTCTTTCAATAATAACATTCTCATTTGTCGTATATCTGGTTCCCGGTATGTTTGGTGCTCCACTGAAAGCAATTTCAGGGTACCTGCCGCCTATGGCTACCCATGATTTTGATTTGCATAAAATTATTCGGGATGAAGTGAAACTGGTCAATAGCACCAGTGGTACTTATGATTTTAAGAAAGGAGAGTCAGCGCTTTGTGAAAAACCAAAATATTCCGGCTTCCTGGAGTTACCTCATGGATTGCAGGGATATTTTGATTACGACCAGGGAATGGCTTGCGCGAAAGAACAACACAAGCCGGTATTTATCGATTTCACCGGTCACGGTTGTGTGAACTGTCGTGAAATGGAAGCCAATGTTTGGTCCGATCCCCGGGTGTTGGGGCGTTTGGAAAACGACTACGTAATTATCGCGCTGTATGTGGATGATAAGACTAAATTACCGGAAGAGGATTGGGTGAAGTCAACCTATGACGGGAAGATTAAAAAAACGTTGGGAAGGAAATATGCTGATTTCCAGATATCCCGTTTTGGCGTGAATGCACAGCCTTATTACGTGTTACTTGATAACAGTGGGAAGATGCTCACTCAGCCAACAGCAAGGGATTTAAATCCCGATCATTTTGTCGATTTCCTGGATAAGGGATTAGCGGAGTATCAGAAACGAAATGAAGAATAACACAATTAGGACGAACCGTCCGGGAACCGGAAGGGCTTTTCTTTTTTTAGAAGTGTTTTATTATAACTTTACTGAGTTTGATTAATTAAAACGCAAGCAATATGAAAAGTCCGAAAATTATTTTCTGGAATGTTGATACCCAGGCCGACTTCATGGAGCCTGATGGAAAACTCTACGTCCAGGGGGCAGAGGAGATTCGTCCGGTTCTTGGAAAAATTACCCGTTTTGCGAGCGAAAAAAACGTCCGGGTGGTGAATACAGCAGATTACCATTTGATTAACTCGGCTGAAATTTCTAATTCCCCTGATTTTGTCAATACTTTTCCCCCACATTGCATGGCCGAAACGAAGGGAGCTATGTATATTCCCGAAACCGATCCGGAACGGCCTATTATTATTGACTGGAACCAGGAGTTGATGCTGAACTCCCGCTTGGATAATCCTGGGCGTTTCAGGAATGTACTTATCCGAAAAGATGCTTTTGATGTATTTGCGGGAAATCCATATACCGATAGTGTCCTCGATATCATTCAACCCGACCGGATATTTGTGTACGGTGTCACTACCAATGTGTGTGTTGACCAGGCAGTGACAGGTTTAGCGGAAAGAGGAAAGGAAGTTTTTGTATTTTCTGACGCCATAAAAGAACTTCCCAATATTCCCTTACCATTTGAAAAATGGAAGAAGCTTGGTATAACACAGATCCCGTTTAGCGATGTTGAAAAGTATATGGGGTAGTTTATTGTTTAGGCTTAACTGAAGGAAAAAGAAAAAGGGTTGCTGGTTTTGCAATCCTTTTTCTTTTCCGTTTAATTCTTTCAGGAAACCGGATATTTATCCAAGATATCAGTTAATACCTCATAACCTGTTTCGGTTACCAGGATGGTGTGTTCAAATTGTGCCGAAAGCTGTTCGTCAATGGTCCGGGCAGTCCATCCGTCATGCTTGTCGAGTTTTACACGCGGACGTCCTTCATTAATCATGGGCTCAATAGTAAATATCATGCCCGGACGCATCTTCGGGCCGCTATTCTTCCTCGATGAGTGGTCAACCTGGGGATCTTCATGAAATTCCACGCCCACGCCGTGCCCACAGAATTCATAAACCACGCTAAACCCTTGTGATGTAGCGTAACGCGAAATAACATAGCCAATATTTCCCAGGTAGTTTCCGGGGCGGACCTGCTGAATGCCCAAATCGAGACAATGTTTGGTTACTTCAATGAGTTTTTGTGCTTTCTCTCTGACTTCACCTACGGTGAACATTTTACTGGTGTCACCGTAATAACCATCGAGTATTGTCGTCACATCGATATTCAGAATATCTCCGTTTTTCAAGGTTATATCAGGTGATGGAATGCCGTGGCATACCACTTCATTCAGAGAAATGCAACTTGACTTCGGGTAACCGTTATAATTTAAAGTGGCTGGAATAGCGCCGTGGTCAAGAATAAACTGATGAATCAGGTTGTCGAGGTATTCGGTTGTAACCCCTTCTTTAACATGTGGTTCAATAAATTTCAACGTTTCTGCTGCCAGTTTAGAGCTTTTGCGTATGCCGTCAATTTGTTCCTGGGTTTTAATACGAATACTCATGTTAAATTATGTTCAATAAGTTTATGTAAAATTGAATAAATTCATAATCAATTCAAAATAACAGAAGCTACCTCTCTTTTGTTTCGAATAATATTTTGAAAAGAAAATAAGGGGGAGTTATGATTGCATCCAGCGCTTAATTTGCCCGATTTTCTCCGGAAGGGGCATGTACCCGTCGAGCCAATGAATATGAAAACCTTCGCGTTCCATTTTCCGGAACCAGGTCATTTGTCTTTTGGAAAACTGATGGATGGCTGTGTTCAGGCTTTGAAACATTTCATCATATGAGATATCGCCGGTCACATACATGGTTAGGTATTTGTATTCTAGTCCGTAATAAGTTAGCGATTTGGGCGAAAGCCCGCTGGTCAGTAATTTTTCCACCTCTTCAATCATTCCATTTTGCAACCGATCCTTTAGTCTTTGAGTAATGCGGCGACGCCGGGAATCCCGGTCAAATTTTACGCCAACTATCAGGCTGTTAATTTCCGGAAAGGATAAATCGATTTCCGGATGCTTTTGATAATATTCTTCAATTTCGATGGCACGGACTGCCCGTTTCTTGTTTTCGATATCGCTGGTGTTGTGCAGCTCTTTGTATCCGGAAAGAATTAGTGTCAATTCTTCCAGCGACATCCCTTGCAGCTCGTTCCGGCGAATTTCATTCACCGGGACCTGTATTAATTTGTACCCTTTCAGTATAGCCTCGATGTATAAGCCTGTTCCTCCGCATAGTACCGGAAACTTCCCCCATTTTTGCAGTTTGTCAAAAACGGTCAGAAAGTCGCGCTGATATTCGAATACGTTGTACTGGTAACCGGCTTCGGCGATATCAATCAGGTGGTAGGGCACTAATGTTCCATCAATGAAGTAATCGGAGAGATCCTTCCCTGTACCGATATCCATTCCTTTGTAAACCTGCCGGGAATCAGCTGAGATAATTTCTCCGCCAATGGATTTGGCCAGATGAGCTGCAACAGCTGTTTTCCCTGATGCCGTTGCGCCAAGAACCGTTACCATATTGTACGTTAATGCTGCCATTGTATTCCGGGAGGCTTCGATTTATTGATGAAATATTTTGAGAATGTCAAAATAAGTTATTTTTGTAGAATTAAAGGAAGGATTAATGGATTTTAAAAAACTGGCATCCGGAATTTATGAACGCAGTAAAGCGTTAATTCTGCACCCGAAGGAAGAATGGAGGGTTATTGAAGAAGAGAATGTTACCATGGCCCTGGTTGTTCGGAATTTTCTATTGCCATTGTTGTTGGTAGCAACATTGGCTTCATTGCTGGGGCGTATTATTCAAAAAGTCAATATCGGACTGGATGGGAATCTGTTGTTGGCAGATGGATTGCGTGAGTTCTTTGGCTTTTTACTTTCGGTATATGCCTGCACGTATTTGGTCAACGAGTTGGTTAAAAGTTTTGGAGGGGAAAAGAATCTGAGACGTTCGGCTAGCCTGGTGATTTATTCGACGGTCCCTTCGTTGGTGGTATCAATGATTACCGGCCTGGTTCCTGCTTTGTATCCGTTAGGTGTGCTGGGGTTGTATTCCTTTTACCTTTTTTATGTCGGAATACCTGTGCTATTCGATATACCGGAACAGAAACACGTTGGATTTTTTCTCACATCGGCATTATTAATGATTATTGTTTTTGCCTTCGTCCGCTATTTTCTGACTACCTTCCTGATGGCATTTGCCTGAAGCATTCGTTGTTAATTATGCAATTTACTATCAAAGGAAAACGATGGCATTACAACAAAAAATAAATATCAAGAACCGTAGGGCGAGTTTTGAGTACGAGTTTATCGATAAATTCGTAACCGGACTGGTTTTATTGGGCACCGAGATTAAGTCGATACGACTGGGGAAAGCCGGTCTGTCCGATGCCTACTGTTATTTTATGAAGGGAGAGCTGTATGTAAAGAACCTGCATATTGCTGAATATGCCTACGGTACGCATTATAATCACGAAACACGACGCGAACGTAAGTTGTTGTTGAATAAGAAAGAGTTGCATAAACTGGAGCGGAAGACAAAAGAATCGGGTTTAACGATTATTCCCACCAGGCTGTTTATTAACGATCGGGGTTTGGCCAAACTGGAAATTGCCCTGGCGAAAGGAAAGAAGCTGCATGATAAACGAGAGACGCTAAAAAAGAAAGATGCCAAACGGGAAATGGATCGTATGCGAAAAGTGTAAAAATTTATTTTGTCGATATAAGCCCCCAAAAGAGAGGGCCTTAGGTGGGCTTTTGTTTTAGTTTGGTAAAGCCAATTCGATACTGTCCGGGGCAATCAGCGGTTCTCCTTTGTAACGAAGCAATAACTGTGCAACGGCAAGCGTATCTTTTTCACAGTAACGGGCAATTCGTTCCAGGTCTCCCTGTTCATAATAAACCTCAGCCACCTGGCTTCCATCGATGTCGTCTTTTGGCGTTGGAATATCGAAAACGGCGCACAACAGGTTCAGTGACGTGTAATGTTTGTAGTCACCAAATTTCCAAAGCTGCATAGTGTCAATTAACATGTCCTTGATTTCCCATGGCTTGGCGCCGGCGATATCGAGTATTTTGGGAAGTTTAAGACCATGAATCAGCATACGGCGTGCAATCCACGGGAAATCAAATTCCTGCCCGTTGTGTGCACAAAGTTTATGTGCCGGATTGGCGGTGAATTTATCCAGCATATCGGCAAAATCAATCAGCAATTGCTTTTCGTCGTCGCCATAAAACGATTTTACCCGGTAAACCCGTTGTTTGGCCTTCCGATAAATGGTCCCGGCTGAAATGCAGATGATTTTTCCAAATTCCGCATAGATACCGGCACGCTGGAATAAACTCTCGGGTGAATCTTCATCCGAGCCAATGTTTCCTGCCTTTTTGGCCCATTGTTCCTGCAGGCGTCCGGGCATTTCCTCCAGTGATTTGGTCAATGGGACCGTTTCGATGTCGAGGTAGAGTACGTGTTCAGGTTTGAGGTGATCGAGCATGGCTGGTTGGTTTTAGGCGTTATCGTTCAAGTGTTTTTCAATAAATTGGGTAATGATGTCGATAGCTACTGTATTTTGTCCGCCTTGCGGAACAATAATATCAGCGTAACGTTTTGTGGGCTCAATGAATTGCAGGTGACTTGGGCGTACGGTTTTTTCATATCGATCAAGCACTTGAGCTACATTTCGTCCACGTTCGATGATATCGCGCTTGATGACACGGGAAAGTCGCAAATCCGCTTCGCAATCCACAAATATCCGAATATTCATTAAATCACGCAGCTCTTTGGGGGCCAGACAAAGAATTCCTTCCACAATAATTACTTTTTTCGGACTCACCGGAATGGTTTCTTCGGCACGTGTACACGTGAGGTATGAATAAATGGGCTGCTTTACCGTGCTTCCTTCTCGCAGCTGGCGAATATGTTCGGCGAGCAATTCAAACTCGATGGCATCGGGATGGTCAAAGTTAATTTTTTGTCGTTCTTCCAACGGAATATCACTATTGTCACGGTAGTAGGCATCCTGTGCCAGAACTTCCACATCGCCTTCCGGAAGACGTTCAATAATTTTTTTTACAACGGTTGTTTTTCCCGAGCCGGTTCCTCCGGCAATTCCAATAACAAGCATGTTTGCGTTTTAATTGTTGAGTATATGGCATCAATCAGCCCTTTGCCCGATGCAACCAAATATATCAATCTTTGTTAAATCTGAAGGATCATTTACGCTGCCTTTAAAAAAAAGCGGCTGTGAAATTATAAAGTATTAATTTCGCAAAAGAAATTTGGAACAACAATAAAAAACCCATAGCTGTTATGATTAACCATACCGTGCTGTTTAAATTCAAGGATTTTGATTCGCCGTCGGCTAAAAAAGTGGCAATTGAAAAGTTGACAGCTGCTCTTCTTAATTTAAAAAATGAAATTTCAGAATTGAAACATATTGAAGTGAATCCGCACTATACACTGGATGCACCATCATTCGATATGTGCCTGATTACTCATTTCGAAAATATAGCCGGCCTGGATGTTTATCGCGTTCATCCGGAGCATTTGAAAGTTATTGGCCTGGTGGAAGAGTTGACTACCGAACGGGCTGCCGTTGATTTTAACTTCTGATTTCATCCCTTTGTGGGAAGACAGGCCGATTTCGAATTTGAATTCCGTATAGAAATAAACGGAATAGTTAACATCCAAAAGCGTAAGACGTGCAAGAGCTGTATCCTTTTAAGTTTAAACCGATTTACAAAGACAAAATTTGGGGTGGACAGAAGTTGAAGGAACTTCTGAATAAGGAATTTTCACCGTTGCCAAATTGTGGGGAATCATGGGAAATATCCGGGGTTCAGGATGAAATTTCGGTAGTAGCGAACGGATTTCTGGAAGGGAATAACCTGGAAGAGCTTGTCGAAATTTACATGGGCGAACTGGTGGGAGAGAAAGTTTATGAGAAATTCGGAATCGAGTTTCCCCTGCTCATCAAGTTTATCGATGCCAACGATGATCTTTCTATTCAGGTGCACCCGGGCGATGAGATGGCGAAAGTGCGTCACAATGCTTTCGGTAAAACCGAGATGTGGTATGTGATTCAGGCTGATGAAGGCGCTGAGCTGATTGCCGGTTTTAACCAGGAAGTCGACCAGGGAAAGTACCTCAGGCACCTTGAAAAAAATGCCCTGATGGAAATCCTCAATACCGAAAAGGTAAAAGCGGGTGATGTCTTCTTCATGCCAGCCGGCCGTGTTCATGCCATCGGGAGAGGGATTGTGGTGGCTGAGATTCAGCAAACATCGGATGTGACTTACCGCATTTATGACTATAACCGGAAAGACGATAAGGGAAATACCCGCGAACTTCATACGGATTTGGCCCTGGATGCCATCGATTACACTTTTGAAAAAGAGTACCGGACACATTATCATGCTCACAATAACGAATCTTCTGAATTAGTCAGTTGCCCGTATTTTACGACCAATTTGCTGACGCTGACACATTCAGTTGAGATGGATTACAACGATCTCGATTCGTTTATCATTTACATGTGTCTCGATGGAAATTATGCCATCAGCTGGAGTGAAGACAAGGCCATGGAGGTTTCGAAAGGAGAAACCATTTTGGTGCCGGCCTCGGTCAGTAATTTCATCCTGGTACCCAAAGAAGGGCAGAAGGTGAAAATGCTTGAAGTTTTTATAAAGTAAAATATGAGGAAGGGAAAATATGACAAATGTTTCCCTTCTTCTTTTATTATATTAATCACGATTGACTTATGCAGATAAAAAGCGCCAAATTTGTTATTAGTAATACCGACCCGGCAAAATGCCCGAAAAGCGATCGGCCCGAATATGCATTTATTGGCCGCTCCAATGTGGGAAAGTCTTCGCTGATTAATATGTTGACCAATCATAAAAAACTTGCCAAAACATCTACCCAACCCGGCAAGACCCAGCTTATTAATCATTTTCTGATAAATGACGAATGGTACCTGGTCGATTTGCCGGGTTACGGTTATGCCAGGGTAATGCGGAATCAACGGGCCAAGTGGATGAGTTTTATCCGGGAATATATGCTTTCGCGGAAAAATCTTTACTGTGTTATGGTCTTAATTGATATGCGACTGGAACCGCAGGAGCTTGACATGGATTTCATGAGCTGGCTGGGGGTAAACGGAATTCCATTTGCCATGGTTTTCACTAAAGCAGACAAATTGGGAAAAATGCAGGTAGACAAAAACCTGACTGCTTACCAACGAGAAATGCTGAAGAGCTGGGAAGAGATGCCTCCATTTTTCGTTACCTCGGCTACTTCGGAAACAGGAAGAGACGAGGTACTGAACTTTATCCAGCAGCTTAATGACGGTAGCTACGAATAATTGAGCAACGCTTGCCGGATACATTCGGCTTGCTATATTTTTGATAAAAAGTGATTTTTCCCAATTCGTAGTTGAGGCATTATTGTTACATTTGCGCACCTGAACTACATGCAACTTCAAACTTGAAAATCCGAGGAAATGGCTGGAAATGCTCCCATCAAAATCTTTTCAGGAACCCAAACCCGTTATTTAGCAGAAAAAATATCCAGTAGTGCCGGTTTGCACCTGGGCCGCTCATCTTGCCCGGTTTTTTCAGACGGCGAATTTGAGCCGTGCTACGAAGAGACCATTCGCGGTTCGCACTGTTTCATTGTTCAGTCGACTTTTCCGCCAGCTGATAACATTTTGGAACTGTTGCTGATGATTGACGCTGCCAAACGGGCTTCGGCTTACAAAATTATTGCGGTTATTCCTTACTTCGGATACGCCCGTCAGGACAGGAAAGACAAACCGCGCGTTTCAATCGGCGCCAAATTGATGGCCGACATGTTTTCAGCCGCCGGAATCGACCGGTTGATTACCATGGATTTGCATGCCGACCAGATTCAGGGATTTTTCGATGTGCCAGTTGATCACCTGACCGCATCAACGCTTTTTATTCCGCATATCCGGAAAATGAACCTGGAGAATCTGGTGGTGGCATCTCCGGATGTCGGGGGGACCAAACGTGCTAACACTTATTCCAAATTCCTGGGAACCGATATGGTGATTTGCCATAAATCGCGCAGCCAGGCTAATGTGGTGGGTAATATGACCGTTATTGGTGACGTGAAAGGTAAAGATGTCGTTATTATTGATGACATGATTGATACGGCCGGGACCATTACTAAAGCCGCCAATCTGATGAAAGAGAAGGGAGCTAACACCGTACGTGCCTTTGCAACCCACGCGGTTCTTTCAGGCCCTGCATACGAACGCATTGACAAATCGGATCTGGATGAAATTTATTTTACCGACTCCATCCCGTTGAGGAAAAAGTCAGACAAGATTAAGATTATTTCCTGCTCTGGACTGATTGCTGACGTTATTCAGAAAGTGTACAAGAACGAATCGATTAGTACTTCGTTCATTTAATGATAATTGAATATAGTAATCCGTTGAAATAACTTACCGATGAAGATGTGCGAAAATTCTTCTTACGTGAAGATTTTATGTGATTATTTGCTATATTTGCGCCCAATTTTGCAGCATACCTTTACTGGTGTGATGCGGATGCCTTCCTGATGAAAGGAGGGAGATCTGAGTAAGCACTTAAAAAATTAATTAATTTACGATGAAAACGTTTGAAGTAAAAGGTACTGCCCGTGCAGCAGTAGGAAAAAAAGAGACAAAAAAACTGCGCGCCGAAGGTAAAGTTCCTTGCGTACTTTATGGTGGCGGGGAAGTTGTTCATTTCGAAGCTGAAGCAGCCGAATTCCGTCACGTAATCTATACCCCCAGTGTTTATTTGATTAACATTGAAATTGGTGGTAAAAAATATCGGGCTAGTATGCAGGACATTCAGTTCCACCCGGTAACTGATGAGATTATGCATATCGACTTCCTCCAAGTTGTTGAAGATAAGCCGCTTAAAATCAATATTCCTGTTGCACTGACAGGTTTCGCAAAAGGTATTCAGAAAGGTGGACGTTTAAAAACCAACCTTCGTGTATTGCGTGTGAAAGGTTTGGCAAAAGACCTGCCCGATACCATTAATATCGATGTAACTGAGTTGGGATTAGGTGAAAGTGTTCGTGTTGGCGATGTCCAGGTTGACGGCCTTGAAATTCTGAATAATAAATCAGTTCCGGTAGCCAGCGTAGTAATTACCCGTGCAGCTCGTGCGGCCCTGACTGCAGCTGCCAAAGGCGGAAACTAATAAAGCAATTGTGTTTTGAAGTACCTGATAGTAGGTTTAGGAAATATCGGGGAAGAATATCAAAATACCCGACACAATATCGGTTTTAAAATATTGGATGCTCTCGCCGGAGTGTCCAATATTTCTTTTAGCGATAAGCGTTATGGCGCTGTCGCTGAGATGAAACATGCCGGGCGAACCTTCATTCTCCTGAAGCCTTCTACGTATATGAACCTGAGTGGCAGGGCTGTGCATTACTGGATGCAGAAGGAGAAAATTCCGGTTGACAAGGTGCTGATTCTGGTCGATGACCTGGCGTTGCCGCTGGGGAAAATCCGTTTGCGGGCCAAAGGGAGCGATGCCGGGCACAATGGTTTGAAGAACATCAACCAGGTATTGGGCCGACAGGATTATGCCCGTTTACGGTTTGGTATTGGTGACGATTTTCAGCAAGGCTACCAGATCGATTATGTTCTGGGAAAGTGGTCACCGGAAGAGGAGAAGATACTTCCCAAACGCATCGAACTTTGCATCGATATCATCAAATCATTTGCTACCATAGGCGTGGCCCGGACAATGAGCCAGTTCAACAACAAGTGAACTTTGCCGGAATTATTTTCTCCAGTTATTAATTTTGCATCATGGAAGAACAGGTTCGCATAGACAAATGGTTGTGGGCTGTCAGGGTTTTTAAAACCCGAAGCATCGCTACGGAGGAGTGCAAGAAAGGACGTGTGACTATAGATGAGCAACCGGTGAAACCATCACGCGTGATTAAACCCGGTGATGTGGTGAAGGTCCGCAAAAGCCCGGTGACTTATTCATACAAAGTCAAACAGCTAATCGGGAAACGGATGGGAGCTAAACTGGTTCCGGAGTATATGGAGGATATTACTCCGGTTTCGGAACTGGAAATTATGGAAATGCAGAGAAATATGGGTTGGTTCGAGCGGGAACGCGGAACCGGACGTCCAACAAAAAAAGAACGCCGCGATATCGACCGGTTGAAAGGGAACCGATGATTTTCAGACGTTTCTTAAGGCTATTTTCAAATCAGCATTAAATATTTTTTGTTCAATGTTAATTGCTCGTCAAAAACGCAAAGAGAATATCGTTGAGTACATCCTCTACATGTGGCAGGTGGAAGATTTGATTCGGGCGCATCAGTTCGACATGGCCCGTATCCGCGAAAACATTGTCGACAAGTTTGACAGTAAAAACGAGGAGCGGGAAGAGATTGCCGGTTGGTACGAGAATCTGATCCTGATGATGGAGCGCGAGAATGTCAGGAAAAGTGGGCATTTGCAGATCAACCGGAATCAGGTGAACGATTTGTATGAGTTTCATTTGCTGGTGATGAAGAGCGGTCAGTTTCCTCAATATGATATGCACTTTCGTCAGGCGAAACCCTTTATTGACGAGTTTTCGGCGAAAGCCGGAGGCGCCGGGGAAAATGATGTTGAAACCAGCTTGAATGCGCTTTACGGAGTATTGTTATTAAAGCTGAAAGGCGAGGAGGTGACGCCGGGAACATTGGCTTCGGTGAAAATGTTTAGCCAGTTTTTGGCGCATTTGGCACACTATTACAAGCAATACGAGAGCGGAAAACTGGAACTTTAGTGATCCTGTTTTTCAGTTAAGAAACCGGTGGGCTACTTCCGGTGAGGGCATTTCACAATAATCTTTCTTTCCAAACCAGCGATACCGGTTTTTGGCAATCCAATGGTAAACAGCATCCCGAAAGGAAACTGGTAATACTTCGAAAATAACCAGCCAATTCCAGGGTGCTTTCAGGTATTTAGCGATTCGAAGTACTGCTGTTGATGCGGTAAAAATCTGATTATTTTCGATTAAAACCACGCTGTCCGCATCTTCCGGAAGGGAATATTGGTAGCGGACTTTTGAAGCAAACTCGCCTTGTAGCGGCGCAAACCGGTAGCGGGGATTTTTTTCGTATTTCAGGATAAACCGCACGGAAGCATTGCATAAATTGCAAACACCATCATAGAGTAAAACCGGTTTATTTAGCTCGTTATTCATGTTCCCTCTCGATATTTATTGACGCGATTGGTAGTCTTGCACTATGCCTTCGGTCAGCCAATCGGCCAGTGCCTGACGATTACTTGGGTATATAATCCGTTGCTGGTCGCGTGTATGATTAATGTTTCCCATTTCAATGTACACGGCAGTTGGATTCGTTCGTGTCAGCATGTATAGCCGCCGGCTCGATACCGTGCCATTGTATCCCCGGTTGGGTTGGTTTTCCTTGTAATTCTCCATCATCGAATGTCGCATCGCTTCGGCCAGTTGTTCTCCACTTTTACTCTTTTCGTAATGGTAGAAAAAGAGGTCGATGTTCCTGTGCCGGTTTCGCGCATCAACATGAATGATAATACAACGTTTATATTTCGCTGAAGGATCTTTTCGGTAGAGTTCATTTACGGTGGCAGCCCTTTGGCGAAGCCTCTGATTTTGGTCAAGTGGAATTTTTTGATGTGGATAGCAATACTCATCCGAGCGGTTCTCCAGGTAGTGGTCATCGCGGATTCCATCTTTCGGGTCATGAATGACGAAGTGCACCTTGGCTCCGTGTTGAAGCAATGCCCTGCCCAGACGCAATGTTACATCGTACGCATACTCATCTTCAGTTAACCGATGCTTACCAATTTTTCCCATCGCTCCCGGATCGGGGCCACCATGACCACTCACCAGGTAAAATACGGCGCCTTTCAGTTTTCTGTCCTGAATACGGACCTTCTCATATTCCTTCCCGAAAAGTGGTTCTTCTGCATATAAGGTAGCCACCGGGAGCAAGTAACTTCGTCCTTCGTAAAGCGAATTGTTCGGGCCCAACTTCGATTTATTCAGTTCGATGAACTTATCCAGGTATTCACCGACAGGTAAACCATTTCGTTCAAGTAAATTATATATTCCGTCTCCTCTCTTAGCTTTTACTTCCGGGTAACCGGAATTTTGGGCATAACTGCTACCGAACCAAAATAAAATGAAGATGGTATGAATAGTTATACGAATGAAAATGGATGGTTGATCGGGAGCTGTTTTGTACATCAGGTTGGTGCCTTTTTTAATCCTACTTCACATTTCACTAAAATAACCTCTGATTCAGACAAAACCTATATGTTCGCTGAGGTATTTTTAATTAAACTCTTTGCTCCATAAATGGTTTAGCGAATGTTTTGTTATTTTGAAACGCGATTAAAAGGATCAAGTCTTAACCACTAATGAAAATTGCAAAAATGAAGAAGTTTTTTTTGTTGCTGGTATTTGCAATGGCTCTTGCAGCCTGTAAGCAGCATACCGCAACGATTGACCAGGTGCGGTACCAAAATATAAAACTGGATTCCACACTTAAGCTATCGGCTGCTCCAAAAATTGAAGCTCAAATTAAACCTTACCGGGATAGCCTCCAGGCACAAATGTCGCAAAGACTTTGTGTGGCTTCAGAAGATCTGTTTACCGGTCGGCCGGAGAGCCTGTTGGGGAATTTTGTTTCCGATTTGGTCCTGGCCGAAGGAAAAGCATTGTGTCAAAAGAAATATCCGGACATTCATCCCGTGGTGACCTATATGAACCGGGGAGGTCTTCGGGCACCCATTCCGAAAGGAGAAGTGACTGTAAAAAGTATTTTTGAGCTAATGCCATTTGAAAATGAAGTGGTCCTGCTAAAGCTGAAAGGCAGTGACCTTCGTCGCCTGATGAACCATATGGCCTCGAGAGGTGGTGAAGGTGTTGCGGGAATGCGGTTTGGTATCCGCAAGGATAAAGCGATTAAATGTATGGTTGATGGAAAACCACTTGATAATGATAACCTGTATTGGATGGTAACCAGCGATTACCTTGCTGACGGAGGTGACGGTAGTAAATCGTTGTCGAAAAATCTGCAACGGGTGAATACCGGCGTAAAACTGCGCGATATGATTATTGCTCACATGCGAAAATTGGGTGAGGACGGAAAAATGGCAACATCAAAACTTGACGGGAGGATTTATCATGCAAAATAGGAGAACATTCATTAAAAATCTGGCTGCCGGCTCGGTTGGTGTCAGCTTGTTGGGAGACGCTGCTGTTTCGCTGGCTGCGCAAAGCGATGATTACACAAAACTGACGGTTCTGCATACCAACGATTGGCATTCGCATATCGATCCATTTCCGGGCGATGCGCCGCGGCATGCTGGCGAAGGAGGAATTGCCCGCCGTAGTGCATTAATTAACCAGATACGAAAGGAGGAAGACAACGTACTGTTGCTTGATGCCGGTGATGTATTTCAGGGGACACCTTATTTCAATTTCTATAAAGGAAAAATCGAGTTTGAGTTGATGAGTGAAATTAATTACGATGCCGCGACCATTGGAAACCATGAGTTCGACAATGGTTTAGCAGGTCTCGATAGCCAGTTGCCACATGCAAAATTCCCTTTTATCTGTTCAAATTATGATTTCTCCGATACCATCCTTGCCGGGAAAACGATTCCAAACAAAGTATTCAAGCGGGGAGGGCTTCGTATCGGTGTTTACGGACTAGGTGTAGAATTGGATGGCTTGGTGGCTCCCGATAACTTTGGGAAAACCGGTTATCTTGATCCGCTGAAGATTGCTCTGGAACAGGAGAAATACTTGCGGGAAGAGCAGGGCGCAGACATGGTGATTTGTCTCTCACACCTGGGGTATAAGTACCGGAGTAACAAAGTAAGCGATCAGGTTATTGCTGATAATACCTATACAACCGACCTGATTATCGGCGGACATACACATACTTTCCTCAAACATCCGGAAATGCATACGAACAAAGCCAACAAACAAATTTTGGTGAACCAGGTCGGTTGGGCAGGTTTGTTGCTGGGACGTATTGATTTTTACGTAACCCGCGGAGGAAACACTAAATCGGAGTATACAGCCATACCGATTAAATAAAGCGAACAAGACAATCAGACAATATATCCCCCGGCCGGCTTGGTTGGGGAGTTTTAAATGTGTTCCCACTCCACCGAAAGGTTAAACCAACAATAAAAAAGGAGTTATGCACAGTGACATAACTCCTTTATTTTCAATCAGTCGGGGTACCAGGATTCGAACCTGGGACCCCCTGCTCCCAAAGCAGGTGCGCTAACCGGACTGCGCTACACCCCGAATCGTATGTGACCTCCCGAAGGAATCTAAAACTGTGGCGGAGAGAGGGGGATTCGAACCCCCGGTACGGTTACCCGTACGGCAGTTTAGCAAACTGCTGGTTTCAGCCACTCACCCACCTCTCCGTTGATTTTGAGTGCTGCAAATGTAGAAATGATTTTCACTTGCTCAAAATAAATTTTGCAAAAAAAAAACCACTCATTATACTTTAATCTAACACATCGACGCATTATGCTGAATTTATGAACATTACATCAGTTGTATTAACATAATAGTGAAATATTGCAAAACAGGCATTCTCAATGATTTAAGAATCAGATAGGTTTACCTCTGAATATGGAACCGGAGCATAAAAAAGCTTCCGAATGCTTGGAAAATTAGGAGATGCGGTGTACTTTCGAAGTATATATTCAAGAACGTTCATTGAAAATGAAATAATTTTTTCCGCATTAATTCCTGTACATTGGTAAACTCAACGTTATTAATAGTAACGAGTAAGCTTATGACTGTTAAGACAGGCCTCACTCTACCTTCGGGTAGAGGCAGTTTTGCTGCCACTGGAAGTCTGATCAGCCAGGCACTCAAATCCTGTTTCATCGGGGTTTTACACAAATAGGGGTTAATGCGGTTTTTTTATGTTTTTTCAATCGAATCTCTTTCTTTCCCTTTCCACGTCATCATAATATACAGTAAACGATCACCAACCCGGGGAGGTGGCTTTCTTAAACCGCTGCACATCCGGCTGAAAGACATTGACCGGAAGCGAAGTGTCATTAAAATCGCCGGAAAAGGGAACAAACAACGGGAACTTCCCCTACCCGACAGGCTTTTTAAATCACTGGAAGAATATTACCGGAAGTGGCGTTCAGGGGTTTACCTTTTTGAAGGGCCGGTGGCTGTTTCAATTTGCCAAGGCTCTTTATATAACTCCAGCGCACTTTCAGGTACATATATTTTTGTCATGTACTTAGCAAAATCCATTAGAACTTTAATGTAAAATACTAAATTTGAAGATAATTATAATTCGAGTTTTCATAAACAACCTTGTGAAACTTGACACTTACAAATACTGGGATTTCATAAGTTTCCAGAAATAAAAAGGTTAATCATGAAGGATTTCAAATCACTAAGTCAAGACATCAAGGCAAAACTGGGAATGAGCCTTTCCCCGGTGGGCGTGCTTCTCACGGAAAAGTTACCCGAAGATGCATTCCATTTTAAAAAAGAAGGTGCTGGTTGCGTAGCCATGATGCCATACAACAGCGCCAAAGGAAAAATATTTGCATTTGATAAAAATACCACCGGACTTCCCTGCTCGGCATTTTATCTGGGTTATACCGACTGGATTTTTGATGGCATTGAAAAATATCTTTCCAACGAATGCGTTATGGGAAGGGAACCTGAACGCTTCATAAAAACGCCGGCGATGGCAAAGAAATTATTGGAAGCTTACCGTCGTAATCCGCACAGGGAAGGTGCCATTGTTTTCAAACCCCTGGAATTTTTTTCTGATGATGAAAAACCGGAGTTGATCATTTTCTTTGTCAATGCCGACCAGGTTTCAGCGCTACAAAATCTTATTTGTTTTGAAGCTCCACAAGAAGAAAGAATTGTCACTCAGTTTGCTTCGGCCTGTATGTCAGTTTTTACCGTTCCGATACTATATGCAGAAAAAGGTGAAAAAAAAGCAGTATGGGGATTTCATGATATTTCTAAACGAAATAGAATTTCTAAAGACATCACCTCGATGACCCTGACCTATCCTCTATTCGAAGAGATTTGTGAGAATCTGGATGAAAGTTTCGTAATTACTGAACACTGGGAACAGCTGCGGGAGAGGGAATAAACTAATCATGATACAAAGTCCTTATGATTTGAATCGCCCCAAAAGAAAAAGTCTATCACTGTATCTCTTTTTAGTCCGGTTCAAATGTCAATATTCTTTATTTTAATCATCGTCATGATCCTGCTTCACCGGAACAACAAATGCACTATGCCTTGGGGTTGGCATTTCGGAATTTTCCCCTTTGACGGCTTTCCAAACTACTTCGTTCAAGGCCAAATCGGGAGCAGCATCTTCATGCGAAAAATCGAATGTTGCCGATAGTTTGCTACTGGCATTAACGGCAACATTGCGCTTGTTCAGGTCGATGTTGGCCGGCTTATGAACGTAGGGCATGAAGTTGGGGTGATTGGTGAAACACTTGTAGAGCGGAGTGGCCGCAGCATCGTACTGGCTCATGGGCGGCAGGCCCAGAATCAACTCAATGGTCCGCAGCACCGCCGAGGTAGAGTACATGTCGTGAATGGCCGTGTCGCGTTTCACATACGGGCCGGCTACAAATACCGGCGAGCGGTGTGCATCCACATGGTCGGGACCGTTCTGCGCATCGTCTTCCAACACAAAAACTACCGACTCTTTCCAGATGGGGCTGTGCGAAAGGTGCTCCAGGAAACGGCCCAGCGCCAAATCATTGTCGGCAACGGCTGCCCGTGGAGCAATACTTTCCAGATGTTGCCCGCTGGTATGGTCGTTCGACAGCCGGATGGTGTTGAAATGCGGAACAGCATGGCGGGTAACCAGTGAATCGAAATCGTGCATCCAGGCATCTACCCGTACCTGGTCCTTAATGTCCAGATTGAAGCCGGGTGATTGTGGGCACACGTGTCCGTTCAAAGCTTTCAACGATGTTTTGCCCATGTTGCAGAACTCGCCGTAACTGCGGTAACTCACTCCGGCCCTTTGGCAATAGTTCCAGATGTACCCGTCGCGCGGGTAGCTGGCTTTCATCTGTCCTTCGTAGCCGTAGGTTCCACCCCGGTTACCATAATACGTTGGCCAGGTTTTTTCGACCACGTCGGTGGCGTAGGCGGCCGTACTCCAGTTGTGGCCGTCGGCACTTACCTCGGCATCGGTGTAGAAATTGTCAAGCAATACAAAATCGTTGGCAATGGCGTGATGATTGGGAGTTACCTTTTTCCCGAAAATGCAAAGAGAATCAACACCATTTCCCTTTTTTACATCACCCATTACCTGGTCGTAGGTCCGGTTTTCCTTGATGATGTAGAAAACGTACTTGATGGGAGAGATGTCTCCTTTTTCCCGGGGAATGGGATTTCCCTTTTGGCCTGGCGCGTCTTTCACTTTTTCTTTGTTAAAAGGTGTGTTGGCATAAACTTCCCGGGTGTATTTCTCCAGAATTGCTTCATCTGGATCGTCGATGAAAGAGAGAGCCCCTTTGAATAAGCCGGCAATGTACTGCACATGCTTTTTCGCTGAACCCCCATGCTGATAACCGCTGTCGTCTTTTTTTGATACGGGTTGCGGACCGTCCGGGTTGGCCGTCGATGAGAAGCCTTTGCCGTTGGTGACCATAATTTTATTGCCAAGTGTTTTCACGTTGGTGGGGTACCAGCCCGCCGGGATGAACCCTTTGCTCTCGCTGTTTCCCGGCTCGGAAACGTCAAAAACGGCCAGGCAATTATTATCGGCATTCGCAATGTACAGGGTCTTTTCATTCTTCGACAAAGCAACTCCATTAGTCGTTGAGCCTGTCAAACGGGTTGGATAGAGCGCCGCCGAGAGTGTTTCGATCACCTTGTTTTTGCGGGTATTGATAACCGAAACGGTGTTGTCATTCGCGTTAGCTACATACAGGATCGTTCCTTTCCGGTTCAGGACTAACTCATTGGGATGGCTCCCGGTTTTGATTTCTGCTGAAATCGTCTTCTTTGCGGTATCGAAAACGGCCACATGATTCTTCCCCCACAACGAAACATACAATTTTTTTTCGTCGGGCGACAACACGCAGCAATAAGCTATTCCCGGTAAGGAAACACTGTTGATTACTTTTTTTGTTTTCAGATTAAGCACATAAATGCGGTTATCCTCCTTTGTGACGGTGTACAGGAGCTGATTATTTTTGCTAACCGCAATACCGGTAGGACAAATTCTGCCTTTGGGCCATGGTTTACCCAGACGAATGGTGTCGGGAATACTTAATTTGTTGGTTTGCAGATGGAAATCCAGGATGAGGTTGTCATATCCTCCTGATGCATACAAGTGCTTCTCATCATGACTAAAGGCCAGGCCGTACCATGATTTTCCAACCACTTTCGTGTCGAGCAACTTCTCGTGCTTCGGGTCGATTAACTGGACGGTTTGTGTGCTTTGTCCATTATTCGTCACAGCCGCGTATTTCCCCGACGGACTGACTTGTAGGTTGAGCGGCAAGTCGCCAAGAGTTAAAGCCGTTCCGGCCGGGCTTAGTTTCCATCCATTAGGTAACAAAACCTGTTTTGACTGCCCGGTGGGACCTGGCGTTTGTGCCGAGCCCGGTTTCCCCTGAAATAATGAAATAATGATGGAAGCCAGGATGACTCCGGCTTTGTAAAAGTGATTCATCAATTGAAATTATTTTAACTACCTGATTTTAACTACCTGAAAGATTAAAGACAATTCGTGCGCGTACCATTAAACCTGCCTGAGACGGGAGTTCCCGAATGGCTGCCGGATTCGTCTCGTTGCTGCGGGAGGCATACATGACCGGACCGCCTGAGAGCGAAAAGGAAAATCGGGAAGCGTTGGGGACCAGGTTGAGTGAGGGACCTACCAGTATTTTGGCGCCACCTTCGGCTTCTTCCGGATCCCAAATACCTTCCAAATCTTCTCCAACAGCCTCGACTCCTCCGTACAAACTGCCTAACAAACGATATTGGACACCCAGGCTTGTCAGGATGTCAATCTTATCGCGGTTGCTGGCAAATGCCTTTTCCAGTAATACATTTCCACCGATGTCCCAGCGGGATGCTTCCCAGGATGCAGTTATCCGGCTTAATGCCGAGGTGACGTTGCTGAAGTCGCGTTGCAATCCCAAACCGGCCCCCAATCGCAATCCACTGGCTTTCTTTCCTCCGATGACATCACGGATGATCTCCGCTTGTTGTGAACTGACAACATTCTCGTTGGCCTGGAAGCCCAGTGCGGCATTCACGTACAAGGTGAACCGATGGCCTAAGTAGCCTTTCAGGGCGAATTGCTGGCCAACGCCCTCGTAGCCAAAAAGTTCTTCGGAGCGCTTGCCGTAGCTGCTGGAATAGTTCACACTCCAGGCGTGATCCTCCGGAGTAAGTGTTGAAACCGAGAAGAGAAAAGGTTCCGGGGGCCGGTTGGATGGCTCAACATACAGATTGTTGTCATCACCGGTTTGTGCCATCGCTGAGAAACTCAGCATTCCCGAAAAGGCCAGGAGCAGGAATTTTTTGTTCATACGACTGTTTATTTTGCCTTAAACTTGGTAAGCATATTATTAAATCTTGTTTTGTAAACGCTTGAAAGCAAATACGGTTTCCACTTTTTGCACATTATGTGGAACAAAGATGCATTAATATAAATCATTCCATATAAAGGAACACGAAACCTTTCAATCTTCGGTAAAGTTTGAGTTAAAACTAGATGTCAGAAATGTTTTCAACAAAGGCTGCTGTATGACTCAACTATTTATTTTCAGGTTATTCGTTCCCTGCCAGTGTGAAAAATATTAGAAGAACATCGAGATTGCCATTAATATAATAAATACGATAAAAAACGGGTCATAGAATTTTTCCAAAGCTTTTTTGTTTATCCGCTTACCAAGTAGAGGTCCGAGGATTGCACCGGTTATAGTGCCAGATGCAAGCAGGATTACCAGGAGCCAATTCAGACTTCCAAATGCACTATGGGTCACGACTCCTGTAATAGCTATAAAAAATAGTACCATGACTGATGTGCCCACTACCTCCAAAGAGGAAAGGCCCATGCTGTACAGTCCTGCAAGGATTGGAGGCGTGCCGCTTACACCGAGCATACCTGACATCAGCCCGCCAAGTAGCCCAAATACCAAGCCTTTTACTATAAAAAGCTTTGAAACAGGCTTACTTTCATTGGCAATCGGTTCTTCGGGGTGTCCGTTTTTTGATATTTCTTCTTTGACTTGCTTTTTCTTTCTTGAAATCACCATTCTGGTTCCCATGAATAGAAGAAAAATCCCAAATATTATTTTAAGAACTTTTACCGGAATAATTGTGACAAGATAGGAACCGGCGACTACTCCGACAATTCCGCCTTCCACAAGTAGAAATCCTGTTTTGGGCTTTACATTTCCTGCCCTGTAGTGACTTATTGAAGCAGCCAGGGTTGTCGGGATAATTGTTGCAAGAGATACAGACACAGCCTGATCCATTGAAATAGCAAACAATCCTGTCAGCATTCCAACATAAAATATTCCTCCGCCCCCACCCATTAAAGATATTAGAATACCGATGATAAGTCCTGCTATGGGTAATAGATAAATTGACAACTGCACTTTATTACCTCCTGAAATTGCTAACTAATTTTTCAAAGGCTGGCAATGAATTTTTAATAGTTTTAACGCCAACACAATAAAAAAATACGAAAATAACACAATTTTTATTTTGAATTAATTTTATCATTATTTTTTCTTCGGCGCCGCCCTATTTTTAAATTACAACGAAGGCGTAATGGTGAAAAAGAGCATTAAGCTGATACGTATCTAACTACCGTATACGCTCATGGGCGAGACTCGCGTACGCACGGCTTGCCCTGTGAAAACGATATTGTTTAACAGGGTAAATGTGAGAGGCCTGAGGGTGTCCGAAAAGTCCAAAGAGCATTTTCAGAACTATCAAATTGTAAGTACAGCTTTAGTTATTTACCCCTAAATCCCCTGAAGGGGACTTTAAGCCTCACCTTTAGGGGAGGTTTGGAGGGGTAAATCCAAGATTGCTTTCAATTTGAAAGTAAACACTTTTCCAATTCAACTTTTCGGACACCCTCAGTCTACTCGGTTGTGCGTTCGTACATTCTTATTCAGGCCTTTTCCAAAATAAATCAGGATTATTTGTCTTATAAAATATATATTTCACTCCTGTTTTATTATTTGTAAATTCTCTTTTTTGCGGATTTTGCTCAATCCCATCTAAAGGTAAGAGCTCAATATATGTTATTTCTTTTCCGTTTTCCGAAGTTTCAGTATTGTAACCACTTATTAATGGAACTTGAAGTCTATAAAGGTTTTTAGCCATATAATATTCTAAATAATGCCCTTTAGTCTGTAAATCTGTTCTGTTCCAGTTTGCATCTGCATTAAGAACCAGAGGTTGTTCTTTTACTAGTCTTTCTCTAACTTCTTGTATTCCTAATAAATGTCCTTTTTCGTTCATTACATAAGCGTCAAATGTTGGGTCAATCCAAATCCATTTGTTCAATTCTGTACTGTAAACCATATTTATTACATGACAATCATTAAATTCAGTTTCTCTTGGCATACAGGTGATAAATCTTGATTTAATCCCCATAGCTAAGTAGCATTCATTTAGCATTGTTGCCATCATTCTACAGTTTATTCCACGATTTTTAGTTTTACAAACAGATAGCAAATCAATAGCATTTTTATTCTCTGGGTTATTGCTATTTCCGTCATGTTTTACTGTATTATGAACCCAATGAAGCAGATTGAAAATTTTAGAAAGTTCGCTTCCTTTTCCTGCGATAGAATCCAATTTTAAGTCTTTTCTGATTTTTTGTAAGTTGGGGTTATCTGCCGATTGATATGAGAATTTTGGAATAAAACGATTGTCGGAATAATTATATTTTCCTGCACTTTTCAAAATGTCTAATCGTGAAGGTTCATATTTTATCTGTGTTCGTGCAGAATCTTTTTCGTTAAGCAAAATAACAAAGTCGTATTGTTTTTTCGGGTCAATTTCAAAAGAAATAGAATCTATGTCTGTGTAAAAAGTAACTTTTTTGGCAGAAGTTGTATAAATGTCTAATTTTTCTTCTGGAACAATTCGCCACGCATTTTTTCGTATTATATTGTCCTCCCTAATGTCAACGCTTGTAGAATTTGCTTTGATAATTGGTAATTCCTTTTGAGCAACAACTGTCTGTCCGAGAAGAATTGCAAAAAGCAATGTAAAAAGTTTTATCTGTTTCATTTGTCTATATTTTTTATCCATTTGTTTATACGGTGCTATCTTAGTATGACCGCTAACGGTTCGCTGGTATAAAACGTTGTGCATTTCGAATCATGTCATTATCAGACCGTTGATGCTGTTGATTAAATGTTATGTCGTTTAAATTTAACCTTCCCGCGCAATGTTTTATGACCGGCTGTTGTGGTTAGTTACTTTATTGATATATCAAGTTTCCTACCTAATCCAGTTTTAATAATCTTTCTCAGTGTTGCAATTTCTAAATCAGATCGGTCATTCTCAATCCGAGAAATATATGTCCTGGAAGTGCCACTTTTTTAAGGCCAAATCTTGTTGCGTCAATCCGTTTTTTAATCTTTCCTCTCTAATCAATTGACCTGTCTTTAATGAAAGCTCTGATTTCTCAGGCTGGCTATATTTTAATAAAACATCCGCTCCAATCTCAAATGGAACTTTTAATTTTTTACCATTTCTCATTGTAATGTATTGCTCAACATTACTCCATGAAAGGGTATTGCCTTCAAGCTCAACTTTGGCAAACTCATTTGAATCGAAAAGTATGATGAATCCTCATTTACTCTAATTTTTTTAAGAACTTTCCTAAAATCAATAATCCTTGATTGTCCATTATTAAAAACAACTGAAATAGATAATTCTTTTATCCAGTTATTTTTTAAAATCCGTGGTATTTTTATACTCTGTCTCATTTTATCTCCCGTTCACCTTCTTTTTGAACTTGTGCAATTTTTGCACAAGTTGACTTTTCTTCTAATTATTCAGATTTATAAATATTTGATATGTGACAGTTTATTGAAGTTCTATTTGTCTCAAATAAAGATTCAAGCTGATATTGATTTATAGCCAAACTGTTTCATTATCAAGCTGAACTTCAATTTCAGCCTTTCCATCTTTGGTTGTAAATATTTGAATTTTCGATGTATTCATCTTGTTTTTTCCAAATATAATCAATCTTTAAATGAGCTGTTTTTCTTTTTTCATAATGCACGGTAACGGTTTGGCTATGTGGAGTGCGGGATTTTGAAACGGTTCCCTTTCAAACCTGCACGGAGCCAAGCCGGCTTTTTATTAAACATCATTTTAAAACCGTCATCCGTCAAATATGGATTGGCGGTGGTTTAACAGGGCGAAAACGCTTGAATACCACGCCCGCCCGCATTACATATGCACGTTGTACAAACGTTTTTATTTTAGTCCAAACAGAAACGGCAGAATAAATATCACAATAATTGTATAACCGGCATAGATGGTCAAATACTTTGCTACTGTCTGTTCAACAGTATTCAGCTGATTAGGATTAAAATAGGACTTATATAAGTTCCTTGCTATAAGTATCAGGTTCACAAAAATCAGGATATTTGAAATCAATACTACTGTTCGATTTGGTGTTAAACCTTCGGTAGCTCTTAAAATTATCGCAATTAATGCAATAGAATTGATAATGATTGCCAGGGATGCCAATAAGAATAAGACCAAAACATTAATATTTTTCTTTTTTGATTTATCCAATTCTGAAATAGAAAACACAATTAGTGCCATTACTGCTATAAGCATGACATTAAATAGTAGTAATAAATTCCTGTCCTCAAAAATATTACTTTGTGAAAAAATTATGGAAACTAAATACACAGCAAGCGTTATCAGCACCAAAGGGGTGAAAACCCGTGCAATTACAGGAGCTATTTTATTTGTAATAGTTGGATAGAGGCGAATTAAATAAAATGAAATAATTGGTGCAGCTACACCCCCAATAATTGCAATATTTTCCATATAAAATCGTTCAACATCCATATTGATTGCCGAAAATAAACCGATTGTTATCCCTGTAAGCATGCTGCCTGCGATTAGAAATAATCCGGTCATTATGAGTAATTCGCCATTAAAACGGATAAATGCTATTCGTTTGGCCATATTTTTATAGTCAAAAGAAATAAATGATAAACCAAATAAACACCATAACAATAAAGGGGCATGAATCATCGAAAGCATGACTGAATCACTTCCTGTGTTGGGAAGAAGGTTAAGAAAAAAAATTAATATCAATACAACTAATCCATAAGTCAATAAGCGCTTTAAGTTAAAAATCTTATTTTGCCATAACGTATAAAGAATAATGCCATTGAATACAATGATTGCCAAATCCCTTGTATAAAAAAACTCCGTGTTGATTTGCGAAAGTATAGCCGGAAGTTTGGCTAATAATCCGGTAACAAGAGAGAGAAGTAATACTATCAACAAATCCAGTTTTGAAAATTCTTGCGCTTTTATATCTGTTTCGTGAGCTAAGCGAATTTTCCAAAACTTCACCAAATCAAAATTATAATCTTCCGAGATTTCAGCAAATGATTTCGAAAAATCCTGTTTATTTTGCTGATACAATTGTTCAAGGGTTTCAGGATTATTGATGTTCTCTATTATTTTATTTTTCATGGCTCAATTGCTTTTTTTAAATGTTTGCTAACGGAAAGCGGTATGAACCGTTGGGAATGCTTACCGCATTCTTGTCGGCTGGCGAAAAATTTAGTGCGGAGCAAAAACTTTTCGTAAACAACTATACCCCAATGGTTTATTACCGCGCGCTGAACTAAACCCGCCTTCGCGGGTAGCCCTTTCAAAATTACCCGATTCTTCCTATACTCCGAGATTATTTACCATAAAAATTTCAGATTATGAGAAAGAAATCGGGTTTTACTATTGTTGGGCAGGCCATTATGCTTGTTCCTGAGTTTGAAAAAGTTGTCCGCAAGCTGGAGCAACAGGTTACTTTGCGCGGACAGAGCAAAAGTACATTAAATAATTATATCCGGCGTATTGCGCTGTTTGTGGTTCATTTCGGCAAGCTGCCCGAGCAGATCGACCCGGATGAAATTAACGAGTACCTGGCTGCATTGGCCCGCGACCCCAAATCCCCTTCACGCAGCAGTTTTAAACACATGGTGTACGGGTTGCGTTACTATTACCGTTTGCTGGGGATGAACAAAAATGCTATCGCTTTGCCATCGCTAAAAGGAAATACCAAACTTCCCGTTATCCTCAACCAACTGGAACTTAAAGAGCTTTTCAGCGCCCCAACGCTTCTCAAACAACGAATTGTGTTGACCTTGATTTACTCGGCCGGACTGCGTGGCCAGGAAGTGATTAACCTGAAAATCCCGGATGTGGATTTTCAGCGGAAGACTATCCACATCCGCCAAAGCAAATACAAAAAAGACCGCATTGTTCCGCTTGCCGAAAGTATGGCTGTTGGACTGAAAAAGTACCTGAAAGCCGAAAATCCCCACATATGGCTGTTTAACGGTAAAGATGCAAGCGGGAAATACAGTGTCCGTGGTTTATCGTGGGTAATGCGCGAAAACCTGAAAAAAACATCCGTCACCAAAGATGTAAACCTGCATTCGCTGCGCCATTCTTATGCCACACATCTTCTGGAACAGGGAGTCAATATTGTAACCCTGAAAGAATTGCTGGGACATGCCGAAATCACCACAACTATGATTTACCTGCATGTGGCACAATGCCCGCTGATAAAACCGCACAGTCCGCTCGACACGCTTTATAACTACCCGAAAATTGCGGGACTGTGCACTACAGTTACAATAGTTGCGGCGACAGGCATTGTCCTAAATGCCAGGCTTCAAAACAGGCTTTCTGGATTGACGCCCTGGTGCGTGGCACCCTGCCTATAAAGCATTATCATGTCATATTCACTGTGCCGCACCTCTTAAATCAGGTTTGCCTGCACAACCAAAGGATGTATTATGACCTGCTGTTTGCTTCGGTGTGGCATACGCTACGCTCATTCGGCTACTCGCATTATGGTGTGGAAAGCGGTGCAATAGCGGTTTTGCATACATGGGGACAGAACCTTTCACTGCACCCTCACATTCATTGTATTGTTCCGGCTGCCGGTTATACCCTCGACGGGAAGTGGAAAAACATCGGGCACTCCGGGAACTTCCTTTATCCAGTGCATCAACTCAGCAGTGCCTTTAAAGGAACGTTCCCCGACAGCCTGAAACGGGCTTTGCGAAAACAAAATGAGCTTTCGCTGTTTACCGAAAAAGTGCAGGCAGCATATAAAACCAAATGGGTGGTACATTGCAAACCTTCGCTGGCAGGCGCAGAACACGTGATAAAATATCTCGGACAGTACACTCACCGGGTGGCCATTACAAATGAGCGCATCCTGAACATTACCGATAATAAAGTAACGTTCATCGCAAAAGATTACCGCGACAATGCCATCAAAAAGCCGGTTACAATGGATGGAATTGAATTCCTGAGGCGGTTTACCATGCATATACTGCCCCGCCGGTTTGTTAAAATCCGTCGGTTCGGCATTTACAACCACACCACCAAACGAAACCTGGCTTTACAATTTACCGAGGAAGAGAAGCCCGGTATTGATGCGCTTATCAAACAACAAAAAACGCCTGAAACAAATGTTGAACGCTTTGCAAGGCTGACTGGCGTAAATCCCTGTATTTGTCCCGTATGTAAAACCGGCCGGATGGTTATCATAAGAGAATTGCCCCGGATACGTTCCCCCACAGGAGACACTTTTAAAAAACGGGTAAAACAAATCTAAGGAACTTTCAAATTTGCGCTCCCGGTGCAACCGGGAAAGGTATGCCATAATACCAGCAAGAATGGCAAAAAAGCAGGGTACAAGCACCAACTTGCCTGTGCCAATGGCGTGTAAAAGCGTAAAAACCTGCAATACGTCAAAGAACACCTTCATTATTCTTCTTCAAAAAATACTAAAAACCTTCAGAAAGTACATAGCTCTGAGCCCGGCTGGTGTAGTTCAACACCGACTCATCGCTGGGTCTTGCAGACCGCTCAGAGTCCTATTTATTATGCCCTGGGTTTTTTCTTCCATGTCATTATTAATAATCCTGTTAATACAAATGGGATACTTAGTAATTGCCCCATATTCATAAACATTCCATTTTCAAAGTCAACTTGATTTATTTTAAAAAATTCAATTAAGATTCTAGCAATAAATAACATAACTAAAAACAGACCAAAGATAAATCCGTCTTTTCTTTTTTCTTTATGTTTTGAATAAAACCAGAGCAATACTAAAAATATTAATAAATATGCGAATGCTTCGTAAAGTTGTGTTGGATGTCTTGGTATTAAGTCTATTCGTTCAAAGACAACACCAAAATTTGAATTTGTTGGTTCTCCAATTATTTCCGAATTCATAAAATTTCCAAAACGGATAAATGCTCCCGTAGCTGGAGTGGCAACCGCAAGTCTGTCCATTACCCATAAAAAATTGACTTTATATTTTTTACAATAAATTAGTATTGCTATCAGTACACCGATTGCACCTCCATGACTTGCTAAACCTTGATAACCAGTGAATTCAAAACTTTCTCCTGTTTTCCATTTGAAAGGTAAAATCATTTCCAAAGGATTACTCAGATAATAAGCTGGTTCATAAAATAAGCAATGTCCCAATCTTGCGCCTACAATTGTTCCAATGAAAACGAAAACCGATAATTTTTCAAGATTTTCTATCGGTTCCTTTTCTTTAAGGTAAATCTGTTTAACTATTAAATAGCCCAAAATCAATCCTATCACGAAAAGTATGCTGTAATATCTAATCGAAAATATTCCAAATAATTTGACAATTTCAGGGTCAATGTTCCAATTTATATATGATACTATCATTTAGTTAGTGTGGTTTTTTTCTTTTTTCAACCTTGGGCATACCGCTTGTTGAACTTAACCTCACTGGCGTTCGGTGGTTTTACAGGCCACCGAAAACCAGTATCTTTGAGGCATTTAATCATTTAAAATTAATTATTATGACAAATTTAAAAAAAGATTTGAACAGGAAACGGTTTTACGCAATCTAAGTGAAAGGACACGGAAAAGTTACTGGTGGCACATTGCCGATTGCAAATTCCGGAAGCGTTCGGACACCTGTTCCGGGATTTTATCGGGCCATTACCGTAAACAAAACATCGAAACGGAAAAACAACTGCTGGCACAGGAAACCGAAAAACCAAAAAGAAAAAGCCTTGGAAGATGGAATCCGTATTTTAGGGAAACAGGTAAAAAAGGCAGCAGGTAAATCAACTTACTGCCTTTTTTCAGGGCCCAACTGTGCCTTAATTCCTAAAATGCTACAAACTGTTGTTTAGGCTATTTCCAAATGAGAGTTAGCGTCAAAATCAATTGTCATTTTTACTTTTGCTTTTAAAGCATTAAAAACTTTCATTATTGTCGATAACCTAACGTCTTTTGCATTGTTTTCAATTTTAGAGATTTGAGCTTTTTGGACTCCAATTAATTCTCCTAATTGTTCCTGTGTCAAATGTTTTTCTTTCCTTGCTTTTTTTATCATTTCTCCAAGGATGTCTAATTTTAATTCAAATTCAAATTGCTCTCTTTCTGTTGAACCTTTTTCTCCAATATATTTATCTGTTAATTCGTCTAATGTGTACTTTTTCATTTTATTTTTCTCCCTTTTCTTTAAAATATTGTTTCCTAATTTTTTCAGCTTTTTCAATCTCTGATTTTGGCGTTTTTTGTGTCTTTTTAATAAATCCATGAGTCGCGACAACAAGAGTTTCTTCCATTTCTGTTTTGTCCCAAAATGCAAGAAGTCGAATTTGTTTTGTCATATATTTTGTCCTGAATTCCCAAATATTTCCATCCAGTTTTTTAAATAATTCAGGGTCATTAACATTTCTGGATTTCCAAATATTGTAGATTACCTTTTTTCTTGTTTGGTCGTCAAGGTTGTCAAGGAATTCTTTTGCCAATTCTAAAAATATTATTGCATACTTAATCATCAAAAATCAGTTTTTACAAAGATAAGCAATATTTCCTTATAGGGAAACAATATTTTGAGCGGAACAGTTTTTTCACAATTGTTTGACCGGGTAGCTTACGCCCCCAAAGAACTGTACGTGCGACCTTCACCGCATACAGCTCAGGCACTTTAAAGGCTTTCCCGGCGAAGGATACGGTGTGGACTGAAATCCTGGAATGTATCCAAAACTTCCGGCAGCCTAACTGCCCGGTATGCAAAAAAGGGAGGTTGCGTTTTGCCGGTTTGGTGAAAGATGTTCCGAGGGAACCCGGATAGTGCCTACCCTGCAAATCGTTCTTTGAAAAAATTGCTCAAACGGTTAAGCCCAACACGAATTAAAACACAATTGAGCGTGGACCCCGAATGGGAACTACCCTGAAAAAAGGCAGCAGGTAAATCAACTTACTGCCTTTTTTCAGGGCCCAACTGTGCCTTAATTCCTAAAATGCTACAAACTGTTGTTTATTCATTTCTGACTATTAATCAATTAATTAGCTCTAAAGCAATCACTTTTTTAAAACCCACCAAACTGTCTACGAAGCACAAATTTATTTTGTTTTTTTGTGCGTTGGCAAACCCTAATGCCCTGTGGGCAAATCGGGACGGCTTTGTAAGCTCTTTGACAAAGCTTTGATTTGAGCTATGGCTCGTGGGGCTTTGGCAATGTGCATACAAATAGGGCTGGCTTTAGTTAATAAATAGCTATTGCTTTTGTTGATGATTATAAGTATCTTTGCTTTGTTGATGATTATTAAATTATGAAAAAAGAAATTGACCATATTAAGCAGACTGGAGCAACCTTTACACCAAAGGAATTAGCTCTATTTTTAGCTCAGAAGCTTTCTTGTTATCAAAGTGGAGACAATCTAAAAGTACTTGACCCTGCATGTGGAGATGGAGCTTTATTAATGGCAATGGCTGAAGTTTTGCAAAAAAATAATCGGAGTTTTGAATTACATGGATTTGATTCCAATAATGAATATCTATCAATAGGCAAAGAAAACTTATTAATTAATAATCATATCAAAAATGCTAATCTAACTTTAGCTGATTTTCTTGAAGTTGTTGATTTAAAGAAAAAACAACTATCATTATTTGACAATGATTCTAGTTCTGTTAACGAATTTGCCGATTTAATAATCGCTAATCCTCCTTATGTGCGTACACAAATATTAGGAGCAGACCAATCTCAATTACTTTCAAAAAAATTTGGTTTAAAAGGTCGAGTTGATTTATACTATCCTTTTCTGATTGCCATGACACATGCTTTAAAAGAGAATGGTTTAATCGGTGTAATAACTTCAAATCGTTATTTATCAACAAAAAGTGGTGAAAGTGTCCGTAAATTTTTAACTGACAATTATGAAGTATTAGAAGTTATTGACCTTGGTGACACAAAACTCTTCGATGCGGCTGTTTTACCAGCAATTTTTATTGGACGTAAAAAATCTAATGTAACTAATACAACGTCAAAGTTTTATAAGATATATGAAGAATTAAATGGATATGAAGGGGAATTAATTCCAGAAAATTCTGTTTTCGATGTTTTAAATTCTGAAAATGATGGTTTTTTTAGTGTCGGTGAAAAACGGTTAAAAAAATCATCTGGTATTTTAAAGTTTAGTAAAACAAAAGAAAATACATGGACAATGCTTTCAAAGAAAGAAGGCTCGTGGGTTTCTGAGATTGAAAGCAATTCTAAAACTTTTATTAAAGACCATTTTAAAGTTCGTGTTGGCATAAAAACAACTGCTGACAAAGTATTTATAAGTGACAAATGGGCTGATTTAAACGGAACCAAACCTGAAGATGAATTATTAAAAGAATTAATTTCTCAAGAAAACATAAAACCTTGGGGTTCATGTGATAAGAAAAAACTAAAAGTGCTTTATCCTCATTATTCAAAAGATGGAAAGAAATATACAATCAACCTTGAAAAGTACCCAAAAGCTAAAGCTTATTTTCTTAGTCACGAAGAAAAACTTAAAAGTCGAAAATATTTAATTGATGCAGGTAGAAACTGGTTTGAAATTTGGGTGCCTCAGAATCCATCCTTTTGGAATTTACCAAAAATAGTTTTTCCTGACATTAGTACTGGTCCTAGATTTTATTACGACAATACTGGTAAAATTGTAAATGGTAATTGTTATTGGATTGTTGCAGAAAAAGAAGCGGATAACAATATATTATTACTAATCCAAGGAATAGCAAATTCGAAGCTAATGACAAAGTATCACGACTTAGTTTTTAATAATAAGCTTTATTCTGGCCGCAGACGCTATTTTTCACAATATGTTGAAAATTATCCACTTCCTGATATTGACACAATTGAATCCAGAGATATTATTAATACCGTTAAGCAAATTAATGGAACGGATGATGAAAAAACAATTTCCAAGTTGACCAAAGTTTTAGAAAATCAAGTAGCAAAAGCTTATAATGTTTCGACAGTTATTAATCTGGATTAACAACTACTTTTCCCTTGTACTTATCGAAAAAATCCATAGGAATAGACCTTTGGCACTTATAACTTTGGTCTGACACGTAAGAAAAAACTTCACCCAATTTTTCTCCTGGACTTAGAATGATTCCCTCAATTATTTCAGTTTTAGGATTTGTCAAGGCAATCAGGTATCTTATATCGAAAGTCGTGATATTTAATTCTTCATTAATAACTTCCTCTTTTTCAGGTGAAAACTTACCTAAATCTACCGTTTGGGTATCTTGAACTTTAACTTCCAGTAACTGATTGGGAATATCTGGAAAAGCACCATAGAGTAAATCAGAATTTGTTGGCTCGTAGCCAAGTAGTTCCAGAACCTTTCTTTCTAATGATTGACCTCTGTTTTTTGTTGAATCTGCAGCAAGTTTATATCCTATTAATTTTTCGGCAACCATTGTTTTAATTAATTCAATTGCCAAAACTTCGTTTGACTTTGCTTCTTCAACCATGTTATCTTTTGGAGGTTCAAAATCGTGTCTGATTAAATATGATAGCTTTTTAGAATCTTTGAAGAACATAATTTTACTTTCGCTATCGTAAATATTTTTCCTGATTTTGGATGAGATTAATAGTTGATGTTTGATTGTAGGTTTCCCAAATTTCCCAAACTTTTTAACTATGTACTCTGGAGTTGCAATGATAACACATGATACTTTCTTAGTTTCGATATCCACCTTAGTCATTACGAAACGTACATCGTTGCATTTTAAACTTTCTCCAGATTCATATTTTATCAGAAGAGTTTTACTAGCTGGTATTCGATTCCAAACTTGAAGATTGTAAGAAGAACCGCTTGTAACAATATATGTATCAATAAATTCACGAACTATTTTTGGGATTCCTTTCTTTTTGGGAGGAACAATTTCGTAACCATCATCAAAAGCGGGCTCAGGGAAAGGATATTCTTCTAAAGTTTTTGCAATAAGTTTTCGATTATTGGAACCATCTGTTCTTGATTTCCCAGTTAAAATAAACTCTCGACCAATCATAGAGCTTAATCTCTTTTGTAGTTCGTCCAGAGATGTTAGTGCTAGAGGAGATTTAGCAGGAATTTTAAATAAATTATTCATATTTCTATTTCTAATAATTCTGAAATAGAAACATTGAGTGCTTTAGCTAATTTATTTAAGTTAATTAATGCAATATTCCGTTCTCCTCTTTCAACTGAACCAATATATGTTCTATCAAGATTGCATTCAAATGAAAGCTTTTCTTGAGACAATCCAGCTTCAATTCTAAAGTGTCTAATTCGCTCACCAACTTTTTGTAATAACTCTTTATCCTCAATCGTGTAAGATGTTTCCATTTCACATTAAATTTTGAACAAAGATTGCGAAAAGATGATTATAAGACTACGGACGATAAGTATCAATCAAGTTGTACTGCCGAAAAATTGCACTCTTTTGCAAATTTTGGTTTGCGTGTCAGCCCGAGCGATTTGCAAATGTGTGCAATGTGCGTGGGCTTCCCAAACTGCCCCAAAGGGCAGACGCGGGCTAACAAAAACTAATTTTTTCTTGCACCAACCTACAATCAATGAGACAATATTTTCAATCCGTTTTTTCAAATTCTAAACAGGTTATTTCTGTGTAATTCGGTCTCTTAGCCTGCCCAACGGTAAATTGTAAGCTATTGAAAAAGTTCAAAAATACAAATAAACTTTACATAGTAGCGAAATAACAAGTGTGTATTTTTCCAGAGGAATAGACAGAAGGGAAAAGCTTTTACCAGGGGATCCCTTGTCAACCACGGGTTGGTTAGGGCAAGGAGTCAGCAGAGGCCATAGTAGTTGCCAGTAACGAGCCGATGAATGAAGCGGAGGTCTCACAAGACAATGAAGGGCTGAACGTTAAACAGTTGCAAATACCGAACGGATCCGCCATCTGGCGGAAGCCGCCGGTAGGCACAACAGGAAAGTATTTCCCATTGTTTAACGAACCGCGTAGTACGAGACCCGTATGCTATGTGGTGTGAGAGGCTCTCCCCGTCAGCTAATTACTGGCGGGGCAGTCTACTCGATTAGGCAACGTAATTCATTGTCTATCTGTATTTTGAGTTTAGATTTACTTTGAAAATCTTTTTGCCAGCAGGTAGTTCTCCGTCCGTTTCATAAGTTGTACTATATTTTCCTGCAGGTAAATCCTTAAACGTGTAAGCGTTGCAAGCTCTTGCTACGTCAACATATTTTGTTACCGCGGTATTTATTGCTGATGTTGCAATATCAGCTAACGCACCCCAAACACCGCCAACACTCGTTGAAACGGAAGCATCGTAAGTTACATCACCAGTTCTTGTATAAACTACCTCATTTGTTTTGGTTGATTTGATAATATATTCTACTTGTACATAAACTTTTGCTGCAAGCCCTGATTTGTCCCATTTATGAATTATTGTAAATACAGCTAGGTCAGCACCAAATACATCACCAAACTTAGTAAGAGGAGAATTTAAAAAAAGCTCCGCATCATAAGCGCTTTCCTTTTTTAGGATTTCCATTGAAAGAAAAGTAGGAATAACATAATAACCTGCGTTAGCGATGGGAATATTTAATGTTGAGTGAAAATACTCCTTTGCTTCAACATTTGTACTCCTATTTATAGGAGGCATAAGTAAAACGGTTAACGGCTTTTCGTCATACATACCTTTATAGGCTGCTGACTTTGCAATTGGTGCGGTTGTAGTACAACTTGTTAATAATGCGGCTGCTAATATGATGAAAGAAATTATTTTTTTCATTTTTCAATCATTTTTAAGATTCTATCAATAAATATTTTTGATTCAGGATATAAAGCAACCTCTTTTAACAACATTGCTTTACCTTCTTCTGTATTATTAGCTTGAAGTAATACATAGCCATAATCGGCGTAAACACCTGGGGGGACAACCCCTCTGGAACCTTTCTGTTTTTCAATAATATTTTGATAGGTTTCGATTAATTCTTGAGTTGATTTTTCATCACTATTTTTTAGATAATTGTAGCTGGTGATTTCATAATTATCCCAAGAATACAAAGGTTTCTGCGTTGTGCATGATGCCAACATTAAAACAGTTATAGAAATGAATAGTATTTTTTTCACGGTAAAATTATTTTTTTAGTTTCTTGTGCTGAAACGAATATTTTTTTCTTGAAAACTACATTGTTATTGTTGGATACAGTAACAATATGTGTTCCTGTGGATATTGAATAGACCTTGCCTTTAGGCCGGTTAGCATGGTCTTTGTTTACTTCTGCCTTAAATGTACTTTTGTCGTCAATACTGACATCGACACCGCCAGAATAATTACTAGGTTTTCCAATGAATTCCAGGAATGATTCGTTTTCTAAACCTGTGGACAAAGTTTTTACACCTGTGCAACCAGTAAGAAATATCAAACCAATTGCCATTACAAAAAGTATCTTTTTCATTATTTAATCTCCTTTATATAGTACTTACTTAAATTTTGTTTGTCTATGCTACCCTCAGTAAATGTAACCATAGAAAATTCGCTTTGTGGATTTTCACCCCCGGTAAAATCTATTCTGATTTTTCCAACGGATTTTCCAGGTAATTCCATCATCATGCCTGTTTGAGGATTTTTAACCCTTTTGCCTTTCTCAACAACTTCATAAATGTCTCCGACCTTCAAGCCTTGACTTTTCCCACCTGAAATTAAGATTCCGTCTTCATCATACGAGAGAACGTATGATTTCCAAGGTCTGTCCATACAGTTATTAATAATGTTTTCAACCAATTTTGAAATTGCTGCTGAAATTGCTTTATCACTCAAGGTAGCGTCATAATCAGTTCGTTCTCCTAAGCCCATAACTGTTTTATTTGTAGTTTCCGCTTCTCCTTTAGCCTCTTCGGAATAGATAATCTGTCCGGTAGAAACATCAACCAAACGTATGCTTACACCAGCTTGCACAGTTTGAGTTTTACTTCTTGAAAATGCGTTAACATCACCAACATTTTTTCTTCCAAATTCAGTTACAGAACCAATAATTAAGTAGTCTGCACCAACTTTTTGTAGACCTTCATTTCCAGCGAGTTTTAATTCCTCCATTATTTTATCCATATCCTGACGTTCTAACAAGATAAATTTGTTTGTCGATGCCAGTTTAGTGGATAAAATATCAACTGCCTGCTTTCCAATTGGGTCGTTATCTTTGTCATAGAATACGCCTTTAGCATACTGAGTCTCATTCGAAAAACGAGCAATAGCAACTTTTCGCTTTAATGCCTGATCCTCTTGCTTTACTTCTTGAATTTGTGGCTCTACTTTCACCACTTTTTGCTGTGTCGTACAGCTAAATGCAATTGTAACAATCGCAATTCCAATTAATGTTTTGTTCATTTGATTAAAATTAAAAGTTGATACTATGGTCTTTTTGTCTTTCATTATGTTGCCAATTAGTGTGTATCAATATTGTTGTTATTTCTCTTATGCCAGTTGATAAGTTGTTGTTATACACCCATATTGGGATGTATTGTGTACATTGTTATGTTGAATTTTCGAAAAGTTCATCCAATGGATTTTTAATCTTTTCAATATATCGTTTTGAAATATGGGTGTAAATCTCCGTTGTTGTACTCGGTTCATGTCCTAATATTGTTTGTATGTAACGGATGTCAACTCCCTGTTCCAACAAATGTGTGGCAAATGAGTGACGCAGCATGTGCGGGGTCACCCGTTTGCGAATGCCGGCTTTAGTACTGGCCTCATGTAAAATTTTCGCAATGCTTGTCGGGCTGTACGGCGTGCCCGGCACCAGGCCCTTCAAATAGCCATGTCTGGGGCTTATACCTTTTGAAATACGCCCGTAACTGCAATAATAAAGGCGCAGAGAGCAAACTGTACCGGTCTTTCTTTCCTTTCGCTCCTTCAATTCGGATTAGCCCCCTTTGAGAATCAATGTCTGTAGGCCTTAAATGGATCAATTCGCTTCTACGCAACCCGGCTGAATAAATGAGCGATAAAATGCATTTATGCTTAATGTTGCTGCACTTTGTTATGATTTGCTGTATTTCTGGTTTGCTAAGTACAGACGGTAACGGATTTGCTTCGCGGGGACGGCCTATGGAAAGGGAAAGTCGCTCCCCTTTAATGACTTTTTCTTTTTTGGGTGGTTTCTTCCTTTCTTGTTTCAGTCCGGAATAGTCAATAAAAGCCATCCCCTTCAGGGACTCAAAAAAGGCATGCAAATCCAACTGCCCTTCCGGCACGTACCAACATCCCATCGTTTGGCCCCAGCGTGCACCGGCTACCTGCTTTACCTGCTCAATCACCTTCTGGTCGTAGTCAAACCCAAAAGTAACCACTGTTTTATCACGGTGACGGGCTTTTTCAAGTACGATGATCAGGTCTGTTGGCATTCTGTTAGTTATTTCAGTTCCTCAATGTAGAAAAAATTGCTCAAAACCGGGCATCGGGGTCCCCATCCAAACCCCTTTTTCGTTTATCAAAATTTTCGTTCACCTGGCAGATCCGGCCGTTCACCATAAAAAATCGGCCATTCGTCTAAATGTTTGGCACAAAAGAGTTTTTTTACTTAAGTTGAAAACTCATTCGTTTACAGGACAGGAAAACGGGAACTTTTGAGCGATGTGGGAACAGCGGGGCCGGAAGGCAGGAGGTTTTCTTTTTTTGTGCCCAAAACGAACATGAACGTTCTCTGAGGAATTATTGCATTCAGGAGTAGGTTAAAAAGGTCCTGACGGCTCTCTACAACGAATACCCCCCGACTCCATTCTCAGGAACCAGGGGGTAGTTTTTTATGCTTTCTGAACCGGTTCAGAAAGAGTTACTTCAGCAAACCACGTTTTTTTAACATCGGGGTAATCTCCGGATCGCGTCCGCGGAAGTCGTTGTACATTTTGTTGTAATCTTCGGTGTTGCCACGCGACAAAATCATGTCGCGGAAACGCTGACCATTGGCACGGGTCAAACCGCCATTCTCTTCAAACCATGCATAGGCATCGTTGTCCAGCATTTCGGCCCACAGGTAAGCGTAGTAACCGGCAGCATAACCATTTCCCCAGATGTGAAGGAAATAAGAAGAGCGGTAACGCGGCGGGACTTGTTCCAGGTTCAGGTGTGTTTTCTGCAGGGCGTTGGCCTCGAACTGATCCACATTTTTGATGGAGTCGCCGGCTGGAATGGTGTGCCATTGCATATCCAGTTCGGCAGCAGCCAGCAATTCGGTCAGAGCGTAACCCTGGTTGAACGTCGCTGATTTCTTGATTTTGTCCACCAATTCTTTCGGCATCGGTTTGCCGGTTTTGTAATTGATGGCGTAGCGCTTGAATACTTTCGGGTACATTGCCCAGTGCTCGTTAAACTGTGACGGGAATTCTACGAAGTCGCGGGCAACATTTGTTCCCGAAAGACTCGGATACTCCTCGTTGGCAAAGAAGCCGTGCAATGCGTGACCAAATTCGTGGAACATGGTGGTTACATCGTCGAAGCTAAGCAGTGCCGGTTGTCCCGGAGCCGGTTTGGTGAAGTTACATACGTTGTAAATTACCGGTTTGGTGTTCAGTAATTTCGACTGGCCGATGATGTTATCCATCCAGGCACCGCCCGATTTGTTGTCGCGTTTGAAGTAATCGCAGTAGAACAAACCAATGGTGGTGCTGTCCTTGTCGATCACGTCGAAAACACGAACATCTTCCTGGTAAACCGGAATGTCGTGACGCTCTTTGAAGCTCAGGCCGTACAGTTCGTGTGCGGCATAGAACACCCCGTTTTCCAGTACGTTGTTCAGCTCGAAATAAGGTTTGATCTGACTTTCGTCGAGGTCATATTTGGCTTTGCGCACTTTTTCGGCGTAGAAGTTCCAGTCCCAGGGTTGCAGTTTGAAACCGCCTTTTTCCTTGTCGATGACTTTCTGAATTTCGGCGGCTTCGCCTTTGGCTTTCGCGGTAGCGGACGGAACGAGTTTGTCTAGGAAGTTCTCAACAGCTTCGGGCGTTTTAGCCATCTGGTCCTGTAGTTTCCAGGCAGCATAATTACTGAAGCCTAACAATTTTGCCTGCTCTGCACGGATTTCCGCTAAGCGGGAAATGATGGCACGGGTATCATCGCTGTCGCCTTTTTCGGCGCGGGTCCACGAGTGTTCAAAGAGTTCGTGGCGCACGGCGCGGTCGGTGAGCGATTGCAATGCCGGCTGCTGTGTGGTATTCTGCAGTGGAACCAGGTATTTGCCATCCATGTTATTGGCTTTGGCATCCTGGGCTGCAGCCTGTATTTCATTATCCGAAAGTCCGGCCAGCTTTGCTTTGTTATCTACTACCATGGCTCCGTCTTTGGCTGCTGCCATCAGGCGGTTGGTGAATTGGGCGCTGAGCGTGGCTTCTTCTTCGTTTAATTTTTTGAGTTTGGTCTTGTCGGTTTCCGAAAGATTGGCGCCGGCCAGTTCAAATTGCTGGTAGTAATATTCAACCAGTCGTTTCGATTCCGGATCGAGGTTCATGTTGTTACGCTGGTTGTATAACCGTTTCACGCGGTAGAACAGCTCTTTGTTAAGATAAATGGCATCCTCGTGTGCTGCCAGTTTCGGTGCCTCTTCTTCTCCTATCTTTTGAAGGGTAGGATTGGTGTTGGCCCCGGCCAGTAAGTTGAAAACGCCATATACGCGTTTCAAGGTCTGACCGCTTTTCTCAAGGGCTACCAGTGTATTTTCGAAGGTAGGGCCTTCCGGATTGTTGGCAATTTTAATGGCTTCGGATAATTGTTCTTTCATTCCGGCTTCCATGGCAGGCTGAAAATCGCTGTCTTTTATTTTAGTGAAGTCCGGGGCGCCAAAAGGCAGGGTGCTGGGTTTCATAAAGGGGTTGTTGCTCAAATCGGTGGTTTTTTTATCGGCTGATTTGCCGCTGTTGCCATTGCTGCAGGACGTTATTACAACCGCCAGCGCAATAAGCAGAAAAGAAAGATGTCGTTTCATGTGCTTGTTTTTACTTTTTAGTTACCACATGGAATTCACACGATTGGGAAATACTGATTTCTATTGGAACTTCCTGTAATCATGTTCATTTCATCCTGTTTGTTTTAAAATTTGAATGAATAAATGCGTTTGTATCGGCTCCAATCTAACTGGGTGCATTATAAAGGGCCGTTCTAAATAACCAACGAAAATAAAAAAATATGTTGGGAAAAATCCTGACGAGTGCTTTGATGATGTTATGCTTAATGACATCCGAAGAGAAGAGTGTGTATCCAGGTGTTATTTAATCTGCTTATTTACTGCTGGATACAGGATAATTGGAGGATTCTGATTATCTTGCCGAAGATCAGGATTATCATGACATGTTGTTGTTTTTTTAATTTTGCAGAATGAGGAAGTTACTGTTGTTACTTATTCTTTTGGCAGGAAGCTGGCAAATGGGCAGGGCCGGCGAGATTGATTCGTTGTTGCACCAGCTGGATTTAACCATGAAACAGCGGAAGCAATATGAGCAGGTCAAGCTGCAGAAGATAAAAAACATCAAAAACTTACTCAATGAGCCGGGGCTGAATTTGAACCAGCGATATTACATCAACAACCGTATCCTCGACGAATACATCCCGTTTAACTTCGACTCGGCCCTTCACTACATCGATTTGAATTTTCAGCTGGCCCGTGACCTGGAAAACAAGACGATGCTGAATGAAACCCACATTAACCTTTCGGGAATCCTGGCCTCATCGGGCAGGTACGAAGAGGCGTTGGATATTTTGCACGAAGTGGACCGAAAACATCTATCGGAAAAACTACTGCCGAACTACTACAACGATTTCATGCATGTGTATTCCGACCTGAATGTGTATAACCAGGTAAAGGAGAATGCCGGGAAATATTACAAATTGTATAAAGCCTACCGTGATTCGGTGGTGAAACTGCTCGACCCCAATTCGGAAGCTTTCCTGGCCATTAAGGAAAAACAGTACCGCGACGCCGGAGAGTACGATTCGTGCCGTTGGGTGAACAGCAAGCGTTTGGCGATGGCCCAAATGGGGACCCGCGAATATTCGATGATAACCTTCGATCGATCGTTATCTTACCAACTTCAAAACAATACGGTACTGCGGGAAAAATACCTGATTTTGTCGGCCATGTCCGATATCCGTGCCGCGGTGAAGGATAATGCATCGATGGCAGCCCTGTCTACCATTCTTTACAAAGAAAACAAGATTGATCGTGCATATGAGTATGTGAAATTTTCTTTCGAAGACGCGGCTTATTTCAATTCGCGTTTGCGGTATATGCAGATATCCAACATCCTTCCGGTGGTTACAGCGGCGTATCAAAGCAAAAGTGACAAACAGAAGGCCCATTTACGTAATCTGTTGATTATTATTAGCCTGTTGTCGCTCGTGTTGTTGCTGTCCATTCTGTTTATTTACAATCAGGTGAAGAAATTGGCGAAAGCCCGAAAGGAATTGCAAACGGTGAACCTGAAATTGCAGGATTTGAACGTACACCTGTCCGATGCCAACACTCAGCTGAACGAGCTGAATAATCGACTATCGGAATCGAACCACGTGAAAGAGCAGTACATTGGCAACTTCTTTAGCATTTGCTCCGATTACATTGATAAGCTCGATGGCTTCCGCCGGAACGTGAACAAACAGATTGCCGACAGGGAAGTGGCTGAACTGTTTGAGAAAACCAGGTCGAAACGACTAATCGAAGATGAAATCAGGGAGTTCTATGACAATTTCGATCATACCTTCCTGCAGATCTATCCCGATTTTGTAGAAAATTTCAATGCCCTGCTAAATGAGGATGAGAAGATTGTTCTCAAAAAGGGGGAGTTGCTGAATACGGAATTGCGCATTTTCGCCCTTATCCGACTTGGAATTAACGACAGCGCCAACATTGCCAAACTTCTCCGCTATTCGGTGAATACCATTTATAATTACCGGGTGAAAGTAAAAAACCGGGCTGCTGTTCCCCGCGACGTCTTTGAAGATTACGTGATGAAAATCGGTGAATTTTCGCAAGGTTAATGCTGGGATTAGTTTAGTTATTCTTCTCTTTTTCCTCATCTCAATAAGATAATGGTATTCATTTTCGATTTAAACCATCCACTTTTTTTTGTCCTGGCGAGAATTTTAATTGTCTAAATATGAGGCGATAGTGCTTCTTGTGGAGCTACTTTTATCTACATTTTCTCTACCTCCATTCGCAATTTCTTCCCAATCTGTTTCTATTTACTCTTGCTAAAAGCGGGGAGTAACGGTCGACATCTGCGGGCAGCCGGCCGGTAACCGTTTTGGCACATTGCTAACTAAAATTACAATCGCTATGAAGAAGACTTTGCGCACTTTTCCGCGGGGCACCATGTTGCTTGCCCCTTTCATAACCGATAGCACATCAACCGCCATCCACCGGAACGGGCAACCCCACACAGATCATTTGAATTGAATACAGTTATTCCGGCTGTAGGTAGTAATAACGAATACACGCTGACGGCTGGTAATCAATAAGAATTTGCACTCAAAATGTCCGGCTATTATTTGGTGCCATTTATGTGAACATTGTGTGTTGTGGGCACAATGAGCATCCGGATAGCCTGGTAAGTCAATTGGAGGTAAACAAATAATCCTATGAAAAAAGAAAAAACAATGACGTTCATGAAATTTCGTCTTTGGCATAAATCTGTATTATGCCTGCTGGCAGGATTACTCCTGTCGGTGAGTTCGTATGCACAGCAGCGAACGATTACAGGGCTCGTGACGGACAAATCAGGAGAGCCAATTCCCTCGGTAACCGTTATGGTGAAAGGAACTGCAACCGGTACCATTACCGATTTTGAAGGCAAGTATAGCCTGTCGGGAGATATCCCTTCCGATGGCGTGCTGACCTTCAGCTTTATCGGGATGAAGACCCGGGAGGTGAACATTGGTGGCCGCTCAACGATTGATGTCACCCTGAAAGAGAGTGTAACAGGCCTCGATGAGGTGGTTGTGGTTGGTTATGGTACCCAGCAGAAAAAGGATGTAACCGGTTCGGTTGCCATCGTCGATTCCAAGCAAATGGACTCGCGTCCCAATACGCAAATGGGAGCGCTCATCGAAGGGAAAGCGGCTGGTGTACAGGTGCTTTCCAGTTCGGGTAAACCATCCCAGGGACTGAGCATTCGCATTCGCGGAACCAACTCCATTACCGCAGGCAGTGAACCGCTTTACGTAGTCGACGGGGTACCTACAACCGATACCCGCGCCATCAATCCGGCCGATATTCAAAGTATTTCCATCCTGAAAGATGCATCCTCGGCTGCCATTTACGGTGCACAAGGCGCTAACGGTGTTGTGCTGATTACCACCTATAAGGGAACTTCAGCTAAACCTGTGGTAAAACTCGACGTGTACAATGGTTTCTCGCAGGTATGGAAAACATTATCGGTGCTGAACGGTGAGCAGTACCGTGACCTGATGACCGAAATGGGCAAAAATACCGATTGGTCACAGTATACACACAATACGGATTGGCAGAAAGAGATTTTCCGGAACGGTCGTTCACAGAATTACCAGTTGTCCGTTTCCGGAAAGAGCAATAAAACATCTTATTATATTTCCGGTGGTTGGGTAGAACAGGTCGGAGCAGTGCGCAGTGCACAGATGAACCGCTACAACTTCAAAATTAACCTCGATCAGGAGGTGAATAAATGGCTGACCGTAGGAACCCGCATGGCTTACTCGGTTTATTCTGACGTGGATGTGAACGATAACCAGGGTGTCGATAAAGGTGGTGTTCTGCTCGGTTCATTGACGACTCCCCCGGTTATCGGTATTTATAACGAAGACGGGACTTTTACCAGTAACCCGTTCCAGAACTGGGAAAACCCGGTTGCCAGCACCGATGGTTCGAACCGCAAATACAAAAGCCAGCGAATGCTGGGTAATGTGTATGCTAAAGTTAGTTTCCTGAAGGATTTTAGTTTCAAATCCAATCTGGGTATCGACGATCGCAATGATATTTATGACTACTTCCTCGATCCGTTCCTGACCAGCTATGGGCGGGCTTTGAACGGACAGGGAATTAACAATACAAACAAGACCAGTTATTACATCTGGGATAACACAATGACATATAACAAAACGTTAGGTTCACACAAAATCGAAGCGTTAGCCGGTAGTGTTATCCAGGAGTTTTACTGGGAAAACGCCCACATCGAAACACGTAATTTCTCCGGTAACGGAATCCAAACGACCAACGGTGGTTCGGAAATGATTGGCGCTTCTTCCGATAAATCGAAAAAGCGGAATACTTCCTTCCTGGGACGTGTCAACTACAGTTTCAAAGACAAGTACCTGTTGACAGTCAATTTCCGTGCGGATGCTTCCAGTGTTTTCGGTCCGGATAACCGGTGGGGATATTTCCCGTCATCATCTGTCGGATGGCGTATTTCCCAGGAACCGTTTATGCAGGATATTAGCTTCATTGACGACCTGAAACTGCGGGCCGGTTGGGGTATTGTCGGTAACGACCAGATTAGCAATTATGCATGGTTCGGACGTGTGGGCAGCGGGGCCAATTACCCGATTGGCGGTTCGACAATGCCAGGAACGTATCCTTCTTCGGTAGAAAACCGGAACCTGAAATGGGAGCAATCGGAACAAACCAACGTTGGACTTGATTTTATGGCTTTCCGCGGACGTATCCAGTTTTCAGCTGATGCATACATCCGGAATACCAGCGACCTGTTGCTGAATGCACCGCTGCCCCGCAGTACCGGTTTCGATTCGGCCATTCAGAACGTAGGAAAACTGCAGAACAAAGGTCTGGAATTCAATCTGACTACGGTGAATGTGAAGAAAGCCATCAATTGGTCAACGAATTTCAATATCTCGTTTAACCGGAATAAAGTGGTTGACCTGGTTGGTCAGGAGATTTTTGCAGGAACCATCACCAACCGCGGGGATGCCAGTCTGGTAAAAGAAGGCCTGCCGTTGGGAACGCTGTTCGGTTATGTTTGGGGAGGTGTTGATCCACAAACTGGTAATGCATATTACATTGCTAAAGACGGAACCAGCACGTTTACTCCTTCGGCTGGCGACCGTGTGGTGATTGGGGATGCCAACCCTGATTTCATCTACGGTATGACCAACGATATTTCCTATAAATCACTGTCCCTGTCTATCTTCCTGCAAGGTTCGCAGGGGAACGACATGTTGAATGCTTCCCGTATGGAAACTGAAGGCATGACCGGTCCGCAGAACCAGTCGACTGCCGTACTGCGCCGCTGGAGACAACCTGGCGATCAAACAGACATTCCCAAAGCCAGTTGGGGTAGCTACGACAATTCACGTATTTCAACCCGGTTTATCGAAGATGGTTCTTACCTCCGTCTGAAATCGGTTACACTGAGCTATCAGCTTCCGAAAGCATGGATGGACAAAGTGAAAATGCAGAACGTGAAGGTGTATGCTACCGGGGAGAACCTCTGGACGCTTACTGACTACTCAGGATTTGACCCGGAAGTGAATGCCTTCGGTACGCAAAATACCGCGAAGGGCATCGACTACGGTACCTATCCGCAGACCCGGAATATCATTTTTGGTTTAAATATAACTTTCTAAAAAAGATTGAGATATGAATTTGCATTCATTCAAAAAATATATCCTCAGCGCAGCGGTGCTCTTTTCGGCGGCTGCCTGTAACAACTATCTCGATTTGACGCCGATCTCGGAAGAGACGAGCGGAAGTGCTTACTCAACCGCTAATCAAATTGAGGCTGCACTGACCGGTGCGTACGAGACTTTCCAGTCGTCCGACTACTACGTGTGGGATCAGATTCTTCTGGAAGATGTTCGCACCGACAATGACTATGCAGGAGGAGACAACCCGGAGATTTTCGCTATTGATTTGTTCAATATCACCCCTACGAATAGCCGTGTACTGGGGTGGTGGTCGTCGCTCTACAACGGGATTCTGAAAGCCAACACCGTCATCGACCGGATTCAGGACGTTACCGATCCGAAGTTAACAGATGAACGCAAACAAGAGATCATGGGCGAAGCTTACTTCCTCAGGGCGTTGCATTACTACAACCTGGCGAAAAACTGGGGCGGCGTACCCCTGGTGCTCGAATCGACGACAACAACTGATCCAGGCAAGATACAGTTACCTCGTGCCACCGAAGCAGAGGTGTATGCCCAGATCCTGAAAGATTTGGACGAAGCAGCGAAACGGTTGCCGGATACTTATGGAAGTGATGCAACGGTTAACAAAGCACGCGCCACAGCCGGTGCAGCTTATGCACTTGCGGCAAAGGCCTGTATGCAGGAGCCTTCGCATGACTATGCCAAAGCGCTGGAATACATTGCAAAAGTTGAGGCAAGCTCGGCTAATTATCGTTTACTGGATAATTATGCCGACCTGTTTGACGGTAACCACTACAACAATGCCGAGTCGATTCTGGAAGTACAGTTTACCGGAGGAAGTGAAGGAAACTGGGCCCCGCAGATGATGTTGCCGCCCTCGTTAAGCGGTGATACCTGGCGCAAGTTTGTCGTTCCGTCGCATAACCTGGTAGATGCTTATGATGCAGAAGGTGATGTAGTACGGAAAAATGCCAGTGTGCTTTTCGAAAATGTCAAAGACTGGATTGACGAATACTGGGGTAATGCGAAAGGCAGCAGCATTCCGTTTGCTTACAAGATGAAAAATGCGATGGGTTGGGCAAGTACCGACCGTTTGTATATTCTTCGCTATGGCGACATCGTGTTGCTGAAAGCTGAAGCGCTAAACGAAACCGGTAACCTGTCGGCTGCTGCCACTGAAGTAAATAAAATTCGTGCTCGTGTAAATCTTGCACCACTGACGGCTGGGCAAACCGGTACAAAAGACGCTTTACGTACCGCTATTCTAAATGAACGCCGTTTGGAACTGGCTCAGGAAGCACAGCGTTGGGACGACCTGAAACGTCACAATCTGGTGGTTTCTACAATGAACAATCTGCAGGAAATTGACCTGAGAACTGGTCAGCTAACCCAGTACAACGTAACGGAAGCCAAAACACTGCTCCCGATTCCGCAGCAGGAACTCGACAGGAACCCGCAACTGGAACAAAACCCATTGTAATAGAGGGTTATATTGATATTTATGTTAGATGAAAAAGCATGAAAAAGGTGTTGCCGGTTATATACTCCAGGTTGGAGAGTAACAATTTAGGGGCATATAAGGTGACACCGGAACCATGTCACTTTCAAACAATAAATGAAAAGAAATGAAGACAAGATATAGTTTATTGCTCATGACCATCGCACTGCTGTTTGCCGGTTGGTCGTGCACCGAAGAAGATAATCTTGCGCCGGAGGGAAACTGGGATTTGAGTAATCCTGCCATTGTTTCTCCATCAGCGAATTCGTCCATTGTGCTGGATGAAACCAAACCTGATTCTACCATCGTCTTTACCTGGACGGGGGCATCTTCCACTGCCGGCTTTGGGGTGTACTATTCGGCCGTGATTGATACGGCTGGCTCTACAAGTTTTGATACGCCCATTCTTACCGTTAAATCGGGAAATAGTGGTACGGCTCTTTCGGCTTCCATTACGTTCAGTCAGTTGAACGAAGCAATGTCGTTGGCGGGCTATCCGGCGGATGCCGAATCGAAAGTAACCTGGGCAGTGGTGGCCAGCTGTTTGACCAAAAGTACTTACTCCTCAGGCGATTTGTCAGTGACCCGTTTTGTACACGAAATCATTCCTACATCACTGTATGTTTCAGGTGAGGCTACGGAGAATGGTACTGATTTGTCAAAGGCGATTCCCATGCGCCGCCTGAAGGATGCCAACGGAAACGGCCTTAACCGCTACGAAGCTTACACCCATCTCGATAAAGGCAAAACCTTTAAGTTTTTCAGTGGCACCAGTTTGCCGGCCCATCAATATGGTGGTTCCGACGGAAACCTGGTGAAGTCGGGAACAGCAATTGTTGTACCGGATTCAGCTGCTTATCGTATTACAGTTGATCTGGATAATAATACTTATGCACTACAGAAAATTGATAAATGGAGCGTTGTCGGTGATATTATCGACGGCGGCTGGGGTGGCGACGAACCACTGCAATACCAGGGCGGCGGTGTCTGGAAGGGCAGCATCAACCTGATCGATAAAGGTGGGTTCGTATTCCGTGCCAACGGCGACTGGGGCTACCTGCTGAAGCACATTGTCGGTACAGATAATTCGCTCATCATGGAATCTGAAGCCAATGAACTGGGCATCTCCATTGAAAATGATCAGTCTACCTTATCAGGTCTGTGTATTTTTACGCTCGACTTGTCAAGTGACCCTTATACCTACACCATTGAACGTGACCCGAATGCAGCCGGTCCGGTAACCACGCCCGATCATTTGTACTTACTGGCTGATGGTTCCATGGTACACGAATTCACCAAAGATGGTGATACCTTTACTTCCGGAATTTATCTGGCATTGCAAAGCAGTGTTTCCTATACGCTGAACAGTGCTCCCGACGGTTCGGGAACCAGCTATGCGCTCAACGGAAATGTTGGCGATGCCGGTAACCCTGATGCCGACAAGGTAGCCGGAACCTCTGATTTGTCCGGGGACGCCGGTGGTATGACGGTTGAAAAAGATCAGGCTTATATGCTAAACTTTGACTTTTCTACAGCTCGTGTAAGCTGGTACTATTATAACATGAAGTTGTTCCATTGGTCAAACTGGGATACCCGCGATGAGTTTGTGATGACATATGTGCACCCGTACACTTTCACTGTAACTGCGAACCTGATGGCCGGATACGAAATGAAGTTTAACTCGCCGTGGGATGTGCAGTTCGGCGCAGACGATCCCTCCGCCCTAAGCGGTACCATGACTAACAATGGTGGAGAGAATTTTAACAACCTGACGGTTGATGGCAGTTATACAGCTACCATTGTTGTCAGTAATGATTATCAAACCGGAACTTACCAGTTTGTCAAAAACTAAACTGAAATAAAACCAGGTGGTTTCGGCCACCTGGTTACTTAACTAAAATATATGATTCCTGGAAAACGAAAATTAACGATTGGACTGCTTACGCTGATAACGTTGAGTGTAATGGGATGGAGATGTAATGATAAAAAGGGGGCGACCCCGCCACCTCCGCCACCTTCTACACCCGTTGATGTAGCTTTTTATTTAACGAAACCAGACAAATCGGTACTGTTTACAGCACAGGAAAACAGTGTGTCGGTGGCAATCAATAATAATTTACCCCTGATTGAAATTGACCCGGCTACCACATTTCAAACAATGGACGGCTTTGGCTTTGCCCTGACCGGTGGAAGCGCCATGCACCTTTACAATATGTCGGCTGCCAGGCGACATGCTCTCCTGACAGAGTTGTTCGATTATAACGACAACAACATTGGCATCAGCTATCTTCGTATCAGCATCGGGGCTTCCGACCTGGATGCGTCTGTGTTTTCGTATGACGATTTACCTTCCGGTGAAACGGATGTCAACATGGCCCATTTCTCGTTGGCTCCCGACAGGCAATACCTGATTCCTGTCCTGAAGGAAATTCTGACGATTAATCCGAATATCAAAATACTGGGTTCGCCCTGGTCGGCACCACTGTGGATGAAGACGAACAACAATTCTGTCGGCGGAAGCCTGAAACCGGAATATTACGATGCCTACGCGAAATATTTTGTGAAATATATCCAGGGAATGGCGCAGGAAGGAATTACCATCGATGCCATTACCGTTCAGAATGAACCGTTGCACGACGGAAACAATCCGAGCATGTATATGCCGGCACCGGAGCAGGCAGCGTTTATTAAAACGAGTCTCGGGCCTGCATTTAAAGCGGCCGGCATCAACACGAAAATTATTATTTACGATCACAACTGCGACCGGACCGATTATCCGGCTGAAATATATAACGATGCTGATGCCTCGCAATATGTCGATGGAGCGGCTTTTCACCTCTACGCCGGCTCTATCAATAGCCTGGCTGCGTTGCATAACAGCTATCCTGACAAGAATCTTTACTTTACCGAGCAATGGATTGGCGCTCCGGGTGATTTTCCTAACGACCTGAGATGGCACACCCGCGAATTGATCATCGGCGCCAGCCGAAACTGGTGCAAAACCGTTTTGGAATGGAACCTGGCTGCTGATTCGAACCTTCAGCCGCATACTGATGGTGGCTGTTCGCAATGCCTGGGAGCTTTAACCATCGATGGCGATAAGGTTACCCGGAATCCGGCCTACTACATCATTGCTCATGCGTCAAGGTTTGTGCGCCCGGGTTCGGTACGTATTTCGACGAATCAACCCGATAATTTACCGAACGTAGCTTTCCGAACGCCCGACGGTTCTATTGTCTTGATTGTGCTGAACGATGCTTCTGTTACCCAGGCATTCAATATGAAACCGGGCGACGAAACAGTTACCAGTACACTTGGGGGAGGAGCTGTGGGAACGTATGTTTGGTAATCGAACAATAAATATAACCTGATGAAGTATTCCCTATTATTCGTTAGTGCCTTTCTGTCCTGGTCGTGTGCTCAACCGGCACATGAAAAGAAAGAAACTCCGGTACCTGATTTTTCAACAAACGGGAAGAAGATTGAGGTGTTTACGACGGCGAAAGATACCAACCTACGTCTGGCTCATACCGGCGAGTTAGCGTTTCAGAAAGCCGTTCAACCCAAAGAATCAGAAATTTCCCTCTTCGTTAATCCGAAGAAATCGTTCCAGTCATTCCTGGGAATTGGCGGGGCCATTACCGATGCATCGGCAGAAGTATTTGCTAAACTTCCTGCTGATAAGCAAAAAGAGTTCTTAGCCGCTTATTACGGAAAGAACGGTATCGATTATTCGCTGATGCGGACGAATATCGGTAGTTGTGATTTCAGTAGTGACAGTTATACTTACGTAGAAGATGGAGACAAGGAGCTGAAAACCTTCTCGGTCGCTCACGATATGAAGTATCGCATTCCGATGATTAAAAAAGCCATTGCAGAAGCAGGTGGCAAGATGGTTCTGTTTGTCAGTCCGTGGAGCCCGCCGGCTTTCATGAAAAGCAACAAGAGTTTGCTGCATGGCGGTAAATTGCTCCCGGAATACGATCAGGCCTGGGCCAATTACTACGTAAAGTTTATTCAGGCATACCAAAAAGCAGGAATCCCCATCTGGGGAATCACCATTCAGAATGAACCGATGGCCGTTCAAACGTGGGAATCATGTGTATATACCGCTGAGGACGAGCGTGATTTCCTGAAAAATTTCCTTGGTCCGGCCATGGGAAAAGCTGGTTTTGGCGACAAAAAAATCATTGTGTGGGACCATAACCGCGATTTGATGGTCGACCGGGCTAACACCATTTTCGGTGACCCGGATGCAGCCAAATATGCCTGGGGAATGGGAATGCACTGGTACGAAACGTGGACCGGCGCCCAACCGAAATGGGATAATGAGAAACTGGTGAAGGAGTCCTATCCTGATAAGGACCTGTTGTTCACAGAAGGATGCAACGAGGCTTTTACTCCTGACGGGTACCAGCGCTGGTCAAATGCTGAACGTTATGGTAGTAACATGATTCACGATTTTAATAACGGAACGGTAGGCTGGACGGACTGGAACATTCTCCTCGATCAGCATGGTGGCCCGAACCATGTTGGCAACTTCTGTTTTGCGCCGGTTCATGCCGATACCCGTACAGGTGAACTGATTTTCACCCCGGCTTATTATTACATCGGCCATTTCTCTAAATTCATTCATCCGGGAGCGAAGCGCATCAGTACAGCTTCCAGCCGGAGTACCTTGCTTAGCACTTCATTCCTGAACAAAGACGGAAAGATGGTTACCGTCGTTATGAATGGTTCTGACAGTCCGGTTGCTTATAACCTGATTGTGGGAGATGCCGAAACACATCTGGAAATTCCGGCACGTGCCATTCAAACGTTGATATATTAGAAGAATTTAAACGTACAGGATTTCATAGGTTTGTAAGTCAGCTGGCAACGGATATGGACGTATCTGTTGTCAGCTTTTTTATTTTCCGGAAGGATAATATTGCCTGAAATGTAAAATTTAAAAAGGAAGAAACTGATTTAGTGTAGATTATTTTCGAATCGAAGTAGGGTAACGTTCATCTTATGCGGTACAGTAGAAAAATGTGGCGCTTGTTGAGAATAACTCACTGTTAAATAGTTGTTTGCCGACAAATGAACTGAGACTTTACAAATGCTGCATTTTTTGAATTATTTGTAGTTGAACTAAAATCAGTTGTGATGAAAAAAACAAGTTTTTTTATTGCATTCCTTGCAATAGCAGCATTAATTATCGTAACCTCCTGTAGCGAAAACCCCTCCGTATCAGCCGATGAAGTCCAGGCTTCTAACATAAAAGCACTTTCACTCATTGTTGACGATGACGGCAATTTAGCCGGTGACCTGACAGAAACGGAAATCGCCAGTTTGCAGTTCATGATCGAAGAAGAAAAAGTTGCCCGGGATGTTTACCTGGAGATGGACGATCTTTATGAACTTAAGGTATTTGCCAACATCTCATCCAGTGAGCAACGGCATATGGATGCTGTCCTGTTTCTGATTGATGGTTACAACGTGGTAAATCCGGCTTCCGATTTGCGTGGTGTTTTTGCTAATGAAGACTTACAAACTCTCTATAATACATTAGTTGAGCAAGGGAATGGCGGCATGGAAGACGCTCTGAAAGTCGGTGCTTTAATTGAAGAAACGGATATCGTTGATTTGAATAATTGGCTGGAAAAAGTGGAAAATGCCAATGTAGAGTTGGTTTATGCCAGTCTGCTGAAAGGCTCGACAAATCACTTGCGTGCTTTTGTCCGTAATCTGGCTTCACTGGGAATAACCTATGAACCACAGGTTCTGGATACCGAAACTTATCAGGATATCATTGGAAAATAATCGTTGATGGTCAGCATGACATAATCGTTGTTGCCGACTTTCTCTCATACACAGAACTAGTAGCTTTTTTCATAGGTTTAGGAATCCATAGCTGGCAGCTGAGAGATGTATTGCATCATATTAGTGGTCAGCTATTCTTTTATCAATAGGTGATTTAAAAATATTTGTTTCAATACTTCGTGAGATTTATATTTAAGTAGAGGTGGATTTATAAGAGACTGTTTTTCATGTATATGTTTTTGGGTTGTGATATGTTTTACAATATAATTCCGATTGTTTTTATAATTTATTTATTAAATTCAACAGAAATCTAACTTCTCCAGCCGTTGAACACGCACCAACATTTTTTCATATGCGATATGGAGAGGTTATTTGCATTTAACCTAATTCACGTCCCATGTCGAAGCGAAGAAAAAAACGGTCATCGGCACAGCAACGAAAACAAGAACAAGCCGAACAACGCAAAAAATTTTACCGGAAAGTCAAACTTTTTTTTGCCCTTATTGAAAAGGAACATTTATTCGGACAGATTTCCGAACGCGAATTGCAATATCTCTGGAAGTTGCGAATGCGTGCGCCAAAAGTACAACCGGAAGACGGTTGCACCCTGTCGGCAAAGCATGCGAAAATGATGACCGAAGCTTTGTATTATTACCTGAATGATTATAAGTTGGATATTCCAGGTGCTGATAATCAAATCAATGCATATGAGTATTTGACCACAGGTTTGACTATTTATTCTTTTATTTTGCTGGATCCAAATCCGGATTTCCCGAAAGAGGATGAATTTTATGATGAAATGAGCCCAATTACAAACAATTTATTTGGTGACGAGTTGGAGCTGATGATTAAAAAACTAAAGACGATTTTGGGAATGGTCTATGACGGAATTGATATCCACCATTATCCGGTTCGCTTCGAGTGGGGAGGGGGGCAAGGTGCCCACCAGGGGGTGTTCGCTGCATTTCGGGTTAACAGGGTAGCAAATCCATTCATTCATATAAAAGCAGGCGGTTCACGACGCCCCGCCTTCCAGGTTGGCTTTGCTGTCGAGGATTTTGTACCGCTGCAATTGAAAGCTGAAATACTGCACCTCGAAACATCGGAATATCCCGAACCATTAAATGTTTATATACAAAGTCATGCGCTTCGCCGACTGGGCGAACGGGTGGATTTGTTGGCTCCCGGCGAGCTGCGCTGGTGTATGTATGATTCGCTTGCACAGCCAGCAGTTATTCCATATCGACATAATTCCTACTTAATTGAGTATCGCATGCTGGGATATAAAATCGGTTATTTGGTTGCTGATTTGGTGAAAAGTAAATTAATCATTCGGACTTTTCTACTGGTAACGCAGTGCGGTACGCCGGAAGAGCAGAAATTGTGTTCTATTACCGGTTTGTCCAAAGAGGACATTGCTTATTTGAATTTGTGCAAGTTGAGTTCATTTGTCAATTCCGATATACATGAAAATCAACGATTGAAAATAATGTTTGAAGAAGCCGGTTGTGGTCCTATTCTGGCATTTGCCAAAGATAAAGCTAAGAAGCCAGTTAAAAAAGTTCCCCGGGCCGAACAGATTTTAGATTATCTGAAAGTGGAAACGCCAATGCTGGAATTCGAACTGAACGGAGATTATGCCCTTCGTAAGGATGGGAAGGCATACGTTGCTAATCTGTAAGTATTTGTGGTGTGAACTGGCTCAAATCATAAATGCCCAGTTGTTTTTCAAGTGCTGCCACTTTTTCGACGATCCCTTCAAAGCCATCCTGACCGAATAATTCGCGCTCCTTCTTTTCGAAATCTTCGCCCAATGCATAAAATTCGTTCCTGGAAACAATCTTCCGTAAGGCAGGGAAAAGTACCGTATCTTCTCTGGCTTCGTGTGGGCGGTACATGTTATTGAACGACTGCAGCAATTCAATCATCTGCCTTGCATTTTCTTCTTCCGTAAGGGAATTGATGTTTGCGAGCTGAATAATTCGGGCGGTTACATTGCGTCCGGCCAGGTGTTGCTTCCGCAAAATACCGACTAAATCGGTTAGTACGTTGGCATTCTCAAACCGGGGAAACAAGTAGTTCTCTTCCAGCTTTTCATGATAATCTTCAATGAAATTACGGATGATATTGGCTGAATTATTGAGTACCGAAACATTGAATGAATCTCCATTGTATAAATGTATCCGGCAAGTATCATAGATGAGTAGAATTCGGTTCAGCACGCCATGTTCGCGCATTAAATCTTCGGGTGGAGCAACATCTTCACCTGCTTCATCTTCACAACCCGAAAGAAGACTGAGTCCGGCAATGCCAGCAAAAGAACTTAAAAACAGACCATTCTTCATGAATTTACGCCTGTCTTCGTTTACATTTTTGAAAGTGCTATGAGGAGGTTGATTTAATTTTTTCATGATTTCTGTTTTAATCGTTTCGATAATCGGTAGTCAACGGAATTTTTACCACTTCCGTAAAGAAGTAAATAGATTAACAGCACCGTCATGGCAAAATCAGTACGGTATTCGTGGGCCATGGCCCAAAAACCACGATGCATTAAGATAGGCCACTTAGTTGCGATGAAAGCTGTTATCATGATAATCAGGAGGGGGATGGAAGCGATTCGTGTGAATAGCCCCAGGAGAAGGAGCAGGCCGCAGATGATTTCGAATACTGCGGTGAAGTAAGCCCAGAATTCCGGCTGGCTAAAACCGATCTTCATGAAGCGGCCGGTTCCCAATGCATCAGGAAAAATAAATTTCTGGATTCCTTCCGATAGAAAAATGAGGCCCACCACTAACCGGATAAGAATGGCCCTGTTGTCATGAACGGTCACGAGGGCCCGGTTGAGAAGATTATTCGTTTCTGACATAGCAGCATGGATATTCACATAACATCAAGCCGGTTGTTATGTATAAGTTGCTTCAGGTGTGATTCATTATCAGTTGTACAACAACGTCCGGGGGGAATGTGTTTAATTTTTCGCGTGATAAAATATCCGGAGGATGTCGTACGGTGAATTGATTTTTATTGAGCACCTTTCGGTAGGCCATCGTATTCCGAACATCTTTAGGGGCTCAAGGTATTTGCCAATCTTTCAGCTAGTGAACAGCGGCACATGGATGCAGTTCTGTTGCTAATTGATGGTTACAACGTTGAAAATCCGGCCTTCGATGAGCGTGGTGTTTTCCTTAATGAAACATTGGCCCAATTATATACGAATTTGGTTGCACAGGGAGAAGTCAGTCTGGAAGAAGCGCTTAAAGTTGGCGCTTTAATCGAAGAGACGGACATTGTCGATTTAAACAACCGGCAGGAGAAGGTGGAAAATCCTAACATGGAAATAGTATATGCCAATTTGTTAAAAGGGTCAGCAAATCACCTGTGCGCATTTGCCCGCAACCTGGCTTCACCGGGAATTTTGTACGAACCGCAGGTTATGGATGTTGATTCGTATAATGTTATTATTGGACAATAAAATTTTATAGCCAGTAACATTTCATCCTGATTGCAGTCCTTCCATTAAACACTGAGTTAGTAACTTTCTTCACCGGTTTGGGAATCAGAAGCAGGCATAGAAGATGATCTTTCGTAATTCTCCTTTGCCAGCTTCGAAGTTTGTAATTGTCTATCTACATATTGTTTAGTGCCTGAATTTTGATGGTGGCACTCCGGTCTTCTTCTTAAAAATCCGACTGAAGTAGTGAATGGATTGAAACCCCAGGTCAAAGCTAATTTCCTTGATACTTTTATCTGTAGCGAGCAACAATTCCTTCGCCCGCATGATTTTTAGTTCCATGAAATATTTGTGGGGAGCAACGCCTGTGTACAGTCTGAACATTTTACGAAAGTAAGAATAACCAATGTTGTATTCCTCTGCCATCTTTTCGATGTCAAGCGATCGCTCAACCTCTTCACGCATTTTGAACCGTGCTTCTTCGATGATGGTAGCGATTCGTTTTCCGGAAAATTCCTTTTGTTTCCGGAAGGAATGAATATACCCCAGCAGTTTGATGATTAAGCCCGAAGCAATTTGTTGGAAGCCGGGTTCCTCTTTTTTTACCAAATCGAAAACCCGGTAATATGTTTCGAGTAATTCTTCCCGGTAACCGCAGTTAATGACGGGGTCTTTGGGCGAAAACCACTCGTTTTTCAAAAGATGATTAGCATAATTGCCGTTGAAACCAATGTAGTTTTCGTGCCAGCCTTTGTCATCGTGTGGTTTGTATCGATGCTTGATTCCCGGCCAGGTGATAAAGACACAGCCGGAATGCAATTGAAATTTTCCGAAATCAGTCTCCAGTACACCATAACCATCCGAAATATAGTTGATTTGATATTCGTCCAAAATGCGCCATTTGTCCCAGGTAAAATAATATCCGCTGGGATGTTCCCTTTGCGGATAAGCTACATGGGGAGGCGTTGTGGACGTGCCTGCCACATTCAGATATACGCCCCATTTTCGGTCCTCGTCACCGGGAGTCAGGTATTTGAAGAAGTCATCCATGGATGTTAGTTTAGTGTCAAAATGTGCAAATACTTGATCAATTTGTGTATTTATTTAGTCTGATACATAGACTATTTTTGAAACAATATTATTGTACGGGCAATAACAAAAATAGTAAATACTAACTAAATTCAATATTCATGAGTTCCTTGAGTGCAATTGGATTAATCTCTATTGGAAGTTTGGGAGCCGCCAGTTTTTATGTCCCTTTTAAAAAAGTAAAAGAGTGGAGTTGGGAGTCGTACTGGCTTTCTCAGGGGGTGGCAGCCTGGTTGATTGTTCCCTGGATTTTTGTGTTGTTCACTATCCCGCATGACAAGATTTTTGCCATCATTCATGCAGCGCCTATGTCTGCTAAATTGTTGGCGATTTTCTTTGGTATGTTATGGGGTGTTGGTGGCCTGACTTTCGGCTTAAGTATCCGGTATTTAGGGGTGGCGATGGGACAGAGTATTTCATTAGGATTTTGTGCTGCATTTGGTACGTTGATTCCACCGATTGTTGCAGGTCAGAATTTACTGGCTACGTCTTCCGGCTTATTGATAATTGCCGGCGTTACGATCTGTATCATCGGAATTGCCATTATTGGGTATGCCGGTGCATTGAAGAGCAAAGGACTTAGTGAAGAAGAACGCAAAGCAACTATTAAAGAATTCGATCTGAAGAAAGGACTAATTATTGCTGTGCTGGCCGGGGTGATGAGCGCTGCTTTCAGTTATGGATACGAAGTAGGCAAGCCCATTGATGAGGCCTCATTGCAAGCTGGTGTAAATCCTTTGTTTCAGAGTAATCTTACGTTAGCTTTTATCCTGATAGGCGGTTTTATCACTAACTTCATTTATTGTTTTTACCTCAATTTGAAAAACAAAACCATTCGCGACTATCTATCCGTTTCGAAAGGAGTGTTTTTCAACAATATCTTTTTCACTTTTCTGGCGGGTTTCCTGTGGTTCCTACAATTTCATTTTTACGGAATGGGCAAGAGTTTGCTATCGGCCGGGATTGCGGTATTCTCCTGGAGCATATTGATGGCGTTAAATATTTCGTTCAGCAATATCTGGGGAATAATCCTGAAGGAGTGGAAAGGTAGTTCCCGCCAGACAATGGTCGTACTGGTCACCGGAATCATTGTCCTGATCTTGTCCACATTCGTGGTTAACTTTTAGTGTTTTACTAATCAAAATGCAGGAAGTACTTAATAATACAACATAAACTAAATTTTTCAATGAAAAGGAAACAATACATCCGTTTACTGCTTGTGTTTTTGCTTTGCAGCGGAAATTCATTCACGCTTTCGGCAAAAACTGAGGTCAATAATCTAATTTGTGAATACCGGACAAATCCAATTGGTATGATGTGAAAAATCCCCGGTTAAGCTGGCAAATACAAAGTGATCGGGAAAATGTACTCCAAACTGCTTATGAAATCAGGGTGGCCGATACCCCTGCGAACCTGCACCGCAAAGATGATTTGATTTGGAATTCAGGCAAAGTTGAAAGCAATCAATCCGCTGATGTGGTTTATAGCGGTCCGGCATTAACTTCGATGCAGCGCGTTTACTGGCAGGTAAGGATTTGGGATAACCGAAATAAAGCGACGGAGTGGAGTGAACCGGCATACTGGGAAATGGGGCTGTTAAAACCGACAGATTGGAAAGCTTCGTGGATAACGAGTAGTATGACAGAAGATACTACGATTTCCGAGCCGTGCCCTTATTTCCGAAAAGAATTTTCGCTAACGAAGAAGGTTAAGTCGGCACGAATTTATGTCACCTCGAAAGGGCTCTACCAACTCTTTCTGAACGGGAAAAAAGTGAGTCCTGATTTGTTTGCACCTGGATGGACAAGCTACAACAAGCGGCTTCAGTACCAAACCTACGATGTGACTTCATTGCTGGAGAAGAAAAACGCCATGGGAACCATTCTTGGTGATGGTTGGTATCGTGGATATTTGACCTGGGATAGGAAACGCAATACTTACGGCGATAAACTGGCTGTTCTTTTGCAGCTTCAGATTAACTACATGGATGGAACATCGGAAACGATGACAACGGACAACACATGGAAGGAGAAGAGTGGTCCTATTTTGAGTTCAGATATTTACGATGGTGAAACGTATGATGCCCGATTGAAGATGCCCGGATGGGATAAGCCGGATTTTGACGATAGTCAATGGAATAAAGTATCTGAATTGCCGGATGGGAAAGATATTTTGGTGGCACAGGACGGTGTTCCGGTCAGGGCAGCCGATGAGATCAAGCCAATCAAATTATTCAAGACACCCAAAGGTGAAACGGTTTTTGACTTGGGGCAGAATATGGTTGGTTGGGTTCGGCTAAAGGTTCAGGGTTATAAAGGAGATAAGGTCATATTGAAATTTGCAGAGGTATTGGACAAGGATGGAAATTTCTACACCGCTAATTTGAGAAAGGCGAAAGCAACTGATACCTATATTTTGAGTGGGAAAGGAGTGGAAGTTTATGAACCTCATTTTACGTTCCACGGTTTTCGGTTCGTGAAGGTCGAAGGATTTCCGGGCACTCCCGATTTGAATTCTATCACCGGTATCGTGATTCATTCGGATATGAAACCAACCGGAAATTTTGTCTGTTCTGATTCATTGCTCAACCAGTTACAGCATAATATTCAGTGGGGACAACGCGGAAATTTTCTGGATGTGCCTACCGATTGTCCACAGAGGGACGAACGCCTTGGCTGGACGGGTGATGCCCAGGTATTCAGCATGACGGCTGCTTTTAATTTCAACGTGGCTGCTTTTTATACAAAATGGCTGAGAGATTTGGCTGCCGATCAGCAATCCAATGGAATTGTTCCGCACGTCATCCCGGATGTACTGCACGGGGCAGGAGGTTCGGCTGCCTGGGCCGATGCTTCGGTAATTGTACCGTGGAGCGTTTATCTGACGTATGGGGACAAACGAATTCTGGAGGAACAGTACCCGGGTATGAAATCCTGGGTGGAATATATGCATGGCCGGGCAGGAAAGAAAAATCTTTGGCTGGGAGATGCGCATTTTGGCGATTGGTTAGCATTTGCCACAAACCAATCTGATTATCCGGGAGCAACAACGGACAAAGATTTGATTGCTACTGCCTATTATTTTTATTCCACCAGTTTGTTGTCGAAAATTGCCGGAATTATTGGCAACGAGAATGACGCCGAACAGTACAAGAAACTGGCGGGGGAAATAAGGAAAGCCTTTAATGCAGAGTTTGTAACGCCTAACGGACGACTGGAATCGAATACACAAACAGCTTATGTGTTGGCGCTTGCATTTCATTTGTTGCCCGAGGATAAAGTTTCGAAAGCGGCAAATTACCTGGCGGATGATGTACGAAAGTTCGGGCATCTGACCACGGGATTTGTTGGTACACCGCTTCTCTGCCAGACCTTATCGGACAATGGATATCCTGATTTGGCTTTTATGTTGCTGATGAACAAGAAATATCCGTCATGGCTGTATCCTGTTACCCAGGGAGCAACAACCATTTGGGAGCGTTGGGACGGTCAGAAACCGGATGGCACTTTCCAGGATGTGGGTATGAACAGTTTTAACCATTATGCTTATGGTGCTATTGGTGAATGGATGTATAGTTACGTAGGTGGTATCCGGATTGATCCCAAACAGCCGGGTTACAAGCATTTCTTTTTAGCCCCCCATGTTGGTGGAGGCCTGAGCTATGCAACGACAACCTTCCAATCACTCTATGGATCGGTTGAATCGGATTGGAAAATTCAGGATGATAATTTTATATACACCGTGACGATTCCTGCAAATACAACTGCTACAGTAATATTACCTGGGGCGAATAGTGAGCAATTGACGCTGAATTCATTGCCATTGAAATCTGAAATGAAAAAAGTGGTAACGCAGCAGCCTGATGGAGTATCCATGGAGCTGGGGTCAGGTCAATATAGATTTCACTATCCCTATGAAAATGCGAAAAAGAAATGATGAAATCTAAATGCGATGAAACAAATGAAAGACGATAATCGAATTATGCAGGCTTATCAGCTTGCCAAAGATACGTATGCCACTTTAGGGGTAGATGTGGATGCTGCGGTAAACAAACTAAAAGATGTTGTTATTTCCCTTCATTGCTGGCAAACGGATGATGTGGGCGGTTTCGAAACGCCTGATGCATCTTTGTCGGGTGGCGGAATTCAGGCTACCGGAAATTATCCGGGTAAGGCAACCAGTCTGGAAGAGATGCGGGCTGATTTGGACAAAGTTTTGTCTTTGCTTCCGGGGAAACAACGCCTTAACCTGCATGCTATCTACGGTGATTTCGGTGGTGAATTTGTCGATCGGGACCAGATTGAAGTAAAGCATTTCCAAAGTTGGATCGATTGGTGCAAAGAGCGCGGAATCGGACTGGATTTCAATGCTACCTGTTTTTCGCACCCCAACGCGGCTGATGGATTTACCCTGGCCAGCAAGGATGAATCCATTCGGAAATTCTGGGTGGGACATGCCAAACGTTGCCGGGCCATTTCTGCTGAAATTGGCAAGCAACTGGGTACTCCCTGTGTGCATAATCTCTGGATTCCGGATGGGACAAAAGATACTCCGGCCGACCGGAATGGCTATCGTGCACAATTGAAAAAATCGCTCGATGAAATAATGGCTGTGGAGTATCCGAAAGAATACATGAAGGATGCTGTAGAGAGTAAATTGTTTGGCATTGGAGCAGAGTCGATGACGGTTGGTTCGCACGATTTCTACCTGGGCTATGCAATCAAAAATAACAAACTGATTTGTCTGGATAACGGGCACTTTCATCCGACGGAACAGGTGGGCGATAAGATTTCTTCTTGTCTGCATTTTCTGGATGAAATTTTGTTGCATATCTCCCGTCCGGTACGCTGGGATTCGGATCATGTCGTTACCCTGAATGATGACGTTCAGTTGATTGCCTCCGAGGTGATACGCAACAATTTCCTAAGCCGGGTGAATATCGCGCTCGATTTCTTCGATGCATCGATTAACCGGATTGGGGCGTATGTAATTGGAACACGGGCTGTGCAAAAAGCTTTCCTCATCGCTTTGCTTGAACCGACAACAAAGCTGAGAAAACTGGAGGAGTCCGGCCAAAACTTTGAACGTCTGGCGTTTATCGAGGAGTTGAAAACGATGCCGTTTAGTGCGGTCTGGGATTACTTCTGTCTCCGGGAAAGTGTTCCTGTAGGAGTGGATTATATAAGTGAAATTCAACGGTATGAGCGGGATGTGCTTTCTAAAAGGTAATATTTCTATCTTATTCACGAAGTAGTTTATGAAGGGAATTGTCGCCTTTGATATTGGGAAGACCAACAAGAAAATCTTGTTATTCGATGAGAACTTCCGGGTAGTATACCAGGATGAGCAAAAGATGGAGCCTGTTGTGGATGATGAGGGTTTTGAGTGCGATGACATTGCTCGGATCGAACATTGGATTTTTGACAGTTTGCGAAAAGTAATGATGTCAGAAGCGTATGAGATTACTGCCGTTAATTTCTCCACTTATGGCGCCTCATTAGTTTGGCTTGATGGAAATGGGAAGCGATTGGGGCCATTGTATAACTACCTAAAACCGGTTGATGGGCAAATTGCTTTATCGCTGTTTGAAAAGTATGGTGGAGAAAGTGAGTTTTGTCGTCAAACTGCCAGTCCGTCACTGGGATTGCTGTTGAATTCGGGTATTCAACTCTTGTGGATGAAGGAGAAACATCCGGATGTATATCGGAAAGCCAAAGGGATTTTACACTTTCCGCAGTATCTCTCTTATCTATTAACTGGGCAAATAGCGGCGGAATCAACCTCCATTGGTTGTCATACTTTTTTGTGGGATTTCGACCATAATCAATATCATCAATGGTTGACAGATGAAGGAATTCAGCTGCCTTTGCCCCTTCCCAACAGTCATATGATTGATGTTGAGGTAGAAGGAAAAACATTGAAGGCTGGAGTCGGGATACACGATAGTTCAGCCGCGTTAGTTCCTTATTTGATGGGGACTGATGAACGGTTTGTACTTCTTTCAACAGGGACCTGGTGCATTAGCATGAATCCCTTTAACCATGAAAGCCTGACCGAAGAAGAGTTGAAGCAGGATTGCCTGAACTACATGAACATTTATCAGAAGCCGGTAAAATCGTCCCGGTATTTTCTGGGGCATATCCATGACGTGAATGTGGAACGGCTGACAAATTATTTCGGGGCGGAGACATCAGCCTATAAGTATGTTGGATTGAATAAAATGCTACTCAAAAAGTATCTGGAGAATGGACTGCAAAGCTTTTTCCGCAAGAAATTGCTGACTAGTTATTTGGATGATTCGGTTGATTTGGAACAATTTGACAACTTCGAAACGGCTTATCATCAACTCATGTTCGATTTGACAGAAGAATGCATTTGTTCATTGAGACTGGTCTTTCCTGCTAAAGATGACGTGGAAAGCCTGATTGTTTCCGGTGGATTTGCCAGGAACGAGATTTTTATGGCTTACCTGGCTTCCCGGTTTCCGGAGAAACGCGTTTATACGAGTGAGATCGATAATGCTTCAGCATTGGGAGCTGCGCTGGTTTGTGCTGAAGAGGTTTTTGGTCATGCCAGGAAGCCAGTTGGCCTGGGACTAAAAAGATGGTATGCCCTGTAAATAGTAGATGATATTGTAATGGTAATATGGAATGAATAATAAAAATAGAGTGATGAAGGAATCGGATTTTCAATTAATGCACCCACGGGATCAGATTGTGTTGATCATTACCCGAATCTATCAAAGGGGATTGACGACCACGTCGGGAGGTAATATTTCGATAATGGATGAGAGCGGTGATCTGTGGGTTACTCCGTCGGCTATCGATAAGGGTTCGCTGAACAGGGACGATATTATCCAGGTGAAAAAAGACGGGTCGATTATAGGGAAACACAAGCCCTCTTCAGAATATCCTTTTCATAAGGCCATTTACGAGATTCGTCCCGATATTAAAGCCGTGATTCATGCGCATCCGCCGGCACTGGTATCGTTTAGCATTGTCCGGCAAATACCGGATACCAATGTGATACCTCAGGCTAAAAACATTTGCAGTTCTGTAGGATACGCACCCTATGCGCTTCCCGGCAGTGAAGAACTGGGCGAGCGTATTGCCGGTGTATTCAGGGAAGGACACAAAGCGGTGATAATGGAGAATCATGGAACTGTTGTTGGCGGAAGCAACCTGGATGATGCTTTTCAGCGGTTTGAAACGTTGGAGTTCACTGCCCGCGCGATTATCAACGGGAAAACGATTGGGAAGGTAAAATCGCTTTCAGATAGCCAGATTAATGCCTTTGAAGAACAAATTCCTCATCTGTCGCCGGAAATGGAGAAGGTAGAAGGAACTTCTGTAGAGCAGGAAAAAAGAGAGGAAATTGTGCGGTTTGTCAAACGAGCCTGTCAGCAGGGATTAATGATTAGTTCCTACGGAACCGTTTCCCGTCGCTGGAAAGGGAATGATTTTCTGATTACACCGACGAATATGAACCGTTGGGATATGACTCCTGATGATGTGGTCCAGATAAAGAATGGAGAGCGGGAACCGGGGAAAATTCCGAGCCGTTCAACGTGGTTGCATCAGGAATTGTATAAACGTCACCCACACATCAATTCCATAATTCTGACGCAATCACCTTACCTGATGGCATTCAGTGTTACCGGAAATAAGTTTGATGTGCGTACGATCCCCGAAAGTTGGATTTTTTTGCAGGATGTGCCCAATGTATCTTTCGGTTCACACTTTAAAGGAAATGACACGGTTCCGGATTTGATAACCGAATCAGTTCCCGCAGTCATCATCGATAATGATTCGGTGATCGTGACAGGCGATACATTGTTGGGCACCTTCGACCGCCTGGAAGTGGCTGAGTTCAGTGCGAAGTCGTTGGTTATGGCTACGTCTTTAGGAAAGTTGGCTCCTATTGGTCAGTCTGAAGTGGACGAGCTGCGGAAAAAGTTTCTATCATAAACGGAAACTTCCTGACTGGGGAATTGGAGCGATCGGGACCTGGCTCTATAAAGGGCAAAGCGAAATTTATCCTGCTCCACGGCAATCAGGATTTAAACCTATTATACTGCAACCTTATTTTTCCGATGAACCTGGCTCTGTAGCTTTATCGCATCAATTTCGTCGCGGGCAAATTGTGTCAAGCTGGGAAAAGGAAAAGATGAACGTTTCCTGCAACCGGAGGAAGAGGATAATAGTTGGAGACGCAAATGTACTTTGTTATCGGTATTCGTTTTGTCATGATAGTTAGGCGTATTTTTAGGTTTGTTGGTGAGTTTATGTTTGGGGCCGAACGAGCATTGGTTTCCCGGGCAACTGCGATTAATCATTTTTTGGTTACATTCATACAAAATTCTATTTTTGAAGGTTAATTTTGTATCCTATGAATGAATATCCAGACCATACGAATCGGGACCGGGATTATTGGGAATTGGTCTGGAATAACTTCAGGGAAGGCGATCGGAGGGCCTTTGAAACGATCTATAATGAATTCTCAGATAGTCTTTATGCATACGGTTCAAAAATCACTTCCGATTGCGAAATGTTGAAAGACTGTATTCAGGATGTTTTTATTGACATCTATAAATACGGTACAGAATTAAGAAATCCGGCTTCACTTGAGTTTTACCTGTTTAAAACATTGAAAAGAAATATATTCAGGAAACTGAAAGAACAAAGCGGAATAAAACTGGCAGATATTCAATCCAATAGTTTTTATCTGAAGTTCGAACTTGAAGAACGAAATGAGCAGGAGGAGATGTTGGATGAAGGATTGTTGAAGCTTCAGGCTCATTTAAAAAGTTTAAATCCCGTACAACGGGAACTTTTGTACCTGAAGTTCAACAGTGGACTTTCCTACGTTGAGATCGGCCGGATTCTCGGCATTAAACCCGATACAGTAAAAAAGCAAGTATACCGTTTACTGGATGGTTTACGCAGTCAGTTGTCAAAGAATCCGCTCGAATTGCTTTTCATTTACTTTGCAGAATAAAGACTTTTCTTCCATCTATTTTCCTTAACGAACTCCCAGATTTAACAGAAAAGTTCGTTTGTTAACATTTTATTTCGGCCTAAAAGATTTAAAATCAATACTTATTGTTGATTTATGTTTTTCAACATGTATTATTTTTGTCCCGTTTTGGGAGATTCCTACTCTTGTTTGTGAATAAATGTTAATGTGAATGAATATTTACGAACGACTAATAGAGAACCCATTATTTTTTAAATGGATTTATCATCCTTCACCGGAACTTGAGGATTACTGGGAGAGATATATTCAGTTGAATCCGGATGAGGCGCGGTTTATAACTGACTTTAAAAAGCAGTTTGAGCTTTTGCGTTACGAGGAATCCACTTTGTCGGAATTGGAAAAGCGTAGTCTGGCGCAGCAAATTGTGCAAAAACTCGATGCAGCCGATCGGGAAAAAAAGAAAATTGGTTTGCTCAAATCCATATTACAATATGCAGCTATTGCCATTTTATTTTTCTCCATTGGAGGACTGTTGGTATATCAACTCATGTTGCCGGAAAAAACGAATTACTTCGCTCAACAAACCGCTATTCCTACGTTAACCAATAAACCAGTACTTATTCTGAACAACAAAGATCAGATCGACTTGAAGGACAAAGAGTCAGTGCTGGATTATTCGAGAAAAGACACCATCGTGTTTAATGGAGGGCATGTAATCAATACACAAGCGGATGATAATAATCCGGTGATGAACCAATTGATTATCCCTTATGGGAGCCACTCAAGGATTCGTTTGTCTGATGGAACCATTGTGTGGTTGAATGCCGGAAGCCGATTAGTTTATCCTTCACGTTTTGCCAAGAAGACAAGAGAGGTGTATTTGATAGGGGAAGCTTTCTTTCATGTTCATAAAGATCCTGAGCAGCCATTCATTGTAAAGACAGGCATGCAGGAAATAAAAGTACTGGGAACCAAATTTAATGTTTCAGCCTATCCTGAAGATAACGTGATTCAGACGGTTCTGGCTGAGGGCTCTGTGAGTCTGCATGCAAATGGATCCGGTTTGTTTGCCAGCGATGTAAAACTGAAGCCTAACCAGAAAGCATCATTTGACAAAAGCACCAAAGAAACTAAGATTGTTACGGTTGTTGCGGGCAATTATACGAGCTGGACAGAAGGCCTTCTGTCCTTTCAGAATACCGACCTCAGTCGTGTAATAAAAAAGCTGGAACGTTATTACAATATCTGTTTCAAATATGACGATCCATTGAAATCGACGATTGAAATCAGTGGAAAACTGGATTTAAGTCAGGGACGCGATGATTCCTTCAAATACCTGGAACAGGCAGCGGGAGTAAAATTTGTTAAACTTAATGATCAAAATTATGAAATAAAATAAAAAACCGGAAAATGGTGGCACATCTCCCGGTTCGATAAACACCAATAAATATCAGTATTTATTAACATTTAAAGCTTTACAAATCTATGAAAAAAAATCGACGAATGGATTTTCTCTTTCGGGAAAGTCTATTGAAATTATGGCGAATTATGCGCATTACCTTGTTCTTGCTTTTCATTTCGGTTATCACCACTTTTGCGGGCAACAGCTACGCACAGGAAACCCGACTTAACATCCAGTTTAATAATGGAACTGTTGGCAGCATTATTAAATATATAGAGAGCAACAGCGATTTTGTTTTTCTCTATAAAAACGAGGATCTGAATGTCAACAAACGTGTTAATGTCAACCTGAAAGATGCTTCTATCGAGCAAATTCTTAGTAAAGTTTTAGAGGGACAGAATGTCGGTTTTAATATCTACAAAAGACAAATTGTAATACATAAGAATCCAGGTAAGGGAACTGCCATTGTCCAGCAACCTGAAAAAACCATTGTCGGTAAAGTTACCGACACTTCTGGTTCTCCTGTTCCGGGGGTTACAATTATAGCCAAAGGAACAAGCCACGGAACCATCACGGATAGCGATGGAAATTATACACTGAAGATTAAACCAGATGTTAAGACGTTGGTTTTCTCGTTTGTAGGAATGAAAACCAGAGAGGTTAATGTAGGTGATAATAATGTTATCAACGTTCGACTGGAAGAAGCATCCATTGGATTAGATGAAGTGGTGGCAATTGGGTACGGTGTGCAGAAGAAGGAGTCTCTTACTGGGGCAATTTCGGGGGTGACATCAAAGGATCTGGAGGATGTTCATGCAACAACAGTTAGTTCCGCATTGGCTGGTAAAATAGCGGGAGTCTCTTTCCGAATGCCGGATGGACGGCCAGGTGCTAGTGCTAATATCCAAATTCGTAATATGGGAGATCCGCTCTATGTAATTGATGGAATCCAGAAAGATGCGGGCCAATTTAATAACCTGTCTCCTAATGATATTGAAAGTATTAGTGTACTGAAAGATGCATCCGCCGCTATTTATGGTGTGCGTGCTGCTAACGGAGTTGTGGTGGTTACGACCAAAAGAGGGAAGTTAGGTTCGAAAAATACAATTAACGTAGATGCGTATACCGGATGGCAAAATTGGTCGCGTTTTCCGAAAACGGTTAATGCATATGATTGGATGCTTGGTAAGGCTGATGCAGAAATGAATCTTGACGGGCATACCAATATTACTCCGGAAGAACTTGCTAAATGGAAGGCCGGAACGGAGCCTGGTTATCAAAGTTTCGATTGGTATGATTTTATCATCAAAGGCAATTCTCCTCAAACATCAATTAATATTAACGCTACAGGAGGTTCGGATAAAATCAATTACTATTTGTCACTCACTCGGTTGGATCAGAATTCAGTTTTGGGACGTCAGTTCACATTTGCTCGTACCAACTTGCAGTCGAATATCGATGCTAAGATTACCAAGCGCTTCAAAGTCGGAGTCTCTATTAACGGACGGATTGAAACACGCGATAACCCGGGAGTTCCCGGAACCGACGACTACTGGGCACCACGATTTGCACTTTTCAGAAACCGTCCTACAGAACGTCCGTATGCTAATGACAACCCCAATTATATCAATAATATAGGACATATGGATACAAACTGGGGATTGTTGAATAAAGCCAATTCGGGATACTGGCATGAAGATTGGCGTGTAATGCAACTGAATTTCACAGGTGATTATGATTTGCCAATAGATGGACTATCTGCTAAGGGAACCTATTCATACTATTTTGCAGATCGTTTGATGAACGGACATGAGTATACTTACGATGCTTACACCTATTATCCGGAAACTGATGAATATAAGATTACTTTTGCAAATAAGAATCCCTGGCGTGAGAGAGCTACTCACAAAGTTTTCGAAAATGTGTTGCAAGGGCAGTTGAACTACAATAAAACCTTTGGAAAGCATACCATCGCTGCCACTTATGTTGCTGAACGTATTAAAAGAAGGGAACTGGATGTATGGGTTCATGCAGTGCCGAAAACCAATGTTTTGCCTCTCATACAGTTTGCTGATATGGATACTTACAATGACAGAGATTGGACGCAGGCGCGTATCGGTTATGTTGGTCGATTGACCTATAACTACGCAAATAAGTATTATTTGGAAGTTGCCGGACGTGAAGATGGATCATGGAAATTTGCATCGGATCGTCGCTGGGGATTTTTCCCGTCAACTTCTATTGGATGGCGGATTACCGAGGAAAATTTTGCAAAAGCTTTGTTGGGACAGAGTACATTTGACCTAAAATTACGTGCTTCCTATGGTGAACTGGGAGATGATAATGTGGGCATTGGCGACTTTGACTATTTAACAGGGTACAACTATGCTACATCTACAGTGATAATGGATGGCGAGGTCATCAAAGGTTCAAGGGACCGGGGCGTTCCTATTACCTCTATTAGCTGGTATACAAGTAAGATTACGGATGTCGGAGCTGACTATTCTTTTTGGGGAGGGAAACTGAGTGGTACGGTAGATTATTTTTATCGTAAGCGCGAAGGTTTGAGAGGTAGGAAGTATGATGTTCTGGTTCCAAGTGAACTTGGATATACTCTGCCTGATGAAAATGTCAACAGTGATGCAACGATGGGAGCAGAGGCCTCGATTAATTATAATGGAAAGGTTGGAGACTTATCTTACACGGTAGGTGCAAATGTTTCTTATGCACGTAATCGTTTTTTAAGTTCTTATAAGCCCACTTTCGGTAATTCATGGGATTATTATCGTAATTCTTCGGAGGATAGATGGACCGGCACTTATTGGGGTTATGAGGTTGTTGGTCAGTTCCAGTCGTTCGACCAGATAAACTCTTGGCCCGTGAATAACGATGGCGAAGGTAACAAAAGGATGTTACCTGGAGACTTAATATACAAGGACGTTAACGGTGACGGAGTAATTAATGGGTATGATGAGCGACCGATAGGTTATCCGAGAGACCGTAACCCGATTTTGAACTTTGGTTTCAATATTACCGCACAGTTTAAGGGATTTGATCTTCGGGCTGATTTCTCGGGTGGTTCTATGTATTCATACAACCAGGGATGGGAAATGCGTTGGCCTTATCAGAATGGAGGCAACTTGTTAAAACAATTCTATGATGACCGCTGGCACCGGGCCGATCCTTTTGATTTAAATAGTGAATGGATTCCCGGTAAATATCCTGCATTGCGTTTTAATACCGGATGGCATAATAACTATAACAAGAATTCGACATTCTGGTTGACTAGTGTGCGTTATCTCAGGTTGAGAACGTTCGAGATTGGATATAGTATTCCCAAAAACCTGATTGCCAAAGTTGGCATGCAAAAAGCGCGCTTATATGTGAATTCATATAATCTTGTTTCGTTCGATAATCTTAAGAAACTTGGCGTTGAACCGGAGATTATGGACCAAAATGGTCTGCAGTATCCGCAAAATCGCATGGTAAATGTTGGTGTTAACCTTTCATTCTAATCTAAAAAAGGAAGTAGAAAAATGAAAAAATATATTTCAATATTGTTGTTATTCCTGGCTTTTGTTTGGGGATGTAATGATAAAGCGTTTCTGGACCGGAAACCTACGAATATTTTAATCGAGGATCAGGTGTGGAAGGACAAAAGCCTTATTCTTTCGGTTGTCGCTGATTTATATGACAGAATTCCAGAGTTTCAAACCATTGAAAATTGGTGGAACTATGCTGATTTTGACGAAGGCTTTGGTTCGGCGAATGGAGATTATTGGCGAAGTAAAAATAGTGAGTGGGGCTACGGAGAGTGGTCATTATGGAATTACAATTACATTCGGGAAATTAATCTTTTTATCCAAAAAGCAGAATCAGATCTTACCAATAGCTTAGCTCCCGCCGATAAAGCCCGTTTTATTGCAGAAGGACGTTTCTTGAGGGCAACGGCTTATTTTGAGTTAGTGAAACGCATGGGAGGCGTGCCGCTTATTCTGGAACCGCTTACTTATGACTTTAGTGGGGATCCTTCCTACTTGCAATATCCGCGAGCTAAAGAATCGGAAGTGTATGATTTTATTCTTAGTGAACTCGATGCGATTAAAAAGGATCTTCCCAATGATGTGAATATCAAAGGGAGAGCCACTCAAGGGTTAATTTTGGCGATGGAATCAAGGGTCGCTCTCTATGCTGGCTCTATAGCGAAATACGGGGCAAAAACACCTAATGTTACTCTGTCTGGCGGTGAAGTTGGCATTCCGGCTAATATGGCTACCAGTTATTACCAAAAAGCTCTTAGTGCTGCAGAAGAACTAATCAATAGCGGAACTTATGCTCTTTATCAAAAAAAAGAAAATCTGTCTGAGAACTTTGCCAGCCTTTTCATTGATAAGAATGCTAATCCGGAAGTTATTTTTGTAAAAGACTTCAAACTTCAGAGTGGTAAAGTCGAGCCTTTTACATTGCAAAATCAACCATGGTCCGGAGCAGAGGATCTGGAAGGGGGACGGCTGAATCCTTCTTTAAATCTGGTCCAGTCTTTTGAAAAATTGGATAATACGTTTGAAACTTTCCAGACAAATACAGCAGATGGTAACTTTATCTATTACGATAATCCAAGTGATATTTTTGCAGGTCGCGATGCTCGTCTTGCAGGAACCGTAATGATTCCTGGCTCTAAATACAAAGGAAAAGATCTGGATATATGGGCTGGTTATATGCAGGCCGATGGGGCGATTATTACCGGAGATACATATGGTGCTCGTAAGGAGCTTCCCAATGGAGAAGTAGCCCAGGTGGTCGGCTTTGACGGACCTATTGATGGTTTGGAGTTTACCGCTCAAACAGGATTTTACGTTAGGAAGTTTATGGACACAGCAACAGGTTCTGGTCAACGTGGATTAAACAGTGAGGTATGGTGGGTGCGCTACCGGCTTGCAGAGGTTTACTTAAATGCTGCTGAAGCTGCATTTGAACTGGGGCAACCTGAAAAAGCTGCAACTTATATGGATGTTGTTCGGAGAAGAGCAGGATTTAATACTGATTTGACAGCAGCCGATATGACTTTCGATCGTATTGTTCATGAACGGAAGGTCGAATTGGCTTTTGAAGGCCATGAATTGTGGGATATGAAGCGGTGGCGTTTGGCTCATATTGTTTGGAATGGAGAATCATTGCCGCTAACAACAAAACCGTGGAAAGCTGATGAAGTAAGTAACCGGGTATTTGGCTTATGGCCCTACAAATATTATGCGCCAGGTGACCCAAATGACGGTAAATATGTTTATATTCAACACTTGCCAGCTCAGGTAACAGGTGCAGATAGATTCCGTTTAGGTAATTATTATTCGAAAATCAGCGATGAAATTTTGAATAACAATCCAAAAATTGTTAGAAATCCTAATCAAAACTAAAGAAAATGATCAAGTTCAAATTTATAATACTACTGGGGATTGTAGCTGCATTTCTTTCAGCATGTAAATATGACAACTATTCAGAACCCCAATCCTATCTAAAAGGAAATATTGTTTATAACGGAGAACCTATTAATGTAAGCTATAATGATGTCACTTTTCAGTTGTGGGAACCTGGTTGGCAAAAGAGCTATCCCATTGATGTTGTAGTAAATCAGGATGGCGCTTACTCTGCATTGCTTTTTAATGCTAAATACAAACTGATTATTCCTTCCTCACAAGGACCTTTCAGGAATAAGGTTAATGCAGAAACAGGTTCTGATACTATTATCGTAGACTTAAAAGGAAGTCAGAATATGGATATAGAGGTAGAACCATATTATATGGTCCGAAATCCTCAGTTTTCAGTCTCGGGAAGAGATTTGACGGCTACATTTAAAGCAGAAAAGATTATTACTGATGCAGATGCACGGGATATCGAGCGGGTTGATTTATATGTCAATAAAACGCAATTTGTTGATTTTAGAGCCAATGTTGTAACCGCAGAAATAGCGGGGGGAGATATATCAGATCCCAATTCTATCAATATGACTGTGACGATACCAGACTTGGTTCCAACGCAAAATTATGTTTATGCACGTGTTGGGATTAAAATTGTAGGTGTTGAGGACATGATCTTTTCTCCTGTTCAAAAGGTCGAGTTTTAAAATTTTGGATTTATTGAAGGACTGTTCAGGTTAACGCTGTTCCTGAACAGTCCCTCTTTATTTTTCGGAATATTTCTCAATTTTTGTATAAAGCCAAACCAAGATATAATATGTTTCGCATTGGTCAATTAATATTCCTATTATCAATAGGATTTATGTTTGTAGCTGGCATAGCAATGAAGAAAGCGGGTGCGCAACCTATTGCTACATATCTCCGAGCACCTGCTTACCCACTGGTGACTGTTGACCCATACACCAGCGCCTGGAGTGAAACCGATACACTCTATAATAGCCCGGTACGACACTGGACGGGAAAAACTCATTCCCTCATTGGGGCTATCCGTGTTGATGGTAAGGTCTACCGGTTTATGGGGAAAGAAAATATACCATGGATTGCTATTTTACCCATGGCCAAAGAAGAACCATGGGAAGGAAAATATACCATGCAGAAGCCGGAGACAGGCTGGGAGCAAAAAAACTTTACAGAAAAAGGGTGGAAATCGGGTAAAGCTGCTTTCGGTACTTCCGGTATGCCTGCTTTGTCAACTCTGTGGGAAACCAAAGACATTTGGGTTCGTCGCGAATTTAAACTGCCTCCACAATTACCGGCGAATAGTATCTACGTGATATATTCACATGACGATAATTTTGAGCTTTATTTGAACGGTAAGAAACTCGTGGATACGGGATATAGCTGGAAAAATAACGTGGTATTGAAGCTGGATAAGATGTTGTTGCTCCCTGGTCGTCGAAACGTTATTGCGGTACACTGCCATAATAAAACCGGAGGGGCTTATGTCGATTTTGGCCTTTATCGTGAAAACAACCAATCGGAAATATTTACCCACACGGCATTTCAGGATAGTGTGGCTTTATCTGCAACACAGACCTACTATGGCTTTACTTGCGGACCGGTAAAACTGGGACTTACTTTCACTGCCCCACTACTGCCCAATGATCTTGATTTGCTCTCGCGTCCCGTAGACTATATTAATTACTGGGTACGTTCGAACGATGGAAAAGCACATCAGGTGCAGCTTTATTTTGAAATAACCCCGCAGTGGGCGGTTAATGAAGTAAGTCAGGAGGTTCGTGTATCCCGGGGTAAAACCGGTCATATTTCCTATCTGAAAGCAGGAACCACAGCCCAGCCTATCCTTCAGAAGAAGGGCGATGACGTGCGAATTGATTGGGGGTATGTATACCTGGCTACCAGCGGAAATCCTCAATCTTCGATGTCAATCGGAAATTATTTCGAAACGAAGAAAGTATTTGCAGAGAATGGAGCTATTCCTGTCGGAAAGCGGGATCTTACAGCAAAAATGACACGGAATATGCCCGCGATGGCCTGTGAAGAGAAGCTTGGAAAGGTTTCCAATCAGCCGGTGAAAGGATTTGTGATGATTGGCTACAACGATATCGAGTCGATTCAGTATTTCGGACAGAATTTAAAGGCTTGGTGGACCAGGAACGGCAAGGTCTCGATGGATGATGCACTGCTGGCGGCTGCAGAAGACCACGCTAAGGTACAAGAGCGTTGTGCGAGGTTTGATAACAAAATGTGGAATGAGACTTTGGCGGCAGGGGGAAAGCAGTATGCCGAATTGTGTGTGTTGGCTTTTCGACAATCAATTGCTGCTCACAAGTTGACAAAGGATCCTCAGGGTAATATTCTGTTCTTTTCCAAAGAAAATTTCAGTAATGGTTCCATCGGGACCGTTGATGTGACTTACCCCTCGGCACCACTGTTCCTGAAATACAACCCGGAACTGTTGAAAGGAATGCTGAATCCTATCTTTTATTTTTCAGAAAGCGGAAAATGGACCAAGCCCTTTGCTGCTCATGATGTGGGGACTTATCCAAAAGCCAACGGGCAAACTTATGGCGGCGACATGCCTGTAGAGGAGAGTGGAAACATGGTTATCCTGACAGCTGCCATTTCCCAAATGGAAGGGAATGCAGGATATGCCAAGAAACATTGGAAGGTATTGACAACCTGGGCCAATTATCTTCTGGATAAGGGAATGGATCCGGAAAACCAATTGTGTACCGATGATTTTGCAGGTCATTTTGCTCACAATACCAACCTGTCGATCAAGGCCATAATGGGAATTGCCTGCTATGGCAAGCTGGCAGGAATGCTGGGGGAACAAGCAGTAGCTAAAAAATACACCGAGGCGGCTAAAGCAATGGCCCAAAAATGGATACAGATGGCCAATGACGGTGACCATTACCGTCTTACCTTTGATAAACCGGGTACTTGGAGTCAGAAATACAACCTGGTTTGGAACCGGATTTTGCATCTGAACATCTTTCCTCCGGAGGTTGCACAGAAAGAGGTGGCCTATTATCTGACAAAACTGAATCCCTATGGTTTGCCGCTTGATAGCAGGAAGACTTACACAAAAGCCGATTGGGAGGTGTGGACCGCTACCCTGGCTGAAAATCCGCAGGACTTTGAGAAGCTCATCTCGGGACTTTACCGGTTCGTAACCGAAACACCAGACCGGGTTCCGATGAGTGACTGGTATGAAACCACCAATGCGAAAAAGGTTGGATTTCAGGCACGTTCGGTCGTTGGTGGATATTTTATTAAAATGTTGGAACAAAACGGGAATAAATAACCGATGATTTAGAATGAGATAAAGCCTACAGTATCTGGGTAATAGCTTGCTTTAGGTTTAAGATCAGGTTATTAAAAGCTAAGTGAACCCGTGTTTGTTGTTTTTGACTGATCTGGATCCTGTATTCCTATACAGGATCCAGGGTCTAAAGTTTTATTTATTGTAAACGGAACATAATTGCTTAAGAAGAAAAATTATGAAGCAAGTTATCTGTTATATGAGCTTGTTATTGTTTCTATCATTCAGTTTTTCAGGCTGTAACGATAGGAAAGATAGCTCCAATGTCCAAGTAATTACCAAACCTGTAACGAGTGCTCAAAATGCTTTTTATCCCGGTAATCGGAAACCATTGGTTCCTGCATCATTTATCAAATTACCGCTAGGAAGCATCCATCCGAAGGGGTGGATTTTGAAATGGCTTGAACTTCAAAAGAATGGGTTATGCGGGCATTTAGGAGAGATTAGTGCCTGGCTCGAAAAAGACAATAACGCCTGGTTATCAGAAGGAGGCGATCATGGTTGGGAGGAGGTACCCTATTGGCTTCGCGGTTACTCCGATATGGCTTTTATATTTGACGATCCAGCCATGAAAAAGGAGACGATGATTTGGATAAATGCGATTCTCAAGAGTCAAAAGGAAAATGGCTGGTTTGGGCCGGAAGTTCGCTCGGACAATGGCAATCTGGATTTTTGGCCTAACATGGTTGTATTGTTCATGTTGCAGAATTATTATGAATATACCCACGACGTACGTGTTATTCCCTTCATGACGAAATATTTCCGATTCGAGTTGACTGTACCGGATAAAGAGTTTCTTTCCAGCTATTGGGAAAACAGCAGAGGCGGGGATAATTTGTATAGTGTTTACTGGCTTTACAATCTCACCGGAGACAAGTTCCTGCTGGATCTCGCCCGGAAAATTCATCTTAATACTGCGAACTGGGAACAGGAATCAACGCTTCCAAACTGGCACAATGTGAATATTGCCGAATGCTTCCGTGAGCCTGCAACCTACTATATGCAAACAGGTGACTCGGCGGATTTAAAGGCAACATACAATGATTACTTCTTGGTTCGCCGGACCTTCGGACAGGTTCCCGGAGGGATGTTCGGTGCAGATGAGAATGCCCGAATGGGTTATGTCGACCCGAGACAGGGAACAGAAACTTGCGGCTTTGCTGAGCAGATGACTTCAGACGGCATATTAACACGAATTACCGGAGACCCGATGTGGGCAGATAATTGTGAGGATGTACTTTTCAACAGTTTTCCGGCTGCTTTTACGCCCGATATGAAAGCGCTTCGTTATATTACCTGTCCTAATCAGGTTACCGCTGATGACAAAAATCATTCACCTGGTATTGCGAATAACGGTCCTTTCCTGGCAATGAACCCGTTCAGTAGCCGATGTTGCCAGCACAACCATGGTCATGCACTTCCGTATTATCTGGAGAACCTGGTGATGGCGAGTAATGACAATGGTTTGGCGGCAGTTATGTATAACGCCTGTGTAACCAAGGTCAAGGTTGGTGACGGAACTGAGTTGACACTCACTGAGGACACCCGTTACCCCTTTGAACAGGAGGTGCGTTTTACACTGAATACACCTCAAAAAGTGAGTTTCCCGATTTATTTGCGGATCCCCGGATGGTGTGAACAAGCTTCGGTTCAGATCAATGGAATGCAGGTAAAGGCTAATGCGTTTCCCGATACCTTCATTCGGATTGACCGGGAATGGAGCAACAATGATCAAATCAGGCTTGAATTGCCCATGAGACTGTCATGTCGTACCTGGCAGGTTAATCAGAATAGTGTTTCTGTAAACTACGGTCCTTTGACATTTTCATTGAAAATAGCTGAAGAATACAAGAAGATTAGTAACATAAAATCTGCCATTGGTGATTCCAAATGGCAGAAAACAGCAGATCCTAATAAATGGCCGGCCTATAAAATTGAACCTGTTAGCCCGTGGAATTATGGATTAGTGTTGGACAAAAACAGTCTTTCCGCGTCAATGAAAATTGTTCATAAGAAGTGGCCGAAGGATAATTTCCCATTTACACCATCTAATGTTCCAATTGAAATTCAGGCAAAAGGGCAGCGAATTCCCACCTGGGGTATCGATCAATATGGATTGGTAGCGGTGCTACCTTTTTATCCGGTTAAAGTTCAAACACCGGTCGAAAATATCACATTGATACCTATGGGGGCAGCACGTCTGCGTATCTCGGCATTTCCCTCGTTGAATTAGTTTGATAATATGTGCCTGGTTTAGGAATAATGAATGAAACCAATCCCTTGGTTAAAACAGTTGTAACGTTTCATTTATTCTGTAAGTAAGATTTGCGATTTGAGAAAAATAGAGGAACATAATATTTTGTTTTTTATTCTGCTCCTCGGGTAAAGCTATTTAATAACTAATGATGAAAAATAAACTATTAGTCATTATGTTTCTGGAACTTGTATCTTTTACAGGTTGTGGAAAGTCAGAAATATCTGCTGAACCACAGGTAAAAAATACATTTGCGAACCCCGTTTGGGACGGGGCAGACCCTTGGATGATCAAGCATGGAGACCATTATATTTACTGTTACTCTGTTAATAATGCGATCGTCGTTTCGCGCTCAAAATATATGACGCGCCGGGGCAAATTAAAAGCAATATGGCGTGCACCCTCAAGCGGATGGAACAGTAACTGTGTCTGGGCTCCCGAAATCCATTTTATAAATGGGCATTGGTACGTTTATTATGCTGCCGGTGTTTCCGGACCGCCTTTTATTCATCAGCGGACAGGAGTGCTGCGTTCAGCTACAGATGATGTTTTCAGCGATTATAAGGATATGGGAATGCTCTATACCGGCGATAATCCGGGTACTCCTGCCAGCAACATCTGGGCGATCGATATGACTGTACTTGAATACCGGGGAAAGCTATACGCGGTTTGGTCGGGATGGAACAAGCAGGTGGATACTGATGCGACTCCTCAAAATTTATACATAGCGGAAATGGAGAATCCTTATACGATGAAGGGGAAACGTGTACTGTTATCATCTCCGGAAGAAAGCTGGGAGACCGGTGGCCCTCTTAATCTGAACGAAGGGCCGGAAATACTGAAACACGGCGACCATATCTTTATTGTCTATTCGTGCCGTGAATCCTGGTTGGTCGATTATCGTTTGGGAATGTTACAACTAATAAATCCTGACGGTAACGTACTCGATCCTTCCAATTGGAAGAAAAAAGGTCCGGTATTTCAGGGAACTTCGACGGTTTATGGGGTAGGACATTGTTCTTTTGTAAAATCACCCGATGGGACTGAGGACTGGATTGTTTATCATTCGAAGAAGAGTTCCTCTCCAGGGTGGGAACGCGATGTTCGTATGCAACCCTTTACCTGGAATGCCGATGGAACTCCTGATTTTGGAACACCTGTTCCAGCCGGACAGGAAATAAACAGACCATCGGGCGAGGTTGAAGTTGAACAAGCAGAAATCAAATAATTTATGATTGCAATGAACACATATCATTTTTTCTTATTGCTATATGTTTTTTTTGGACTGGTTGTTTCCTGTTCCAATAATTCTGTCGGGGAAGTGTTGCAGGAGCCGTTGACCAAACCAAATATTGATGGAATCAGGATCGACTGGGATTATAGTACGATGGTTAAAATCGCACCTGCTGTCGGACACAATGAGGTATATTGTGGTTATGCACGTTTGGAACAGATTCATGACGGGAACTTAGCTTGTGTTTATGAAACTTCTTCGGGAAATGTAGAATTGGTATTTAGCTATGATTCAGGAAAGACCTGGAGCACCCCTCAAATTGTTTTTAGAACAGAAAATAATATTAGTATGGCAGTTCCTGATATTATTGAATTGAGCGACCACTCGATTCTTGTTGCCTGCAATCCTCGACCACGTAAGGCCTACACAGATGATCGGAAATTTGGAATTAAAGTAAAAAGAAGTGTAGATGGTGGAAAGAGTTGGGGAGATGAAAAGCTGATTTATGAAGCTCAGTCAACATTTAACGACGGCTGTTGGGAGCCATCTTTTGTTCAACTTCCCAGTGGTGAAGTGCAATTATATTTTTCAAATGAGGGAATATATACGTCATCTGATGAACAGAATATTTCGATTTTCAGATCAATGGATTCAGGAAAGACATGGACGAAAGAGCCAGAGATAGTAGGATTCAGAAAAAATAGACGGGACGGAATGCCGGTTCCACTTGTACTTCAGGATAAAGGTGAAATTTTAGTTTCTGTTGAAGACAACAAACAAGGAGAATTCAAACCTACCATCTACCACGAGAAGCTCTCAAAGAATTGGGCTGACGGGGTTATTTCGGGCGATGATCCCCGAAGAGATTATCAACCATTGGATGAGTTGCTTCCGGATGAAATATCTGCCGGTGCCCCGTTTATAGTCAGGCTTAAAAGTGGCGAGGTCCTACTCTCATATCAGTCAACCTGGAACCGAAGTGATAGTTGGGACAGGGCATGTATGGTCGTAGAAGTGGGAACGGATGATGGCACCCGGTTCAGAAATAGGAGTGTCCCGTTTACCGTGCCAATAAATAAATCGGGCTTGTGGAATTCCCTTTTAGTAATAAACGATGGAACGGTCCCCGTGGCCCTGACATCGACCAATGCGTATTCAACAAATTCAACGGAGGTCTGGATGATTAAAGGACACGTCATTCCTGAATTTTCCGTTCCTGTTGGTACCATTTCTGTGGATGGACAATTGACCGAAGGGTGTTGGCAAGGCGAATGGCCTTATTTTATCGGGCAGAAAAGCAAAACACGGATGAAAGCAACGGTTTGCGCCGATGATCATTACCTGTATTTGGCTTCCAAAATTGATAATCTTGAACAGGTGAACGGCTCTGCTGGTGGAATTTCCTGTCAGGTGGACATCGCGCGAAAAGGTTACGAAAAGCCTCATCACGGAATTTTTACATTTCACTTTAATTTGGACCGGAGTCTAAAAATAGAGGAGGGGGATTATGGAACATGGAAAGAGTTAGATGTTCCCGGTTCAATTCAATACAAGGTCAGGCAAAAGGAAAATTCTTATGTGATTGAAGCCGCCATTCCCAAAGCTTTTTTTAAGAATGGATTGCCGCAAGGAAATACCGTTGGCATTAATTTCTTGTTGAACTATAATTTACTACCAGGCCATATTACAGAAGAATCGATTTCGGGAAATGATAAAAATGCGCCTTATACATGGTGTCCAATTTTAATGAATTAAAAAGTATCAGTAATAATTAACTAATCCTTATGAAAAAACAAGTTTATTTTCTCTTTGTAGCTACTATTCTGATGTTTACATCTTGCCAAAGTCCTAATAGAAAGGAAAAAGATACAAAATTAGCAATAAACAGGTGGATGGTTGAGCAGGCACAAGACTGGCAGGACGAGAACAATTGGCTGCGAGGTTGTGATTTTATTCCCAGTACGGCTATTAATCAGCTGGAAATGTGGCAGGCAGCGACCTTTGATACAACCACCATTGATCGGGAGTTGAGATGGGCTGAGGATATTGGTATGAACTGTATGCGTGTGTACCTGCATCACCTGGCATGGCAAGAAGATAAGACAGGGTTTAAAGACCGAATGAACCAGTACCTGACAATTGCTCACCGACATGGCATCAAAACGATTTTTGTATTCTTCGACGATTGCTGGAACGCAACCTATCATGCAGGCAAACAGCCGGATCCGAAACCGGGGGTTCACAATTCAGGCTGGGTTCGCGACCCTGGCGATTTATTATACCAGGATTCGAGACTTGTGGATACGCTGAAGGTTTATGTACATGATGTATTGACAACATTTAAGAATGACAAGCGTGTTGCGATGTGGGATTTATACAATGAGCCGGGTAATTCAGGATATGGAAACAGGTCACTTCCTTTGCTGGAAAAAGTATTTCAGTGGGGATGGGAGGTAAGACCAAGTCAGCCTCTGACTGCCGGAGTATGGAACCGCTCCTTGTACCGGTTAAACACTTATCAGGTTAATCATTCCGATATTGTAACCTACCATAACTATGAAGGTCCTGAAAATCATCAAGCCGCGATTGACACGTTGAAAGCGTATGGCCGTCCTCTTGTTTGCACAGAGTATATGGCAAGGCGCAACAACAGTTTATTTAAGAATATCATGCCATTGCTGAAGAGAGAGCACATCGGCGCTATCAACTGGGGTCTGGTTACCGGCAAAACCAATACAAAATATGCGTGGGATGAACCGGTTCCCGATGGTTCAGAACCCAAACTATGGTTTCACGATATATTCCGCCAGGACGGAACACCATACAAGCAAGATGAGGTCGATCTGATCATGAGCCTAACGAAAAGCAACCAAGACATCTGATTTTGTAATACTGGAAAATGGTGTTATGGTAGGAGCCGTTTAATTTTTTCGGGATAAAAAATACTGTATAATGAATCATCTAAAAACAATACCGTTGTTAGCGCTTGGGGGGCTGATATTCTCCGGGTGCACCAGTGATACTAAAAAGGTGGATCATCCAAACATCCTGCTGATCATGCTGGATGACTCTGGTTATTCCGATTTGGGTTGCTATGGAGGGGAGATTCAAACCCCGAATATCAATCAGTTGGCATCTAAGGGAGTCCGTTTTACCCAGATGCATAACTGTGCGCGCTGCTGTCCCACGCGTGCTTCCCTGCTGACCGGGCTTTATGCCCAGACCGCCGGAATTAACGGGATGGGTGTTAACCTTAACCGGAATGCGGCAACGATTGCGGAGGTATTAAAGGATAATGGGTATCATACAGGCATGGCCGGGAAGTGGCATCTGTCGCAAACCAAACCACTGCCGAACCATAATGAGCAGCTCCGCTGGCTGGCCCACCGGACTGACCACGGTCCGTTTGCACCATTGTGGAGCTACCCGTGTAACCGGGGCTTCGAGGAGCACTGGGGGGTAATTTGGGGTGTGGTCGATTACTATGATCCCTTCAGCTTGGTACACAATGAGGAGCCCATCAAAACGGTTCCTGACACCTTCTACATGACAGACTTTATCACACAGAAGTCTATCGAGATGCTGGACAGTTACCGGAAGGACAACAGGCCTTTCTTTTTGTACGTAGCAGAAGATGCGCCGCATTGGCCGTTGATGGCCCCGGAAAAAGATATTGCCAAATACCAGGATACCTACAAGGATGGGTGGGAAGTATTACGCAGGGAGCGTTACCGAAGGATGGTTCAGATGGGACTGATAGACAGTACTACATACCCGTTACCAGCGAACTCCTCGGGACGGAGTTGGGCAGACTGTAAGAAGAAGGCCTATGAATCGGCCTGTATGTCAGTCCACGCCGCCATGGTGGACCACGTCGACCAGGGAGTGGGAAAAATCATTGCCGCGTTGAAGAAGAACGGTCAGTATGAGAATACGATCATTTTTGTGTTGTCGGATAACGGGGCATCATACGAGCGTGGATATCCGCCTGGCTTTGACCGTCCCGGGTTCACCCGCGACTCAACGATTATCGAATATAACTCGGATCATCCGGGGACGGAAACCACGTGGGACTACATTGGACGAGCCTGGGCCAGTGCCTCGAATACGCCTTTTCGTTACTGGAAGAAGGAGTCGTATGAAGGAGGCAGCGCCACACCATTTATCATACATTGGCCGGCCAGGCTTAGTGGACTTGCCGGTACGTTGAATCGCGGAGTCGCACATGTGATCGATATCCTGCCGACCTGCCTGGACGTGGCCGGGGCGGCTTACCCCGATAGCATCAATGGAGAGAAAACCCCCAAACTGGAAGGGAAGAGCCTGATGCCGCTGATACTGGCAAAAACGAAGGTGCTGCATGATACGTTGTACTGGGAGCATGAAGGGGGGCGGGCCATTCGTATTGGTGACTGGAAGATGTCGGCACTTCCCCGTCATCACTGGGAGCTGTTTAATCTTACTTCAGATCACACAGAGACGCATGATCTGTCTGCAAAGTATCCCGAGAAGGTCAAAGAGATGAATCAAGCCTGGGAAAAATGGGCCGTATCGGAAGGAATAATCTCTGGACAGTAAAATACGGCTACGCTCTCGTAGTTTATCAATAAATTATTCTGTAAACCAAACATGTAGTGCGTTTTCTTTTCATAGATATTGGAAAAATGGCCCCTATTTGAGGAGGGGCCATCTTGAAAAGTTTTCAGGAAGTAAAAAGTTTAGACTATGGCGAGATTATTTAGTATCCTGTTTGTTTCAGCATTGCTGCAATGTTTAAACGCCCTTACAGCTTTGGCGGGGAAGCCTGTAAAAATGGGGGATCCGTTTATTTTAAACGACCGGGGAACCTACTATATGTACGGCACTTCAGATGCTCAGAAGGGGATAAAGGTATACCGGTCAAAAAATTTAAAGGACTGGACAGGGCCCGTAGGGACAACCGGAGGTTTTGCGCTGGTAAAAGATGACGTTTGGGGCGGGAAAGGGTTCTGGGCTCCTGAAGTATATTATTTGAATAACCGGTATTATATGTTCTTCTGCGCCGAAGAGCACATTGCTGTGGCTACAAGCGATAATCCTCTCGGGCCGTTTGTGCAGCAAGTAAAAAAGCCCCTGATTTCGACAAAAGCAATTGATCCCCATCTGTTTATCGACAATGGACATAAATATCTTTACTATGTGGCATTTACCAACGGAAACGTAATTTGGAGGTGTGAGCTGAATGATGACCTTCAATCCGTTAAAGCAAATACCGTTCAGAAATGCTTTGGGGCCTCTCAGAAATGGGAATTAAGTAAGAAGAATCCTGTTGCCAGGGTGAATGAAGGCCCCTATATGCTTAAACACAATAGTAACTACTATTTGGTTTATTCGGCCAATCATTTTGCCAACCCTGATTATAGCATCGGCTATGCAACGTCATCAAAGCCGACCGGTCCCTGGACAAAATACAAAGGAAACCCCATTGTTTCATCAACTGATAAGATAACCGGTCCCGGGCATTGTGGCTTCTTCAAAGACCGGAAGGGTAAACTGTACATTGTTTATCATTCCCATTTCAGTGCTACACAACTCCGTCCCCGTATTGTACATATTAATCGGTGTAAATTTATTCCAAACCCGGACGGAGGACCTGATCTGCTGAAAATAATGCAACCGGAAATAAAGGTTCGACATCGTAAACAGTAATCTACAGGTATAGCTTACCTGCATCTCAAAGGGAATACAAACGAAGAAGATAATTTAACTATGAATAGTATGAAAGCTAAACTGACGATTGTAATCTTGATTTTTAGTCTCCCGTTGATTGCACAAAACCGGGCACCAGCAGGAAACAGGATAAAGACCCGGTGGGCTGCAACAGTCACCCCGGAAAATGTATGGAAAGAGTACCCGCGGCCCCAGTTCGAGCGTTCGGACTGGATGTCGCTGAACGGGTTGTGGAAGTATGCCATATTGAAGGATAACCAGGGCGAGCCGAAAAAATTCCAGGGGAATATCCTGGTTCCGTTTTGTGTTGAGTCTTCTCTTTCAGGTGTTGGCCGTTCCTTCTTACCCGGCGACCGGCTGTGGTACAAGCGTCGTTTCACGATTCCGGCGGGTTGGAAAGGAAAGAACGTTATCCTGAATTTCGAAGCGGTGGATTATTCCACCACGGTTTATGTCAATGGTCTTCTGGTTGGTTCGCACAAGGGTGGCTACGACCGTTTTTCATTTGATATAACAAAGTATTTAAGCAAAAAAGGCTCCAATGAATTAGTCGTAACCGTCACCGATCCGACCAATACCGGTTCTCAGCCCCGGGGTAAACAGCAACTTTCGCAGGAAGGGATCTGGTATACCCCGGTCAGCGGTATCTGGCAAACCGTTTGGCTCGAAGCTGTCTCGCATGAAGCGTATCTTCAGGAAGTAAAAACGACGCCGAATATCGATACTAAAACGGTTTCGGTCATTCCCATGCTGAATAAGCCGCTAAAACCGGAATACAGCGTTCAGGTTGCCATATCGCTAGGTGGGAAAGAAGTAGTAGCTAAACAGGAGGTGAAGGCAGACAGGGAAGCAGTTATTACTATTGAAAACCCCAAACTGTGGTCGCCTGACCAGCCGGTATTGTACCATATGGATTTGACGCTGACCAACCGTGCGGGTGAAGTGCTGGATCGCGTGAAAAGCTATTTCGGGATGCGGAAGATCAGCCTGGGCGATAAAGACGGGAATAAGTACCTCTTCCTGAACAACAAGCCGTTGTTCCAGTACGGCCCGCTGGATCAGGGCTGGTGGCCCGATGGTTTATACACTCCGCCGTCAGACGAGGCCATGAAATACGATATTGAAGTGACCAAAGAGATGGGCTTCAATATGATCCGGAAACATATCAAGGTTGAGCCGGCCCGCTGGTATTACTATTGCGACAAACTGGGAATGCTGGTTTGGCAGGATATGCCTTCCGGAATGGTGGTTATGCAGGAAGAGGGCAAAGAGCGGCCGGTACATGTTCAGCATGTTTCCCCCCGGGGCCGGGATCTACAGGTCCGGACGGCCCATGCAGAAGACTATGAGCATGAACTTCGCCGGATGATTGATCTGCACTACAATTCGCCATCCATTGTAGTTTGGGTCCCTTTCAACGAAGGTTGGGGTCAGTATGCTACCTGCAGAATTGCCAGTATGGTCAGGAAAATCGATCCGACACGCCTGGTGGATGCAGTTACCGGGTGGGCCCTGCGTCCATGCGGTGATATGTATGATATACACACTTATCAAAAAGAAGTCCATGTTCCGCCCGTATCGATAGACCGGGCTTCGGTGATTGGCGAATTCGGAGGTATCGGCTATCCTGTTAAGGGTCACTTATGGAACCCGGACACAGGAAACTGGGGATATCAAACGTATCACTCGGCTGATGATCTGCTCAAAAATTACATCGCAAAATTTAACCAGATCGTTGAAATGGAAAAAACGAAAGGCTTGTCCGCTGCAGTTTACACGCAAACCACTGATGTGGAAGGGGAGGTCAATGGTTTGATGACTTACGATCGGAAGGTGATTAAAATACCAGTGGATACATTGAAAAAAATTCATTCAGTATTGTTTGAAAAGAAGGAGTAAATGAGCTGGGAAAGAGATTTTTTCACAGATAGCAAACAATATGCTCTTCCTTCGATTTGGGAGACCTTATCTTTAAGCAATCCTTTAAATAACTACCATGATGAAGATTAGTGCTGTGTGTTTTTGTCATAAAAATCCCTGGGAAAGACGAATGGTACATCGTTTATCATCGCAGGCCACTGGGCGAGACGGACGCCAATCACCGGGTCACCTGCATCGACCATATGTATTTTGACGCCCGTGGATTTATTATTCCGGTGAGAATAACACGGGAGGGGTAGCTGAAAAAGATTTATCAAAATAAGGTGAGCACTGGCTTAATCTTGTATCCGATTGGAGATTTTAAGGACGAGATGCCGGGGAAGTTCCAATGAAAAAAAGCATTTAATATCAACTCATAAACCATAGAGAAATGAAACTAACGAAATACCTTTTAGCAGTAGCGACAGTAGGATTTTTACTGGGAGGCTGCAGTCAGGAGAAAAAAAGTACGACGACTTGTGGTCATCTGGATGCCAAAAGTTTTCAAAAAACGGTAAATGGCCGTAAAACAAACCTTTATTTTCTGCATAACGGCGATTTGGCGGCTGCCATTACCAATTATGGCGGCCGTATTGTGAGTTTATGCGCTCCGGACCGGAATGGGCAAAAAGCTGATGTTGTATTAGGTTTCGATAATATTGACAGTTATATCCAGTCGCACGAACCTTTTTACGGAGCTTTGATTGGCCGGGTTGGGAACCGGATTGCCAAAGGGAGGTTTACCCTTGATGGGGTGACATATACACTGCCGCTGAATAACGGTGTGAATCATCTTCACGGAGGCCCGGGAGGTTTTCACAATGAAGTATGGAGCGCAAAATCGAAAACAGACAGTTCGCTGGTGCTTGACTACTTTTCGAAAGACGGGGAAATGGGGTACCCGGGCAACCTGAACGTAGAAGTAACCTACACCCTGACGAGAAATAATGCCTTGCGCATTGACTATCGGGCTACCACGGATAAAGCAACACCCGTGAATTTGACCAATCATGCTTTCTATAACCTGGCAGGAGAAGGCAGTGGAACGATCAATAACCAGTTGCTCACCATCAACGCTGACTATTATACTCCGGTGGATTCAACAATGATACCGTTGGGAAAAAATGAGCCGGTTGAAGGTACCCCATTCGATTTCCGGAAGGCGAAGCCCATCGGTCAGGACCTGTCGAAACAGGCTACAAACGAGCAATTGAAGAACGGCAAGGGATACGATCACAATTTTGTGTTGAATAAGACAAAAGAGGGGGAAATGAGCTGGGCAGCAACAGTTTTCGATCCAACGAGCGGAAGAAAGATGGAAATATTTACCGAAGAGCCCGGTCTGCAATTCTACGGTGGTAACTTCATGGACGGAAGCGATATTGGAAAATCAGGCAAACATTATAATTATCGGGAAGCGTTCGCTCTGGAAACACAACATTTCCCGGATTCTCCAAATCATCCTGATTTTCCCTCTATTATTCTGCGTCCGGGAGAGGTTTACCACACTTCATCGATTTATCGGTTTAGTGTGGAGTGAGAGCCATATGCCTGATATGGCATATCTAAAACTGAAAAAAGGAGATATTCGTTATTCTGCCTTTGTTCCTTACCCTCCTGCGCAAACGGTGTAAAACTTAGGGCAAGGCAAAGTCTTATCGTCGGGTAACAAGCCGATGGGCGGCGCCCTGAAGAGGGTGTAAGCAAAAAAGTTACAGGTTTTAAAATTTTATATTGCACGATCTCGAACCTTTGACGATTTCCGGTTTTCCGAAGCGTATCTCGCCTCCACGAGATGAAGAAGAAGATCCCGCGAGATGCTCATCCCAAACTCACGAGTTGAGCTTCGCGCGGGAATGAGAAGCGCTTCTTAAACTATGGCAAACGAAAATGTACTTTTCTTTCCGCAGAAACCCCACCAACAGCTTTCCCCACTATGGACATTCTTTTTAATTATTTTGTTAACTGGTGAACTTAATGATAAATAAGATGAGAACGAAGCAAGGTAGCATATCGACTAACCAATTTTAGCCGTTCAATTGAAGAAAATGATTCACCATGGCAAAAATCAAGGTGAAAAATACAGCTGTCAGGGTTGTTGCGATAGATGATCCGATTACCTATCGCTTACTGATATCGTTTTCAACAAACGCCATTGCAACCTATGTTTCGTGATTTATCCTTGTTAACTCAAAGACCTTAATGAATGTGGGAAGTCGGTTCCCATGATGTTTTTATATTCAATGACAAAAGCCTGGTATTTTATCGTGGCTTCGTCAGTCATCTTGAGTCTTTGCATCGCTTTTATCTGGTAGCTTAGTACGGTGTCATTTAGCGGATCAATGCCGAACAATGCCTCGGCAAGATCAATCGTTGTTTGGTACGCTTTTGCATGAAACGACTTTTCAATTTCGAGAAGAAGGATGGGTTCCAGCTTCTGTTCCATTTTCTCTTTAAATGAATCATAGAGTTCATGATCAGAAAGCTTTAGGAATTTGCCACGGGTAATAATTTCAATCAGTTCTTCCCTTGATTCTTCAAAATCATGGTCCGAAATGAGTTCGAGACACCGAATATAATCGCAATAGAATTCGTTTGTTTGGACGATTTTGAAACAACCTTTTTCGTAGGACAATTCAATCCCATCAAGTTCACCCAGTGCTTTCCGCAGGTTGTTAATGGTAACTCCCCTTGAGTTTTTTACGTTTCCAGCAGGACGGTCCGGCCACAAAATGTTGCTTAAACGTCGAGAGGTAATTCCGCCTTCAGCGCTATATTGCAAAATCAAACAGAAGACTTGCTTCAGTTTGGCACTGAACATGTAAGTAATATCCTTATTATTCCTGTTGCGGACCATAAAGTCACCAAACAAATAGATTGAATTGGGTTTTGTTATTGTTTTTGCTTTTCCATCATCATGTAAAATGGCAAGTTCAGCTTCGCTCGCCTCCCGATGCTGCCTAAGTTTTCTATACACGAGATATACAATACCCAAAATAGAAGTGCCGGCAAGAATAATAATCCATATTGCAGCAGTGTTCATCCCTCTCTTTGAATAGCTTTTTATTTCGTCTGCGGTAATAGGGGGAAAGGCGAGTGAATAGATTTTCAGGTCGGAAGCAATGTCATCGTCAAATTCCTGTACCGTTGCATACAGGTTGTTCAGTTGGTCGTCGTAGTATAAATTTGCATTGGTCGTAATTTTATCGGAATGTATCGGGATGGAGTCCCCCAGTACATCATTGCTCCCGTCTATCAACGAAAAACGATATAATTTCAGATACGAGTTTGAGAAATGTTCCGGGTAACACAAAGTATAGAAACACGAATCGTTTAAAACAATCATGCCCCGAACGGGAACGACATTATCTTTGTTCCATGGTATCTGCCAACATTTGGTAATTTTATTTGTGTTGAGATCGACCTTGTAGAGATCATAGTAATATCTCCTGCCAACGGTTTGTTGGCCGGATTCGTTTCCCATCCCTCCAAAGATGTAAACGGAATTCTTTTCTTTTAAATAACCAACGGAAGAGAAATAACGTGGTGACAGGAAGTCTCCCGAAAAACGATTCCGGGTTTTCCATTCTTTGTTTTCAATATCGTACGTGACAAAGTTTTTGCTGTAGTGCATACTTCCAAATCCACCGAAAATGGTGTATTGTTTTTTATCCGGATCGAAAAAAGAACCGTGATGGTGTAATTGCGTTGGAAGCTGTTCATACGTTTCCGGTGTCCATTTATAAGTGTTTAGGTCGAGGCTGGCAACGGTCGATCCATCGTATGGGCCTTCATAATAAACTTCGTAAGAATACAGCTTGTCGTTTTTTACATCAATGAAGTTCGTGCCAAGGATGAGTTTTACCGGACATATCTTATCAAAAACTTTTACTTCTGTTTCGCCCGACCTTACATTATAAATATATATCGAATCGTCGTTGAAATAATAAAATTCCTTCTTCCTGGGATTGTAATTGGTGCCCGCTACCGATTTTGATTTAAACGAAGTCTTATATCTCCAATGATAGGAGTCGTTGATCAGCCATTCGGGATTGATCACTTTCCCGATTGCCTTGCCCTTTTTGTCGTAAACGATTGAACCTTCACTTTCTTTTAACGGGAAGATGTATTTTTCGTCATTGCCAATGGATAATTCTTTTATGGCAAAAGAAGGGACATCAATAATATAATCGCTTTTCCCGAAAAGAACGATGGGGTAATAAGTATTCGGAAGGTCAACATTACCAATTTCAAATTTCCGGTTATGGATGGTCAAATTTATGGAGTCGTTTACCAAATCGAAAGAAAGCTTCATTTTAAACCAGTGAAGGTTAATTAACTCTTTTCGATCAAAACTGGCATTGATAAGGTTATCTTTTCCTTCTTCGTTAAACTCAAATTTATAGTCATCTCCCTGCGCATCGTAATGCAGGTTATAGATTCGGTTACTTTTTTTGTTTTTAATTCGGATAATGTAGCCAATTTTGGTGGTCGGGTAAAGCGAGATATTAAATTCAATATCGAACTTATTCGAGAAACTTACACTATTCGCTCCAAAAACATTGTATGATGTCCGTTGATCTATTGGTTTTTCGCCACCATGAAACTTTAATCCTCCCAACAACGATTCATTCAACGGCAGGAGTACCGATAGCAAAAATACAAACGCATACAGCCTCATTGATTAGTCACACTTTTAACAAGATCTGGGAACAAAGGTATTAAAAAATCCGGCAGCATAAGCAGTGTGAATTTTGGGCTTGTGATTATTCCCGCAGTCGGAGGATTATGGGATAGATTAATAAATTTTTGTCCGTTTTAACCCGATTTTAACCCATATTTTAACCACCATCCGATAATATTTACAGTGACTAAAAAGAAATCTTGAATGACAGTTCTGGTTTGTGCGAATTGGTTTTTGCTCCCGGGACTGGACATGTTTTAACCTAATTTAAAAATATGAAGCTAATTGAATTCTTAAAAGCATTTGCTTTCGCTGCATTGCTGGGTACGATTATCGTATCAGTTAGTTCTTGTAACAAAGATGACCAACTACAGGGGCCGGTGTATGGAACCGTAACAGGTACTGTCACCGATGAAGGTGGTCAACCCATATCTGATGTTCAAGTAACTATTTCGGGAGTAAACGAAGACGACGTTGTTGTTACGACGGCTGCAGATGGGACCTATACTGCAGAAAATGTATCCTTAACGGTACATGCGGTAAAATTTACGAAAGATGGTTGGTTAACGGTTAGCGTTACAGTTAATGCCGACAAGTTTGTGGATGGGGTAGCTAACGCCAGTGCTTCAATGGTAAACGCTTCGGCCAGCATTATCGGTACCGTTATCGATGTTAAAAATGGCGGAACTCCGCTTGAAGGAGTGACTGTGAGTCTGGGAGCTGATAACGATGTGTTTACCGGTGCCGATGGTCGCTTCTCAATCAATAATTTAGTTGTTGATGACTATACGGTAACATTCACCAAAGCAAACTATGTCACAATTACAAAAGCGATTACTCCGGAAAGCTTTGTTAACGGTGTGGTGAGCCTGAACATTGAAATGGGGGCGCAGGAAGTACTTCGTGGTTTGACTGCGGAAGACTTAATGAGCGCCGATAAATGGTACTACAGCGAATACCGCGGCGGTGGCAATGCCGATGCTTATCCCCACTGGGACTGGGCTTGCGATTACATGTGTTCGCTCACCTTCTGGGGCAACTGGGAAGAACAATGGGAAGGTACCACCTTGCGTATCCGCAACGACGGAGACCAACAAAACAACCCGGCTGACATGGATGTATTCGACTCTTACACCTATGGAAGTAAGTTGATCACTGAAGACAATAAAATCATGTCATTGCGGATCCGTACGCATAACGCAGACGAAGCTAGTCCGGCCTATTATGGTGTGCAGGTCGTCGACCTCGCTGAAGCGCAACCGGCAGCCGTGAAGGTGGGTGAGACAAAAATCTGGGGATCGGGTGATTACACCGATGTTGATTTTGACCTGAGTGATTACGTTGGTAAAGAAGTGATCATTGCAATCGGTATCTACCGTCACGAAACGGGCGATTACTGGAAACAACTTGTATTGAGGGCGATTCGTTTTGCCGACCAAAAAGTTGAAGGAACAGGATGGTTACCTGGGGATGAAGCTGTAGCAGGTTGGAAATTGCCAATGAGCGCAGTTCGTTCGACCATGCCACAAACAAAATATTCTTTTACTGGGATCAGTCCAATCAGCGCCGGAAGGAATGTCAGTATGACGGATGGATATCCGGCAGCTTATCAGGCATGGCGGGCTGTGGCTCACGTAGCGGCAGAGTGGTCGTTTGTTCCTTTGAGAAAAGACCCGGAAGTATTTCCATCGGAAGGCTACATCATTAAAACACGTAATACTGCGGACGTTGATACCAAAGTGCCTGAATCTTACTTGTATACGAAATTCTCAATCGCTTCGGGCCACGATCAGCTGACGTTTAGCACCCGTAACTTCGGAGACAACTATACATTCTTCAAAATCACTGCCATCCAAAATGATGGAACCGTTACAAATGTCATCCCAATTTCCAATACTGCTCAGGAAGCTGAAGAAGCTGCAGACGGATGCATGAAGTTTAAACACGGAGACGGTGGTGCCGGAAACCCTGAAGGCTATGCTTCATTCGTGTACGATTTGTCGCAGTTTGATGGCAAAGACGTAACCATTGTACTGGGAGTATATAACGGAGCTGCTAATACCGGTGAAAACAAGCTGGTGATACACTCAATTGATTTGAACTAGAAATAGACAGAAACTAGAATGAAAATTTTCAAAACTATTCTCGCTACATATGCCTTGGTTTTATTTTTAACCTCGGCGTGTAGTGAGACTACATCGGATAATGATCCGGATAATCCAAATCCTCCGGTGGAGGGGATAAACACACCCGAAGAAAATCTACAGCGAGCGATGGAGCTAACAGACAACGCCATTGAAGCCCATTTCACGGGGGCGGGAATGGCTATGGCCAGGTATTATAACCCTTACACTAAGGTTCGTTCCGAAGAGAAAGGAAGTGTCTGGATGTACACCAGTGCAATTGAGGCCGTTAATGCGATCCTCCATGGACTCGAAGCTCAAAAGGAAAACGGCGATGCAACGCTTTATAACGACAACTTTGACCATTACTCGGAATTGTTGCAGCAACTGTATGAAAACGCGGATTATTATCTCGGAACTTTTGAGTTGACATCTTATACCCAAACCAGGGAATGGTCGGTGTATGGTGTTAATCGTAATAACGCAAAAGGTTCTGCAGATGTGGGCGGGATTCAAAACGTTTACGACGACCAAATGTGGCTGATCCGTGAGTTAATTGAAGCCTACAAAAATACGGATAATGAGGAGTATTTGAAGAAAGCCGAATACCTGACCGAATATGTTCTGGACGGATGGGATTGTACCCTTGATGCCAACGGAAACGAAATTGGCGGTATTACCTGGGGGCCTGGTTACGTAACCAAACACTCGTGTAGCAACGGGCCAATGGTCAGCCCCCTGGTGTGGTTGTCTGAATTATATAAAAATAAGGCAGATGTGACTACTTCCCATTACATTGACTCTTCTGATAAAGTGACCCGCAAAACCAGGCAGATTAATAAAAGTGAGTATTACCTGGACTTTGCAAAGAAAATCTATGCCTGGCAGAAGAAATATTTACTACGGTCGGACGGGGTCTACAACGATATGATGGGAGGGTGTTCTCCCGGCAGTCCTGAAACCGAGATGGTGAACGGGACGGTATACCGTAAGGGTATTTCTTGCCGCGATCAGGTTGGACCAGCTATCAGCTACAACAGCGGAACAATGCTTTCGGGAGCTGCAGACTTGTACCGGGTTACCGGAGATGACCAGTATTTGACTGACGGAAGAAGACTGGCAGATGCAAGCTTTAGTTACTTCGCTAAACCCGGACAAACCGTATCCGGCTACTACACCTATGATATTAGCGGCTTTAACGACTGGTTCAACGGCGTGCTGATGCGGGGGTATGTTGCCCTTTTTCCAGCGTATGGCAATGTTGCAAATTACATTGATAGTTTCCAGAAAAATCTCGACTATGGGTATGAAAACTTCCTTTACAACGGGTTCCTTCCCACAAACTTGTTGGTAGGCTGGAGTTACGATAATAACAAAAACAACACTGAAGCCATGTTCAATTTTGCTTTTTCTGCTGAATATGCGGTACTATCCCGATATGAACTGGAGAAATAACACTAAACAAATTTAATATACTTATGACTGAAAATCGATACATAAAAGTTGCGCAATTTTTACGTCTGATCGTATTTGTCATGATTTTTATGCCTTTGGCATCATGGGCGCAGAATACCACGATATCGGGTATTGTTACCGACAGCAAAAGCGAGCCGATTATAGGTGCAACTGTGGCGGTTAAAAATACCACGATAGGAACTATTACCGATTCTAACGGAAAGTATACCATTGAAGCACCTCAAAATGCTACGTTGGTATACCGGTTTCTTGGCTTTATCACAAAAGAAGAAAGCGCTGACGGACGCTCCACTATCAACGTGACATTGCAGATGGATAAAAGAAACCTTGATGAAGTCGTTGTGGTTGGATATGGTACGCAAAGAAAAGTTACACTAACAGGAGCTGTGGCCAGTGTAAAAGGGGGAGATTTGCGTAAAACCAAAAATGAAAACCCGGAGAACATGTTGACTGGGAGGATTGCCGGGGTACGTGTTTGGCAAAAAAGCGCCGAGCCCGGTGCCTATAACAGCAACTTCGACATTCGTGGTTTAGGGGCCCCGCTGGTGGTTATCGACGGTGTTCCCCGCACAGTCGGTGAGTTTCAACGTTTGAACCCCAATGATATTGAAGACGTATCTGTTTTGAAAGATGCATCGGCAGCTATCTACGGTGTGCGAGCGGGTAATGGTGTTGTGCTTGTAACGACCAAGAAAGGTTCAAAAGGAGGAAAAGTGAAAGTATCTTATAATGGTTCTTACACCTTGCAGGAACCTTCGGGAATGCCGGTACTTGCAAATCCCTTCCAAACCATGACGCTTTACAACGAGAGGTCGATGAATAATATCAACGGGGGAACCATTATTTATACCGAACAGGATTTTGAAGATTTCCGCAATGGAACCCGTCGAGCGGCAGACTGGACCTCTTTGCTGTTTTCTGACTTTTCGCCGCAAACGCAACACGACGTAAGTATTAACGGAGGTACGGAAAAAACACAGTACTATGTTAGTATCGGGTACATGGATCAGGACGGTTTCTTTAAGTCAGGAGACCTGAATTATCATAAAATGAATTTACGTTCAAATATCAGTACGGAGATCTTAAAAGGGTTGAAGTTTGACCTGAACCTGAGCGGTATTGCTGACGAACGTAACAATCCTTATACCAGCGCAGTTGATATTATTCGCAATTACTGGAGGCAGGGTGTATTGTTCCCGGCTTACGCTGACCCGGAACAGACGATGCTTAGCTACGAAGGGCTAGACCTGGAGGAGAATACAGTTGCCGAAATGACTTCAGATATTTCAGGATACCGTAAATACGCTCAAAAATATTTCCAGTCATCGGCAGCGCTGAACTTCGACTTTGGTACCTTGTCGAATGCGTTGAAAGGATTGTCGGCCAAAGCCTTGTTTAGTTACGACTACCGCATGGACGACAATACTATTTTCCGTAAAGAATATTATCAATATGCATATAACAAATTAACTGATTCGTACGATGCAAAGTTGTACAATCCGAGTTCTCCCAACCAACTGAGACGCGAATTCTACAGCAAACAGCAAACGCTGGGACAATTTATCCTTAACTATAAACGTACTTTCAACGAAGTTCACAAGCTGAGCGGACTTGTCGGCTGGGAAACTCAAAAGCGCACTGGCGATAACTATTATGCACAACGCGACCTGGCTTTCGGAATGGAATATCTTTTCGCAGGTATCGACGAAAATCAGCTTGGGGGCATGCAAAGTGGTTCAAATGATATTTATGAGCTTTCCAATTCAGCTTTGATAGGGCGTTTGAACTATACCTTTGCAGACCGTTACATTGTTGAGGGACAATTCCGTTATGATGGTTCATCAAAATTTGCCCCGGGACACCAGTGGGGTTTTTTCCCTTCAGCATCTGTCGGCTGGCGTGTGTCGGAAGAGCCCTTCTTTAAATCGGTTTCACAACTTGAATTTGTTAATCAGTTGAAGCTGCGCGGTAGCTACGGAGTGCTGGGGGACGATGGAAGTGCAGAATACGGCTGGGTAAATGGCTATACCTATCCGGCTACCAGTGGTAACGCGGCAAAAGGGTATTATAACCAATATGCGCCAGGCTATATTTTCGGGAACCAGTTTGTTTATGGGGTGTCGCGATTGCCGATCCCTAATGAGTCCTATAGCTGGCTAACTTCGCATACATTGGATATCGGTGTTGACTTTGAAGGGTGGGACGGACTGTTTGGATTCTCATTCGACTACTTCGATCGTCACCGGAAAGGGATTTTTGCTCGTCGTGGCGCCGATTTGCCGACTGTTGTAGGTGCTACTGCCCCAATTGAGAATTTGGATAGCGACCGTCATTTTGGTATGGATCTGGAATTGACTCACCGAAATAAGATAGGCCATTTTGCTTACAGCGTAAAAGCGATTGCTACAGTTACCCGTCAAAAACATGAAATTGCTTCGGGACAGGGGCCTTATGCAAATTCTTATGACGAATGGCGCCACGATAACCTGACAAACCGTTATCAAGGCGTGCAATTCGGTTATGAATCGGCAGGACGTTTTGAAAACTGGAAAGATATTTGGTCATACGGCCTTTATAAAGAAAGAGATGTTTTGCCAGGTGATTACAAATACCTTGATTGGAACGGTGATGGTGAGATTAACGGATTGGATGAACATCCGTTCGCCTTCGATCAAACACCATGGATGAACTTTAGTTTGAGCTATGAGTGTTCATACAAAAACTTTGATATGAACTTTCTCCTGCAAGGGTCGGCACTTGGTTCCATGGAATATAAAGAACCATTGTATTCCATTTGGGGAAGCAATGGCGGCGGTACCCTGGTACAATACCTGGATCGTTGGCATCCGGTTGATCCGATGGCAGACCCTTACGCCCCTGAAACAAAATGGACAACCGGGTATTATGGCTTCACCGGACACTATCCAATTGGTAATTCGGAATTCAACCGGGTGAGTACAGCGTACTTGCGCTTGAAGAGTATTGAATTTGGCTATACCCTTCCCAGGGTGAATGCATTATCGTCGATGAATATGCGCGTATTTGTCAATGCTTACAACCTGTTTACCATAACAGGGGTGAAGTTTGTCGATCCTGAACATCCGGACAGCGACCTTGGACGGATGTACCCGCTGAGTAAGACGTATACCATGGGGGTGTCTGTGTCATTTTAATAATTGAATTCAAAACTTATGAATTATAAATCAGATTATAATATGAAAAGGATATTAATATTATCACTGATCGCCTTGATATTCTCCTCTGCTTGCACGAAGTTGGATATTGCACCCAAAAATATCGTTAGCGACAATGATCTCCTGACAAATGAATCTGGTATGGAGATTTATTTGGCACGGATGTACAGCCATATGCCCTTTGAGGATTTTAAGTACATGGCTCAGTGGGGGATCAATTTTAACTCGTGGTTAGGGGCAATAGGGATTTCCGGAACAGGGGAAGCGTTGAACCGGGACGGAATTTGTACCGCCTTTACCGGAGAGAACACTCCCTATTGGGGGCAGGCCTTCACCTTATTGCGAGATGCCAACTATCTGATTGAGACTTTACCAGATTACAAAAGTTCCTACCCGGAAGTGATGTACAACCATTATTTGGGTGAAGCATATTTTGTACGGGCTACCGTGTTTTATGCAATGGCAAGACGTTTTGGAGGAGTACCGCTGGTCACCCATGTAATCCCTTATCTTGCAGAACAGGACAAATTGGAAGTACCACGCTCCTCGGAAGAAGAAACCTGGGACCAGGTTCTTGCCGACTTCGATCAGTCAGTTGCTTTGTTGCAGCCAAACAGCCCCAAGACCGGATATGCAAACAAATATGTTGCGTTGTCTTTCAAATCGGAAGCAATGTTGTACGCCGGTAGTGTTGCCAAATACAACGAAACTGTAGCAGGCCGTTTAACCGGGTTTGGACAGAAAACAGGCGTTCGCGTAATTGGTTTTGCAGAAGATTCCTGGCAAGCTGCTTCGAAAAAATATTTCAGGGAGGCCTATCTGGCTGCTCAGGAAGTGATAAAAAGTGGAAAATATGCTCTTTACATGAAAAAGTGGGCAGCCAACGATCCGGAGGCACAATATCAAAACATGGTCGACATGTTCAGCGATGAGGACAGCCCTGAAAATATCTATGTAAAAGAATACACTTACCCCACAATGACTCACGGGTTCGACGCGTACAGTGCCCCTTTTATCTTTAAAGCGCCTTTGGCATCAGGAACTTGTCCAACGCTTGATCTTATGGAATTGTATGACGGTTTCGATCGTTATAGTGATGGAACAATCCGGGTAACAGACGGGACATCGAACACGGATGGTGACTACCTGATGTATGATTCGCCGTTGGATTTTTTTAAAGATGCTGAGCCGCGTCTACGTGCTTATGTGATTTTTCCGGGTGACATGTTTAAAGGTAAGAAAATTGAAATTCGTGCCGGAATATATACGGGGTCCGAGCCAATTAAGCCTTTATTTAACGATTACTCTTACCAGGCAGCTGAAACACGCTATCAGAATCTGGATGCCTATAAGGGAGACCCAAAAACGTTGTACCTAAGTCCAAGGGAAGGTAACGGTCAGGAGATTGTTGATTACAATGGTGCCGAAATGACCGCTGCCGGGGCCAATGGCCCTTTCTATAACAACGGCGAAGGTTGCCTTACCGGATTGTATGACCGTAAGTGGCTGAATCCCGATCCTTCTTTCGAAGCTGGTGAAGGAAAATCCGATCAACATTTCATCCTGATGCGTTATGCCGAAGTATTGTTGAATGCTGCTGAGGCTGCGGTAGAGCTTTCGTTGGGCGGAGAATCTTCACCTGATGGAGATGACTTGATGCAGGTAGCTACTGATGCAGTTAACAGTATCCGTGAAAGAGCCGGGGCCAGTTTGCTTAACGGTAGTATCACTCCTGACGTAGCCGGGCGTAACATCGTTCGTAAAGAACGTCGTAAAGAATTGGCTTTAGAGCATAAGACCAAATGGGACCTGCGTCGCTGGCGGGTTGAACACTACGAAGGACGTGATGGCTTCTGGGGCGAAAAGAGGGACAAGAATCTGTTCAGTAACAATGCCCGGTATCGGTTCCGCGGATTGTATCCGTTTTTCTCCACCGAAAGTGGAAAATACTTCTTCGATGCCCATTTTCAATGGGTAAGCCTGAAAACGTTCGAGTATAATATTGTTGACTACTATTTTGCGATTCCGGGTGGAGAGGTAGCAAAAAGTCCGGTAATCGATCAGCAACCGAATAGATAATGAATTTTGCGATTAAATGTAAGACGACACAGGATATGAAAAAAATAGCATTTTATATATTATCGTTAACGCTGTTTTCGTTCACTTCATGCAGCATGTTTGAACTGGACAACTATGCAGCACCGTCAGAAACCCTGCAAGGAGAAGTTGTGGATGCGGCTACGGGTGAACCAGTGCTTACCGATCAGGGAAGCGAAGGGATCACTGTGCGTTTGACCGAACTTAGTTATGGCGATAATGTGAGCCATAACCCTGATTTTAATTGTATGCCCGACGGGACTTTCCAAAATACGAAACTGTTTAAAGGGACATACAACGTCAATCTTTTTGGACCTTTTATCCCATTGGTCCGGGAAGACAACCGTGGTGTTCCGTTAGCGGATGAAACACAAACGATCAATATTGAAGGCATTACGAAAGTAAAATTCGAAGTTCAACCTTTTCTGAAAGTAGAATGGGTAAGCGAACCGGTTGTAACCAATGGTAAAATTACAGCAAAAGTACGTGTTACAAGGGGCGTATCGGAAGAAGATTTTCGTTCCAAAATCGAACCAATGGGCAGTTATAGCAATAGCTTCCTGAATGTGACCGATATTCAATTGTTTGTTAGCTATTCTTCGTCGGTCGGGTACCGTGCCCGCGACGATCGATGGTCAAGTAAGATTGAATATTCCGGTTCGGAGTTTAACTCGCTATTGGGTGAAACAATTACCATTGAATCCAACGGGACAATTCCTTCCGGTCGGGTTGTATTTGTTCGTGCTGCTGCACGTATCAACTACGATACCCCCAGGGGAAGTGGTACAAGGCGTTGGAACTACAACGCACCTGAGGAAGTTATGATTCCTTAAAACAGAAAGGCCAGAGGTTTAAAGTCATCTTTTTAGAAGGTGGCTTTAAACTTTTATATCTTGGTCGATAATCAACCAAAATTTGATATGGAACATCACTTTTCCCCCGCGTTGGCTCAGTTGAGATTGGTACGAATATTCAGGGAGCCTTACCTCCTTCTTTTTTTCCTTAGGCCATGAACTGTCAAAAAATGATTAACAATGAGAAAGCTACTAGTCATCTGTTTTGTTGCGCTTACGGGGCAGCTGTTTGCGCAAAGCAATGATCCGGTTAAAACAACTTTTCAGACTTCTCGTGAGTGGATGCCTGCGATTGATGTAAGAGCCGATGCTGTTATGGTATATGGCGTTGGGGGAAATCCTTCCGACAGATCGAAAAGGATTCCTTTTGAAGAGCGGGTGCAATCGTGGAGGGATCATGGTTATGTCGCTCATTTTATGACGGGTATCGCCTGGGGCGAATACCAGGACTATTTTACAGGAGAATGGGACGGGAAAAGGCATCTGGACGAAGGTCAGGTGCAACAAAATGGTGATACCATTTGGCACGGCCACATGGTTCCATATATTGTTCCTTCCGAAAACTATTTGAAGTACCTAAAAGAGAAACATGTAAAAAGGGTAATCGATGCTGGTGTTAATGCAATTTTCATGGAAGAGCCCGAATTCTGGGCCCGTGCAGGATACAGCGAAGCGTTTAAGCGGGAATGGAAAGCTTTCTATGGATTCGACTGGAGGCCACAGGACAAATCCCCGGAAAACACCTACCTGGCAAACAAGTTGAAATATCATTTGTATTACCGCGCGCTGAATGAGGTGTTTACTTATGCAAAAGAGTATGGGAAAAGTAAAGGAATGGATGTGAAATGTTACGTCCCAACCCATTCGCTGGTGAATTATTCGCAATGGAAAATTGTTAGTCCGGAAGCCAGTTTGGCTTCTTTGCCTTGTGTGGATGGTTACATCGCACAGGTTTGGACTGGTACTTCGCGCGAACCCAACTACTTTAACGGAAAAGCAAAAGAACGGGTATTTGAAACAGCTTTTCTGGAATATGGCTCTATGGTATCGATGACCGCTCCCACACATCGCAAGTTGTTTCTTTTAACTGATCCTGTTGAGGATTGGCCCAGAAACTGGCAGGATTACAAACAGAATTATGAGGCAACATTTACGGCAGAATTGCTGTACCCCACGGTTAATAACTACGAAGTAATGCCTTGGCCGGAAAGAATATATACCCGTCCTTACCGGTTGGCCGGAAGCGACAAGGAGGTGCTGATCCCGAGGTATTATTCAACACAAATGCAGGTAATGATAAACGCATTAAATAAAATGCCTGTTTCAAATCATGCCGTTAGCGGTTCTCAGGGAATCTCTATCCTAATGAGCAATTCACTGATGTTTCAGCAGTTTCCGGAACATGATGGCTATCGAGATCCCCGTTTTTCCAATTTCTACGGACAAACTTTACCCTTGTTAAAGAGAGGAGTGCCGGTCGGAATATCCCACATGGAAAACCTGTGCTACCCGGAAGCACTTAAAAATACCAAGGTGCTAATTATGAGTTACTCTAACATGAAACCAGTGTCTGGGGAAGGCCATGATTATCTGGCCAATTGGGTTCAAAATGGAGGTGTGTTAATTTATTGTGGTCGGGATGACGATCCGTATCAATCCGTTGAAGAGTGGTGGAATACGGAGGGGAATAGATACAAAGCGCCGTCTGAAGATTTGTTCGTAAAAATGGGGCTCAATCCTGATTTGCTTGCTGGTCAATATACTGTGGGAAAAGGGGTGGTGTATGTCATCCGGGAAGACCCTAAAGAATTTGTTCTGAAAAAAGGGGGAGATGCGTCATTCATCCATATTGTTAAGGATGCGTACGAAGAGTCTGCTCATGCAGGTAAATTAGTATTTAAAAATAGTTTTTACCTGGAGCGTGGCCCCTATGATATCATCTTTGTGACGGATGAAGGAGTAGATGCCAGTCCTTTTTCAATTCATGGATCTTTTATCGATTTATATGATTCAAAGCTACCGGTTTTAAAAACGAAAACAGTTCAACCTGGCAGGGAGGCCCTTCTATTTGATCTTCGCCGGGTGAAAAGCAAAAGGAATCCACAGGTTTTAGCTGCAGCTGCGCGGGTTTATGACGAAACGACAAAAGCGGAACAGTACTCATTTGTCGTCAAAAGTCCACTAAAAACAACAAACAGTATGCGGATCCTTTTACCAAAAAAACCCAGGAAAGTTCAGGTGCAGGATGCCGGAGGAGATGAGCTTCCGGATGTTCGAACTTCATGGGATAATCAATCACACACATACTGGATGGGATTTGAAAACAGCCCCGATGGTATTATGGTGAAGATAGAATGGTAAACTTTATTGTTGAATGTAAAATTCAATAAATACTTTTCATATTAAATGATAAAACATAACTTTACGGCTGACACAACATAGCGTCTCTGATATTCGAAATATTTTCCTGATGAATATTAGATTGGGTTTCGCGGGCCCGGAGACGTCAACGCTATCGCTTTTAGCAGAAAGACTGAATTTAAAGTCGGAATGTTTGCGCTGGTAAATTCTTTGACTATTGTCGTACACTTGTTGTTCATCCTCTATTGTTCCCCAAAATAAAATTTGATATCTGACAGACGTGAATCTCCTGCTTCGGCTTGTGAGATTGCCATCTGAATGAGAAATGGGGCCTGGCGCCCGACACAGTGTCTGAGTGATATCGCGTTCGAATTAACTAAGATTGTCACTCTTCCCGATGAGGAAAAACGTAGGATGCTTAGTCCTTAAGGTATTGCAATAGAGAAGAATGAGAAGATGATTTTTCTGAAGATGGCATTGTAGATGTAGAAATGTGAAGAATTAGAGACTTAATAATGTAAACCAAACGAAATGATGAGAACACCGACTTTGTACCTGTTCACAGGAATACTTTTTTTTCTTTTTTCCTGTACGCAGTCGCATGTAAAGCTAAATGAGACCAGCGCTGTTTCCTTCCGTGCCCCGGCATACCCGTTGATCACGGTTGATCCATATACCAGTGCATGGAGTGAAACGGATACCCTGTTTAGTAGCCCCGTGAAACATTGGACGGGTAAGATACATTCATTGATCGGCGCCATTCGGGTCGACGGGGACGTTTATCGTTTTATGGGCAAGGAAAATATCCCGCTGAAAACGCTGGTTCCGATGGCTGGAGAAGAAGCCTGGCAAGGGAAATACACCACCCAAACACCTGTAAAAAACTGGAAGACATCTGGTTTTAATGACCTCAACTGGAAAAGCGGGAAAGCTGCTTTTGGCACCTCGGGAATGAAAGCCATTGGTACCGAATGGAACACCAAAGAAATCTGGGTAAGACGCGAATTTTCCACTCCGAAAATGGTAGCAGACGCGAACCTCTATTTGATTTATTCACACGACGATGATTTTGAACTTTACCTGAACGGGAAAGAGATCGTCAATACGGGTCATTCGGCAAAAAATGATGTACTATTAAAAATTGATCCGAACTTGTTGAATAAAGACGGCAAAAATGTACTGGCCGGGCATTGCACGAACACCGGCGGATTGGCATATGTCGATTTCGGACTCTACACCGACGGTGACCAAAAAGAAGTTTTTACCCGGACTGCGAAACAAAACAGTGTTTCGCTTTCCGCGACTCAAACGCACTACAGCTTCACCGCCGGACCGGTTAATCTGGATGTTCAGTTTGTAGCACCGTTTTTGCCTAACGACCTGGACCTGCTTTCCCGCCCGATCGACTATATCAACTACCAGGTGACTTCGGACGACGGAGCGAAACATAATGTTCAGCTTTACTTTGAAATTACGCCGCAGTGGGCAGTAAATGATGTGAGCCAGGAGGTTCAGGTCAGCAAAGGTGAAACCGGTAACATTGATTATATCAAAGCCGGAACCACAGAACAGCCTATTCTGAAAAAGAAAGGCGATAACGTGCGCATCGATTGGGGATATGTCTATCTGGCTGCCGGTAAAAGTGAAAACTGCTCGGTCGCACTTGGGAACTATTTTGATACCAAAACAGCTTTTGCCGAAAACGGGAAAGTACCTTCCGGACAAAACGAACTAACAGCAAAAATGAACCGGTCAATGCCGGCCATGGCTTTTGTGGAAAACCTGGGGCAGATTTCCAAAAAGACTTCGGATGGTTATGTAATGATCGGTTATAACGATATCGAATCGATCCAGTATTTTGGCACTAATCTGAAGGCCTGGTGGACGCACAACGGTACAATCACTTTTAACGATGCTCTGCAGTCTGCCGCAAAAGAACACGACCAGGTGGTCGAACGTTGTGACCAGTTTGATAATAAGCTCTGGAAAGAAACTCTTGCTGCCGGCGGAAAGAAATACGCCGATTTGTGCGTATTGGCTTACAGGCAGTCGATCGCTGCTCACAAACTGGTGAAAGATCCGAACGGAAACATTCTTTTCCTGTCGAAAGAGAACTTCAGCAACGGTTCGATCGGGACGGTTGACGTTACTTACCCCTCTGCCCCCTTGTTTCTGTACTATAACCCCGATTTGTTGAAGGGCATGCTGAACCCGATATTCTATTATTCGGAAAGCGGTAAATGGACGAAGCCGTTTGCGGCACACGATGTGGGCACTTATCCGAAAGCCAACGGACAGACTTATGGAGGAGACATGCCGGTGGAAGAATGTGGCAACATGATCATCCTGACAACAGCTATTGCCAGGATGGAAGGCAATGCCGATTATGCAGCCAAACACTGGAATGTGCTGACTACCTGGGCGAACTATCTGCTTGAAAACGGACTCGATCCGGAAAACCAGTTATGTACTGACGATTTTGCCGGGCATTTTGCTCATAACACGAACCTGTCGATTAAAGCCATCATGGGCATAGAAGGATACGGTAAACTGGCTGAGATGTTGGGCAAAACTGATATTGCTAAGAAATACACATCAGCAGCCAAAGAGATGGCCCAAAGATGGCAAACGATGGCTAATGACGGTGATCATTACCGGCTGACGTTTGACAAGCCCGGAACCTGGAGCCAGAAATATAATTTGGTGTGGGACAAGTTGCTCGAGTTTAATATTTTCCCAAAGGAAGTAGCGAAGAAGGAAATTGCATACTACCTGACCAAACAAAACAAGTACGGTTTGCCGCTTGACAACCGGAAAACCTATACGAAAGCCGACTGGATTGTCTGGACAGCAACTTTAGCAGATAACCAGGCCGATTTCGAACAATTTATAGACCGCCTGCACCGGTTTGTAACAGAAACTCCCGACCGGGTTCCGATGACCGACTGGTACGAAACGACCAACGCTAAGCAGGTCGGATTTCAGGCTCGTTCGGTTGTGGGCGGGTATTTTATTAAAATGCTGGAAAAAGAAACACCAAAGTAACCTATCGCATAGGTTTTGAAGAATATCTAATATCCTAATTAAAATCAGAGAGTAAACCAAATATCCCCGTCGGAAATGGCAATCCGGCGGGGCTTTACTCCTGTTTAAAATCAATCAAAAATTAACAAACAATGAAAATCAGGTTAAGTATGTTTTTGGCGGGAGTTCTGTTTTCCGTCTTTGGCTATGCCCAGCCTCTGCAAAGAAGGGCGCCATATGATATTAATAAGGACAAAGTGTTGTATACCATCGGTTATGCACATTTGGATACTGAATGGAACTGGGATTATCCGGCGACCATCAATGAATATATCCGAAATATAATGACGGAAAATTTTCATCTGTTTGAGCGGTATCCTGATTATGTTTTCAATTTTACAGGCTCCCGGCGCTACGAAATGATGAAGGAGTATTATCCTGAGCTTTATGAGAAGGTCCGGAGCTACATTCACCAGGGACGGTGGTATGTTTCGGGTTCATCGGTGGACGAAGGTGAGGTGAATATCTCTTCTTCCGAATCGCTGATCCGACAGGTACTATACGGGAATAACTACTTCCGCAAAGAGTTTGGAGAGGAGAGTGTAGACTATATGTTGCCTGACTGCTTCGGATTTGTAGCTAATCTTCCCAGCGTTCTTCATCACTGTGGTTTGCTTGGTTTTTCAACTCAAAAATTGACATGGCACTCAGCAGCTGGTATTCCTTTTAATGTGGGCGTGTGGAATGGTCCTGATGACAAAGGGGTTGTTGCTGCGTTAAATGCCACCACGTACATTGGTCATGTCGTTTCCAGGCTGGACAGGGATAGCAGTTGGAATGCCCGGTTAAACAAGGATAAGGAAAATTATGGTATTTCCTTTGATTATCGCTATTATGGTGTAGGAGATCAAGGGGGGGCCCCGCGGGAGCGGGATGTGAAAAATGCTGTTGGCAGCTTGAACCAAACTGACAGTAAACTTCAGGTGGTGCTGACCTCTTCAGACCAAATGTATAAGGATATTACTCCTGAAATCCGAAAAAAATTACCCCGGTACAGCGGAGATCTCTTACTGACCGAGCACAGTGCCGGTTCGCTAACCTCTCAGGCCTACATGAAACGCATGAACCGAAAAAATGAGCTGCTCGCCAGGGCTGCTGAGCCTTTGGCAGCAGTGGCAGATCATACTCATCTGGCCAGTTATCCGTTCAGAAAGCTAAATGCCTCCTGGGAACTGGTATTGGGAAGCCAGTTTCACGATATTCTTCCCGGAACCTCCATTCCGAAAGCTTACGAATACGCCTGGAACGATGAATTTATTGCCGCTAATGGCTTTGCAGGTGTATTGAAAAATTCGATCGAAGAATTAAGCAACCGAATGAATACGGAAGTGAAAGGTCGTCCGGTTGTTGTATACAATCCGGTTGCCCACAGTCGGGAAGATGTTGTTACGGCTAGTTTGACCTACGAAAAGATGCCGGCAAATGTGCAGGTATTCGATCGAAGAGGAAAAGCAGTTCCTACACAGATAGAGAGTTGTGAAGGGCATGTAATGAAGATTTTGTTTCTGGCAAAAGTTCCTTCGGTAGGATTGGCTGTTTTCGATATTCGGGAAGCTAAAAAAACGGAGAATGTTTCTCACAGTCTGAAGGCAACTGAGCGCACGCTTGAGAATTCGTATTATAAGGTAACACTGGGAGATAACGGCGATGTCGCTAGTATTTTTGACAAAAAAGCCCGGAAAGAGTTACTGGCATCTCCGGCCCGGCTGGAATTCCTGCACGAGGCTCCCGCCGAATGGCCTTCATGGAATATGGACTGGAAAGATCGGCAAAAATCACCGGTAGGCTATATGGATAAGTCCGCAACTGTGAGAGTGGTTGAGAACGGACCCGTTCGTGTGGCTGTTGAAGTGACCCGTAAAGGACGTAATTCTTCCATCAGTCAGGTGATTAGTCTTTCTTCTGGAGAAGCAGGAAAACGAGTGGAAGTCTCGAATACAGCTGATTGGCAATCGAAGGGAGTGAGCTTGAAAGCTGCTTTCCCGTTAACGGTCAGTAACCCGAAGGCCACCTATAACCTGGGCCTGGGAACCATTAAACGTGGTAACAATAATCACTTGAAATATGAGGTTCCATCAAAAAAATGGTTCGATCTGACTGATAAAAGTGGCGATTATGGCATAACAATACTGGAAGATTGTAAATATGGCTCGGACAAGCCTTCGGATAACACCCTTCGTTTAACCTTGCTGTTCACTCCAGAGGTCAATTCCCGGTGGAATTGGTGTCGTTATCAGGATACTCAGGATTGGGGAGTGCAGAAGTTTCGGTATGGCCTTTACGGGCACAAGGGGGGCTGGCAGCAAGGTCAGTCCGCCTGGCAGGGGAAATACTTTAACCAGCCTTTGATGGCTTTTGAAGTACCCGGACATACTGGGGCATGGAGCAAAAATGTATCATTTCTTTCTTTGAGTACGCCGCAAGCCGGGGTTATGGCTTTTAAAAAGATGGAACACAGCGATTACTACCTGGTTCGGTTGAATGAATTATCTGGCAAAGAGCTGAAAAAGGCCCAGGTTTTATTCCATGGAAAAATTGCGGACGCTTACGAGGTGGATGGTCAGGAACGCAAAATTGGCTCAGCTGACTTTTCTGGAAACCGGTTGGATTTTTCATTGACTCACGATGCCGTTTGCAGTTACGCAGTCAGATTGGTGCCGGATGGTATATCTGGTTCAGTGAAGCAGGTTCAGGTAGAGCTGCCTTATAACGAGGATGTGATGAGTTTTGATGATAACCGTGACGATGGCAATTTTGCCTGGCGGTCAAGTTTACCTGCTGAAATGGTTCCTGGCGTTATCAATAGCGAAGGAATTCAGTTTTTTACAGGGGGTAAGGATGATGGCATGAATAACGCTGTTAGTTGTAAAGGACAAGAAATCGAATTACCCGGGGGACAGTTTGAGCGAATTTGTATTCTCGCTGCAGCGACACAGGATACACGCGGAAATTTTATGGCCGGGGATGAAGTTCATTCGCTGAATATCCAGGGATGGTCTGGTTACATAGGCCAGTTTTATCATCGAAACTTTGCCGACGATGGACACACGGTTAAATCGATAGACGACCCGTATGTGAAGCGAGATGATATCGCCTGGTTTGCTTCACACCGTCATCAGGCTTATCCGTCAAAGAATCTCGCCTACCAATACTGTTATCTGTATCAATATGAACTAAAGGTACCGACAGGTACCCGGAGCATCAAGTTACCGGATAACGATAAAATTAAGGTGCTGGCGATAACAGCGGTTGATGGATCCGGAGGTGCAGCAAAACCATTGCATCCTTTATATGATGATTTTCACGATGCAAAAGCTGTGACAATTCGTTAGGGTACAACCGTTGAATTGAATCAGCATTCCGGGTACGGGGCGAAATAGATATATTCTTTTTGGCTTCGTATCCGGAATTAACTTCCCACGAATTTCAGGTGGAAATCGATTTGAATAGAGAGAAAGCATGCAAAAAAAGAATTTAAAACATTATGAAAAGATATGCGATCGGCGCTGATATTGGTGGAAGTCATATCAATTGCGCCCTAGTAGACTTGGTTAAAGGATGCATTGTGGATACGAACCGCTCGGAGCGGAAAATCGATAATCAGGCTTCGGACAATGACATTTTGGAGGGGTGGGAAAATGCTTTGAATCAGATTGTTATTGGTCTTGATCCGGACTGTCTGTCTGGAATAGGTTTTGCCATGCCTGGTCCGTTTGCCTATGACAAAGGGGTTGCCCTGTTCGAAAAGGTGGCCAAGTTCGAAAATCTCTATGGGGTAAATGTACAACAGGAGCTAGCTGCCCGTTTGGAATTACCGGTGGAAGTTTCCTTGCGGTTTATGAATGATGCTTCTGCATTTGCGGTAGGCGAAGCCTGGCAGGGGCAAGCCATGGGAACGGCAAAAAGTGTTTCGGTCACTCTCGGAACTGGTTTTGGGTCGGCTTTCGTATCTGACGGAGTTCCGGTCGTGGAAGCAGAGGGAGTTCCGGAGATGGGCTGTGTCTGGCATCTTCCCTTCATGGGGGGTATTGCTGACGATTACTTCTCTACCCGGTGGTTCGTTGCCCGTTGGGCTGCTATCTCCGGGGAAATAATTACCGGCGTGAAAGATGTCGCTGACCGGGCTGTTGCGGGACAGGTAGAAGCGAAAGAGCTGTTTATGGAGTTTGGTTCCAATCTGGGCGTTTTTCTGGGACCGTGGCTGAGAGATTTTGAGGCCGAAACCCTGGTTATTGGAGGTAATGTTATGGGAGCCTGGCCGCTTTTTGGACCGGCTTTCAAAGCAGAACTATCATCACTTAAGGTTGAGACGAATGTCGTTTCTTCGGGACTTAAGGAAGATGCAGCGATTATCGGGTGCGCCCGTATGCTTGATCCAGCTTATTGGCGGCACATTGAACCAGTGTTGTCGAAAATGTGAATTATCGGATTATCTATTTAATAAAACAACAAAATGCAAACGCAAAAGAACAAATATATACATGTATTGCCCGTACTGTTCGGCTTCTTTGTGATGGGCTTCTGTGATGTGGTTGGTATTACCTCGGCGCACGTGAAAGTGGATCTGCTGAGTGATTACAGCCCTGAGTTCCGGGATACCTTGTCAAACCTGATTCCGGTGGCTTTATTTTCTATGTTCCTGATATTTTCAGTTCCTACCGGGATATTAATGAATAAAATAGGACGGAAGAAAACGGTTGTCCTTAGTAATGTGTTGACAATCATCGCTATGTTTTTGCCATTGGTTGACTACACTTTTGTGATGTCGTTGATAGCATTCGCCTTGTTGGGAATAGCCAATACCATATTGCAGGTATCGTTGAACCCTTTGTTGACTAACGTTGTAAAAGGAGATAAGCTGACGAGTAGCCTGACAGCAGGTCAGTTTGTGAAAGCTACTTCTTCATTCAGTGCACCTTTTATCGCAGCTTTCGCTGCTACTGCTCTGGGAAGCTGGCGGTATATCTTCCCAATTTATGCCGTTATTACTCTATTGTCTACTGTTTGGTTGCTGGCTACTCCTATCAGAGAATCTTCAGCGGAGGCACAAGTGAATACATTTGGCAGTGTGATGGGAATTTTGAAAGACCGGACCATTCTGTTGCTTTTTCTGGGGATTCTTTTCGTGGTAGGCGTCGACGTAGGAATCAACACGGCTTCCTCAAAAATTTTGATGGAGCGGGGAGGATTGACTGCTATCAAAGCGGGATACGGACCAAGTGTTTATTTTGCATTCCGTACGCTGGGAACCTTCCTGGGGGCATTCTTACTGGCACGTTACTCTTCAGAGAAGTTTTTTAAATGGAATATCATCATAGCGGCATTGGCATTATTTGCACTGATTTTTGCCGGAAATGAGGCGTTGATCTTTAGTCTCTTTGCTATTGTGGGATTTACAATTGCCAATATTTTTCCAATCATTTTTGGAATGGCTATCCAATCGCGTCCCGATAAAGCCAATGAGATTTCCGGACTGATGATTACCGGAGTGTTTGGCGGAGCTGTGATTCCTTTTTTCATGGGCTTGTTGTCCGATACCATTGGTTCGCAGGTGGGAGCAGTAATGGTGATTTTGGCTAGTGCGCTTTACCTGGTTTATGTAGCTTTTGCTTTACACCGAAAGATTTCGGTGGCGTAATTGTGAAAACACTAAAAGGGAATTCTTCATTGACATCTGAGTAAAAGCAATGGAATTCCCTTTGTTATTTATTCCTTTTCGGTATGAAAAGGGCTGTAGGATATAGCCAATCGTATTGATTTGTATGGAAAGAAGGTCGTATTAGTACCGGCGAAGAGGGTGGATTATTCGCAAGGGATTGCTTAGTTGAAAATCGATTGAAGATATTCTTCAGCGGATGAACAATTCGTAAAATAACAGGGCAATTATACCATAGTTCCCCAGATTTTCTTTCAGAAAACGACGGGCTTTGGTAATGTGGCGTTCAACCGTTTTTATCGAAATATCCAGTTCTTCTGCAATTGCTTTGTTGGTATATCCTTTTTCCTTACTAAGGATGTAAACTTTTTTTTGTTGTGCTGGTAATTGGGTGATTAAGCTACTTACCTTCTCAGACAACAACGCATAATCGACTTGGGTTTCGGTGTCAGAATGATTGTCTATGACCAGGTATTTTAGATGATCGAGGTACTCCTTTTCGATTATTTTCTTTCGAAATGTTGATACAACGATGTTTTTGGTTACCGTAAAAAGAAAAGCTTCGAATTTGGTGCTTTCTTCTAAATCTTTTCGGTTATTCCAGAGACGAACGAACACCTCCTGGACGATGTCCCTGGCTTCAGCATCTGATTTTAGGTACCCGAGTGCGAAACGATAAAGTTTGTTGCTGTACCGGTCATATAATTCGTTAATCGCGATCTTCTCACCAGCCTTAAAACGTTTTATTAATTTAATGTCATCCATGGTTTAGTTGGCTTCAACGAATATGACTGTCGTAAAACTACAAAAAATGTTTTCTTTCCTGTATTTTATCGGTATTAACATTAATCAATAAAAGGCAGGAATCTATGAAGACAGCCTTGTATTATTGTTTTTTCCCCATCTGGAAATGCACGAAACCAGACATTTAACTATTGTTCTCGCGGAAGTTTGCAGAGGAGAATTTTCTTGTTTTGGGTAAGTATGAATGAATAAATATATAGAAATTAAAAAAAATGTTAAAAATTGGTGGGGGTTTTGTCTGACCTAAGCGTTTAAACATATGTAAAGGGAAATATTGTGAAGAAATTTTTTCAAAAATATCTGGAAAACCGGTGTGGGGAGGATGAGTTCAACCTGTTTGTCGACTTAATTACAAAGCAGGGAAATGAAAAAGAATTGTCGGTTAACATGAAAGAGGATTGGAACACTATGCCGTTGCATGATGAAGCCCCGGATTTATCAGATACGTTGCATCAGATTCACTATCAGATCAACAGTCAGGAAGTGCCGCTTTCGAGATCCCGAAAGATGATGACTTACCTGGTGCGGCTTGCAGCGGTCTTGTTCATTCCATTGGCCGTTACATACTTCTTTCAGGTATATAAAGGAAGAAATGCGTCCGCTGTTTATCAGACCGTTTCAACCCCATTGGCATCGAAGACATCATTCCAGTTACCAGACGGATCTACTGTATGGTTAAATTCAGGTTCATCTCTTAGATTCCCTGCAAAATTTGTTGGTGGAAAAAGACTTGTCGAATTGATGGGAGAAGCCTATTTCGACGTGGCAAAAAACGGCGACCCTTTTACGGTAAAAACATCCCGGTTTGATGTAAATGTAATGGGAACAGCTTTTGACGTTATGGCTTACAGAAATGAAATACCTGTAGTAACACTGGAACGGGGAAAAGTAATGTTGGAAACACATTCCGGGGCTCGTGATTTTCTAACTCCCGGAGAACAGGCACATATCGATACGCTGCAAGAATCGATCACCCTAAGTAAGGTGGATACCCGCATATTTTCTGCTTGGATTCACGATCGGCTTATCTTTCAGAACGAACCATTATCGACAGTTGTTAAACGCCTGGAACGTTGGTATAATGTGAATATTCACGTGGACGATCCTTCTTTAATGGATCTCAGGTTGACAGCAAATATTGAATTTGAGTCCATTCGGGAGATTATGGAATTGATGGAAATTACACTTCCGGTCAAATATGCTTACAATAAAGATGCAAGAAAACTAACTATTTATAGAAAAAGCACCAGTACCAATAAATAACTGATAAATAAATTGCCTATGAAGTAAATTCCCAGAAAATAATAACCACGCGGGGAAGTGGTTGGTAAAAATAGGTGGAAAAGCCGCGAACTTTTCCACCTGTTTGAAAAATAATTGTTGAAAATTATTCATTTAAACATTTCAAACCTATGAAAAAAAAGAGACTGAAGGAAGTCCCTTTAGGATATTTCTTTGTTAAACTTTTAATACGTATGAAACTGAGCTTTCTCATACTTTGCTTGTCGGCTTTCTCAGTTTTAGCCTCCGAAACCTACGCGCAATCAACCAAGTTATCCTTGTCCGTCAAGAATGAAACCATCGGACAGGTCCTGAAGAAAATTGAAAATCAAAGTGAATTTCGGTTTTTCTATTCAGATAATATACAGACGGATAAAAAGGTTACTGTCGACATACGGGATCGGAATATTCAGGATATCCTGAATGAAATTCTGAGTGGCACGGACATTCAATACCGAATTATTGGTCGGCAGGTCGCCCTGTTTCACGAGAACGAGGGCGAACCCCAGATTCCGGTTAACCAGTCAAAAGTAATAACTGGAAAGGTAACCAGTGAGGATGGAGAACCTATTCCCGGAACTACAATTCTCGTTAAAGGGACAACGAATGGAACCATTACGGATGTTGATGGGAATTATACATTGAAGATTAAACCAGATGTTAAGACGTTGGTTTTCTCATTTGTAGGAATGAAAACCAGAGAGGTTAATGTAGGTGATAATAATGTTATCAACGTTCGAATGGAAGAAGCATCCATTGGATTAGATGAAGTTGTGGCAATTGGGTACGGAAGCCTCAAAAAAGCGGATGTTACCGGGTCGGTCAATCGTATGATGAGGGACAATTTCAATCCCGGGCCTGTCACCAATCCCCTGCAGCAACTTCAGGGACGCATGACGGGGGTCAACATCTCGCAGGTGGGTTCAGATCCTAATCAGGCACCCACCATACGCATACGGGGTATCAATTCACTGGCCGGAGGCAACGATCCCCTGGTGGTAGTGGATGGAGTGCAGGGTGGCCCGGAACTGTTGCAAACATTGTCGCCCTTCGATATTGCCTCCTTCGATGTCCTCAAAGATGCCTCGTCATCGGCCATCTACGGATCCCGTGGGGCGGCAGGTGTAGTGATCGTCACCACCAGAAGTGGTAAGGCGGGCAAAATGCAGCTGGAAATCAACAGTGTAAGTTCACTGGAGACTGTATCCGGAAAGCCGGATCTGATGAATGCTGCTCAATGGCGCAACTATGTGGATCAAAGCGGCATCAGCGCTTCTGATTACGGAGCCGACACCAATTGGTTCGATGAGATTACACGCAACGGCCATATTCTGGATAACAACATAGCCATTACGGGAGGAACCGAACAGCTCAGCTACAGAGCTTCTCTCAGCTACATCAGCCAGGAAGGCCTTCTGCTGGAGTCAGGTTCCGACAGGCTTACAGGTTCTCTGAAGGTTCATCAGAAAAATCTCAATGGTCGCTTGCAGACCACGCTTCACCTCAATGTTAATGCCACCAAAGCAGATTTTGTAGCAACCGACGATTACGATGACATCAACATGGCACTGGTGGCTGCTTATCAACGCAGACCGGTAGAACCGGTGGTCAACAGCAACGGGAGCTGGTTTTACGATTCCAGCATCTGGGGATATGTCAACCCGGTGGCGCTACTGAAGGAGACCCGCAACCAAGGCGCCATGGACAGTTATTTCGGAAGCATCAGATCGGAATACAACCTTTGGGAGGATATGAAACTGGGGGTGTTTGCTTCCAAACGTAAGCACAACAACACCTATGGTTATTATCAGCCGGGCGATCTCTTTGGCACCAATGGCTATACCTATCATGGGTTTGCCCAAAAAAGTCAGGCCTCTCTCCACGAGGAACTGCTCGACCTGACACTCAACTACAAGAAGACGCTGAAGCACCATCGCATCGCATTTACCGGGGTGTATGAGTGGCAGCAGTCCACCAACGAAGGTTTTAAAGCCATCGGCCGTGATTTCATCTCCGACATCAACGGGTACAACAATCTGGGGAATGGCAACATCGGGGATGTACAAAGTGGTGATATCTCTTCTTTTAAAGACGAAAGCACCCTGATATCGTACCTAGCCCGCCTGAATTATGCGTATAGTGACAAATACCTGCTTACCCTGAACATTCGTCATGATGGCTCGTCCAAGCTGGGGAAAAGCAACAAGTGGGGTACCTTCCCTTCGGCTTCGGTGGCCTGGCGCATCTCGCAGGAGCCATTCCTGAGCAGTTCCACCAACATAAACGATCTGAAGCTGCGGCTGGGGTATGGCGAAACAGGCAACCAGGGCGGACTGGTTCCTTACCAGTCATTGAGATTGCTGGCATCGCAGGGATCTACACTCTTCAACGGCCAATCCGTTACCCTCTACGGAACCTCACAAAACGAAAATAAAGATCTCAAATGGGAGGTTAAAAAAATGGTCAACATAGGACTGGATTTCTATCTGTTCAAAAACCGGCTTATGGGCTCCATCGACTATTACAATGGCCATACCGACAATATGCTGTACGAATATGCCGTTCCGGTACCTCCCTTCTATACCAATACGCTTTGGGCCAACATTGGGGAGATGACCAACAAAGGCTTCGAATGCTCGCTGGAATACCTGCCAGTAAAAACCGAAAATACCTCTTGGTCGGTAGAAATCAACTTCTCCAAAAATGAGAACAAAATAAAATCACTCAGTGGCACCCTCAACGGCAATGAACTTTCCACTGACCTGGTGCCTTATGGCTATGTCGACGGAAGGGCGGTCTCTTTTCTCAAGGTGGGCGACCCGGTAGGTATCTTCTATGTTTACAAACATGCAGGAGTCGACGATCAGGGAAATGAAATCCTTGCCGATCTCAACAACGACGGCAGCGTCACCATCGACAACCGCTCCCCCGACAGGTACAATGCCGGAAATCCACAACCTGATTTCACTTATGGTATCAACACCTCTTTCCGCCACAAAAACTTCGACGCCATGCTGGTATTCACCGGGTCACAGGGCAACGAAATCTACAACGGCACCTGGAGCCGCCTCAACCGGCTGGGAGAGATCGGCATACTCAATATGGTGCCCGAAGCGGTGGATAACGGTTTTAAGGTGATGTCTGACTTCTCGGATTTCTGGATACAGGACGGATCTTTCTTCCGGCTCTCCAACCTTACCCTGGGATACAATATCCCTGTCAGAAACGAGACCATATCCCGCTTTCGTCTCTCCTTCACAGCCAACAATCTTTTTGTCATCACCGGCTATAAAGGCACCGACCCCGAGATTCAATCTGACGGAGCTGCCGGCTTTGGCATAGACGATTTCAATCTCTATCCCAGGGCCAGAAGCTTTGCCTTTGGGGTAAACCTCACGATTAAATAGCGTCCGGCTATAAAGTCGGGAAAGTATGTTAGTAATCATGTGTCTGTTCAGAAGGTGTCATTTCCAAGGCTTTCGAAGTCCGAAAATACGGAGTTTACCTTTCGTAAATGAGTAGTTCTCGGACAAGTGTAACGCAGTAAATGGCACTTTATGGACAGAAATTATGATCACATCTGTAAAACCAATAAAAAAATAAAAGTCATGAACAAATACCTAATATATTTCAGCATATTATTCCTTCTGCTACCGGCGTGTAGCGATCTGGACGAAAAGGTTTACGACCAGATAGAGGCCGATCGCTTCTACACCACCAACGAGCAGATCACCAACGCCCTGGCCCGGATATATGCCCAACTGCGCAGCGAAGCCAACCACCAAGGGTATGCCGGCGAAAAGGGTTGGTACGACCTCAATGAAGTCAGCACCGACGAACTGATGATTCCCGCCCGTGGCGCCTCTTGGCAGGACGGCGGTGTGTGGATGCAGCTGTATCGCCATAACTGGACACCCTCGCACAGCTTCCTGGGTGGTACCTGGGAGTGGCTCTATCAGGCCATCATCGATTGCAACACAGCACTCGAGGTGTTCAATTCCAACCAGTCCGGCGAACAATACATTGCAGAAGCCCGGGTGTTACGCAGCTTCTTCTATTTCCTGCTCCTCGATGGCTGGGGAAATGTTCCGATAATCACCGATCGCTCCACTCCCCTTTCGGAAATATCGCAAAGCAAACGCAGCGAAGTATTCGCGTTTGTCGAAAAAGAACTCCGCGAAAGTGTTCCCTTGCTGGGCGATGCTAAAGAAAACCTCTACGGTAGGTTTAACCAGGCTGCCGGATATACCCTGCTGGCCAAACTCTATCTGAATGCAGGGGTTTACACCGGCACTAATCACTGGGCCGATGCTCTGGAGGCTTGCAACAAAGTGGAAGAACTGGGATACGATCTTCACAACGATTACTTCGCACTTTTCGGGGATGAATGTCCCACCGACGAAGTCATGCTGGCTATCCCCATTGATCCCGTGCTGGCTCCCAAAATGATTTATGAATTCCGCACGCTGGCCTACGAGCATGGTCAGGCTTATGGCATCAACTCATGGAACGGGGCTTGTGTTCATGAGAATTTTCTGCAGAAATATGCCGATGGGGACATCCGAAAAAACCAGTGGATCTACGGTGAACCAGTGGTGGTAAACGGTCAGGTGGTAAAAAACGGTAACGGCCAGGACCTGGTGTACCAACCCTCCATCGCAAGCCTGGAAAATGCCGGAACTTACGAAGGAGCACGCAATCTCAAATTTTCCTTTGAGCGAGCCCCCTACAATGGCAACAGCGGTGGCAACGACTTTCCCGTTTTTCGTTTTGCCGATGTATTGCTGATGCGGGCGGAGTGTCTATTACACCTGGGCAATGAGTTACAGGCAGTGACAGACCTGAACAGGGTGCGTCAAAGGGCCGGAATGCCTCCCTTTTCAGGAACTCTGACGCCCCAGGAGCTGCTGGATGAGCGGGCACGCGAACTGTGCTGGGAAGGGTGGCGCCGCCAGGATCTGATCCGGTTTGGCAAATTCGGGACAGCACACGATTTTATGCCTGGAAGCGATAGCCATTTCGAGCTGTTCCCCATTCCCGAAACCACCTTGGCCAACAATCCCAATCTAACCCAAAACAAAGGTTACTAGGGTAAGGTGTGAGCTGATGAGCCAAGAGTCACAGCGCATGCCCCGATGAGTGGTGGAGCACGAAAACCGGGAAGGTTGAGTGAATAAGAGAAGGCCAACCTAGTTTGATTCTGCCTTTTCAATTCTCCAACCTCCGGGTGCTCCGCTCACCACTCATTTCCCGGACACGCTTGCACGTGCTCTGTTCAATGATATCGACCATGCAATAATAAAAGAATTAGGTTCATTATAATAATGCGTACCTATTAGATACTTAGAAAAGATCATAATCGAAAAAAAACATGGAAAAAGCAAACAAATATACCTAACTGGCAAGCCCCACTTTGGGAGTCGATTCTCATATAAATAGTACATCTATAAATATTTGGCTCCCTTCGGGGTCAGGCCTTTAAATTTAAGGGAAACGGAGCCTGAAGGGCTCCTGTGTTTATAGTAGTTCGCCCTAAATATAGAATATCGATGCTGAAGGTGTCGTATGTTTTAGTTATTGCAAGACATCTCTTATTGAATGAACAAATTTTATTATGAATGTAAGTACGCATCTTCATGATGAACCAAAAATCAATATGAAACAAGCATGACAAGGGAATCACCAAAGAACATGTATAATATTCTTTCATGCGAATTCTCCCGAAGTTTCGGTAACCAATAACTTAGATAAATTTTATACATATGAAACCTCCATGACGCGAAACGACGTCCAAGCGAATGAAAATATCTGTTCCTCCGCTGTATCTTTGTTAAAAAACGAATTCAGATGGAGTCACAAGTATCATTCAGTCAGGTTGTATCCAGGGGATGCGGCATTGACGTTCACAAGAAGACTGTAGTCGCCACCATAGATGGCGAGGGACTGAGGAAGGAGACCCGCGAATACGGAACCTTCACGCGTTCATTGACAGAACTGAGAGACTGGTTATTGGAGAAAGGCATTACGCATATAGCCATGGAGAGCACAGGGGTTTACTGGAAGCCGGTGTACCATGTGCTGGAGCCAACGGGGATAAAGGTTTGGATCGTGAATGCCCGCCATATCAAGTATGTACCGGGGCACAAAACGGACAAACAGGACAGTGCATGGATTTGCAAACTGCTTTTGGCCGGGTTGTTAAAACCCAGCTACATTCCGGCCCGGGAACAGCGGGAGTTACGGGATCTGACCCGTTACCGCACAAAGATGATCCAGCATATCGCCTCGGAGAAAAACCGGATTATCCGGGTCCTGGAGGATTGCAATGTGAAGCTTTCCAGTGTACTGAGCAATACCCAGGGGGTTGTTGGCACGAAACTGATCGGCAAGCTGTGTGAAGGGAAGAACATTACCATGGCCGACATTGATGAGGTTTACCACCGGAAGCTGGAAGCGAGTAAGGAAGATCTTTATGAAGCCTGCCAGGGACTATTGACCGGTCATCACATCTACCTGCTTCAGACTATTCAAAAAGACATTGCCTCTACGGAGACAGTTATTGAAAGTCTGAACACAAGAATCAGGGATATGCTGAAGGACTACGAGAATGTGGTGGAAAACCTGAGAGCTGTCCCGGGGTTGAGTACCAAGACGGCGGAAGATCTGGTGGCCGAGATCGGACTGGATATGAGTGTCTTTCCGACGGAGAAACACCTGGCTTCCTGGGCGGGGATGTGTCCGGGCAACAATGAGAGTGCTGGTAAAAAAAAAGCGGGCGCACCAGCCACGGGAACAAACAGGTGAAAACGGTATTAACTGAAGTAGCCTGGGCGGCGGTTCGCACCAAAGACACCTTTTACAACGCCAGATATCACCGGTTGGCAGCAAGACGAGGCAAAAAACGAGCCATCATCGCAGTAGGACATTCGATCCTGAAGTCTGTCTACCATGTATTGAGCGACGGAGTGGTGTACCGGGAACTGGGTGCTTCTTTTGTCAATAGCAGGCAGGAACAAAAGCGTAAAGTTTACCTGAAAAAAGAACTGGAGAAACTGGGGTATAATGTGCAGCTTCTCAAACCCGCCGGCTAAACCGACAAATAAAGCAATATAAAGGTCGATCTTTACTGGCAGCCGTTGTCCTGGGACAACAATTAAGCCGCGTATGAAACTGGCCTCAACTGCTAAGCGGCCAAGACTGTGACATAAGAGCACGTGTATGAAATTTTAAACTTCTTAGCAGTTGTAAAAAAATAAAAGCCGATCCAATAACCGCATTCATTGGTTAATGAGTGCTCTCTTTTGTTTTGTCCAAACACTAAGATTAAAAACAAATTATTCTGAATATCAGATAATTATAAAAACATTACTTGCTAAAAATTTACGTATGAAATACAAAACGATCACTTTTCTTTTACTCATGTTCCTGACCCTTTCCTGTGCCCACAGCGAGAACAACAGCGTTCAACGCATAGATCCTCCATACTGGTGGACAGGGATGTACAATCCCCACCTCCAGCTGATGGTGTATGGCAAAAACATTTCCGGTAGCTCCGTATCCATCGATTACCCCGGAGTAACATTACAGCAAGTTCACCGCATGGATAATGCCAATTACCTCTTTCTGGATATTACCATCCGGCCTGTCACACCGGCAGGTACCCTTCCCATCAATTTCGGAGACTATACTTTTAACTACCACTTATACCCAAACCCCCGGCAGCAGGGAAGAAACCAGGGAATAAGTTCTGAAGATCTGGTTTACCTCATCATGCCAGACCGTTTTGCCAACGGATGTCCGCAAAACGACGTCATTCCCTCTATGCAGGAGACTGCTCTTAGCCGGGATTCCATGTATTACCGGCATGGGGGCGACCTGCAGGGCATTATCGATCATCTCGACGATATTGAGGATCTGGGTGTCACCACTATCTGGCTTACCCCCGAAGTGGAGAATGATCAACCTGTGACTTCGTATCACGGCTATTCCGTGACCAATCATTACCGAATTGATCCCCGTTTGGGGTCCAACCGGCTCTATGAGCAGTATGTGAGCCTCTGTCATCAAAAAGGGATCAAAGTCATCAAGGATGTGGTGCTTAATCACATTGGGAGTGAGCACTGGATGCTCAAAGACCTCCCGATGGATGACTGGCTCAACGATCCCGTAAAATATCCGCAAAGCACCTACAATTGCGAACCGGTAATGGATCCTTATGCAGCACAAAAAGACCGGCAGGCCACGCTGAAAGGATGGATTCATCACTCCATGCCCGATCTGAACAACGACAATGAGTTTGTTCAGAAATACCTGACGCAAAACACCATCTGGTGGCTCGCCTTTGCAGGTATTGACGGGATTCGGGTAGACACCTATTTCTACAACAATACTCAATTTTTGGCACATTGGGCCTCCCGGGTTAAAGAAGAGTTTCCGGGAGTGACCATCCTTGCCGAAACATGGGTGAACGGCATGGCCAAACAGGCCTATTTCAGCGGAGGAAACACCGTCAACCGGGGCCTCGACACCCACATCGACGGCATCACCGATTTCCGGTTGCGTGAAGCCATTATAACCATGTTGAACCAGTCGCCCGATCAGTGGAAAAACAAACTTACACCCAATGTGGCCATGAACCCTGTGTATGCCACCCTGGCCGGAGATTTTATCTATCAGTCTCCCTCCTGCAATCTGGCATTTCTGGACAATCATGATCTGAGCCGGATTTCATCGATTCTGGGAGAAGATGTGAAAAAGCTCAAAACCGCACTCACCGTGCTGCTCACTACCAACCGAATACCCCAGATATATTATGGCACCGAAATAGGAATGACGGGTTTCTGTTCACCCGACGGACTGGTACGAGGCGACTTTCCAGGAGGATGGCCCGGTGATAAAGAAAACAAGTTCGCCCGGGAAGGCCGTAACAATCAGGAAAATGAGATTTACAATTTCCTAAAACGATTGGCCAATTACCGTAAAAAATCTGATGCTCTGAAAAAGGGAAAAATGATGCAATACTTCCCAACCAACAATATTTATGTCTATTTCCGTTATACCGACACTCAGACAGTTATGGTGGTGGTCAATTCCAACAACCATGAAATCATCCTCAATGCTGATGATTATTCGGAAAGGACACAATCAGCCTCCACTGCCATGAATGTAATAACAGGTACTGCCATCAAAAACCTGAACCGCATTCCGGTGCCGGCCAATGAAGCAGCCGTTTTTCAACTGGAATAAGTAATCGTCCGGTTATCGGCCGCAAGCAGGCCAGCTATTGAAAGATGAGCTAATTAGGGTTTGCTGATTTTCTTTAAATTCACATATAATCCATTGATTATCAACATTGATTTGTTGATATTTTCAAGGTTCATGATTGGTGTAAATGCACGGTTTTGTATAAATTGGGTTCAAAATCCTTGCAGATATGATTGATTACACGCCACAAAGCCAATTAAGTTTGAATATGTTCAAGCACCCTTTTGAGCGGGAGTTGGACAAGGAAAACCGATGGGTGAAATTAGCTTCATTGGTTCCCTGGGATTCACTTGCAGCCGTTTATAGCCGGAAGCTCGATGCGGGCTCCGGGCGTAAAAGTGTAAACATCCGCACGGTGATAGCGGCCTTGATTGTCAAGCACAAGCTTGGCCTGGATGACCGGGGCACCATAGAAATGATACAGGAAAACATTTACCTGCAATACTTTTGCGGGCTGCCGTGTTTTACCACCCAACCGGTTTTTGATGCCAGCCTGTTTGTCGATATCCGCAAAAGGTTGGGAGGCGATGAGTTTGAAGCTTTCAACCAACGATCATCGAAGCATCCGAACAGGTTAAACCGCCCCAGCCCCGCATTAAAAGAAAACAAAGAAGCATATCCGCCGGGGCATCAGGGGACAGCTTCAATACATTTCCCGCGATATAAAAGTAGTTGACAGCTTGTTATTAAAACCCGGGCGGTCGGAATTGCTTGAAAAACGCGATAGAGAACTAATGGAAACCATCCGGAAAGTTTACAACCAGCAAAAATTGATGTATGAGAATAGAACCCATCAATGCCAGGACCGCATTGTGAACCTTTTCCAGCCCCATGTGCGTCCGATTGTCCGGGGAAAAGACAAAGCAAAAACCGAATTTGGGGCGAAAATCAACATCAGTGAGGTGAACGGGTCCTGCCGGATAGACCGGTTCAGCTGGGATGCCTATAATGAAAGTACAGATGTAAAAATGCAGGTAGAAAATTTTAAACAAACCTATGGCTGCTATCCCAGGGTATTCCTTGGGGACCAGATTTTCCTGACAAGGGAAAACCGCAAATACCTGAAAGAAAAAGGGGTTAAGATCTATGGTAAGCCCCTGGGGGGGCCACCGAAAAATGACAGCCAAACTGCCAGTTAGAAATACCGCGACAAAAAAGAAGCGGCCAAGCGAAACCACGTTGAAGGCAAGTTTGGACAAGGCAAACGGGGCTACGGGCTCAACAACATCATGGCCAGGCTTCCTGAAACGTCCGAATCATGGGCCAATGCGATACTTTTTGTCATGAACCTTTTGCTCATTCCAATATCGAACTCGTGCGGCACGCAGAAAATCAGCAGACCCTAGGTAAAAAAACTGTTCGGCAAGAATATGTTTTACCTGTTACTATATGGATACCTTGCAAGCACCAAAATAAGTCTTTGTGAACTGGAAGATATATATAACTCCCAAAAGTTTAAATTCCTTTTCAACATTGACCAGCAAAATCAGATTCGCTACAACTCTCTTTCGGACCGGCTATTGTAAAAAAGGATAACCATTATTTCCTGTTTTTTGCTGCTAATGACATTCAGAGCGACGATCAGGAGGGAGGCATTGGAATTGGCATTTCTGATCGACCGAATGGACCGTATAAAGATTATCTGGTATTATCTGATTTACGGTGGATGGGGACATTGCAATATCGCACGGCTGAAGGATGATTTTACCGGCTTTCTGCCTTTTAAGGATGGGACCGATTTCAACGAGATAACACCTGAGGGCTACCTCGAGGGACCTAATATGTTTGCTCGTCACGGAAAGTATTACTTTATGTGGTCCGAAGGCGGTTGGGGCGGACCAAATTACCGGGTAGCCTATGCCATGGCTGATTCTCCTTTCGGACCTTTTAAGCGAATTGGAGTAATACTGAAACAAGATCCCTATGTAGCAACCGGCGCAACCCGGCCAATACCAGCCAAGCCCCGGGGCTTTCTTCCCGGACTTGTTGATATAACTTGGGTCAAATGCTATTACAAACCGACTGCCACCATGCAAAAGGGTGAGTTCTTTGTTGAAATCCAGCCAGGGGAAAGGTTTTTCAAATTGTTGTCGGTATCTTTGTTCTTTGAAGTCTCCGAAACGGCCGAGCTGTAAAAAGTTAACACGCCCTTTGATGGAAAGCAAAAGGATAACAACTTCGCAGAAAAAGTCTTTCCTGCATTTGTTAAAAACTGATATTATATTTAATATTCTGATAATTAATGAATTATAATTATTGTATCTCCTGGTAGTTATTCTATAACAGATTTGTGGTAAAATCCATTAACATACTTATTATCAGGAATTTATGTAAATATCTTGATAGATTATTTTGCTCATTTTCAAATAGTTATCTACATTTTTAACGAAGTATTGTCATTATCAGTTGTATAACAAATCACATGAAAATGTGTTTAAACAGACTGGAAATGGAGAGTTGGGTTACCAGAATGTGAAAAAATAAATCCTTCGTAAATTTTTCGGGAAATGTTTGGATGGTATTTTTATTATTTATTTTTTCACTACCAAAAAACAAATTTGGTCGAAAAGCATGTCAATGTCAAAAGATGAAATTGTAAAAGCTGAAATACTGGAACAAGCACAAAAGTTGTTTCAGCAGTTTGGACTGAAAAAGACCACCATGGACGAGATTGCTATTGCCTGTGGAAAAGCGAAGAGCACACTGTATCATTATTTTAAGGGCAAGGAGGAAGTTTTTGATGCGGTCCTTCATATGGAAGTCATTAATCTCAGACAGCATGTGAAAGATAAGGTGGAAGAGTACAAGAAAATGCTGGACAAACTCCAAGCTTATGTGATTGAGTTCAATTTAGGAATTATTCAAAAGACTAATCTTTATTATATTGTAAAACAAGATAGTATGTTCGAAGCGAGAGCGAAAAAGCATTTCTTTCAAATGCTTGACTTTGAAAAATTGTACATTATGCGAATTTTGGAAGATGGTTATGATTCAGGAGAATACCGTGGTGTTGAACGGGAGGATATTCCCTGTATTGCGGAACTGTTCCTGGCAGCATTTTACGGTGTGGTACAATATTCAGTTGAGCGGGATGGGACATTTGATGAAGAAAAATTAACCAAAGCAGCTCTGCTTTTTGTCCCTAAGCTTTTCAGCTAATTTTTTTATTGCAAATTCGACGAAAATACCAGATGAGTAGTATTGTTTTTGGAGCGGTATATATGCAGACAACAAGCAATAATTTGTCAAATTATTCTTTATATGAGGTCATGATTTTTTTTTGACCAGAATCCGACTAAAAAACTAAAGTAGTATTGATGTGTAATTAAATTATGATAGTGAAAATGAAACATGTAAGGTTAAGCCTGCTCCTGATAGCGACTGTACTGGCAGGATGTAACTCCAATGTGAAGAATACATCAGGAGGAAATAATATGGATGGCATAAAGATAACTACACAAAAGATTGTATCCGGTGCCGACGGGATCGAATATTCTTATATAGGAACCATCGAAGCATCGGTATCTATACCTTTGAGTTTCCTGATTGCAGGCACTGCTGAACAGGTAAATGTGGAAGAGGGGCAGTCGGTAAAAAGGGGACAATTGCTGGCAACGTTGAACGAGGAAAGCTACCGGAACGCTTATCATATGGCACTGGCTAAGGAAGAACAGGCACAGGATGCCTATAACCGGTTGGAGCCGGTTTACCGAAAGGGAAGCCTTCCGGAAGTGAAATTCGTAGAGATAAAAAGTGGATTGGCTCAGGCAAACGCAGCTGCACTTCTCGCGAAAGGGAAAGTGGCCGATTGTAAGTTATTTGCACCAACCAGTGGAATTATCGGGCGAAGAGAAATAGAGCCGGGGATGAGTGTTATTCCAGGAAATCCGGCATTCCGGCTCGTCAAAATAAGTAAGGTAAAAGTGAAAGTTCCGGTCCCGGAAAATGAGATTGCCGGCATTTCCAAAGGATTGAATGCTGTTGTAAAGGTGTCGGCACTTGGAGAGCAGCAGTTTAAAGGGCAAGTAACGGAAATTGGTGTTATCTCTAATCCACTTTCGCATACCTATGGGGTGAAAGTGGAACTCGATAATCCAGATAAGGTACTGAAACCGGGTATGATTTGTTCTGTGAACATTAGTAATCCGGTTCTTGCCAGCCGGATTGTCATTCCACTTTCGGCCGTTCAAACTGACGGGAATGGTAAGCGGTTTGTTTTTATTGCTGATGCAAAATCAAAGAAAGCCAAAAAAAAATACATCGAAACAGGTGCTTTAGTAACCAATGGAGTTACTATCAATAAAGGCCTTTCCAGCGGCGATTTGTTGATTACCGAAGGGTACCAGAAACTGGAAGATAATTCGACCATACAAATAATTAAGTGATGAGGGAAAAGTTGGGTATTGTTGAGTCTGCCATGCGGCACAGGCAGGTTGTATTTCTGATTACAGTGATGTTGTTGGTGTTGGGAGTCTATGCATTGTTTGTTATGCCTCGCCAGGAGTTCCCATCGTTTACCATCCGGCAGGGATTGGTGATCGGTGTATATCCGGGAGCCAGTTCGGCGGAAGTTGAAGAGCAACTGACTTCGAAAGTTGAGAGGTATTTGTATAGTTTCCAGGAAATTAAAAAGAAGGATACCTATTCCGTGTCCAAGGATGGCTTGATGATTGTTTACGTCGAGCTGAACGATGATGTTAAGGATAAAGATAAATTCTGGGCAAAGCTGAATGACGGGTTAAGTAATTTCAAAGCCCAGTTACCGGCAGGTGTGCTGGCTTTGTACACGAATAGTGACTTTGGCGATACTTCTGCCTTGTTGGTGACGATTGAATCGAACCATAAGTCCTATCATGAGTTGCAAAATTATATGGACGAGTTGGAAAACCGATTGCGCAGGATTCAATCCGTATCCAAATTGCGGAACTACGGGTTGCAGAATGAGCAAATCAGTATTTACCTGAACAGGGAAAAACTGGTCAATTATGGAATAACTCCAACAACATTGTTGGCGAACTTATTCACGCAAGGTTTTACCACGATCAGTGGGACGGTGGATAATCCTGATTATAATGCCCCTATTCATGTTGCGCCAACCTATAACAACGAAAAGGAGATTGGAGAGCAGATCCTTTACGCTGATCCGGCCGGAAATATCATTCGCCTGAAAGATGTAGCCCGCATTGTAAGAGAGTATCCCAAGCCTGACAGCTACATCACTAATAACGGGCATAAATGTTTACTGATCTCGATGGAGATGCAATCTGGAAATAATATTGTTCAGTACGGAAAGGATGTGGAAGAGGTCCTGAATCAGTTCCAGTCTGAACTGCCCGATGGCGTCAACATTGAGCGTGTGGCCAATCAACCAAAGGTGGTTAGCGATTCCATTTCCACCTTCCTGCTCGAAATGCTTTATGCCATCGTCGCGGTCATCTTGGTTACGATGTTCCTGTTGCCATTTAGGGTAGCGGCCGTTGCATCGACTTCCATTCCGATTACCATTTTTATTTCACTTGGAATTATGTACCTGACCGGAATTGAGCTGAACACGGTGAGTTTGGCAGCTCTGATCGTCGTACTGGGGATGATAGTCGATAACTCCATTGTCATTGTGGATAGCTATATGGATAAGCTAGATCATGGTATGTCGCATTGGCATGCATCTATCAGTAGTGCAAAAGGTTTTTTTAAAGCGATCTTTTCGGCAACACTCGCTATCAGTATCACCTTCTTTCCATTTCTGGTCACGACTAAAGGAATGGTCAAGGACTTTGTCCATTTTTTCCCATGGACGGTTACCCTCACATTGGGTATTTCCCTGCTCGTTGCCATGTTTTTGATCCCGTTTATCCAGTATGTTTTTATTAAAAACGGATTCGAAAAATCGAAGCGGAAGAGGAAAGAAGGCCAGCGCAGTTTCCTTGATGTTGTGCAGCAAACCTACGAAAAATGGTTGGGCAGGGCTTTTAGACATCCCAAAGTGACTATTGTAACAGGAATCGTTGCGGTTTTGGTGGGAGGCATTTTGTTCGCTGTTTTGCCACGACAACTGATGCCTATCGCCGAACGTGACCAGTTCCCGGTTGAGATTTATCTGCCACAGGGGAGTTCCCTGGAGCAGACTGCGCAGGTGGCTGATAGTTTAGAGCAGATTTTGAATAAGGATGCCCGGGTGAAATCGATTACGTCATTTATTGGAACAAGCTCACCTCGTTTTCATACTACTTATGCTCCCCAGATGCCGGCTAAGAATTATGCGCAGTTCATTGTCAATACGCATTCAAATCGCGGGACAGAGGAAATGTTGAATGAATATTCGCAAAAGTATGCCGATTATTTTCCCAATGCCCATGTTCGTTTCAAACAGTTGAGTTATCAGGAGGCTGCAAATCCTATTGAAGTGAGAGTTTCCGGGAATAATCTGGGTGATCTGAAATCGATAGCTGATTCGCTTATCACTAAAATGAGAACGGTCCCAGGAATAACCTGGGTACATACCAATTATAAAGGAATGCTGCCCGGAACGGAGGTAAATATCAATGATACGGAGGCCAACCGTTTAGGGATTACAAAAACACTTGTTTCGACGAACCTGGCGATTGATTTTGACGGGTTGCCATTAACCACCCTGTGGGAAGGCGATTATAAGATTCCGGTTAAACTGAAAAGCGAACGCGCGAATAAAGCTGCTTCTTATGGAGATATTGGAGATGAGTATATCCATTCAATTATCCCGGGCGTTTCGGTTCCTTTACGGCAGATCGCCAATGTCAAACCGGATTGGACACAGGGACAAATAGTTCGTAGAAACGGCGTTCGGACTATCACCATTCAAGGAGATGTTGTTATGGGGACCAATACCAATAAAGTTTTCCGGGCAGTAAAAAGTATAGCCGAAAATCAGCAGCTACCAGTAGGAAACCGTATCAGTTATGGAGGGGCACATGAAACGGACTCCGAGATACTTCCTCAAGTGCTTGGAGCTTTGTTCATTAGTATTTTTATCATTTTTATGATTCTGGTTTTCCATTTCAAGAAGCCCAGCCTGGCCCTGCTCGTTTTGAGTTCGGCTACATTAAGTATTGTTGGTGCTGCACTTGGAATGTTAATCATGGAGAAAGATTTTGGTGTTACCTCTATTTTGGGAGTTATTAGTCTGATTGGAATTCTGGTACGAAATGGGATCATTATGCTTGATTATGCAGAAGAATTGAGGCATCAGTACAAGAAAACGGTTCTGGAGGCAGCTTTTGAAGCTGGCAAGCGGAGAATGCGCCCCATCTTCCTCACTTCCGCTGCAGCATCGATGGGCGTTATCCCCATGATTATCAGCAATAGTTCGTTATGGGCGCCCATGGGAACCATTATCTGTTTCGGTACGCTAACCTCCATGGTTTTACTGGTATTGATTCTTCCGGTAGCCTACTGGCTGATCTTCCGGGGCACCGATAAAATAAGGGAAAAGGTAACCATTGATGAACTTTCAAACAGAGGAAAAATGAAACCAGTGATATTAACCCTATTGGCTTTGCTGGTGATAAGCCCGGTGGTCCAGGCGCAGGACCGCGAGTACTCCCTGGAGCAATGCAAAACGCTGGCATTGCAGAATAATGCCCAGGTAAAAAATAAAATGCTGGATGTTCAATCGGCCGAACAGGAGAAAAAGGCAGCCTTTACTAAATATTTTCCACAGGTTGAAGCGACAACTATGGCCTTCAAATACAATAAATCAGTTTTTGATATGAGTATCCCGGGTGGGGACCTTCCGGTTTACGATGGGAATCCTGCGAACTTAGGTCTGGCAACACAGTATGCCTACTTTCCGGGGATGAATATTCCCTTGTTGGAGAAAGGTGCAGTAGGATTGCTCACCGCAACCGAACCGGTTTTTGCCGGTGGGAGGGTCGCAACAGGCAACAAATTGGCCAATCTGGGTATCGAGGTTAACCAGCTTCAGCTGACTTCTACCGAAAAAGAAGTCGCTCTCAATACTGAAAAACAATATTGGCAGATTGAGGCGTTGAATGAAAAGAGGAAAACGCTGGAACGCTACATGCAGATGGTGGATACGTTACACAAAGAGGTGACTGACTCCTACCAGGCTGGTTTAATTACCCGAAACGACTTGTTAAAGGTGGAATTGAAACAGAATGAATTAAAAATGAACCACCTGAAGTTAGCAAATGGGATTGAGATGGCCAAGATGGCTCTCTGCCAGTACATCGGTATTGATTATCAGGCAGGAATTCATTTTGCTGATACCATCCCTCAGGCGATGGCCCCGGAAGCGTATTATATCAATCATGCGGAAGCTTTGGCGAAAAGACCAGAATATCAGTTGCTGCAAAAAAGTTCGGAAGCAGAGAAGTACAAAACAAAGTTGCGGCGTGGTGAATATATGCCCCAGGTGGGAGTAGGAGTTGGTGGTCAGTACCTGGATATCGACAGCAATAGCTCCACTACCGGTATGGTTTTCGGGACCATCAAAATTCCAATTTCCGGATGGTGGGAAGCTTCGCACAAGTTAAAAGAGCGCAGGCTGAAGGAGGAGCAGAATGTGAACACAGTGAATGATAACACGCAGAAGTTGCTGCTGCAAATGCAACTGGTCCGCAACCAGCTTGACGAAGCTTATCAGCAGGTGCAGTTGGCAAAGACATCTGTTCAGCAGGCGGAGGAGAATTTGAAAGAGAACAATGATAATTACAAAGCCGGAATGATACGGGTTTCAGATATGATGGAGGCTCAGGCGCAGGTTCAGCAATCGCACGATCGGTACGTAGATGCCCTCACGCAATATCTGGTTACGAAAGTTCATTACCTGGAAGTAACAGGAAGATAGCAGGTTGGTTTTTCTTAAGGATGGTTTTTAGAATGAGAGTGGTTGCTATTATGCCGTGAAAACTTGAATTGCAACTGAAGAACAGAAAGCTAACGAGAATAATCGTTGCAGCTTTCAAAGCTATCGTTTGGGGCTTTTGCTTGAGCATGTTTGACAAAGTATCAGGAAGGAAAAATCAAATGTTGATTTCCCAATTTATGAAAAATTATGTTCGGATGCTTTAATCGCGACAACGTTTACCGATACTATTGTTTTCCCGGGTTTCCGGAGCGAATTCCCATTTTGCGGTATACCGGGAAGATGCCTTCCTGTATTTTGGGAAGCCGGCGGGCAAACAGGATGGCCCCGGTAGTTACCGCAGTGCCGCCAATCGCTAACGTCAGTGGCGCTCCCACCGCTTTGGCTACGGCTCCGGCAAACAGGCTGCCGAATGGAGCGGTTCCCATAAGCGCCATCGTGTAGAAGCTCATTACCCGGCCACGTTTGCTATCGTCTACCACGGTTTGAATGATGGTGTTGCTGGAAGCCATCGTGAGCATCATTCCGAGGCCAGTCAGGACCATGAGTATCATCGATAACCAGAATAGGCGCGACTGCGAAAAGGCAATCAGGCCCAGTCCAAATACGGAAGCAGCTGCAGGTATGAGACGTTCCAGTCCGTCCACACTTTTTCGCGAAGCCAGGTACATGGCCCCGGTAATAGCTCCCAGTCCGGTCGCTGCCATCAGAAATCCAAAGGTATGCGAATCGCCGTGAAGCACTTCTTTGGCGAAAACGGGCATCAGTACATTGTAGGGCATCCCCATCAGGCTGACGAGCGCCAGTAGCAGAATAATGGATTTGATGGGAGCAAAGCCGAAGGTATAATGAAAACCTTCCTTCAATTCCTGAATAACGCGGGTCGATTTCTTCGCGATAACACGCGGAGTTACTTTCATACCCAGCAGCGAAGCGATGACTACGAGGTAGCTCAGTCCGTTGATAAGGAAACAGATACCTTCGCCGGTAGTGGCAATCAGTACTCCGGCAACGGAAGGACCTATCAGGCGGGCACCGTTCACCATGGAGGAGTTTAGTGCGATGGCGTTGCCTAAATCCTGTTTTCTCTCCACCATTTCGATGACGAACGATTGCCGGGCCGGCGCATCAAAGGCGTTGATGATGCCAAGCATAACGCTCAACACCAGGATATGCCATACCTCGATGATGCCAAGAAAGTAGAACAGTGCCAGGGTAAGTGCCTGCAACATAGCCAGTATCTGGGTAGCAATGAGAATATGGTACCGGTTCCGGCGGTCGGTGATGACGCCGGCGTAGGACGCCAACAGAAAAGTGGGAATCTGGCCGGCAAAACCGACAACTCCCAGCAACACGACCGAGCCTGTCAGGTGATAAACCAGCCAGGGCATGGCAATCCGCTGAATCCAGGTGCCGGTGAGCGAAATGCTTTGTCCGCCAAAAAAGAGCCGGTAATTCCGGTATTGCAACGAACGAAAGGTGTTTTTTAGTCCGTTGAGAGGTCTCGAGAGATAATTGTTTCCAGGTGTATGCATAGTTCTTTCCGAACCCCAAAATTAACAAATCCGCACCATGCTGTTCGGGAAAATTAGATTAATCCTTGTCTGTTTTTGCTAAAATGAAATAATCCGTCCGTATTTCCCGTTTTTAACTGTTTTTTCTGGTTAAGAAAACTTATTTTTGGTTCGGTAAGTTTCCAGTAGAATGTATTTTGTAGGAGCAAACAAAGTTTTGCTGGAAACTTTGGATTAAGGAAAATAGGTACACCTAACCATCAAAATGTCTTTTTACCATTTAATTGGTATCCTTTCCTGACAAATGGTCTAGGTGCCAGGCAATTTAGGAGTAAATATCGAACATATGAAAAAATATTTTGCTTTCAGGCAGGCAATTCACCGTCCGTTTTTCTGGCTGTTCTTAACCTTATTGGTTACGTTCTCAACCAGTTGTCAGAAACAAATTACCCAACCCGTTGATGTTGGTACTCCTGAGGCTCTTTACGGCCCGTTGTTTTACAGTGTACAAAAATCCGATATTTTTCCCGATAGCAAGACGTTCGTCGATTGCGTTCCGAAGGAATCTCCGGTCAAAATTCGCAAAGCATACGAAGGTGTTGTAAATAAGGATAATACGAAGGTATTGAGGCAATTTGTTGAGAAGCATTTTATTATCCCTTCCTATCATCCGATGAGTAATCCTGATACGTTACCTATTCGGGAACATATCCGACATTTATGGTCGGTATTGTCGCGGCAACCTGATGTTGCTCATTCAGGAACGCTTATCCCGTTGCCAAACTTGTATGTAGTACCCGGAGGACGTTTCCGCGAAGTTTACTACTGGGATAGCTATTTTACCATGTTGGGCTTGGCTGCTGATGGAAAGATAGGTGTCATCAATTCGATGATTGATAACTTTGCTTACATTATCGATACCCTAGGATTTATTCCCAACGGAAACCGGACCTATTACCTGACTCGTTCGCAACCACCTTTCTTTGCGTTAATGGTGAGTTTACTTGCCCGCCAGAAAAAAGATGATTCCGTTTATGTACACTATTTACCCCAAATAGTTGAGGAATACAGCTTTTGGATGCATGGTGCCGATAAAGTCAATGTTGGTAAAGCAGCTTGCGGGCATGTGGTCCGGATGGAGGATGGCACCCTGTTGAATCGTTATTATGACAAAGGGGAATTTCCGCGTTCGGAAGCTTACAGCGAAGATGTTCATACGGTAAGACAGGCGCTGGCCCTTAATCCGTCGCTGGATAGTTTGAAGATGTACCGTGATCTCCGTTCGGCTGCCGAATCGGGATGGGATTTTTCGAGCCGTTGGCTGAAGGAATCTCCTGACGGAAGTTTCCCCTTGTATACCATGCACACGACCGATATTGTTCCGGTAGACCTAAACGCGTTGATGTTCAATATGGAAAAAACCATTGGCCATGCATATAAGGTAAAGGGTGATTCGGTTTCTTCAGCCCGGTTTGAGCAAAAAGCGCAAAAAAGGCTGGATGCATTGAACCGCTATTGCTGGGATGGCGAAAAAGGATTTTATTTCGACTACGATTATACCAAGGGAAAACAAACTGGTATTATTTCGTTAGCAGCCGTTTATCCGCTCTTCTTCCATATGGCTTCCGCCGGGCAGGCTGCTGGCGTGAGGAAATTGGTCGGGGACGAACTCCTAAAGGCGGGAGGAGTGGCCACAACTCCTTATTCTACCGGACAGCAGTGGGACGCGCCCAATGGTTGGGCGCCACTGCAATGGATAACGATTCAGGGACTTCGCAATTATGGTTGTGATGCGCTCGCGGACGAAATTAAACAGCGCTGGATGAAGGTGAACGAAGAGGTTTATCAAAAGTATTACCGGATGGAAGAGAAGTACAATGTGGTGAATCCTGAGGTTCCCGGTGGCGGCGGAGAATATCCCAATCAGGATGGGTTTGGCTGGACGAATGGTGTCTACGAGCAATTGGCCGCTGAAAAATAATATTCTTGTTTTTCCGGTTATGGAATATATCTGTTTTGACTCTTAAAGTATAAACACATGAATATATTCGACATCCGGAAATTTTTAGTTGACATGCTAATAATTAACTTGCTAACCTGTATGCTTATTTAATGATGAAAAACGCTACCCCGGAGGCTGACTTGCTGTATAATGAGAATTATATTGCCGAAAAAGCCTATGATGATTTCCTGACTATTATTTCGAGAGATGGTGCTTTCTCGATGTCTTTGTTATCTTTTCTTCAGAACTTAGCACACGCCCGGGCCATATCGGTTTTGTCCCGTGTCAGCGGGAAGGATTTTGATATTTCTTTTTCCAACCTCTCGGTAACTGAGCCAGTAGAAGATTTCCCTGCTTTGTCCCCGCTCATCAAACGATGGGGCAGCCTTCGTCAACCCCATATAATTTCCTCACACAACGACACAACCGTGATTGAAAAAGTCTTGTCGGAAGATGCGGTTCCCGTTTTTTGCCTTCCGCTTTTGGTTGGGGGAAGATTAAACGGGCTGCTATTGTTCTGGGGAATCCCGGAAGAATCAAAACTTGAAAATAACTCATTTCAGCAATTAACCCGGATGGCTCCGGTGCTGGCTTTGTTGGCTGAACAACCCGTAGGGAAAATATCCGGGGAACTTACGGCAAATCAAATTTCGAAAGAGGAATCTCCTCTATCAGACATCTCGTTACAAGATAATCTTCGATTGTATTCCTCAATTTTGGATAATGTCCCCGGCCTGATCTATCGCTGCAAAAACGATCACGACTGGACAATGGAATTTGTCAGTCAGGGATACCTGAACCTGACGTCCATTGGATTGGTATTGACAACGCTGGATGGAAAACTGGTTGATATGAATCCGGCCATGCTCGGTATAATAGGATATACCCGGGAAGAAGCGCTAAAGCTAACCTGCTGGGATCTGACACCATCGGATTGCCGGGAGCAGGAAGAGCAGCAACTGAATAGTTTATCGCATATGGGACATTTTGGCCCGTACGAAAAGGAATATATCCATAAGGACGGGCATTTGATACCGGTTCGGTTGAAAGGTCAAATCCTGGTTGAGAAAGGGGTAAAATATATCTGGGCAAGTGTCGAGGATATTACCGGCCAAAAACAAGCTGAAACAGCCTTGAAAGAAAGTGAGTCATTGCTGAAAGAGGCGCAGCGGGTTGGCCGAATGGGGCACTATGTTCTTGACATGGTTTCAGGAAAGTGGACCAGTTCTGAAACGTTGGATCGGTTGTTCGGTATCGAACTAACGGAAACTAAGACTATTAAATCATGGTTGGAGTTTATTCTTCCGGAATACCGTAAAAGTATTGAAAATTATTTCCTGAATGAAGTCATAGGAGAAGGCGAACCTTTCGACAGAGTTTACCCTATTCGTCGAAAAAACGACCAGGAGGTTCGGTGGCTACATGGAATAGGTGCACTGGAGTTTAATGATGCTGACAAACCGGTAAAAATGTTTGGCGTCATTCAGGATATTACCGAGGACAAAAGAGCAGAAGAGGCCTTGGTGGAAAGCAAGCAGAAGTACAAATACCTGTTTCACAACAATCCACAGCCCATGTGGATTTATGATCTGGAAACGAATCAATTTATTGAAGTAAACAACGCGGCAGTAAAACATTATAAATACCCACGGACAGAATTCCTGTCGATGACGATACAAGATATCTGTCCGGAAGAAGATATTCGACAGATGATGATTGATTTGGGAAGGCATGAGGACGACTTCGATCGGGCCGGAGAGTGGCGGCACAAAAAGAAAAACGGAGAAATGATTAGCGTTGCTATCAGCTCTCATCGCCTGACGTTTAATGGCCGACCTGCTCGTTTGGTATTGGCAACCGATGTTACTGAAAGAAATAAAGCCCTGAAAGCTTTGCATGACAGCGAAGAGCGTTACCGGACACTGTTCAGTAATAACCATGCGGTGATGTTTTTGATAGACAAGGGAAATGGCAATATCATTGATGCGAATCATGCAGCAGTCGAGTTCTATGGGTGGACATACGAAGAGCTTACCTCGATGAATATCGCGGATATTAACACGCTTCCGTCAGATGAAATTAGAGATAAGCTGCAGAACGTCGATTATTCAACGCATAATCACTACGAGTTTAAGCACCGGAAAGCCGATCACTCTACCTGTGATGTTGAAGTATTTAGCGGCCCAATCGTTCTTCGCGGTAAACCTATGGTTCATGGCATCGTGCATGATGTTACTCCGCGAAAAAAGGCAGAGGAAATGCTGCTGACCCTAAGTGTCGCGGTGGAGCAGAGCCCGGCATCTTTTATCATTACCGGAGCTGATGGGTTGATTCAGTACGTTAATCCCCGTTTTTCCGCTTTAACCGGATATTCACTGGAAGATGTAAAAGGCCGGAGTCCGAGAATTATGAACCCCGGTCACCTTCCGGAAGATGATTTTAATACAATGTTGTCGGCCCTGCAACAAAGGAAGGAGTGGAAAGGTGAGTTTCTAAACCGTAAAAAGAACGGCAGCTTTTATTGGGAAACTGTAACGATATCGCCCATTACCAACGATGCCGGTGAAATTACTCAGTACATCGTTATCATGGAAGATGTGACGGATAAGAAGCGGGCTGAAAACGAGCTGAAGAATAGTGAGGCATCGTTGAGAGAGGCACAGGAAATTGCCCGGATGGGGGACTGGGAGTACGATCTGGTTAACGAAACCATGCATGCTTCAGAAAACTGCAACAAGATATTCGGTTTGGATCCCGAAAAGAGAATGCTATCCTACCGCGATTTTCTGGAGCGACTATTGCCAGATGACCAGTATCTGATGAGAAAATTATTTGATCGACTTTCGTCCGAAAAACAGATGATTGAAGATGAGATACGCATCGTTCTTCCGGATGGCCAACAACGATGGTTAAATAACCGCATTGTTTCGATTTTTGAAAATAGTGTGCTTGTCAGGCTCAAAGGTGTGGTAATGGATATTACGGAATACAAACAAATGGAAAAAGCCCTGGTGAAAGCGAAGGAACAAGCGGAGGAGGGAGATAAGCTCAAATCAGCTTTCCTGGCCAATATCAGTCATGAGATCAGAACGCCGATGAATGCTATCGTTGGTTTTGCGAATTTGCTGGAAGAGCATATCGACTCGGAAAAACGTGGACAGTTTGTTCGTATCATCAATTCAAATGCTGACCATCTGCTGAACATTGTCGACGATGTGATGGCTGTTTCCCGCCTCGATACAGAGGCAATTCCATTAAAAGAAACAGATTTTTGTCCATCTGAGCTGCTGGAAGATTTGCACCTTTCGTTCCTTCGCGAAGTGCGGAGCAAGCCTGTAGCTCTGCTTAAAAAACTTCCAAATGCCGCCGGACAGGATCGTTTAATTGCTGACCGTGAGAAAATCCGGCAGGTCATGTCAAGCTTTCTCTCCAATGCCATCAAATATACCCGGGAAGGAACAATTGAAATAGGCTATGCCATCCAGGGAAGTGGTGCCCGCTTTTTCGTTCGTGATACGGGAATGGGGATCCGAAAAGAAGAGCACAAGAAAATTTTCGAACGCTTTTACCGGACTGTGAGCGCACAGAAGCAAGCTATCGGGGGAACGGGATTAGGCCTTAGCATAGCTGAAAGCCTGGTACAGCTGATGGGCGGACAAATTGGTGTGGAATCGATCCCCGGAAAAGGCTCCGTTTTTTACTTCACAATCCCTTCGTCAGGAAAGTAAGACGAATTAGAATGAAAAGAGCCCGGAGTGAGATTCCGGGCAGCTTTTGTACGGGAAAATGGATTACTGTTATTTGATAAGGAGGGACTCTGTGTGTTGCTTGTCTCAATTCAGCCGGTTAGTCAGTTGTTTCATATTCGGGTATGTTGGTGCGATAATATTCCCTGATCAGTAAATTGTTTTCGTGCTCGTTATCTTTGAGTATCCTGGCAATATGTCCTTCAAATATCTGCTTCACGATAGTTCGGGTTTGGTCGGGATAGAATACCGGAATGGGCTTGCCATCTGATAACCAGTCACCAATCTTCGGCAGATTTTTTTCTTTTAGATTTTTGATAACCGGTACTCCCATCTGTTTCAGCGCAGCTGCATTACATTGCTGTTCATATTGGCTTTTCATAGGAATTACCATCAACTTCTTGCCCAGGAATAAGGTTTCTGCCGGAGTTTCAAAACCTGCTCCGCAAAGTACGCCTGTCGATTCGGCCATGCTTTTCAGAAATGCCCCGTTCGAAACAGTACGAACGGTGATGTTTCCTTTCTGATAGGTCGACCGGGTGTGTTTAGAGAAGATCTCCCAGCGTATGTCATCAAAAAAAGAAAGCTTTTTAATCAGCTTTTTATCATCGAAAGCCGGGAGGTAAACTGTGTAGTGTCCTTTGTCATCGGTTTCTGTATCCCGCACCTGTTTCCGGATGACCGGTGTAAAAATATGCTCGTCGTAAGGAGCGAAATGAAAACTTATCTGGAAATCGGTGGGAGCATAGTTTTCTAACAGGAAAGTCGCTGCCGGGTCTTTTTTTGATGGTCGGGGCACTTGTTTGCTTAGCAGCGAAGCCTGATGGCTGAGTGAAATGCACGGTACATTTTTCCGACGGCATGCCCATGCCGAAACCGGTTCGAAATCGTTGATAACCAAGTCATAATTTTTTACCGGAAGGGTATTAATCTCCTTCATCAGGCTGGAAATATTGGCATTGCGATAAGTGCTCAGGATATCGATTCCTCCGTTTTTACCGAAGACAAAACCCAGTCCTTTTTTCCGGTATTTAACCGGATGTCCCAACTCAACTTCGGCTTGCGTTCCGCTGATCAGAATATCGAGCCGGGCATATTCTTCAATTACCGGAATAATGTCCCGTGCCCGGCTCAAATGGCCGTTTCCGGTTCCTTGTATGGCGTAGAGGACTTTCATGCTTCCGCTTGAAATTCGTTTAGCAGTACCTGGAAAAGCTCTTTCGGATCGAAATCAACCAGTTGTTCGCGTTCGTTGGGAGTGAAGCCGTCTTCTTCCACAAAATCGTCGCGGAAACTGAATATTTTCCACTCGCCATCGTCGTACTCCAGACTGGTGAGGTTTTCAATCCAATCGCCTGAATTCAGATAGGTAATGTTGCCTTGCGGGAATTCCAATTCTTTGATTTCGGGGTGGTGAATGTGCCCACAGACGATGTTTTTGTACCCTTTCTTTGCGCCCAACGATGCCGCCGTGTCTTCGAAAGAGTTGATATATTTTACGGCGCCTTTCACCGAGTTTTTCACCTTTTTAGAGAACGAAACGGGTTCAAATCCGAATTGACGGTTGATCCAGTTGACTTTAGTATTCAGCCAAATCAGGGTATCGTAACCAATCGCTCCGAGTTTGGCCAGCCATTTGGAATATTGCATCACTACATCGAATACATCGCCATGGAAAAACCAGCTGCGGTTGCCGTCCAAGTCGAGTTCCAGCTGATTTACAATCTTCAGCTTCCCGATTTTTAGTCCGCTGAAGCGGCGGAACATTTCATCGTGGTTTCCGGTAATGTAATAAATGTTGGTGCGTTTGGATGCCATTCCCAGCAGGTGTTTAATTACTTTCAGGTGTGATTTTGGGAAATAGCGTTTCCTGAATTGCCAGATGTCGATGATGTCACCGTTCAGAATTAAGGTTTTGGGACGAATGCTTTTCAGGTATTTCAGCAATTCGGTGGCGTGGCTTCCGGCGGTTCCAAGATGAATATCTGATAGAACCACCAGATCAATTTTTCTTTGTTTAGTCATACGTTTTAATCAAAATTGGCATATGGCAATTAAGTCATGTTCAATGTCTTGCATGTTAAGCTGAAATGATGGTATGATGAATAAAACGGAAGGTTATTGTTAGTGGAATACTACCAGTCATATGATTGTAGTATGGACTTAATTTGTGCATAACAATAGCGTACAGGGTTTACTGTTGAAAGACAATTGTGGAAGAAACCGGCGTTAAGCAGGTAATATATCTGGGCGGCATTAGTAACGGCCAAAAACTTTCGAAACATCTTCGTTCCGGGGGAAAATTACCTCAGAAGTGAAGGCAAAAAAAGGATAGATGCCATCTATCCTTTTCCAACCTAACTAAACTAACTAATCCATAAAACGAATTCCAAACCTGTGTTTGAAAATCGCTGCAAATATATATTGAAAAACATAATTTGTATGTTAAGTGTGCCTTAAAAAATGAAGACAAAGTCAAAATATTTTTCATCGGCATAAGCTTCGTCTTTGTTTGAAATTAGTATCGGCAGGTGGTGTGAGGCGATGGTCACCTGCGAACTGAATTGTGGATTTGGATGGCAGCAATTTTTAGGCATAAAAAAAAGGATAGACGGGCATCTATCCTTTCCAACCTAACTAAATCAATAAAACTAACTAAATCCAAACCTATGAATAAAAATCTATTACAAATATATGCTGAAAAACATGTTTCTGTGTTAAGTCATTTTTAAAAGAAGATTAAATCGATAATAAGTCATACCAATATCGGATTTGATTATGCCGGGAATTCAAACGCTGTTTACGATTCAAAATGCATTGGGGGAATTCCCGAATCTTAGGCATAAAAAAAAGGATAGACGGGCATCTATCCTTTCCAACCTAACTAAACCAATAAAACTAACTAAATCCAAACCTATGAATAAAAATCTATTACAAATATATGCTGAAAAACATGTTTGTGTGTTAAGCTACTTTTAAAAGAATTTTAAAAAGATGATCTTTTTGGTATGGCTGTTTTTAATTGTCCTTTTATTTTTTTGTCGGTCATATTACGTCATTTTACACCTGTCAATCTTTCTGCTGACTTGGTTGTATGTCAGATTTTTGTCAATAAAAAAAAGGATAGACGGGCATCTATCCTTTTCCAACCTAACTAAAACTAACTAAACCAATAAAAACTAACTAAATCCAAACCTATGAATAAAAATCACATGACAAATGTATGTTTTAAAACACTTGTTTTCATTAAGACAATGTTAAAAATATTTCGCAAACGATTGCAGGGGCAATTTTTGGGGGAGTGGGGAAAGCAAAAAAGGAACGAATAATCGATCGTTCCTTTTCCTTTTGAAATAATGAGTGGTCTTAATCTATTCCGATTGATTGCTGGTGGATGATGAACCACTTTCATCTTTTGCAATCGAATCGCGCATGGCTGTGTCAGCACCGATGTTTTGGTACTTCATGTAGTCCATAATGCCAAGGTTACCATTTTTGAAGGCTTCAGAAATGGCCAGCGGTACCTGTGCTTCGGCTTCAATCACCTTGGCACGCGCTTCCTGGGCCTTGGCTTTCATTTCCTGCTCAAGGGCGACAGCCATTGCACGGCGTTCCTCTGCTTTTGCCTGAGCGATATTTTTATCCGCTTCGGCCTGGTCCATTTGCAATACCGCACCAATGTTTTTACCAATGTCAATATCGGCGATATCGATGGACAGAATCTCGAAAGCAGTACCAGCGTCCAACCCTTTTTCCAACACAACGCGTGAGATAGAATCCGGATTTTCCAATACTTCTTTGTGTGAGAATGATGAACCGATTGACGATACAATACCTTCACCAACACGGGCCAGAACGGTTTCTTCACCGGCTCCACCCACCAGCTGTTTGATGTTGGCCCTTACGGTTACACGGGCTTTAGAGATCAGCTGAATACCATCTTTTGATACGGCTGTTACTGGTGGTGTGTCAATAACCTTTGGATTTACTGACATTTGAACTGCCTGAAAAACATCCCGGCCAGCGAGGTCAATGGCTGTCGCCATATTAAAGGTAAGTTCGATATTGGCTTTTTCAGCCGAAACCAGTGCGTGCACCACATTTTCAACATGCCCACCGGCAAGGTAGTGCGCTTCAAGTAAATCACGTTTGATTCCTCCCAATCCTGCTTTATGCGCTTCAATCATCGCCCGGGTAATCACACCCGGAGGAACTTTACGGAAGCGCATCAGGAATAGTTGCATCAACGAGATTCTTACCCCTGATACGATGGCTGAAAACCAAAGTCCAATCGGTATAAAATAAAGGAAGATAATCAGCAGGACGACTATCCCGACAATTATTCCTACAGTACCTGGAATCATAACTTTTCTTTTTTTATGGGTTTAACGATTATTTGATTCTTAAAAACTTTTACAATTTCAACTTCAGTACCGGCATCCAACATGGGGCCGGTTGATTTACCCTCCATCACCTGTCTGTCAAATTCAACCTTTCCGACAGGACCAAGCCGGGTAACTGTAACTCCTTTGTCTCCTACATGGAAACGGGTATCCTCAACCAGGTTTGTTTTTCCGATAATGGTTGATTTCAGTGACATACTATCTCCGATTTTCCCTTTAAGAAGCTTAAATATCAGGATGGGAACAACAATGATAATGAAAAGCACTGTCCCGATTCCAGTGGCTACACCATAGTTGTCAAACGCGAGGTAGATGCTGTAACCAAAGAGTACCATACCTCCGATTCCGGCAATGGTGATTCCGGGGATCACGGCAAATTCAAGAAGTAATAAAACGATTCCCAGAAAAATAAGAAGCAGTATGGTCAGGATAGTCATTTGTGTATGAAAGTGGGTGAATAAATAGTTTATGCCTTATTTAATTGTTGCTTTCAGGCTTCTGCCTGCAAGGGCTTGACGCATTGGCCGCAGAAATTCCATGGAGCCTTGCTTGATGTCGCACTTCCCCTTGAAATGGATGAGATAAGTACATTGCGTGGCCTGTTGCGCATTGTGATGACAAACATCCATTAACGCATCGATAACATAATCGAATGAATGAAAATCATCATTATGAAGAAACAACGAATATCTCTTCTCCTTGTCGACCTCTTCCGTTAAACTGTGTTGTTTTTTCTTCTGTGTTTCCATGTGAAATCGTTGTTTTACATGCTGAACCTTTCTCCGGTTATTCTCCACTAAAATTAGTAACAATTTCCAAATTTCACGAAAAGAAAGAACATTGGTTAAGAAAAACATTTATTTACCCTTCTGAATTTTCAATGCTTCACTTACTTTAATCCTTTCCCCGTTCTTGTATGCAACCACAAATGCGTCACTGGCACCTTCCTGCCGAAGTTGTTTTTTCAGATTGACGGCTGCATGATAATCGCGGAGTTTACCAACGGTATAGACAACAATTCCTTTATCGTCGGTATAATGGTCGATCTTCCTGAATTTGGAAAGTTTATCGTACAAGCGTTGTACGTAAGGCGGTAAACCTTTGCTAAATGAACCGATCTGAACGCGATACTCAATTTTGTCAGCTGGTGGCGTTACAACCGGCTTTCTTGCGACAGGTTTGGGCTTGGCTGCCGGAGCTTGTTGTTCGGCGGCCAAGGCTTCTTCCCGCTCTTTAATATGCTGTTCCTGCTTTTCCTTAAGTGCAGTCGCAAATTGCTCAATTTCATTATCCGGCTGACTATTCCAATATTGTTGTTCTGCATGTCGGGCCTGACGGAAATAATCTTCTCTTTCTCTCATTAATTTGTAGGAGAGCTGTTCTGCCTGAAGGATTTTTTGTGACAGTTCGGCATTATTCTTCGGATCCTGCCCTTCATATTCTTTCCGCAGATGATGAGTTGCAGCTGCCAGTGAGTCCTGCCGTATGCTGGCAATCCAGCCTTTTGCAAAAATGGATTTTCCGTCTTGTGTACGGAAGTCTTCCAGTTCATGGTATTTAATCCGGCTGTTTACCCGGAAGTTGAACCATGCATTATCGAGGCCTGCCGGCGGAGAGGACATCTTCTTTTGAACAGGGGCAGGCATTGTATCTTCAGAGGAATCCTCTCCGGAATTGATCTTCTCGGTAGCAAATAAATGAGGATATCTTTCTTTCTGTTCTGCTGTTACTTCAGATACCGGTACGTTGGGACTATTCATATTACCAGGTATTGCCGATTGCGTGTCGTCTGTCGAAAATAACTCCGGATGATGTTTTTTCTGTTCCGCAGTTAATGCGATGAATGATTCATATAATGGCTTTTCCTGATCCTGGACCGGCTTAACCGTATCTTTTGGTGTTTTTTTATCAGCAGTGGCTGCTTTAAATGGATTGATTTTCCGGGAACATAAATCCATGTATTCCCGTAATCCCAATCGTTTTAAATCCTTGTTCCGCCCATAATCGGCAAAACGCTGATAGTATTTCGTGGCTAAATCCCAATCCGATTCAGCGTGGAAACATTTTCCCAGGTAGAAGTATACATCCGAAGGTACCCGGCCAAGAGAGGCAGTCAGCAACGCTTTCCAGGCATCGGGGCCGTAGTGCTCCGTTTCTACCATGGAAACTCCATAGTAGTAATTGAGTCCTTCATCTTCGGGATACATTTTGACAAGCTCTTTGTAGAGTGGCAGCGCATCCTTATAATTCTGGGCGTGAAAATAATTCGTGGCCTTAGCCTCCATATCCCTTTCCTTTTGTGCCGATACATTAAATGGCAACAGAAAGAGCAAAATTAGTGTAAGGAAAATGTTTAAAATCCGGTGCTTTGGTTTCATGTTTTTTCTCTTTGGGAGTGAAAAGCTCATTTTGATTGATGTCCGTGAGTTAAAAATACAAATTTTGGGTTATTTCCCGCTAACGCGGTCATCAATTTGAACACCACTTTTAATAATCTGTTTTATGTGGTGATCCTATTTTAAAGTATATTTGTAATAATCAGTCTAAATTTATGGTTATGAAAGAACTAAACGAAGGAGATAAAGCTCCTGATTTTAAAGGTAAAAACCAAGAAGGTAAAACTATTTCGCTCGATGATTTCAAAGGGAAGAAGTTAATTCTGTATTTTTACCCGAAAGATAATACACCGGGATGCACTGCCGAAGCCTGCGACCTGAACGATAACTACGATTACTGGATTTCAAAAGGATATGAAGTAGTTGGAGTCAGTCCCGACTCCGAAGAATCGCACCGGAAATTTATCGATAAGTACGGATTGAAGTTCAATTTAATTTCCGATCCGGAAAAAGATCTCCTCCAGGCATATGGGGCCTGGGGTGAAAAGAAATTGTACGGTAAGACTTACATGGGAGTGTTGCGTACCACATTTGTTATTAATGAAGAAGGAATTATTGAGAAAATTTTCCGGAAAGTGAAAACCAAGGAACACACAACACAAATAGCCGGAGAACTCAACCTCTGAAACTAAATTACGCTTAATTATATGGCTAAAGAAGAACAGCAGAATGTAAACAAAGAAAAGCTGAAAGCACTTCAGCTGACAATGGACAAAATTGAGAAGAGTTACGGAAAAGGCTCTATCATGCGCATGGGCGACCGTCCGCACGTGGATGTCCCGGCAATTCCTTCAGGCTCTATCTCACTTGATGTGGCTTTGGGTGTTGGTGGATTTCCCAAAGGCCGTGTTATCGAAATATACGGACCGGAATCGTCGGGTAAAACCACGCTGGCCATTCATGCCATTGCCGAAGTACAAAAGCAGGGAGGCATTGCTGCCATTATTGATGCGGAACACGCGTTCGACCCGTTTTATGCCCGTAAACTGGGCGTTGATATTGATGAGTTGCTGATTTCGCAGCCCGATAATGGTGAACAGGCATTGGAAATTACCGATAACCTCATTCGTTCCGGAGCAATTGACCTGGTTGTGATTGACTCGGTTGCCGCCTTGACCCCGAAAGCGGAAATTGAAGGCGAAATGGGTGACGCACGTGTCGGTTTGCAAGCCCGCCTGATGTCGCAGGCATTGCGTAAGCTGACTGGTAACATCAGCCGCACCAAAACCTGCTGTATCTTTATTAACCAGTTGCGCGAAAAAATCGGGGTGATGTTCGGTAACCCGGAAACAACCACCGGTGGTAATGCCCTGAAATTTTATGCTTCTGTTCGTCTTGATATCCGCCGCATCGGTCAGATTAAAGATGGCGAAGAGGTACAGGGAAACCATACGCGCGTGAAGGTTGTGAAAAATAAAGTCGCCCCGCCTTTCCGCAAAGCGGAATTCGACATCATGTATGGCGAAGGAATTTCGAAAACAGGTGAAATTATTGACCTGGGAGTTGATTTGAACATCATTAAGAAGAGTGGTTCCTGGTTCAGTTATGGTGAAACAAAACTCGGACAGGGCCGCGAAGGCGTGAAAAACCTATTGAAAGATAACCCGGAGTTGGCGGAAGAACTGGAAGCAAAAATTCTGGAAGCCATTACTTCCCCGGTCAAGCAATAAATTTTTCTTAAGAAATACATGTGATTCTGAACCGGGGAAATCCCGGTTCAGAATTTTTTTAACCTTTGTGCAAGTGAATTGCTGATAATTCATAATATTTTGCCCATGAAGATTTTGAAATTCGGAGGAACATCAGTCGGATCGCATGAAAATGTAAGAAGGATTGACGAAATAGTTAAAGGACAAAATACCCCTGTCATCGTGGTGGTATCGGCACTGAGCGGCATTACGGATACCTTGCTGCTGACTGCCCGGACAACAGCCGAAGGCGGAGAATTTACAACAGGTTTATCAGCCATTCGAACGCGGCACGAAGAGATGGCCGGACAACTTTTTGCCGGCGGGCAATTGAACGGCGTGACGGCCCAATTGCATCCTTATTTCGAAGAGCTGGAGAAAATTTTTCAGGGTGTTTCACTGATTTATGAACTCACGCCGAAAACCCTCGATAAAATTGTTGGCTTTGGTGAACGAATGTCCTCACTGCTGATTAGTGAGTTTTTGAAGGCAGAACTGATTGACAGCGCGGCAGTCATTAAAACGGATGAAAATTTTGGCCGTGCGTATGTCGATTTGGACAAAACCTATCAATTAATAGCCGAACGCTGCAGTAACCTGAAAGGGGTGGCTGTGGCTCCGGGCTTCATTTCGTCTTCATCAAATGGCGTGATGACCACGCTCGGACGTGGAGGCTCCGATTATACGGCGGCGTTGTTTGCTGCAGCGCTTGATGCCGAAAAGCTGGAAATATGGACTGACGTGGATGGTTTTATGACAGCCGATCCGCGCGTTATCAGCAAGGCATATCCTATTCCGTCGCTAACCTATTCGGAGGCAATGGAATTATCGCACTTTGGTGCGAAGGTGATTTACCCGCCCACGATCTTGCCCGTTTACAAAAAAGGCATTCCGGTCCAGATAAAAAATACCATGGCCCCCAATGCCGAAGGGACGCTCATCGGGTTGGAGGAGACGAATTGGAAAGATCGGCCCATCAAAGGAATTTCGTCCATGTCGGGTATTACCCTGATTACCGTTCAGGGCCTCGGGATGATTGGCGTAACCGGAATATCGGCCCGGATTTTCGGCGTGCTGGCGCGAAAAGAAATCAATGTGATACTCATCTCGCAGGCTTCATCCGAGAACTCCATCAGCTTTGCAGTGGATTCGGTTTCTGCAGAGGTGGCGCGTGAAGGTATTGAAGATGAATTTGCTGCGGAAATAGCTTCCGGGCGTATCAATAAAATAACGATCGAAGAGAACCTCTCAATTGTGGCGATTGTCGGCGAGCACATGAAACATTCGGCCGGTATTGCCGGAAAACTTTTCCATACCATCGGGAAAAACGGGATCAACGTAGTCGCCATTGCGCAGGGGGCCTCCGAACAAAATATTTCGTGGGTCGTGAAACATTCCGATTTACGAAAAACATTGAATGTGGTCCATGAATCGTTCTTCCTGTCACCTTATATCGAACTGAATATCTTCCTGGTCGGAATCGGCACCGTTGGCCGCGACTTGTTGAAACAGATAGAGCGGCAGCAACCCCGTTTGACGCGGGAGCACCGTTTGAAAATAAAACTGGCCGGCGTAGCAAATTCACGCAAAATGTATTTCAACCGCGACGGTATCCAGGTACGCGAAGTAGACAACCTGCTGAAGTCTTCGGACGAGAAGTCGAATATGTCGGCTTTTTGCCGGAAGATGATTGATTTGAACATGTTTAACTCCGTATTTGTCGATTGCACGGCTAGTGCCGAAATAGCGGGGCATTACCATCATATTCTCGATAACTTTATCTCGGTAGTGGCGGCAAACAAGGTCGCGGCTTCTTCGTCTTTCAGCCGGTATAAAAAACTGAAAGATACGGCCAGTAAAAAAGGTGTGAAATTCCTGTTCGAAACGAACGTTGGAGCTGGATTACCATTGATTTCCACTATTAATGACCTGCAACGTTCGGGTGACCGTATCCAGCGTATCGAAGCGGTTCTTTCCGGGACATTGAACTTCATTTTCAATACGCTAAGCGAAGAAATTCCGTTGAGCATGGCTATCCGAATGGCGAAGGACAAAGGGTATGCGGAACCCGATCCGCGTGTCGATTTAAGCGGTATCGATGTGGTACGTAAGCTGGTTATCCTTGCCCGTGAATCCGGGTACGAAATCGAGAAAGAAGACGTGAAAATAGAACCATTCATCCCGCAAAAATACTTTGATGGAACGCTGGACGAATTCTGGGAAACGATCAACGAAATGGATGAAGAATTTGAGCAACGCCGGAAGGAATTGGTTGCTAATAACCAACGCTGGCGCTTTGTTGGTAAATTCGAAAATCGCCAGGCCGAAGTGGCTTTGCGCGTAGTGGATGCCCGCCATCCGTTCTTCGACCTCGAAGGCAGTAACAACATTGTATTGCTCACCAGCGAGCGGTACAACGAGTTTCCGATGCTAATCAAAGGATACGGAGCAGGCGCTGCTGTAACAGCAGCCGGCGTATTTGCCGATTTGATCAAGGTTTCGAATATATAATGAATGTGGAATTGAAAATAGATTAGAAAGACAATGAAATATATAGTAATCCTTGGAGACGGAATGGCTGATTTGCCCGAGCCATCAAAAGGAAACCTAACCCCGCTGATGGCAGCCAATACGCCGCATTTGGACAAGCTGGCGGCAATGGGGAAGAGCGGGTTGTTCAAAACCATTCCCGAGTCGTTGCACCCGGGAAGTGAAGTGGCCAATATGGCGGTGCTGGGTTACGATGTGGAAGCTGTTTTTGAAGGCCGTGGCGTGTTGGAAGCTGCCAGCATGGGCGTGGAACTGCAACCCGGCGATTTAGCCATGCGCTGTAACCTGGTGTGCGTGGAGGGAGATATCCTGAAAAACCATTCAGCCGGACATATCGGGACCGAAGAAGGTGCAGAACTGATTGCTTATCTGAACGAGAAGCTGGGAACTGAAATTATACGTTTCTATCCGGGCGTGTCGTACCGTCATCTGCTGGTTATTAAAGGCGGCAATAAAATGGTGAAATGTGTTCCTCCCCACGATGTGCCTGAAAAGCCTTTTGCCGGTTTGTTGCCTGAAGCGTTATCGCCGGAAGGCAAAGAAACAGCGGAGTTGATTCGTCAGTTGATTCTGGGTTCACAAAAAATACTGGCCGATCATCCGGTTAACCGGAAAAGGAGAGAGGCCGGAAAAGATCCGGCGACTTCCGTGTGGCCGTGGTCACCCGGTTACAAACCGAAGATGCAGACGTTGCAGGAAATGTATGGCCTTGGGCCTGCTGCCGTGATTTCGGCGGTCGATCTCATCCAGGGCATTGGCGTGTATGCCGGCATGGATGTGATCAAGGTGGAAGGCGCCACGGGTTTATATGATACGAATTACGAAGGGAAGGCGCAGGCCACCATCGACGCGTTGCGCGATCACGATTTTGTGTACCTTCACATCGAAGCAAGTGACGAAGCGGGCCATGAAGGTGATTACGATTTGAAAGTAAAAACCATTGAATATCTCGATAACCGCGTGGTCCGTTATCTGTTGGAGGAAACGGCCAAAATGGACGAGCCGGTAGCGCTGTCGTTATTGCCCGATCATCCTACGCCGTGGAAAATCCGGACACACACCCGCGATGCCATCCCTTTTGTTATTTACCGGCCGGGAGAAACGCCCGATGATGTGACCGGATACACCGAACAAGCTGCAGCGAAAGGCGCGTACGGCACGGTGGAAGGTAACCAGTTTATGAAAAAATTTCTCGGAACCGAATAAACCCATGAAATATTACAGTACCAATAACGAAGCGCCTAACGTTGATTTACGCACGGCCGTAACCGAAGGCCTGGCTCCCGACCGTGGGTTGTATATGCCCGAACGCATCGTCCCGTTGCCGGAATGGTTTTTCAAAGAGATGGAATCGTTCACTTTCCGTGAAATTGCATTCGAAGTAGCGAAGCATCTCTTTGGCGAGGACATTCCGGAAGAAGATTTACAGGAGATTGTCTTCGATACGCTCTCGTTCGATGCGCCGTTGGTGCATGTGCGCGATTCCATTTATTCGCTTGAACTTTTTCATGGCCCGACGCTTGCGTTCAAAGATGTTGGCGCCCGGTTCATGGCCCGTCTCCTCGGCTATTTCCTGTCGCAGCAAAAGGGAAAGGTAAATGTGCTGGTGGCCACTTCGGGCGATACCGGAAGCGCTGTAGCCAACGGCTTTTTTAACGTACCCGGAATTCATGTTTACGTACTGTACCCGAAAGGGAAGGTGAGCGAAATTCAGGAGAAACAGTTCACCACACTGGGGCATAACATTACCGCGCTGGAAATTGACGGAACGTTCGACGACTGTCAGCGGCTGGTGAAATTGGCGTTTACGGATGCCGACCTGAAGAAGCAGCTCACGCTTACTTCGGCTAACTCCATCAACGTGGCGCGTTTTCTGCCGCAGGCATTTTATTATTTCAATGCCTGGGCCCATCTTCCCGAGAAGGATAAGAAAGTGGTATTCTCGGTACCGAGCGGCAACTTCGGGAACCTCACCGCCGGCTTATTTGCCAAACGAATGGGGCTTCCGGTGCACCGTTTTATTGCGGCCAATAACCGGAATGATGTGGTTTTTGAATACCTGAAAACAGGAGCGTTCAAGCCGCGGCCATCGGTGGCAACCATTGCCAATGCCATGGATGTCGGCGATCCGAGCAACTTTGTCCGCATTCTCGATTTGTACCAGAATGATGTGGAAGCCATCCGCAAAGATATATCCGGGACACGATATACCGATGACGAGATTCGCGAAACGCTGGGCCGCGTTTACAAGCAGACGGGCTACCTGCTCGATCCGCATGGGACCACCGGTTACCAGTCGCTGGAAGATAATCTTCTTCCCGGCGAGGCCGGTATTTTCCTGGAAACAGCCCACCCGGCCAAGTTCACTGAAACAGTGGAAGGCGTGATTGGCAAAGGCAATGTGCCGATGCCCGAAAGGTTGGAGAATTTCCTGCGCAACGAACATATGATTGATTCACTCAACGCGTCGTTCGATTCATTCAAAGCTTTCTTGCTGGAGCACGCGGAATAGAAATTCAACGTGATTTAAACGTCGGTGAACTTGCCATTACAATGATCGGTTCACCGGATGAGAAGGGTGAAAGAACTATTCGTGGCAATGATTTGCACAACCACTTAATTGATCTCCTGAATTAACACTACGGAACGCAACCTTTGACACGATTTTTGCCGTCATCTTTATACCAACTGAACTATTAAAGAGAGAAAGGTATGGTTATGAGAAAGGTGCTATTATTGCTGTTAGGTGCGTCGTTTCTCGCTGTTGTAACAACATCCTGCGATTTAGATGACGACGGAAAATATTCTGTGGGCGACTTCATCGTCAGCCTGGGCGTTGTACAGAAACAGAGTCCGGATGTTAACTCGTATGTCATCCAACTGGACAACGGCGATTCCTTTGTCCCGATGGCTACATCGGTTCCCTATTTCAATGTTTATGACAATCAGCGGGTATGGGTGAACTTCAATCCTTTGGATGATAAAACCAATAGCGATGGTTCGCTTACCTATTACGGAAAAGTGAACGATGTAAGGGAAATCCTCTACAAAAACATTGCAAATGCTTCTGAAGTCGATGCCGACAGCATGGGCTACGACCCGGTGGATATGAAAGACATTTGGATGTCGCAGGATAGTATCCTGAACCTGGAGATTTCCTTTTACACGGCTGGTTCAACGCACTACATCAACCTGGTGAACGATGAAACCGGAGATGGGGTAACGCAACCCTACATGCTCGATTTGAAGCACAATGCCCGCGGCGATGAGCAGGTTTACCGGACTTCGGGCATCGTCAGCTTCAAGCTGGGGACCCTGAAGGCTGCTGCCAATGATTCAATTAATTTCATTGTCCGTTATACCAACTATGACGGTCAGACCGTGCAGGAGCCGGTTATGATATACCACTACGGGACCTGAGCAGGGATAATTCATAGGCAGAAAGTCAAAAGAGGGTGTCCGAAAAGTACAAAGAGCATTTTCAGAACTATCAAATTGTAAGTACAGCTTTAGTTATTTACCCCTAAATCCCCTGAAGGGGACTTTAAGCCTCACCTTTAGGGGAGTCCCGATGTCCATCGGGAGGAGGGGTAAATCCAAGATTGCTTTCAATTTGAAAGTAAACACTTTTCCAATTCAACTTTTAGGACACCCTCTTTTGTTTTGCCCTTTCTTGACCGAATGATTATTCCGGTTAAATTTGTGTCAAATCAGAAAATTGTTGTACAATGAAACGAACATGAACTTTTTTAATCAAAAGTTCGCCAAAGGCAATGATTAAAAAAATTCATGTGAGAGCGAAGCGGTTCCATACGTTCTCAAATTTAGAATTAAATTATGGACCATAATTATAAATTTTAAACGGATGAAAAAACTGGCTCTTTTTACACTTCCGCTGTTAATGGTTAGCCTGATGGCCTGCACCACTGCCACGAAAGCGCCGAAAGTGGAGAAAAAGAATTTCGTGCCCGAGGTCCCCAAGCTGACCTCCGACATTATGACTCCCGAAGTGCTCTGGTCGTTTGGCCGAATGAGCGGGGCGGAAGTTTCGCCCGATGGAAAATCGGTGGTATATGCTGTAACCTATTTCAATATTCCGGAAAATAAATCCTACCGCGATTTGTATTCGGTTTCCACCGATGGGGGAACCCCGGTACAACTGACCGACACACCGGAAAAAGAGTTCAATCCCCAATGGCGTCCTGACGGCAAGAAGATTGGTTACCTCTCTTCCAAATCCGGAAGCGTGCAATTATGGGAAATGAATCCCGACGGTTCCGGTCAGCACCAGGTTTCGCATATTGATGGGGGTATTATCGGGTTCAAATATGCGCCTGCCCAGGACCGGATTCTCTACATCAAAGCAGTGAAGCTTGACAAGAGTGTGCATGATCTTTTTCCTGACCTTCCGAAAGCAAACGCCCGTCTCGAAACTGACCTGATGTATGTGCATTGGGACCAGTGGCATGATTACACCTACCAGCATGTTTTCGTGACTGACTACAACGAGAATAATGTGGTAGCCGGAACCGATATCATGAAAGGCGGGCGCTTCGATACGCCGATGAAACCGTTTGGCGGCATCGAGCAGGTTAATTTCTCGCCTGACGGGGAAAAGATTGCCTATACCTGCAAAAAGAAAGTGGGCCGCGCTTACGCGCTTTCCACCAATTCCGATATCTATCTGTATGATATCGCTAACGGTGAAACCATCAACTATACCAAAGGGATGATGGGCTACGACATCAACCCGGTTTTCTCGCCTGACGGCAAAAAGCTGGCGTGGGAAAGCATGGAGCGTGACGGTTACGAATCGGATAAAAACCGCCTCTTCATTGCTGATTTGGCGACCGGCGACAAGAAGGATTATTCGAAGGATTTTGACCAAAATGTCCACGGCCTGGTTTGGTCTGCCGATAGCAAAACGATTTATTTCATTTCCGATATCCACGCTACCGACGAAATGTACTCGCTGGATGTAGCTGCTGACAGTATTCACCGGATTACAGACGGGGTGCACAACTACCAGGGTGTGATGACCGCCGGCAATAAGCTCATCGGACAGCGTGTTTCCATGTCGCATCCGGCTGATCTGTACAGTGTGAACCCGGCTGATGGAAAAGCGATGCAGATTACTGCTATCAACAAAAAATACCTCGACCAGCTTACTTTCGGTAAGGTGGAAAAACGTTGGGTGAAAACGGTCGATAACAAAAAGGAACTGGTGTGGGTGATTTATCCGCCGCATTTCGATCCGAACAAGAAATATCCGACGTTGCTGTATTGCGAAGGTGGACCGCAGAGTACGGTTAGCCAGTTCTGGTCGTACCGCTGGAACTTCCAGATGATGGCTGCCAACGATTACATCATCGTTGCCCCGAACCGCCGCGGACTGCCCGGTTTCGGTACCAGGTGGAACGAGGAAATTTCGGGCGATTACGGCGGCCTGGCGATGGACGATTACATGTCGGCTATTAAAGCCGTGGCGAAAGAGCCTTACGTAGATAATAACCGACTGGGAGCAGTAGGCGCCAGTTTTGGCGGTTACTCGGTTTACTACCTGGCCGGACATAACAATGGCTATTTCAAAGCCTTCATCGCCCACGATGGTATCTTCAACTTCGAAGCAATGTACACTACCACCGAGGAGATATGGTTTGTAAACTGGGATTTGGGCGGTTCGTACTGGGACTTCAAAAACCCGGTAGCGATGAAGTCATACGCCAGGTTCTCGCCGCATAAATACGTCCAGAACTGGGATGCCCCGATTCTGGTCATTCACGGTGGAAAAGACTATCGTATTCCTTACACGCAGGGCGAAGCAGCCTTTAACGCAGCACGCTTGCGCGGAATTCCGGCAGAGTTCCTGTACTTCCCCGAAGAAAGTCACTGGGTATTGCAGGCACAGGATGGTATCCTGTGGCAACGGGTCTTCTTCAACTGGCTCGATAAATACCTGAAATAAGGATTTTTTCCTGGCACGATATGAAAGGCTGCCCCGGTTGAGGTGGCCTTTTTTGTTCGTATGTCACCTGGTTGCTCCTTCTTTCATCAGCCTCTAAAAGTCTCCTTTAGGGTTTCGGCCTCCGGGAAGTTGTCGACAGAAATCGGCAGCTCAACCGGCCCTCAGGAATGTTGCCGACAGAAATCGGCGGCTCAACCTACCCCAGGATAGCACGAAAACTTTTGTCGGCGGCTTTCCCTACCCCAGGATAGCACGAAAACTTTTGTCGGCGGCTTTCCCTACCCCAGGGTAGCACGAAAACTTTTGTCGGCAGCATTCCCTACCCCAGGGTAGCACGAAAACTTTTGTCGGCGTTGAGAAAAAGGCTGAAAGCCTGAAAGCCCACAGCCCGGGGGAAGGAATCCGCGGCGCATGTCGGGATGACGCCACCCCGGGTTAGGTTCATGGACAGAGAAAGGGACCCGATATTTTATTGACAAATAATTGCGAAAAAAAGAAGAATTGTCAATATAAATGTATTGAGGAAACCTAATTGTCTCAATACGATTGTTGACAGAGGGTGGTTAAAAATAAGTTTGGATTCATTAATTTTCTCCTCATTGTAACAGAACAACAAAGCTGCCCCAACATCCATCGGGGCAGCTTTTGTATATCGAATTCGTACGAAATTTCGGCTTAAACGATTCCGGAGAATCCCATGAAGGCCATCGCCAGGATACCGGCGGTAATCAGCGCAATAGGCGTTCCTTTCAAACCTTTCGGTACATTCATCAGGTCGAGGTGCTCGCGCAATCCGGCGAAAATCACCAGCGCCAGTCCAAAACCGATAGCGGTAGAGATGGCATAAACCACACCTTCTATCAGGTTAAAGTCTTTCTGAACGGTCAGAATGGCTACACCCAGAATGGCACAGTTGGTGGTAATCAACGGGAGGAAAACGCCCAGCGCCTGGTAAAGTGCCGGACTGACCTTTTTCAGGATGATTTCGACCAGCTGGACCAGTGCGGCAATCACCAGGATGAACGAAATGGTTTGCAGGTATTCTACGTGCAACGGATTCAGAATATTATATTGAATCAAATAGGTCACGATGGTTGCCAGTGTCATCACAAAGGCAACGGCCCCGGCCATACCGATGGCGGTTGACGTCTTTTTCGAAACACCGAGGAACGGGCAGATTCCGAGGAACTGTGCCAGTACGATGTTATTGACAAAAATGGCCGATATGATAATGATAATGTATTGCATAACTTATCAGGCTTTTTTGAGTTTATTGATGATGGCAATCAGGTAACCCAGCGCGATGAAGGCTCCGGGGGCCAGGATGAAAATCAGGCTACCGTAATGTTCCGGATAGATGGTCAATCCGAAAATTTTGCCGCTGCCGAGGAACTCACGAACGGTCCCTAACAACGTCAGGGCAAAGGTGAAACCGAGCCCCATGCCCAATCCGTCGATGATGGAAGACCAAACTGTGTTTTTCGATGCAAAAGCTTCGGCACGTCCCAATACGATACAGTTGACCACGATGAGCGGGATGAACAACCCGAGGCTTTCATACAACGACGGCAGGTAAGCCTGCATGGTCAGCTGGACAATGGTCACGAAGGTAGCGATGATAACGATGAAACTCGGGATACGAACTTTATCCGGGATGCCGCTTTTTACCAGTGATACCACAAAGTTGGCCATCACCAGCACAAAGGTGGTGGCCAGTCCCATGCCCATCCCGTTGATAGCAGATGAGGTGACCCCCAGTGTGGGGCACATTCCCAGCAGGAGTACAAATACCGGGTTCTCTTTCAGTAAACCTTTAGTAAAGTTTTTCATCTGATTCATGAGTTACCTCCTTTCGTTTGAGCTTTGTTTTTGGTTGTCGTCGGACCGCTCGTCCCATCCGATTCATTTTTCCAGGTATTGTAGGCCCTGCGTACAGCATCCAGAAATGCACGTGATGAAATGGTGGCCGCTGTAATGGCATCGATATCTCCACCGTCTTTCGACACGTGGAAATTAACCTTGCCGGGATTTTTCCCGATGATATCCTGTTTCGGTTTATCCTTGTTCCGGAACCATTGGCCCATTTTGGAACCCAAGCCCGGTGTTTCCTGGTGTTGCAGTACTTCGTATCCGGAAATGGTGCCGTCGGGTTTAAAGCCGACCATGACGGTAAAGTGACCAGAGAAACCTTTGTTGGTATACGTTTTAACGGCGGTTCCAACTTCGTTGCCTTGTGCATCGTACGCCGGGAATAATTCCAGGCTGTCGGGCCCGTCTTTCGGAAGTACCATCACACTTTTGCCCAGCTTGTCGAAGTTGGGAAGTACAGAGGCAATCGCTTTTTCCTGTGCCCTGGCATTGGCATTCTTGATGGCATCACGGGTCAGTTCGTTCACCAGGCCAAGCGAGGCGGACGCGATGAAGGTAACAGCAAACAGCGTTACCAGCATATTGATGAAGTTCGATTCTCTTTTAGCCATCATGCAACCCTCCCAAATCTAGTCGGTTTGACATAGGCGTTAATCAACGGGGTGAAGGCGTTCATGATAAGAATCGCGAACGAAATACCCTCGGGGTACGCCCCGAAGTTTCGGATAAGTACCGTGATGATTCCGATACCGATGCCGAAAATCAGTTTTCCCATATGCGTCATTGGCGAGCTGACCATATCAGTTGCCATGAAAATAGCTCCCAGCATGGCACCACCGGTAAACAGGTGAAACATCGGGTCCATGAAACGTTCCGGATTGGCTAACCACAGAATGCCTTCGAAAATGAAGATGGTTCCCAAAACGGCAACGGGGGTATGCCAGCTGATGATTTTCTTCCACAGCATGTAAACACCACCCAACAGCAATGCTACCGCGGAAATTTCACCCAACGAACCGCTCATATTTCCCCAGAACAGATCGAAATGACTGGGAAGTTGGGAAGTGATTTGGGGAATGGTCTCACCATTTTTCAGTCCTTCTTTCAGAAGCCCGAGAGGAGTTGCACCTGAGAAACCGTCAGCGACAACCTTGTTGGCTGTCCAGGTGGTCATCTGGACCGGGAAGGAGATGAGCAGGAACACGCGCCCTACCAATGCGGGGTTGAACGGGTTTTGTCCCAGTCCACCGAATGACATTTTTCCAACGCCAATGGCAACCAATGCTCCCAGAACAATGAGCCATACCGGCAATCCCACCGGTACGTTAAAGGCCAGCAAAATCCCGGTAACGATAGCGGAACCATCGTCGACCGTGGGCCTGACCTTCATGATATACTTTTGAATTACATATTCGAAGAATACACTCGCCGCTACGGCAGTGAGTGTCACCTTTACGCTGTCCCAGCCGAAAAACATAACCGACATGGCAAAGGCCGGTAACATGGCCAGTACCACTCCGTACATGATTTTCCGTATGGACTCATCACCCTTTATGTGCGGGGAAGGTGATACGGTTAGCAGTTTATTCATCGGTATTTTTGCTGTTTGTTTTGTCTGATTAATATTCGATTAGTTCTGTGATTTCCTTGCCCGGATGAGTTTGCTTACCGTTCCTTTTCCCAACCGGATGTAATCCAGCAACGGTCGGTTGGACGGGCAGGTGAACGAACAGGAGCCGCATTCGATGCAATCCATTACATGACGGTCTTCGCTGCGTTCCCACAGTTTCTTTTCCGACATGGTCATGAGCAGGTAGGGTTCGAGTCCCATCGGACAAACCGTCACACATTTGCCACACCGGATACAAGGTTCCACCTCGTTCCGCTTTGCTTCTTCGTCGCGGATGAGGAGAATACCGGATGTTCCTTTTGTCACCGGAACTTCCAGCGTGGTGATGGCGCGTCCCATCATCGGGCCGCCGCTAATCACTTTCCCGGTATCTTCGGGCATGCCACCGGCGGCTTCCACCAAATCGGTAACAGGCGTCCCGATACGGACCATTAGGTTCGACGGTTCCTTGACCGATTTTCCGGTAACGGTAACCACCCGCTCGACCAGGGGTTTATTTTTCATCACTGCTTCGTAAACGGCGAAGGCTGTACCTACGTTATTCACTACCGCACCAACGGCAATCGGCAATGCCCCTGACGGGACTTCCTTGCCGGTAACGGCTTTGATTAACTGCTTCTCACCACCCTGTGGATATTTTACTTTCAGCGGTTGAACGGAGATTTCCGGTTCGTTGGCCGTGAGATCCTGCATGCGGGTAATTGCATCGGGTTTGTTGTTTTCGATACCAATTACTGCCTTATTCACGCCCAGCGATTTCATCAGCAGCTTGGTCCCGGCAATAATTTCGGCGCCTTTTTCCAGCATCAAGCGGTGGTCGGAGGTGAGGTAAGGTTCACATTCCACACCGTTGATGAGCAATACCTCGGCTGTCATTCCCGGAGGCGGGCTCAGTTTCACGTGCGTGGGGAAAGTCGCTCCACCCAAACCGACGATCCCGGCTGCCAGAATTTTTGCATTGATCTCCTTCGCATTCAGATGGGTTTCTTTAATCAGTGTATCGGAAGTATCTATCCCTTGTTCCCATTCATCACCTGCTACATCGATGATGATTGCTTTTTTCCTGTATCCCGAAGAATCCATCACATCATCAATCTTCTTCACTTTCCCGGAAACGGATGAATGGATATTGGTGGATACAAATCCCGAACTTTGCGCGATTACCGTACCGACTTTGACTTCGTCGCCGCGTTTAACCACTACGGTGGCGGGAGCGCCGATATGTTGAGCAACGGGAATACTGACGGTTGTGGGGAGGGGCAGCTTTTCGATGGCTTTGCCGGCCGACAATTTATTTTCTGCCGGGTGAACACCTCCCATTTTGAATGTCTTTAACACGTTGACCTCCAGTTTATCGTTAATTATTCGTTTATCAGGCTTTATCTGTTGTATCGGAGCCGGCTGATGTCGGCTCGGCTACCTGCCCGGTTTTGATTTTCCTTGGCGGAAAATTCACTTCAATGATGGAGCCGGTAGGACAAACAGGGACACATTTGCGGCAAAGTTTACACTTGTCCGAATCGATGAAGGCCAGGTTGTTTTCCATGGTAATGGCATCGAACGGGCACACTTTGAAACATTTGTTACAACCGATACAAGCCACTTCACATGATTTTTTCGCTGCCGCTCCTTTGTCCTCATTGCGGCAGGCCACGTAAATCTTGCGGTCCTTCGGCATCTTCTTGCGAAGCTCGAACAAGTCTTTCGGACAGGCATCGACGCAGGCGCCACAAGCGGTACATTTTTCATCGTCTACTTCCGGCAGGCCGGTTGCGGGATTCATGTGCAAGGCATCGAAATCGCAGACATCCACACAATCACCGTAACCAAGGCAACCGAAAGCACATCCGGTTTCGCCGCTGTAAAGCGCAGAAGCGGAAGCACAGGATTTTGCTCCGTCGAATGCGTTGGTTTTCGGACGATGATCGCAGGTCCCGTTACAACGAAGAACAGCTACTTTGGGTGCTTTCTGCACCGCTTCCAATCCGAGAATACCGGCAATTTCCTTCATGCAATCGTTTCCACCCACGGGGCAGAAAAGGTCGCTCAGTTCGTTTTCGGCTACACAAGCTTCGGCGAAAGCACGACAACCGGCATATCCACATCCACCACAATTGGCGCCTGGAAGCGCCTCCTCGATCTGGTCGATACGCGGATCTTCGTGAACCATGAATTTTTGTGATACATAGTACAGGATGATCGCAGCGATGATCCCGATGGCGCTGAGAACAACAACAGTATAGATCAGTGTAATGCTCATTTTATCTGAGGTTTATTTCAGTTTTCGAATACTAAAATTCAGTGTTTGTTTGATTTTTTCTTTCAGGAGATACAGAATACCGTAGTAAGGCACTAAAATACCCAATGCAGCCAGTGCTGCCAGCGATTCATTGCCGGTAGTCTGAAGCAAAATAATGAGTGTGAATAAAAGTATGATAAGGGGCAGGATGTATGCAACAAAAAGTGCCCGGAATCCCTGCGATTCACTGGCAATCACTTCGACAAATTCTCCCCTGGAATAAGTGCCATTCCAATTTTCAATCTCCACTTCCTTCTCCTTCATATCGGACATGTTGCACGAGCCACCGACCTGGCATGATACGCAGGCTGACTGGGAAACGATTCCAACCACAATCCGATGGTCATCCACAAACTTTACAACTCCCCGATGGAAGATATTTCCCTTGTTTTCCATTTTTCCTAAACGGTAGAAAATTTCCCCGCAAATGTAACGAGCTTTTTTATCTATCAGATTATTGAGGATATATCTTTAAACACCTATTGGTAATTTAGCATTGTTTTAAATAAAATATATACAATTCGATATATAGATAATTCGAAATGACAGGCGTGATAATATTATTGATAATCAGAAGAGAGCGTATTTTTCAAGAAAACAAGAAAATTATGTGTTCTCAATTTCTGATGCAGGAAGTCGAAATTGGAAGGTGGTTCCTTTGTTTTCGGTACTTATTACTTCGATGGTGCTATTGTTTTTTCCCAGGAATTCTTTACACAGGATCAGGCCAATACCGGTTCCCGGTTCATTTTCGGTCCCTTTGGTATAAAATTTATGACCTACCTGGAATAATTTTTTCTGGTTGGCTTCCGATATTCCTATCCCAAAGTCTTGAATACTAATTAGTATCTGCTGATGTTCTTTTTTTGCACTGATAATGACATCTTTCTCCCGATAGGAAAATTTGATGGCATTCGAAACGAGGTTCCGGATGACCGTGGCTATCATTTTGGGATCGGCATAGGCGTGTAATCCTTCCTCAATACGGGTTACCAGCTTAATATCCTTTTTCTCGGCCTGACCGGATGGCAAAATCAGCACCGCTTCAACCAGCTCTTTTACGTCGAAATCTTCCGGCTGAACGACGAGGGTTCCGCTTTGCGCGTGCCACCAGTCAAGTACATCGTCAATTAATTCGACCATGCTGCGCGACGAATGGCGAATGACCCTGGCAAAACTTCGTCGTTGTTCTTCCGGGAAAGCTTCATCTTTGCTTTGCAAAACTTCGGCAAAGCCCATAATGGAAGAAAGCGGATTCTTTAAATCATGGGCCAACAGGCTGATGAACTTATCTTTAGTAATGTTGACTTTCCGCAGTTCTTCTTCCGAATGCTTCAATTTTAGTTCGTCCATCCGGCGATAAGTAAGAGTTTTGGCTACCGAACGCGCCAGGAAGAGCAGTAAAACAAAGACTGCGGCAAAAAGAGCGCCCAGCCGACTGTATATTCGTCGTTCTCCTTCTTTTATGCGCGATTCCGGCACATGCGAAATAACCTTGAAAAGATAGTCCTGCGATTCGCCAAATATAGGGAGGCTGTCGAGCGGAAGGTTCAATGCCCGGTAAACTTCTTTGATTCGTGTTAGCGGATGCAGGGTTTGGAAGGTAAAGAGACCTTCATCGTTCTGGAACTGACCGTTTTTTTCGGCCCATATTTTTTTATGGGCCTCCGGAAAATCTTCCCGGAAGGTTTTCCGTGAATTTCCCTCGTCGATAAACGACCAGGTTTTGGTTGGGTCGGGGTGAAGCAGGTAATAGCCCGAACGATTTACCAGCAATGAATTTCCCTGGTGGCTTCCGTCTCCTTCGAGGTATTTTCGCAAGGCGTAACCGGCATTTAGATTGAGAACCAATATGCCTCTCACCGAACCGTCTTTGTCGGGAATGGGCGTTGCAATGCGAATGATGGGTTTCAGCGGAAGTTCAATTCTGCCATTTTCCTCATTCATATTGAGTGGAGAAAGATAGACTTCGTATGGTTTGAGATGAATGGTATGGATAAAAAATTCCTGATCGGCCTTGTTTTGTAAGGCACCTTCCTTCATCAGATAAGGTTTTCCGTATTTATCCATTTTCATCCGCAGGCGTTCCATCCCGTTTTTGTCGATAAACCGAATCTGATCGTAAAACGATTTTTGCACCATCAGGTTACTGAGCTCCTGCGAAAGTGCCGTTTTATCCTGAAGATTCGGCTTGTTGACATACTCACTCATGTGCTCTTCGTGCGAAAGAAACATGATATCGGTGACCACGAAAGCGATATCGTCAAGCAAACCCCGGTATTGAACGGCAATCTTGTTCTTTTCCTGCAGTTCAATATTGCTGGTGAATTCGTCGATACGAATGCGCAGATACGGAAGGAAAAACAGTGCCGCAAAACCACCGAAAAGCAGGGTATAGGTGAAAAAGTACCGGTAGAAGATGTTTCGTTGGTTGTTATTTCCGGATATTTTATTCATTGGGAAAAAGCAAAATCAGGTTAAGTTCAAGTTCCAGGTTGTCGTCAACTAATCGAGCTCCAATTTAAATGGTTTTTTCGTAAAGCAATCAATTGTTTACGAAGCAAATTGTTTTCAGGCTTTGCCAAGGCGGGGTCATCTTCCAGAATATCAGCAGCAATATCGCGGGCGTATTGTAAAATCTGACCGTCTTTAGCCAGGTTGGCAATCTTCATGTCGAAGGCCATACCCGATTGTTGTGTGCCTTCGATGTCTCCCGGGCCACGAAGTTTCATATCCGCTTCGGCAATTTCGAAACCGTCGTTTGTGCCCACCATGGTTTCAATGCGTTTCCGGCTTTCGGCGCCTAGCTTGTACTTCGACATCAGGATACAAAAGGATTGTTCAGCACCACGTCCCACACGGCCGCGCAACTGGTGAAGCTGTGACAGGCCAAAACGCTCGGCGCTTTCAATCACCATCACCGAAGCGTTGGGAACATCTACACCCACTTCAATAACGGTGGTTGCCACCATAATGTTAGTCTCTCCATTCTTGAAACGCACCATCTCGGCATCTTTGTCTTTCGGACGCATTTTTCCATGCACCATGCCGACATGGTATTTGGGTTCGGGGAATGCTGTTTTTATGTGCTTGTACCCTTCTTCAAGATTCTTGAAGTCCATTTTTTCCGATTCGGAAATAAGTGGGTACACCATATAAATCTGGCGGCCAATCTCAATCTCCTTTCGCATGAAATCATACACCTTCTTACGGTTGTTCTCGAAATAGTGCATGGTTTTAATCGGCTTTCGTCCTGGTGGCAGTTCGTCGATGACGGAAACGTCCAAATCACCGTAAACAGTCATGGCCAGCGTACGCGGAATAGGAGTTGCCGTCATCACCAGTACATGAGGCGGGACATAATTCTTTCGCCACAGACGGGCACGCTGAGCCACACCAAACCGGTGCTGCTCGTCGATGATGACCATCCCGAGATTTTTGAACATCACCTTTTCTTCCAGCAAAGCATGCGTTCCAATCAGGATGTGAAGTTCGCCGTTTTCCAATTGTTCGTGAATTTCTTTTCGCTCCGATTTTTTTGTGGAGCCGGTTAACAAGCGGACATTCACGGACATGTTGCCCAGAAATTTCTTGATGGAACTGTAATGCTGGTTGGCCAGGATCTCTGTCGGGGCCATCATACTCGACTGAAAACCGTTGTCGAGCGCCATGAGCATGGTCATTAGCCCTACCATGGTTTTTCCACTACCTACATCTCCCTGAAGCAGACGGTTCATCTGCTTGCCCGACCCCACATCTTTCCTGATCTCTTTGATTACCCGCTTCTGTGCCCTGGTGAGCTCAAAGGGCAGATGGTGGTGAAAAAATTCGTTGAAGTAGTCACCGATTATGGTGAATGGGTGCCCCCGGAATTTCATTTGACGGTCGGCTTTCAGGTGAAGGATTTTCAACTGAATGTAAAACAGTTCTTCAAATTTAAGCCGGTATTCCGCTTTGCGTAGCGCATTGGGATTTTGTGGGAAATGGATATTTCCGATGGCTTCGGGCAACGACATGAGGTGATACTTTTCGACCAGCCAGGCCGGCAAGGTCTCTTTGAGTTTTCCTTTGGCTAACGGAAAAAGATTTTGTTGAAGTTTTAGAATCGCTTTCGAGTTCAGAAAACCCTTCTTCAGTTTCTCTGTTGTGTTGTAAAATGCCTGAATGTAACCCTGCACCTGCTTCCCCGGTTGATTATCGGCTTCCTCCAGTTCGGGATGAACGATGTTGTATTGACCGTTGAATTCGGTCGGTTTTCCAAAAACAACGTACTGTTTGGCCGTACTTAGCGATGAGCGGACATATTTGATTCCTTTGAACCAAACCAATTCCAGTACTCCGGTGCCATCGGTGAAAAAGGCGACCAGCCGCTGACTTCGTCCTTCTCCAACCACTTCGGCCCCGGTAATTCTTCCTTTAACCTGGATGTACGGCAATTTGGAATCAATTTCCCTGATATTGTAAAAGCGGGTCCGGTCGACGTATTTGAATGGGAAGTAGTAAAGCAGTTCCCGGAAAGTAAAAATTTTCAGCTCACTGTTCAGCAGACTGGCTCGCCTGGGGCCTACTCCCGGCAGGAATTTGATATTTTGGTCAAGAAATTCAGGCATGAAACAAATATAACAATAAAATATATTTACTTCCTGCGTGCAGCATGGAAGAAAAACCTGACTTTTGTGAAAAAAGGAATACATCTTTTCAATTTTCGTTTATGTCCCTATTTCAGTTGAAACGTTATATTACTTATTGGTTAACAGCCCGTCACCGGTATGGCCATGGCATACATTCCCCTTTCCTTTTTGGATTGCTGACAAACGTGATTGAAAATCGGGGAAGTTACTATGCTTATGAAACGATTGATAAAGCGTGGGCATTGCTGATGCGTTCCAGTGTGCAAGTTCCCGGAAGTGCTCCGGAGAAGGGGGATATACAGGAAAAACTGAAGTTGCTGGTCCGGAGACATGATTTATTGCCAAAATACGGGAAAATGTTGTTTCGGCTGATCAACGAATTTCAACCGAAAAACATTATTTGTGCAGGGGCGGTTTCCGGAATGAGTTTGTTGTATCTGGCAAAAGCTGATAGCCGCATTCCGGTTTTTCATTATGACGGAAAACCCGTACTTCTTTCGGTGACGGAATATTTGTTGGAGGAATCGAAGGTTGCGAATGTGTCGGTTCAATATGGTTTACCAGATTTTTCAACAGCAGATTTAGAAAATTCCTTTGTGGTCATTAGTTATCCCGAAGATCCGGACCGTTGCCGTGAAATCATTCAGGACATCACCCGGAACCGGGGAGAGAAGCCAAAGGCCATTATCGTGAATGGAATTCATCATAGTCCGCAAATGGAAACTCGTTGGATTGAATTGACCAAACAGGAATTCGTGCGTATTTCCCTTGATTTTTTTACCTTAGGTTTGGCTATCTGCCTGAGGGGTTTGCAGAAAGAAAATTTTGTGATAAGATATTAACAAGGCATTGGATGAACCGTTGCAATTCCGTTAACTTTGTATAAAGTTGAAATATTCTGTTAAATGGGAAAAGTTATTCAACTCAACAACGTTATTAAGAACTATTACGTAGGACCACAAGTTGTGCAAGCCTTGCGTTCGGTTTCCCTTTCGATAGACAAGGGGGATTATGTGACCATTATGGGGGCTTCCGGTTCTGGTAAGTCTACCTTGATGAACATCATCGGATGCCTCGATACGCCTACTGCCGGTTCTTATCACTTGAATGACATTGATGTGGGATCGTTGGATGATGGTCGGCTGGCGGAAATCCGCAACGATGAAATAGGGTTTGTTTTTCAAACCTTTAATTTGCTGCCCCGTTATTCGGCTCTCGAAAATGTGATGTTGCCGCTTGTTTATGCCGGTATTGGCCGTAAAAAGCGCGAACAGCAGGCTTTGGCCCAACTGGTTCAGGTGGGCCTTGAAGATCGGGTTGAACACAAACCGAATGAGTTGTCGGGCGGTCAGCGGCAACGGGTCGCTGTTGCCAGGGCCCTGGTGAACCATCCATCCATTTTATTGGCCGATGAACCGACTGGTAATCTCGATTCAAAGATTTCGGAAGATATCATGAAACTCTTCGCCGAGATTCATAAACTGGGAAATACTATTATTCTGGTTACTCACGAAGAAGATATTGCCCGGCACGCGCATCGAATTATCAAACTCAAGGATGGTGAAGTTGAAGCTGATTACCGTAACAGTAATCCGATTTATTAACGCTAAATCTTTTTCAAATGAGTGTATATACCCGCACAGGAGACGACGGAACAACCGGCCTGATAGGTGGCTCACGTGTTCCCAAGTCAGATTCACGTCTGGAGGCCTATGGTACTGTTGACGAATTGAACTCATGGATCGGTTTGATTCGTTCGCAGGATATCATGCAGTCCGATAAAGAAGAACTTATTCAGATTCAGAATAAATTATTTGTTATTGGTGCCCGGTTGGCCACCGATACCGACCGGGTAGACAGCAACGAGCATTTGCCGTGTTGCGAAGAAGATGTGAAACAACTCGAGAATGAAATGGACAAGATTCTGGCTGAGCTTCCGCCGCTTACGCACTTCATTCTTCCGGGAGGAAATAACCCGGTATCGTATTGTCATTTGGCACGCACGGTTTGTCGCCGGGCCGAACGAAATGTTTATAAATTGTCCCAACGTGTCGACGTACCACACGAAATAATTAAATATTTGAACCGTTTGTCAGATTACCTGTTTGTCTTATCCCGGAAGGTATCCTATGAGACTGGGGCGGAAGAAATCGCCTGGAAAGCATAAAAAAGATTGAAAATTAGGCATCAAATTTTAAAAAAAAATGCTTATAATCGCAAAAAAATGCAAGGTATAATATAATTAAATAATATTATGTATTGGACATTGGAACTAGCGTCAAAATTGGAGGATGCCCCCTGGCCTGCGAGCAAGGACGAGTTGATCGATTATGCTATCCGATCAGGGGCGCCCTTAGAAGTCATCGAGAATTTACAAGAGATTGAGGACGAGGGCGAAGTGTACGAATCCATCGAAGATATTTGGCCGGATTATCCGAGCAAGGATGATTTCTTTTTCAATGAAGATGAATATTAAATAGGTTTTTACTTAGCGACGTGTCCTTAAGGAAATTATTTGGGCGCAGATTCAATTTTGTTTTGTTTCTGCGCTTTTTCTTTGGGGCGCAACTCTTTCTTCTCCTTTGAAAAAACATCGTACCGGTTTTTGGGTTTCTCTTCCGGTCTCCATTTAAATCCCTGTAACATCGTTTCACTTGTATTCACGTCATCCAACGGAAGCATCCTGGCGTCGGGGCGGGTTATGAAAGTAATGTTGTTGATGTGCCCGTTGGTCAGGTAAATATTGATATTACTGCTCTCGACCCGGTTTAGCCCGATGTAGTTATTTTTATCTTTGGCAAAATATATCGAACGGCCGTTGCCATTTACTTCCACTTTATACAGGTTATTGTTGCGGATGTAACCGAGCATGTCTTTTCCGCTAATTTGGTTGAATTTTGCGGAATCCTCTTCCGAAATAATGAAGGCATTATTCTCCATATTCACGATGTCCGGTGATTTTTCGTGCGTAGTCATTTTAACCACGTCGGCGGTCATCTGGTTGTTTTGAGACCACAATACCGGATCGTGATACATTTCGATGGTCGAATCACTCATCTGATAAGCCAGCGAGTCGCACTTTCCCTGGATATCGGAACGGAAAAAGCGAACGCCGTAGTAGGCGAGGAATATCTTCTGATCCTTTTTCTTTTTTGTTTGCGATGTATCCGGGACCGAATGCAGCGTATCGGCATGCATGAATAAGGTGTCCTTTTCGGAATAGTGCATAAACAACGCTGAATCGGTAACCATTGCCTTATCACTGAATTCGTTGTATACGCCACGTTTCCCGGTAATAACCGTGTGATTTTTTAGGTCGGTCAGTTTTACCTTGTGAAAAGCTTTCCCGTCCCCTGTGTTTTTGTTGTAATACAATGTGTCGCCTTCCAGTATTTGGTCATTGCGTTCGAGGCGGGAGCCTTTATATAATTCGGAGATGTTGGTCTGAGTATCGTACCAACCGCTTTTCGAGAAGAGTTTACCTTTTTCTTTGGTTCCCACGATGGTGGTGGGGCCAACAATGCGGACACGTTCTTTTTCGCTCAAATACTCCAGTGTATCGGCATGCATCACAAAATCCTTGTTGGTTACCTTAACCGAATCTTTGAAGAAAAACAGATCCTGATCAGCGTAATATCGTCCAATCCGGCTTGTCAGCACATTAGCTGTATCCACAATTTTTCCGCCGTGGTTGTAATACCCAATGTTGGTATTCATATTAAAATCGAGCGAATCGGTGGTCAGCGTGATGGTCTTGTTAATGAGTTTGACGTTACGGCGGACCTTGGCCATCCGGCTGTCGCCATTGTAATTGATGTACTGTCCGTAGAGGTGGAGTGTGTCGCCCTGAATAATGTGAACATTACCAAAGGCATCGACCATATTCTTACTGTTGTATGAGTATGCACTGTCGCAGGTCATGACAATACCCTGGTGGTGCAGCCTCACATGACCAATCAATCGTTGCGCATCGGCAACAATTTTTTCATTATACATTAAACTATCGGCGTGCTCCAGTTCTATTCTTCTCCTTTTTTTCTGCGGCTGTGGTTGAGGAGTATAGGATTGCAGTGAAAACAGGGCAATAGCTGTAATCAAAAAAAGAAAGGCATTTCGATATGTTGCCAATAGCTTCATCCGTGATTTTTCAAATTAATGGTCGAGGTGATTATTTCATGAGTTGAGCGATAATGTCATCCACACCGATTCCGTCCGCTTCCGCCTTGTAATTCTTGATAATCCGGTGGCGTAAGATGGCCGTAGCCACCGCTTCCACATCCTCGATATCGGGTGAATATTTACCATGCAATGCCGCATGTGTTTTTGCTCCAAGGACAAGAAACTGAGACGCTCTTGGCCCGGCTCCCCACTTGAGGTATTTATTGGTTATATCCGGCGCGTGTTTTGTTCCCGGGCGTGTTTTGGCTGCCAGTGTAACCGCATACCTGAGCACGTTGTCGTTAATCGGAACACGTTTTATTAGTTCCTGAAAATGAAGAATCTCTTCGGCTGAAATAATATTCATTGCCTCGTTATGATAATCGGAAGTGGTGTTCTTCACGATAGTCATCTCATCCTCATGGGCAGGATAATCCAACCAGATGGAAAACATAAAACGGTCGAGTTGTGCTTCGGGCAGGGGATATGTTCCTTCCTGTTCGATAGGATTTTGTGTTGCCAATACGAAAAACGGCTCATCGAGCTTATAGCTGGTGCCTGCGGAAGTTATCGACTTTTCCTGCATGGCCTCGAGCAATGCTGCCTGCGTTTTCGGTGGCGTCCGGTTAATTTCGTCGGCAAGAATGATATTTGCGAACAAAGGGCCTTTCACAAACTTGAATGCCCGGTCTTTATCCAGAATTTCCGTACCAATAATATCGGACGGCATCAGATCGGGTGTAAACTGAATGCGCTTATAGTGCAGGCCGAGAACCTGGGCAATAGTATTCACCAGGAGTGTTTTGGCCAACCCCGGAACTCCAATCAGCAGACAATGTCCCTTACTGAAAATGGAAATCAGGACTTGTTTGATGATTTCGTCCTGACCATAGATAACCTTTTGTATTTCGCGAAGAAGCTCGTCGTGCTTTACACGTAAAGCGTCGACGGCTTCTGTATCATTATTAAACATCATGTTCCAGGTGGTTATTTAACCCAGTTCTTGAACTTGAAGTTACAATTAACATACGAATCGTCAATGCGGACATATGTTTTTGCCACCCGGTCAGCAATCCAGTCCTCGTATACATTTTCTTTTTTCTTTTGCAGATACATATTGCTTAGGAGCTGATAGTCTTCTGCCAGATTCGCTTTGTGTGGTTCCGTTTTATCAAGCAGTTTGACTATGGTATATACCTGACGCTGACGTTTCGGGTCAAGCATGAGGAAAGGATCGGAGATTTCACCAATTTTCATGGTCGTAATCACCTTACTTACTGCCGGGTCTAGCTGACTAGCTTCGAACTTGGAAGAACCGGTCTGAGGATTGATAACAAGTCCATTATTGTTCCGGGTATCTTTGTCGAAAGAGTAGAGATATGTAGCTTTTTCCCACGATATGCTGTCACGACGGATATAATTTGCAATGCTGTCGATATGCTGCCTGGCGCGCTCCAGCTCTTCCGGTTCCACTTTGGGTTTGATAATGATATGGCGAACATTCACTTTTTCACCTTTCCGGTCGATGAGCTGAATGATGTGGTAACCCATTTCACTCTTCACCACTTTCGATACTTTTCCCGGTTTCAGGTTGAAAGCTACGGCCGCGAATGCCGGATCGAGCTGACCACGTCCCAGGTAACCCAATTCTCCACCATTCCTTGCGGAAGGTCCTTCGGAGTACAGAACAGCCAGTGTTGCAAAGTTCTCTCCATTTTCAACCCTTTTTTTCAAATCACGAAGCTGAGTTTTTACCTGGAGATCTTCTTTCTCACTAATCTTGGGGAGTACTGTAATTTCGGCGTATTCCATCTGTTCTTTCACCATCGGGATTTCATCCGGCTTCATTTCTTTATAAAAACGGCGAACTTCTGATGGTGTAACGGTCACATCTTCGGTGATTTTAGAGTGCATCTGCTGCGTCATCAGTTGTTCGCGGATGGCATCCTCCATGTCGGCTTTAATTTGGATGATGGGTTTGTGGAAATATTGTTCCACTTCTTTTTCCGAACCAATGTGTTCGATGAAATATTGCATACGGCGGTCCATCTCTTGGTTAATCTGGTTGTCCGTCACCGTAATAGTTGTATCGAGTTCAGCTTCGGCCAATAATAGTTTTTGCTCAAGCAAACTTTCCAGGATCTCACATTTCATGTCCCCGGTTGAAGTGGCACCCTGTGCCTGCATCTGAAGATACTGCGTTTCGATATCAGATTTTAGAATAACATTTCCTCCAACAACAGCAACGATCTGGTCAATGACTTTGTCCTGGCCAAACGTTTGAGCCGAAGCTGCGAACAAAAACAGAACAGGCAGTAAAATTTTTAATGTATATTTCAGCATATCGTAGTGATTATCATTTCATAATGGTAAAAAGATCTTCTTCTTCGCCTTTTTCGTATATTTTTTTCTCGAGCTCCTTAATCAGCTCCATTTTTCGGCTGTTCAAAATTAAGTTTTCTATCCGATCATTCACAAAGTTGAATGGTGCTTTTCCCCCTTTTAAGCGAAAATCTTTAATAGCAACGAAATAGGCGCTTGTTGAATCAGTCGTTTCAATGAAGTTGTTTTGATGCAAATATCGATCCGTGTTCATAATTTCCATCGGTAAGCGCGACTCAATACGACTGAATTCCATCCATTTATCGGAAAAATTGTCGTATTTGGTAGCGTATTGGAAACTAAATACTTCCAATGCCGACATATCTTTCGACTTATTGGACAGCATCCACTTTTTAATCTCGTCGGCACGGCCAACCTCTTTGGGAACTTCCATGTATATTCCCTGAACCAGATCCTGGTTGAGATTAAATTTCTCCGGATTGTGGTCATAAAAATCGCGAATATCTTTCTCTGTAACAACGGTGTCGAGTCGTTGTCGTACCCATTCTTCCTGGTATTTATGAATTAACAGCGATGCCCGGTACTCTTCCAACTCGTGTTGAACATTTTTTTGTTCGGGCGTCAGGTTTTCTTCCGCTTTTTGCAGAATCAGTTCCTGGTGAAGCCATCGTTGAATGTAATCGGTCGCCAGGCGGGTACTGTCTGTGCTGTTCAAATCATGCGGAAGTACACTGGCTAAATCTTCCCGGTAGAGGTATTTATCGCCAACTTTGGCAATTGCATCTTTCCCGTTTTCTTTATTTCCTTTTTGACAGGCAGTAAAAAGAATCATTATGCCTGTTAGCGCTAAAAATATCTTCCTCATTTTTCTGCCGTGAGCTTCAATATTTTGTTCATCACCTGATGTTTTATCATAACCGGATATTTTTGCCGAAGTTGTTTTACCCATTCTTTTTCCAGGTAATCCTGATAGTCGGCCATGCAGGTCCCCCGTACTTCGTTTAACTGTTTGAATCTTTCCGGTTGCTGCTTCCCCTGCAATACTGCCAATTTGGAATGTGCCTTTGCGGCAGCATCCGTATCATTGAAGATGTAAAAATCGACAGCAAGGTTGTCTCCCGGTTTAAATTGTCCGGTTCGGCGTGAAAATCCCTTCCGATCCTTAAATTTTTCAATGATGATTGTACTGTTTTCCCCCGCTTCTACCATTTTTTCAACCGCTGTTGCCGTTTTCTGCGAGGGACAAAGATAAACAGTCCCGTCAAAATACCTTTCCGTTCTGTATTTTTCACGATGATTTGTATAAAATTCCTTTAATCCGGTAGTGTCTTCTACTTTAATTATATGATAACCGAAGCGCGTACGAACAATGGACGAAATTTGTCCCACCGGTGTTTCATAAGCTGCCTTTTCGAACGGATAAACCATCATGGACCAGCTGAAATAGCCCAATTCTCCTTTATTTGTTCTGGCTGATGGATCGTCCGGGTAATTAAGGGCTATTTTGGAGAAATCGTCTTCATTCAAGGCGCGTTGTCGTAAATCGTTCATTTGCTTCCAGGCTTTCAGTGTATCGGCCGGTGATGCATTGGGCGGAACCCTTATCAGGATGTGTGACGCTTTTACCTCCGTTGTTATCCGGTTGTACATCCTACGAATCAATTGCTTGTTTATGGTGGAATCGGTGGGGTAAGGAGCTGCTGATTCTTCCCGGTAACGGGCAAGTTCACTTTTGAATGAACTCAGCGTATCCGTTCCAAGCGCTTCCGCTGCGCGCACTGTTAGTTTAAAGTCGATGAACAGTTGCAGGTATTCCCGTGGTGTTTTTTGAAGGGAATCCGGCAGGCTCAGGTTGGTTTTCTGGTACATCCGGAGAAATTCGTCGTTGTAAATTTTATCTCCGCCAATGGTCATGATGACCTGTTTCTCTTTGGCGTTAGCCGAAATTCCGGTTAATGTCAGCAGGAGAAGAAGGAGTACACTGCAAATGGATTCGAACATGAACTTAAGGGCTATTTAGCTAAAAATGAAATAAGTCAGTCGTTTGCTCCGGTTTTGAAATTAAGTGTTTATTCCCGTGAATAATTGGGGGCTTCGCGGGTAATAGAAACGTCATGCGGATGACTTTCTGTGACGCCTGCGTTGGTGATTCGGGTGAATTTAGCCTCGTGCAATTTGTGAATGTTGTGGGCGCCGCAATATCCCATTCCTGCACGTAAACCACCAATCATCTGGAAAATAACTTCATACAGCGTGCCTTTGTAAGGAACCCGGGCTACGATGCCTTCCGGAACGAGTTTCTTGATGTCGTCTTCCACATCCTGGAAGTAGCGGTCTTTCGAGCCTTGTTGCATAGCCTCGATGGAGCCCATTCCACGATAGGATTTGAATTTTCGCCCCTGGTAAATGATGGTTTCGCCGGGCGATTCTTCCACACCAGCGAACAATGAACCGGCCATCACACTGTGTGCACCGGCTGCCAACGCTTTTACGATGTCGCCGGAATAACGTAATCCTCCGTCAGCTATTACCGGAACGCCGCTGTTTTTAATGGCTTTGGCTACGTTGTAAATGGCGGAGAGCTGGGGAATTCCAACTCCTGCTATGACACGGGTCGTACAAATGGAACCCGGGCCAATGCCGACTTTAACCGCATCTGCTCCGGCAAAAACCAGTTCCGAAGCGGCTTCCGCGGTCCCGATGTTTCCAACAACGAATTCCTTTTCAGGGTACTTACTTTTTGCCTTCTTGAGCATCGCTAAAACACCACGCGAATGACCGTGTGCCGTGTCAATGACAATTGCATCGGCCTGTGCTTCTACCAGCGCATCAATCCGGTCGATGGTGTCGTGCGTTACGCCGACGGCTGCAGCTACCCGCAGGCGGCCTTTCTCGTCTTTGCAGGCGCGCGGCTTGTCTTTTGCTTTGGTAATGTCTTTATAAGTCACCAATCCAATAAGCTTGTTGTGCTTGTCGACGACCGGTAGCTTTTCAATTTTGTATTGTTGTAAAATATTGGCCGCCTTTTCCAGGTTGGTCGATACATCCGTCGTAATCAGATTTTCCACAGTCATTACTTCCGCAATCGGACGCTGCAAATCTCTTTCGAAGCGGAGGTCCCGGTTGGTCACAATTCCCACCAGTAAGCCGGCTGCATCGACAACCGGAATGCCACCAATCTTGAACGTTTCCATAATTGAAAGGGCATCACCTACTTTCTTCTCTTTCGAGATGGTAATCGGATCGTAGATCATCCCGTTTTCTGCCCGCTTCACAATGGTCACCTGTTTTGCCTGTGCTTCGATACTCATGTTTTTATGAATCACTCCGATGCCACCTTCACGCGCAATGGCGATGGCGAGTTTCGAGTCGGTCACTGTATCCATGGCTGCGGACACGATTGGCGTATTAAGCCGGATATTCCGTGTGAAATTGGAAGAAATATCCACATCCCGCGGAAGAACCTCGGAATAAGCGGGTACAAGAAGGACGTCATCAAAGGTCAGGCCTTCATGAACAACTTTATCGGACAGAAACGACATGGGTAAAGCTTTTAGGTGAATGATGGGCTAAAATAAGAAAAATGTATGAAAAGTGCTTCATCGTTAGCATAGGTTGAGGCAGGAAATAACGTACTTTATGAAAGATGGATAACAGACCAGTTTTTGACGGGTTAATTCCTAAATTTGTGTGTCTGATCATATGAGGGATTTTCATCAAATATTAAAGAAATACTGGGGTTACGACGATTTTCGTCCGTTGCAGGAAGAGATCATCCGTTCGGTTGAATCGGGAAAGGATACGCTGGGATTGATGCCCACTGGCGGCGGAAAGTCCATTACGTTCCAGGTTTTCTCGATGGCCAACGAGGGGCTATGCCTGGTGGTAACGCCATTGATTGCGCTCATGAAAGACCAGGTGGAAAACCTAAAGAAACGTCGCATTAAAGCATTGGCGGTGTATTCAGGAATGACTTCCATGGAGATTGATGTCACCCTGAAGAACGCTGTTTATGGAGATTATAAGTTCCTGTATGTTTCTCCGGAACGATTGGCCAGCACTTCGTTTCAGGAGTACCTGCACCGGATGAAACTCAACCTGATTACGGTTGATGAAGCCCATTGTATCTCACAGTGGGGATATGATTTCCGTCCTTCGTACCTGAATATTGCTTCATTGCGTGACTATTTCCCCGATATTCCGGTTTTGGCGCTTACGGCAACGGCTACTCCTGACGTGGTCGACGATATTCAGGACAAGCTGAGGTTTGCCGGGAAGAATGTCCTGCAAAAAAGCTTCTACCGCGAAAATCTGGTGTACATGGTCCGGCAGAAAGAAGATAAGCTGGGCTACCTGGTCGAAACGGTGAAGAAGGCTAAAGGCAGCGGCGTGGTATATGTTCGCAGCCGAAAGAAAACACGGGAAATTACCGAATTGCTGAGAAGGGGGCGTGTTTCTGCCGATTTCTATCACGCCGGGCTGGCGCCGGAAATACGGGCAACAAAGCAGGATGAGTGGATGAGCGGTAAATCGCGGGTAATTGTGGCGACCAATGCCTTTGGCATGGGAATCGATAAGCCGGATGTTCGTTTCGTGATTCACGTCGATTTGCCCGATTCGCTGGAAGCATACTTTCAGGAGGCTGGCCGGGCTGGTCGTGACGGGAAAAAGGCGGCAGCTGTTCTGCTCTTCAATGCCACCGATAAACGAAGACTACACAAACAGGTAACCGATAGTTTTCCACAAATGGACATGATTCGCCGGGTTTACCAGGCGCTGGGGAACTACTTCAGCGTGGCTGTTGGAACGGCCAAAGGGCGGGCTTTCGATTTTAACCTGGGCGATTTTTCGCGCAATTTCAATTTCCAGCCGCTGGCTGTTTTTCATTGCCTGAAAATATTGCAACGCGAAGGTTACCTCGAATTCACCGATGAACTGGAACATGCATCACGCATTTTTTTTCGGGTGAACCGCGATGAACTATATAAATTTCAGGTAGTTAATGCCTCCTTCGACGCGTTCATCAAGCTGCTCCTTCGTTCGTATACCGGCGTTTTTAGCGAATTTACGGTAGTAAATGAACGGATTTTAGCACAACGGGCCAAGACCACCTTGGAAGTGGTGAAGGAATACCTGAACAGGTTGAATGTGCTGAAAGTAGTCCGCTATATTCCCAGACGGAAAAGTGCATTGGTTATTTTCACCAAGGAGCGGATTGACGAAAAACGGATCAAAATCAGTCCGGAGAATTACGCCATTCGTAAGCAACGGTTCCTCGACCGGGTAGATGCTGTCATTCGCTATGCTGCTCAGGAGGAGCAATGCCGAAGTGTGGTCCTGCTCGATTATTTTGGACAGACGGATGGTCAGCCTTGTGGTGAATGTGATGTTTGCCGGCAGGAACATCAGGCCGGTGTTACCCGTTCGGAATTTGAGCGGATTTCCCGGAAGGTGAATGATTTGTTAATGGAGAAGCCATTACCGATTCAGGATTTGGTGCATGAGTTGGACGGGAAGGAAAAACAGGTGCTGGGCGTAACGCGCTGGATGCTGGATAATGGCGATATAATAAACAGTCCGGACGGGCGTTTACATAGTAGAGAATCCTGACAAAAGCTAAAGGCGCGCGTCTGAATTCTCTCGCTTTTTTATATTACCTTTGTGCCTGATTTATAAAAATAATCTGTCATCGGTTAATGGAAGGAGAAAGTTCACATATTGTCTATTCTGTAAATGTTATTGAGTTTGTAACTGTAGCCAACGAGTATTGTGCTACGCTGGAGACGATGGACGAATTCAACCGGACGGATTTTGTGCATAAAATGCAGAAGATTTTTCCGTTGTTGTATTTGAAAGCATCGCTGCTTCCGGAAGTGGAAAATATGCTGGAGGATGAGCCGGCGAAGTTTGTTTCGGAGGGAGATTACAATTATTTGCATCGTAAGCTGCAAGTAAAACTGGGTGAGCACGATGCCTACCTGGAGGTTTTCGATCCGGCAATGCAATACAGCGAAGATCCTGTTGAAGGAAGTCTGGCAGAGAATATGGCTGATATTTACCAGGATTTGAAGGATTTCATCCTGTCGTACCGCATTGGTACGGTTGAGGTCATGAATGATGCTTTGTTGGAGTGCCGGAGTAACTTTGCTGATTATTGGGGACAACGATTAGTGAACGGTCTTCGGGCATTGCATAATTTAACTTTTGGTGATGTGGATTTGTCGGAAGATGCGAAGAAGATAGATGCCGTACAGAATAAAGAAGAGGAACAAATTGATAGTCCCGACTGGATTTTGAAACAACAATTCAAGAATTTCAGAGGGGAATAGGAAGATTTTATTGTTATGAAGGAGGAAACAACTGTTTTACATAAGTGTATTTCGAAAGAAGAACTGAATGAATTGCCATTGAATCATTTCGAGGGTGAGATTCAGCTTATCGAGACACTGGAACAGGTAGACGAAGCGGTTCACTATCTGGAACAGCAGTTAATTCTTGGTTTCGATACCGAAACACGCCCTTCTTTCAAAAAAGGGCAAACCAATCCGGTTGCCCTTCTTCAGCTTTCTACTGCCGATAAAGCATTTTTGTTCCGAATCAATAAAATCGGTTTGCCGGAAAGCCTGCTCCGCATTTTGGCCGATACAAAAATTGTGAAGAGTGGCGCAGCAATTCGCGATGACATTAAGATTTTGAAGAATGTCAATCATTTCCGTCCGGGAGGATTTGTTGAATTGCAGGAATATGTCAAGGATTTTGGAATCGAAAATTTCAGCCTGAAGAAACTGGCCGGAATTGTGCTGGGATTCCGTATTTCCAAATCACAGCGCCTGACTAACTGGGAAGCCCCGATTTTAACAACATCTCAGCAAATCTATGCGGCTACGGATGCCTGGGTTTCGTACGAAATATATGTTCGCCTGCTCGAAATGGAAGGTCAGATGGCAATCTGATCCCGACAGGACGGTACCCTATTCATTCCCGGTATCGTTTATTACAACGGAACCGTTGTTTATCAGGCGTATTCGGCCGGAATGTGGCCCAACCGGTCATTGATTGCCGAAGCCATTCGGAATGCCCTGGGAGAAAGCGTTTCGGCGATTTACGATAAAAATGCCAGAACGCTTCCGTTCAAAGCAGATGTAGAACCGGAAGATAGTTATCTGTGGGGCGGATCCACCACGCATGAGGTGATGGAGTATGGCAACAAGTTTGAAGTGGATTGGGAAACCGGACTCTTCGTCGATCAACGGAAGGTCCGCATCCTGCACCAACAGACGCAACCCGCTGATCATCTAATCGATATTTATCATCCGGAAGGAGAATATTTGAAGGGATTAGTGCTTTATGTCGAATAGTTTATAGCTTAGCAGAAAATGAAAACATCCGGATAAGAAGTTCCGGGAGAAGATACCAAACTTAGTTTATTAGAAGTAAAAACAGTAAACCCAATAACATTGAAATTCACCGAATTTGATTTTGAACCGGAAGTAATGGATGGACTCGAATCCATGGGATTTGAGGAGTGCACGCCTGTGCAGGAGTTAGCCATGCCGGTTATTTTTCAGGAAAAAGACCTCATCGCCTGTGCCCAAACAGGAACCGGAAAAACAGCAGCTTATTTGCTCCCTGTGCTCAATCGCGTTGCACGCGGAGGCAGTAAAGGAATCGATACACTCATTATTGCCCCGACGCGGGAGCTGGTATTTCAAATCGATCAGCAGATCGAAGGTTTTTCTTATTTCTGTCCTGTTTCGTCGATTGCCGTTTACGGCGGGGGTGAGGCCAATGCTTTTGAGCGGCAGCGGGTGGCACTGCGGAAAGGCGCTGACATCATTGTGGCTACGCCGGGCCGGTTGCTGGCGCACATGAATTTGCGCTACGGCGATTTCTCCACGGTCCGTCACCTCATTTTGGATGAGGCCGACCGGATGCTCGATATGGGCTTCTTTGAAGATATTATGCGCATTGTGCGAGAATTGCCGGTCGAACGGCAAACACTGCTTTTTTCAGCTACTATGCCGCCCAAAATCCGCAAACTGGCCAACAGCATCCTGAGAGAGCCTCAGGAGGTAAATATTGCTATTTCCAAGCCGGCTGAAAATATTTTACAGGTGGCGTACATGACCTACGAAAGCCAGAAGTTACCGCTGGTAAGTGATCTGCTAAAGGATAAGGATGATTGCGAGAGCATCCTCATTTTTACTTCCCGCAAGGCCAATGTAACACAGATTGTCCGGGAGCTGAAAAAGATGAAATTCCGTGCCGATGGCATTAGTTCCGATTTGGAGCAGGGAGAGCGGGAGGAGGTACTGCGCAATTTCCGTAACAAGAAGACGCAGATAATGGTAGCTACCGATATTCTGTCTCGTGGTATCGATATCGAGGGCATCGACTTGGTGCTGAACTTCGACGTGCCGAACGATGCGGAAGATTATGTGCACCGGATCGGTCGTACGGCGCGGGCCCAACGTTCCGGTGTTGCCATCACCTTCATTACCGAAAAGGATCAGCACGATTTCAAGAAGATTGAAGAGCTGATTGAGCGGGAAGTGACCAAAATTCCGGTGCCTCCCGAATTGGGCGAATCGCCGGTTTATAACCCGAAGAAGTTTAGCGGCAGGGGCCGGGGGAACGGAAAACCCTTTCGCAAAGGCGGAAAAGGCGGAAATCGTTCTGGTGGCAAAGGACGCAACCCTGGCAAATCATCCCCAAAGAAATAGCTTACTTTTCAAATCGATATCTACTAACTCATCCAACGAATAATTGAAGACTTCAGCCAGCTCTCGCAGATTGTTAACGCGGGGCAGGGAAGTCCCTTTCTCAATGTTTCGGATTTCCCTGTTACATTTGTACGAAGGAAATCCTGTTATGGAAACGATCCGGAAAATTATCCATATCGATATGGATGCATTCTATGCATCAGTAGAGCAGCGAGATAATCCCGAATTGCGGAGAAAACCTGTGGCTGTGGGTGGAAGCCGGCAGCGTGGTGTGGTGGCTGCTGCCAGTTATGAAGCGCGTAAGTTTGGCGTCCGATCGGCCATGCCTTCTGTTACCGCAGCCCGAAAATGCCCTGAGCTTATCTTTATCAAACCGCGCTTTGACGCGTATCGTCAGGTTTCAGGGCAAATCCAATCTATTTTTCACGAATACACCGATCTGGTGGAGCCACTTTCGCTAGACGAAGCCTTTCTGGATGTAACTTTTCACAAGAAAGGAAAACCATCGGCGACCCTGATTGCCCGCGAAATCAAGCAGCGGATAAAGGACGAAGTTAACCTGACCGCATCAGCGGGGGTTTCCTGTAACAAGTTTTTGGCAAAAATTGCTTCCGACTACCGGAAACCGGATAGCATCTTTGTCATTCCGCCGGAAGAGGCTGAAGCATTCGTAGAAAAGCTGGAGATAGACAAATTCTTTGGTGTTGGTAAAGTAACGGCCACCCGTTTTCATGAAATGGGCATTCATTTTGGGCGCGATTTGAAAAAACTGGAACGGACAGAACTTATTCGTTCGTTTGGTAAAGCAGGAAATTATTACTACGACATTGCCCGGGGCATCGATAACCGGCCGGTAAATCCAAACCGGGAACGGAAATCGATTGGTGGGGAACGTACTTTCGATCGCGATCTGTATGATGCGGAAGAGTTAAAGCACGAACTGGAAATTATCGCCGAAATTGTCTGGAACCGGGTCAGGAAAAAGCAGGCCATGGGAAAGACGATAACGCTCAAGGTGAAATATGCCGATTTCGAACAGATTACCCGGGGCCATACCTTCCGCGGAAACGTTATCGGGGTGAAGCAGCTGTATCGCACCGGTGTCGATTTGTTGCCGTACGACGAAGCAGCCCAAAAAGGCGTTCGTCTTTTGGGATTGACCATGTCAAATCTGACCCTTCCGGGTGAAGGAATTCCTGTTCAGCTTACCCTCGAATTCTAATAAGAGCCCGGAAGGAAACCAATCCGGCCGGAACAATATTGAAGAGGTAGAAAGTCTTAATATTGAGGTGAATTACATCGAAAAGGCCCAGTGTCAAACCGGTCATGACGCCGCCGGCGATAAGTAATAATCCGGTGAGTATAATGATATTTCAAGCAGGAGCGGGAACGTCTGCAAAGTAAGTTTACATTTTGTACGGCAAATTAACCATGGTATGTAAAGAGAAGACATTTACATCCGGTATTTTGTTTTTACCCGGTAATTTCGATATGGTTTCCATCGGGATCGAGAATGACACTTTCATAGTATCCATCACCGGTTACCCGCGGCTCTCCGGCAATCACGTAACCATCGCGGCGGAGTCTTTCCGTGAGTTGATCAACGGTTGTCCGGTTACCTACCGAAAAGGCCAGATGCGTAATTCCGGTCAGGTCTGTGCTGCCTGAGTTCTGGCTCATTCCCGGCCGGTGCATCAGCTCCAGCCGTGCTCCTTCATCGAACGAAAGGAAATAGGACGTAAACTGCTTATCCGGGTTGTGATATTGTTTCCCGGCTTTCGCCGAGAAATAAGTCTCGTAGAACGTTTTCATCTCCTCCAGGTGGAGCGTCCAGATGGCAATGTGTTCAATCTTCATCTATTCTTTCAATTACGAAAACAGTGGGAAAATAAGTTTCGGAATGAAGATAATCAATCCTGCGATAAAGGCCGTAATAGCTGCCAGGGTAACCGCTGCCGCGGACATATCTTTGATGTCTTTTATCCGTGTATGGTACTCCGGCGATACGAAGTCGCAAAGGCGTTCAATTACGCTGTTGAATGCCTCGGCCGTAAAAACCAGCCCGCTCACAATGATAATGCTGAGCCATTCGGCCAGGGAGAGTCCTGTCCACCAGCCAACCGCCAGCACCACGATGAAAGCGATCAGATGTATGCGGAAATGAACCTCTCTCCCGGCAAGGAGACGCAATCCTCTCCAGGCATGGCCAAAGGCTCGTTTTCTGCGGACAAAAAAGTTATCGTTTGATTTTTTCATTTACGACTAACGGCGGGCTATATCAGTCAAATACTGGTTTACTACTTCGCGGGCTTTCTCTTCATCCTCGCTGGAAACCACCAGCCGGATCGAACTTGTCCCTCCGGCGCTCGTGTACCAGGGCACCAAAGTTCCCTGGATTTCATCCTGAACGAATACTCCAGTTGCTGCATTTTCCAGCAGGCTTTTCACCAGGCCGGCTTCCCAACTGGTTCCGGCAAATACTTCTATGGCTTTAATGTCATTCATGGTCATGGATACTTTGATGATGGCTAAAGTTAGCAGTTAATTCATAAAACTCAATTCCCCTAACGGGAATTTGGAGACAATCACCTGCCTCAGAAGAAGAGTTCATGTTAAAAAATCTAAAAAACAGGATAACCTGCCGAATGTATAAATCTTATCACGGATTGTGTAACAGCTAAACCATTGGCCGGACTTAACTTTGAAAATAAAATGAAGGGAGGCTATAATGAAATCGATACTCCATTAAAAACGAAATGGCCGGCATTATTAATGATGCTCACCGGTAGGTAAATCAACGAAAAGTTCAATCACTAAAATCAGAAGCCATGTTTTTCAAAATATTTCTCATATCAATCGTACTGGTCGCCTTTGTCATGCTGGCGTTAGGCGTGAAAATGCTCTTCGATCCGAAGGCCGAATTTACCGCTCATTCCTGTTCGATGGAAGATGGTAACGATGCTCAGGGATGCGCAGCATGCCAGGTAAAAGAGATAGCCGACTGCGAAAATAATGAACCGGCACAAACTGTTTCCGGGTAATCACCCGATGTAACGAATTAGATGTTTTAACAAAAATTAAAAGGAGAATTTGTGATGAAGAAAATTGCAGTATTAATTGTCGCTGTACTTCTGGCAACAGGCTTGTCAGCTGAAGCACAATCAAACATGAACCAGGGATCGATGCGCAACATGCACAATCAATCGGGCATGATGATGCAGGGAAACCGAACGGGAAACTACGGAATGATGTCCGGTGAAATGATGGGACAAGGTATGATGAATGGTAACTATTCCCATATGATGGGAGGGACCTTGCCCATGTGGAGGTATGAACGAATGGTAGCCATGCTGCCCCGCATGCAGTCACAGCTTTCGCTGACATCCGATCAAACGGAGAAACTGATTGACCTGAAATCAGCTTATCAGAAAAAAGAGATCGATTTAAGCGCGTTGCAACAAAAACGACAACTGCAACTGCAGTCGTTGCTTCAGAGCAACGCCTCAGCTGAAGCGGTACGCAAACAATTGCAAAGTTGCACCGATGTAAGTATTGATATGGGCGTAGAAGCCTATAAAACGGTTCAGCAAATGGAATCCGTTCTGAATAATTCCCAACAGAAAGAATTCCAAAGTTGGATGATGAATTCCATGCAGAATAATAAGATGATGAATTCCATGCAGAATAATAACATGAACGGCCATGGCATGGGAAAAGGAATGATGAACAATTAATGGATTGAGGCGTATTATTAAGTAGAAATACCCTTGTTCGGAATGAGTGAAGTCGTGTTTAGGCTTCACCCGTTTCGGATTTTTGCATTGTCATCATTCTCTTTAAGGTATTACATAAACATCGGTCTCGCCGAAAAAATACTAAAAAATGGTTTTACATGGTAATCGCTGCCCTTAATCAACTCGGTGCCGGAACAAAACAATTTATATTTTACTCTGTTGTAAATAGAAGATAGCTGTTCCTTTTTGATAAATAAGAACAGCTTTATATTGACAAAATGGTTTATCTGTACAAAATACCTACAATCCGGATTGCGGCATTTTGCCTTATATCTTTTTTGGGTGTTTACCTGGTAAATACAGTTTGTCTGACAAATGATGCCATTATTTCATTGGCAGAAGTTCATGAGGTTAATCACCACCACGGTGAATCCACGAGTTCTGAGTCGCAACATGGGCATGGCCACGATTCAAGTGAAAAAGATGATAATTGTTGTTCCGGATCGTCCTTCCAGTATTATTCGTTGGTTCAAGGCTTAATTCCGCACTTCGAACTTGAGGAAGTAGTATCATATTTTATATCATCTATACTTCATATACATTCAATTCCAACCTATTTAAAAGATGTCGCTGTTAGTTTGGTAGAAAATAATAGTAATGGTCCGCCAACACTATCGACTTCCGGAATGTCAGTGCGCATTCTCATTCAATCTTTTATAATTTGAAATACCCTTGATTAGGCGGAAGTTTATCATTTACTTCTGATGGGATTGCCTATTGTGTTTACTTTGAGATAATGAGCAATCCCAGATTATTGTCAATTACATTTTCCAGGGTATTTTATACTTATAATAGATTAAACATGGAAACACGGGTTTTACATATAAAAAACATGAGATGCCAGCATTGTATATGGGTTGTCGAAAAAATTATTAATAAACTGAAAATTAAAATCGAGGAAATTAATCTGGGGGAAGTTGTAATCGAAACTTCAAATGTGGATGCTGACTATTTGGATGAGTTGAAAGTTGAATTGAAAAAAGGCGGTTTTGAATTGGTTGAGAGCAAAAAGATGCAGATTGTGGAACAGATAAAGGCCTACATTTTATATTGGTTACAAAAAAATTCTATTGATAAGGAGAGAAGAAATTTATCTGATTTCCTTGTAACGAAAACAGGACTGAGCTATGGTTCTCTAAGCACGGTCTTTTCAGAAGTTGAAAATTTGACTATTGAGAAATATTATATCAATCAGAGAATTGAAAAAGCGAAGGAACTCATACTTTTTGATGAGCATAATTTTGAAGAAATATCTTATGAATTGGGATACAGTAGCCTCGCTCACTTTTCAAGTCAGTTTAAATCGATAACCGGTGATTCACCGCTTCAATACAAGAAAAAGTTAAAACAAAGGGAATTACTACTATGAAAATAATAAAATACTATAAACTCTTTTAAAAATTATGTAACAGTTAAGCAATTAATTTTCACCTACTTTGCATAAACAATTTAAAATTTAATGACATGAAAAAGATGAAAAAGTTAGTAATTATTACAACAGCCCTCCTGTTTATGGCAGGGTATACGGCAAGCGCCCAAATGATGGGACAAAACAACAATCAAAATCAAAAACAAGGCATGATGATGCAAAACAGCGGAATGATGAAAGGTGGCATGATGCAAAGTGGCGGAATGATGCAGGGCATGATGAACAATGGTATGTGCCCTATGTGCGGGCAAATGATGAACCAAAACATGCTCATGAAAAAATACGGCATGATGGTGAACCGCCTGCCAAACATGCAGCAACAACTGTCGCTCACCGATGACCAGGTGAATCAACTTTTCGATTTGCAAACCGGGTTTAAAAAGCAACAACTCGATTATCAGTCAGAACTGCGTAAAAAACAGATGAAGTTGAATAGTTTGCTGGCAGACAACGCCTCGGCCAGCCAGGTAAAAAACCAGATGGAAGCCTGTTCCGAAACAAAAACCGACATGAAAGTAGCTGCTTATGAAACCGCCGGAAAAATGAAAGCAGTGCTCACCAACGACCAGAAAGAGCAATTGAAAAACATGATGATGCAACAAGGCGGAATGATGAAAGGTGGCATGATTAACCAGGGCCAGGGTAGAATGATGCAAAATCAAAATAATCAATAATAAAAAGAAAGGAGGATATTATGATGGGAGGAGGATTCGGAATGGGCTGGTGGTGGATAATCGGCATTGTTGTGCTGATTGCCATTATCTGGCCGTTGGCGCAAAGGTTCAACAGGAACAACAGCGCCAGTCAAAGCCCCGGCAAGTCGGCGCTCGATATTTTGAAAGAGCGCTACGCCAAGGGAGAAATAGACAAACAGGAATTTGAAGAACGGAAAAAGGATTTAATGTAGAAAATATGAAATATTATATTGAAAAAACCACCAATTATTCTTTCGACGAAGCCGTTGAAAAAGTAACAGAAGAATTGAAAAAAGAAGGTTTTGGCGTATTGTCAGAAATAAATATCCACGAAAAGCTAAAGGAAAAGCTGGATGTGGATTTCAGGAAATACAGGATTCTTGGCGCGTGCAACCCGCCCAAAGCTTATGAAGCGCTCCAGGCAGAAAACAAAATAGGCACCATGTTGCCCTGCAACGTAATTGTGCAGGAACTGGATGAAAGCAAAACAGAAGTTGCAGCGGTTGACCCGGTAGCTTCAATGATGGCCGTTGGAAATGCTGAGCTCGAAAGCATTGCGAAGGAAATCCGCACAAAACTTCAAAAAGTCATCGACGCCGTGTAATCATAATTAGAAACAAAATATGGATATCAATGAAAAACGTCCGCCCAAAAAAATATTGTACTACCCGTGGGCGGCATGCACGATTGGGTAACGCTGGGCTTGTCGGTGAAGAACAAAAAACAGTAACCCAAAAATTAAAGCAGGAAAATATCTTATGATAAAGTAAAATGAAGCGAAATGGATAAGCAACACAATCATCAGGAACCCGGACACCATAAAGCGCATGACCACCATGAACAACATGAACACCATGACGGGCACACGCATAAAGACAGTAACCACAGCGGGCAGGGCCAAGGGTCGCATGATCACCATGCCATGATGATCCGGGATTTTCGCAAACGGTTTTGGGTTTCAACCATCATTTCAATCCCAATCCTGGTTTTCTCACCCATGATACAGGACTTTTTGGGTTACGAGTGGCTGCTCCCGGGCAACAAATATATCTTGCTGATCCTTTCTACCTTTGTTTACTTCTGGGGGGGCTGGCCTTTTCTAAAAGGGTTTTATGAGGAGATAAAAGCCAAAGGCCCAGGAATGATGACATTGATTGCCATGGCCATATCAGTTGCCTATTTTTATAGCGCCGCCACGGTGTTTGGCCTTAAAGGGGTTGACTTTTTCTGGGAGCTCGTTACATTGATCGACATCATGTTGTTGGGCCACTGGCTGGAAATGAAATCGGTATTGGGGGCATCAAAAGCCCTTCAACTGCTGGTAAGCATGATGCCTGCCGAGGCACACCGGGTGAAAGGCGATAAAGTGGAAGATGTGAAACTGGAAGAACTCCAAAAAGATGACATTATCCTCATCAAACCCGGAGAGAAAGTATCGGCTGACGGGGTTATCGTGGATGGCAGCAGTTACCTGAACGAGTCGATGCTTACTGGTGAATCAAAACCGGTAAAAAAGGAAAAGGACAATAAGGTGATCGGGGGATCCATTAATGGCAACGGATCACTGAAGGTAAAGGTAGTGAATACCGGTAAGGACAGTTACCTGAACAAGGTGATAAAAATGGTCGAAGAAGCGCAAAAAACCAAGTCGAAAATGCAGAACCTTTCCGACAGGGCGTCTAAATGGCTTACTTATATCGCCCTTACCACTGGTTTTGGGACTTTAACCGTATGGCTGTTGCTAGGCTACGATTTTGTTTTTGCCCTGGAAAGAATGGTTACGGTCATGGTTATTGCCTGTCCGCACGCGTTAGGCCTGGCTATACCGCTTGTGGTGGCCATTTCAACGGCCGTGTCGGCGCAAAACGGCTTGCTGATACGCAACCGTACGGCCTTTGAAGAATCAAGGAAAATCACGACGCTTCTGTTTGATAAAACAGGAACATTGACATCTGGTGTTTTCGGCGTTGCCAGGTATGAATCGATAAACAAAGCAATTAAAAAGGAAGAAATGTTCCGCCTGGCCGGCGCTTTGGAGCAAAACTCGGAACACCCGATTGCCGTTGGCATCATAAATAAACTGAAAGAATTGAAAGTAAATATCCCCAAAACTGAAAAATTCAATGCCATTACCGGAAAGGGTGTTGAAGCCAGGGTTGAAGGGAAACAGGTAAAAGTAGTAAGCCCCGGTTACTTAAAAGAGAAAAACTGGGAAATGCCCGAAGGTTCGGTTTCAAGCGAGGCGGAAACAGTGGTCTTTGTAACTATTGATGAAAAGGTTGCAGGTTATATAGCGCTGTCGGATGCCATTCGCCCCGAAAGCAGGGAAGCCATCAAGACATTTAAAGATAACAATATCAAGACATTTATGGCTACCGGCGATAATGAAAGGGTGGCCAAAGCGGTAGCATCCGAACTCGGGTTGGATGGCTATTTCGCTGAGGTTTTACCCCATCAAAAAGTGGAGATCGTTAGAGATCTACAGGGCAAGGGTGAGTTCGTGGCCATGACCGGCGACGGCGTAAACGATGCCCCGGCTCTGGCACAAGCCAATGTGGGCATCGCCGTGGGCTCGGGAACTGATATAGCGGCTGAAACCGCAGATATCGTTCTCGTGAACAGTAATCCTAAAGACATAGCCAACCTGATATTATTCGGTAAAGCAACTTACAACAAAATGATCCAAAACCTCATTTGGGCCACCGGATATAATGCTGTGGCGATCCCGCTGGCGGCAGGTGTATTATACTCCGCAGGATTTGTGCTGGGCCCTGCTGTCGGGGCTGTTTTCATGAGCCTGAGCACCATCATAGTTGCCATTAACGCGCAATTCTTAAAACGTAAAATGAAAAAATAAAAACAACTATTTAAAATAAGCAGCAAAAAATGATAAACAGGATAGAAAAAATTAAAGAATACCTGGGCAGTTCACAGGATGATCTATTAACACATACTTGTGAAACAATAACCGCAGACCAACTCACGCTTCCCGGTCCCGATTACCTCGAAAAGGTTTTTACAGGAAGCGACCGCAACGTACAAGTGCTGAAAAGCCTCGCTTCCATCTATAATCATGGCAGGTTGGGCGGTACCGGCTTCCTGTCAATATTGCCTGTTGACCAGGGTATTGAGCATACAGCAGGCAGCTCTTTTGCCCCAAATCCCATGTACTTCGACCCTGAAAATATCATCAAACTGGCAATTGAAGGCGGGTGCAACGCGGTGGCCACCACCTTTGGGGGACTGGCATTGCATGCCCGAAAATATGCGCATAAAATCCCCTTTATAGTAAAGATAAACCACAACGAACTATTGACCTATCCCAATACCTATGACCAGATTATGTTTGGGTCGGTACGCGAGGCATGGAACCTGGGGGCGGCGGCGGTTGGAGCCACCATTTATTTTGGCTCTGCCGAGTCCGACCGACAGATACAGGAAGTATCGGAAGCTTTTGAGGAAGCACACGAAATGGGGATGGGCACCATTTTATGGTGTTACACACGAAACAGTGCCTTTAAAACAGCAGACAGGGATTACCATACCGCGGCCGATCTTACCGGACAAGCCAACCATATCGGGGTAACCATTAAGGCTGACCTGATCAAACAAAAGCTTCCTGATACTAACGGAGGATTCCGTGACCTCAAATTTGGAAAAATGGTCCCGGCAATGTATGATAAGCTTGCCACCAATCACCCTATTGACCTGTGCCGTTACCAGGTGGTCAACAATTACATGGGAAAAATTGGTTTGATCAATTCGGGCGGCGCCTCTTCAGGAGCATCCGATTTCGCGGAGGCTGTACGCACTGCCGTGATCAACAAAAGAGCGGGGGGTACCGGGCTGATTTCAGGAAGGAAGGCTTTTCAACGCCCGTTTCAGGAAGGTGTCCAATTACTGAATATCATTCAGGATGTTTATCTTTCAAGGGACATCACCATTGCATGATTTTATAAATAACTAAAAATTAAAAAAAATGGAAAAAGTAAAAGTTGCTGTTAATGGGTACGGGGTCATCGGAAAAAGAGTGGCCGATGCCGTTGCCTTACAGGACGATATGGAACTGGCCGGGGTTTGCGACATTATTACCGACTGGCGGATAAAAATAGCTGTACAAAGGGAATACCCGGTATTTGCTTTTAATGACGACTTCAGGAAGCAAATGGAAAATGCAGAAATAAAAGTACAGGGCACCCTCTCCGACCTGATAAAAAAGGCGGACATTATTGTGGATTGTACTCCAAAGAAGATAGCTTCCAAAAATATTGAGAGATACAAGGAAGCCAACCTGAAATTTATTGTTCAAGGCGGAGAGAAGCACGAAACAACCGGTCATTCTTTCAGCGCCGAAAACAACTATGAAACGGCATTGGGCCGGGCGTCAACGAGAGTTGTATCATGCAATACTACCTCCATTGTGCGTACGCTTACCGCCCTGAAAAACGCAGGGCTGTTGAAAAAAGCAAGAGGGACACTGCTCCGCCGGGCAACAGATCCCTGGGAAAGCCATCTGAACGGGATCATGAATACGCTGGTGCCCGAAAAGGAAATACCCAGCCACCAGGGACCCGATGCACAGACGGTTGATCCCGATCTGGATGTAATAACCGCGGACGTTAAAGTCCCGGAAACCCTTAGCCATTTGCATTACTGGAATATACTGCTCACCAGGGAAACAAGTAAAGAAGAAGTGTTGGATGCCTTCCGGACATCCACCCGTGTTGCCTTTATCAACTACGGTGACGGACTTTCAGCCAATAACACCATCAAAGAGCTGATGTTGGCATTGAACAGGCCATATGGGGATATGTACGAAGTGGCGCTGTGGCAGGACATGTTGAAAGTACAAGGTGATGAATTGTTTTATGCTTACGTGGTGGACAACCAGGCCATTGTAATCCCGGAAACCATTGATGCCATCAGGGCATTGACCGGAATAGAAAAAAGATCCGAAAATTCTATTCGGAAGACCAATAAAAGCCTGGGAATTAGGCGGAACTTTTAGGAAAATATGTTAAAAATTAAATGACCTCAGTGTTGATATGTCTGTTAAATCGGGGCTTTTAGGATTTACATCCAATATGGTTCGATTGGCCAATTCAGTTAAGGGCTGAGCAGTTCCTTTTAAAGCCTCCTTCATTCTGAACCAATTCATATATTGCTGAAGGTGTTTCGTTGATACGCCCCAAAATCGTTCATTCAGCAATTTTTTCAATTTGTTGTGCATTGAATTTCCATGTTGAACATGGTATAGTCCATCTTTGACATGTTGTTTTAAATCATTCCGAATGGCATGATGCTCTAGTGTTTCCTAAAATCCGTGGGGGGCACAAAAAGTGATTGCCCTGATAGCCTAAGTTCGCAGTGGTAATTGAAAAAAGGGCCGGTTGATGGCCCAAACGCATGGAGGTTGAACAAAAGACGACTTGATTGCGGCGAGCATTCAAGCAGTTAACCAGGAAGAAAAGCGGGCATCAGTAAAATGAGCCTGTTTATAAAAAGTGATAACATCAAAACTTCATTTTGTTAACTTTGTTTACCGTGGTATAATCACAATCTCCGATGCAAATAAATTTGAAGGGCCCACTTTGGCGGCGCGAATTACCGCAAATGACGATCACCCTTATTCGCGAAAACCGCCGCATTATCTTTCAGGCCATTCTGGCTTTTCTGTTTATCGGCCTGGCCGTTTACTTCGTGAAACACGAACAGTCGGAATTGGTTCAAATCCGCGAAACGTTGCAAAACGCTTCCCGTCTGAAAGTTTTGACAGGTGTGGTGCTGGCCGCTATCTACATTGCGGTGCAGGGACTCATGTATTTCTTCAGTTTCCGCAGTGTGAACCAACGCATCACCTTGCGTAGCGCCATGATTTTATTCCTCAAACGGAATTTTGTCAGCGTTTTCCTGCCAGCAGGCGGTATCTCTTCACTGGCCTTCTTCACCCGCGATATTGAAGAGCAGCAGGTGTCCAAATCGCAAATCCACTTTGCGTCTTCCATTTATGCTTTTGTGGGAATTCTGTCTGTAGTATTGGTCGCTGTGCCAGCTATTTTGATTTCGGCTCTCCAGCATTCCGTTTCATCCGACGAAGTCTATGCACTGGGTGGTTCAATTCTACTTATTCTGTTATTTGTTTGGGTTTTTCGGTCCATTGTCCGGAAAGGGAAATTGTATCAGTGGCTGGTGAAACTGAGCCCGTCTTTGGAAGCCCGGATTAACGAAATACAGGCCATTGCCGTTAACCGGAAAGGATTTCTGGCGACCATTGCTATTTCAATACTAATCGAATTCATCGGGATTGCCCATCTGCTGATTGCCATGTGGGCGCTCGGTTTACCGCTATCGCCGGGAGCGGCCGTGATGGGCTACATCATCTCGGTATTGTTCCTGATTGCCTCGCCATTTTTGCGTGGACTCGGAGCCATCGAGCTTTCGCTGAGTTTCATCCTCGTGCGTTATGGCTATTCGTTGACGGATGCCGTTGCGGCCACGTTCCTCTATCGCTTTTTCGAATTCTGGCTGATGTTACTGGCGGGCGCCTTTAGTTTTCTTCTTGTCAGGAATAACCTGATATTGCGTGTGTTGCCGGTATTTCTGACGTTTGCTGTAGGAATCGTCAACATCATTTCGGCGCTCACGCCAGCTATTCACAGCCGGGTGCTGTTACTCCGCGATTTCTTGCCGCTGTCAGCTATTCACATATCCAACGATGCGGTTTTTGCTGTAGGCCTGATGCTGCTGGTGGTTTCCGCCTTCCTGCTAAAGGGCTCGAAAACGGCCTGGTACATGGCCATGGGACTGGTGGTGATTTCTATCCTGGGAAACCTGTTCAAAGCCATCGATTACGAAGAGGCAACACTCTCTGTCTTTCTGCTGGTTGCACTGGTGATTACCCGTCGACAGTACTACGTCCAGAACAGCGCCCGGTTAGGACGGATTGGGCTGGCAGCTTCACTTTTTACGATGTTGGCGGTGATTATATATGGTGTAGTGGGCTTTTATTTCCTCGATAAGACCCGGTTTAATATCGATTTCAGTTTTTCTCAGTCGGTAAGATATACCATCCAAAACTTCTTTCTATATCGTAGCGATATACTACATCCGGCCGATGCTTATACAAGAGCTTTTCTGCGTTCTATCAATATTTCCGGCTTTCTGTCTATGTCCTTTCTGATCTATTCCGTCATCCGTCCTTACGTGATAGAGGTGGAAATAGATGAGTCGGAGATGGAGAAAGCGAAAAGACTGGTACAGAAATACGGCCGGTCGCCGCTGGATTATTTCAAGACTTATGCTGACAAACTTTTGTTCTTCCCTGGAGGGGCCGAAGGATTTGTATCCTATCGGGTGGCTGGTAATTATGCCGTTGTACTGGAAAATCCGGTTTGTGCCAACGATGAGGAGATGGCGGTCATTATTTTATCGTTCGAAAAGTTTTGTAAAGGCAACGGAATGACGAGTATCTATTACCGGGTGCCTGAAGAGAGTTTGTCCGTTTATGAATCACTCGGGATGAAGTCGCTGAATTTCGGTCAGGAAGCTATCCTGGAAATGGAGACCTTTAATACCGATGGAAAGGAGAAGAAGTCGCTTCGGAATTCGAACAACAAACTCCGGGAAGCCGGGTATACGTTCAAAGTTCATCGTCCACCGGTGATGGACGGAACATTGCAGAAAATTCATGCCGTGTCAAACGATTGGCTCGACGATCGGGGTTACGGCGAAATGGTATTCTCGCAGGGCGTTTTCGATTTTGATGAACTGAAACAGCAAACCATTCTGACCATCGAAAGCCCGGAAGAAAAGGTGATTGCCTTTGCCAATATCATGCCCGATTATGTGCCCGGCGAAGCTACTTATGATTTAATCCGGAAAACCAAAGATGCACCCAATGGCGCTATTGAGTTTTTGATGGTGGAGATGTTTTCCTTCCTGAAGAAGGAGGGCTTTAAGGCGGTGAATATGGGCTTTGCCCCGATGGCTGGCATTGATACAGGACGTAATTTTCCCGAAAAGTCCATTCGCTTTGCGTACGAAAAACTTCGCTCGTTCGCTCATTACAAAGGGTTGAAAAGCTTTAAGGATAAGTTTTCACCCCGGTGGGAAAACAAGTACATCATTTACAATAACGATTACGACCTGTTCAGCTTGCCGGGCGTACTGCGGAAAGTCATCAAGCCTTAAGTTTAGGCCAGCTCATCTATCTTCCCGGCCATCTCATGGTCTTTTAGGGTAACATGTCCTTCGCTGTGTGTGGTTAGCATGATTTTTACCTTCTTATAGCTGTGAATCAAAATATCGGGATGGTGCTGTGTTGCCTCGGCCGGCCCTTTCACCCGGTTGACAAAATCGACAGCTTCCACAAAATTGTTGAAAGTAAATTCTTTCTCCAGTTGATTGTTTTTTTCTTCCCACTTCATATGGCTTTTTCTTTTCTCAACGGATCGAGCCGCCGGATTGTTTCCTGGTGTTCCGGTGCAACCTGTTTTCTACCATGATATCGTCCCTCAGGGGACATGATATTCCGTCCCGAAGGGACAGTTTAATTCAGCCCAATGTCAGCGCCTTTGAGTGTTTGAAACAAGGTTTTCTACTCATCCCAACCCTTCTCTAATCATAGAGAAGGACTAACGCCGCTGCATATTCGAAAGGCATCATTTCCCAAAACAACCCTACCGGGAAGAATGCAAGTACAAACGCCGATGCCAGCACCGGCCCCCGCCCATCTTTACTTGTAGAGAGGGGCAATTCGGACGCAGTCCGGATAGGGTGAGTAGATAAAGATCCAACCGACGAGTGCCGCTGACAGGTCTGCCGACGCAGTCAGGTGTGGTCGCCTTCAGGCTGAAGGCCTGACATGCCAAAGCTTGGGACAACGTCCCAAGAGGCAGTATCGTAATGCCATCACCAGCCTGAAGGGTTGGCACATATCCGTTCCGATATCGGGAGAAAGAATAGGGGAATGAACAGTTGAAGCCCTTCAGGCTTCATTCCTGCTTCGCGGAAACCTTTAACTTGGGGCGTGTTGCCCCAAGCTTTGGAATTGGAGCCTTACAGGCTCATTGGAATCGCTGCAGCCGAATACCCCTGTCCGGGTTTCCAACCACCGACAGGGTAACCTGCCACGAAGTACCAATCCCGGATGGGATTGAAGTTGAATAACCATGCATGCAATGCATGGAAAGGAGTCCCCACACCACCGGAACGTTGTTCAGGGCCGCGGCGTACAAAAAAGGATGTCATCCCTGCTGAGGGATGACATCCTTCGCGACCGTCTCCTCCCTGGGTAGGGAGTCCCGAAGGCTCGGGAGGGTGGGGCAATAAAACCAATTCAACGCATCAGATCAAAAACAAACCCCTGTCCGGGTCTCCAACCACCGACAGGGTGGCATAAAAAAGCCGCCGGATATCTGTCCGGCGGCTAAACCAAAAACTTAACCTAACTAAATTTAACTACAAGCATGAGTGATAAAAATGCTAACCAATAAAACAATTATTCTTCTTCCGCCGACGACTTCCGGGTGGCACTGGCCCGGGCGGCGGTCATGGTATTTGCGATTAACTCGTTTACTTGTCCAATGAGGGTGGTCAGTTCGTCCGATTTGTTGAACTGTTGCTGCACGTCCATCCACGACAAGCTTATTTCGATTTGTTGCTGCAGCACCTTCCGCAACCGGTAGGCGGATATGGTATCATCGGCAGCATCGGTGGCCAGCTTTTGCTGGTAAATCGCCTCAAATGCATCCGCTGCCGTCATCATACGCTCCAGCCAGGGCGTTGCCTCAGCGGTAGTCAGCAGAGCGACGTTTTCGTCCGTCTGCAGTTCGGCTATCAGGTTCCCCAGCCGCGACGATTCGGTTTGGTAACCCGCTTTTTGCATCGACCAGCCCAGCCGACTGAAAATGGTCAGCAGGGTATCCGCGGCAGCGCTATACCCCTCGACACTGGCATACGAGCAGGCCACCAGGTAATGGCGCAGTGCCAGGTACGCCCGGTCGCGCGCCTCGTCGGCCGCCGCCAGCTTAGCGGTATATTCACTTTTTCGCTCTTTTTTGTACGCCGCTTCGAATTTGAGGAAAACTGACCCGAGGGGTGAAATAACGGCTGCCAAATCGAATGTTCCGGAGCTGGCAGCTTTCAATAATTCCAGGAACCGCTGACTAAATGTATAATATCCGTCAAGCGGAAGAAGAGAATAAGCTATGTTTTTCATATAAAAAACGGTTTAAAGGTTAGTGAATAAAAATTGATATTGTTTGATTCGTTTGGTTATTCCTTTTTGCTTCAGATGTAGCTCCTTCATTTCGGCAGGTACTAAACCAGATGCCAATTTAGTGCCCGCGTTCCGGCAGGTACTAAACCAGATGCCAATTTAGTGCCTGCGTTCCGGCAGGTACTAAATCAGATTCAAATTTAGTGCCCGCGTTCCGGCAGGTACTAAATCAGCTTCCGGACGAAGCTCCTGCATTCCGGCAGGTACTAAATCAGATTCAAATTTGGTGCCTGCGTTCCGGCAGGTAGTAAATCAGGTGCCAATTTAGTGCCTGTGTTCCGGCAGGCGCTTCACCAGATGCTGATTTCACGCCTGGTTCCTTCGGAGTACTCCATCTGATGCCAACAAAATAATCTGAATGGTTCAGGGTAGCCCGTTGGGTGTGGTTGATGCACCGAAATGTATCCAGGTCAATGAACGCCACGACGGTTCATCTCTTCCACTTCCTTTCTCCACAAAATTCCTGCTGATTAGCCTGTCTGTCGAAAACCGTGAATTGAATATAAGTTAAAAATGTTAACCTACCCAATTTTTTTGACGAAAGGCCCGATTTTTTTGATGAACGATCGATTTTTTATGGTGAACGTATGGATCTGGTATGCGAACGGAAATTTTGGGGATTTTTTATTTTGGAGGGACGAAATGAACCAACAACATGAGAATCGAACGAACAAGTAGTAGTTGTCAACCCGAACCAGAAATATAAAATACAAAAGGTACATATATGACTTCCATATTGGAGATATATGGTAGTTTTTTTAGACATATAAACTCGTTGTAGCCAATGTGGAAAACGCCAACATAATTTCTATCGGCCGACAGAAATGTATATCTTTGAGCATGGCAAAGCAAACAGAAAATAAAAGTCCATTGGGTGAAGTTTTTGGCTTTCCGATTGAGAATGACGGCTCAAAAGCACAACGTTATCGGAGGCAGAAACTTTGTCCTTTTAACAACAAAGTACCGAATTGCACCAAGGATAAAGCAAACAATCCACTCGGAGTTTGTAGTGTTTGGCATAATGGAATTCCGGTAATAACCTGTCCAACGAGATTTAGAGAAGATTGGGTTATTGTTGAAAATGCCGCTGAATTTGCATTTGGACAAAAAGCAAATTGGACTTCCCTGTCTGAAATCAAGCTTTTGGACAAAAACGGTCAATCCGCAGGCAACATAGATTTTGTTCTTGTACAGTATAACGATAAAGGTCAACTAATTGATTTTGCTTCTCTCGAAATTCAAGGTGTTTATATTTCAGGAAACCTTAGAAATCCATTTGAAGAGTATATAAAAAAGCCTTCCAAAGACTTTGAGTGGGCAACAGGATACAACTATCCCAAACCTGATTATCTATCTTCATCTCGAAAGCGACTTATTCCACAAATGCTTTACAAGGGTGGAATTTTCCGATAATGGAAGAAGAAACAAACCGTAGCTCTACAAAAATCATTTTTTGAAACGCTCCCATCACTTCCTACAACCACTAAATCAAAAGCTGACATTGCTTGGTTTTTGTACGACCTTGTGTTTGATAAGGAACAAAAACAAAACAATCTTGTCCTAAGTGAAACAGTTTATACAGAGTTTGAACCTGCACTTTTAAGAGTAACTACTCCTGAGCCCGGAGATATTTCAGAATTCATCAATATTTTACAAAACCGTCTTGACGAGCACTTGGACAAAAATCCACCAGATGCTCCGTCATTAACAGACATAATAAGCGGTTAATCATGGACGGACAATTATCAATATTTGAAAATAAGCAAAAGAAAACAACTCCAAAAGTTGTAAATGTGGCTTCAGTGCCGCAAAGAAGCCCATTCAGATATCCCGGTGGGAAGACTTGGTTAATTCCTGTTGTGAGAAAATGGCTTAAACAATCAAAAGCTCCCAAAACATTAATCGAGCCATTTGCAGGTGGTGGAATAGTTAGTCTCACCGGTGCATTTGAAAACTTAGCAGACAGAATAGTAATGGTTGAGCTTGACCATGAAGTCGCGGCAGTTTGGGAAGTAATTATCAATGGAGATCATAATTGGTTGGCGGAAAAAATCTATTCATTTGATCTAAACCCTGAAAATGCAAATGCAATACTTAAAAAGGAAGACAAAACGATAAAGGAACAGGCTTTAAGCACAATTCTTAAAAACAGAATCTTTCATGGGGGAATAATTACTAAAGGTTCAGGGCTAATTAAAAATGGTGAGAACGGAAAGGGGATCAAATCTCGTTGGTATCCAAAAACCCTGTATGATAGAATTACGGCGGTTGGTCATGTAAAATCAAAAATGAAGTTTGTAACCGGTGATGCATTTGCAGAATTGGAGAAAATTAAGAATGATGTAGATACTTATTCATTCATTGACCCACCATACACTGTTGCAGGAAAACGACTATACACTCATTTCGAAATCGACCATGACGCTTTGTTTGCTTTGACTGCTCAACTGAAAGGAAAATTTATGCTCACGTATGATGATACGGAAGAAATAAGGGGGTTGGCCGCCAAATATAACTTTGATTTTAGGACAATTCCAATGAAGACGACACACCATATTCAAAAGAATGAAATCATCATATCGGACAATTTTGAATGGTGGAAATAGAAAACACTGGTTCCCATTATTATATAAATGTTAGGGTTTAATGTGGCCGGAACGGCCCGGCATGGCGCCCCGCTTGAATGAAGTTTCGGTTACATTCTTTTCTGCAGAACACGCACTGCTATCGTCCTATTCCCAAATGACCTTGATCCTTTCCGGTGAAAAAAAAGCTTCCCGGTCACAGGAAGCCTTCTTTAGCATTTACTCAAATATTTTGAACCGACTTATTTCTTCGTCTCGTAGGCAAGTATTTTTTCCAAACGACGGGCATGACGTTCTTCTTCGGTGAAATCGGTTGCCAGCCAGAGTTTGATGACTTCTTTAATCTCATCCATGGTCAAAAAACGCGCGCCCAGCGAAAGTACGTTGGCATTGTTGTGCACGCGCGACAGGGTGATGATATCTTTCGGGCCACCGTAATAAAGCGCTGCCCGCACGCCTTTTACTTTGTTGGCTGCCAGCGCCTCGCCCTGACCCGAGCCACCCAGTACAATGGCTTTGTTCTCTAATGGTTTTTCGGCCACTTTTTCGGCTGCCGGGATAATGAAATCAGGATAGTCGTCCTGTGCCTCATAGGTGTGTGGGCCCACATCTTCAAAATCAAGGTTCATCTCTTTCAGGAACTCACCGATTTGATTTTTCAGTTCGTATCCCGCGTGGTCAGATGCCAGGTAAATCATGTGTGTGTTTTTAATTTTTAGCTGAGCAAATTTAGGAAATTTTTCAAGTAAGCGTTGTTGCGCCTTGTAAGTACCGTCATTCATTACGATAAGTTTTTGAAAAAAATAACCTGCTACACAATTTAGCCTGCCGACACATTTAATTTTTCAACCACATATTTGACGGCATCTTCGGGTTTGGTCGGCGTAAAATCGAAGCGCTCTTCAAACTTGGTGCTGTTGAAAACATAATCGCGTTCGTTCTGGTAATTCATCTCTTTCAGCTCCCGCATGATGGGTATGAAGAGGCCGATGATGCCCAACATCCAGTTGGGAACGACTGTAAACTTTGGCTCCACACTCATCGTCTTGGCAAAAAGTGTAATCCAGTCTTTTCCGGTTAACCGGGAATGGTCGGTGGGCAAATGCCAGACCTGGTTCCATACATCGGGAGTATTTCCTAACATCGCAGTCGCTTTGGCTGCATCCGGGACAAATGTGTACTGATGCACTTTGTTGGCGTTGGCAAGCCATTGAGCCTTTTTCCCTTTGGCCAGGTTTTTATAGACCATTTCCACAGGAACACTGTTGGTTAACCCCAGGAAGTCGGCTGAACGGGCAATGAGAGCGGTGAGTTCACCGGAGGCTGTCTCATCCTGCAACGTCTTTGCAATTTGGCGGCGTATCTCGCCTTTTTTACTGGTTGGCCGGATGGAGGTTTCTTCTGTCATGTAGCCCAACGAATCGCGATCGTACATGTAAACATTGTCGAAGAAAACCAGTTTGGCGTTGTGTTTCTTACAGGCGGCAATCACGTTGTTCATTACCTGTGGCCATACCTTACGCCATACTTTGATGTCGTATGGAAATCCTACCACCAGGTAAACAACTTCGGAACCTTTAACGGCCTCATCAATGCTTTCGGCATTCGTCAAATCAGCCGGGAAGAGTTCGTCTCCGGCATTTACCTTAACGGGATTTCGGCTTACCAACCGGATTTTGTCTGTGTAAGCCAGTAGTTCTTTTGCGAGGTCAATGCCAATGGCACCGCCTGCTCCTAAAATGGTTTGCATGGTCATTCGTTTTTAGGTTACATTCTGTCATTCAGTTTAAAGCTATATTGCTTTCCGGTTAAAACCGAAAAATAAAAAGTTTGTCCGGTGCTATCTTTCGATACGAATTCTGCATGACCTAGGATTCAAGCAATTCCTGAAACGTCGTCAGAAACGGCCCAACATGGTATCCGTCCATCAGTCCGTGGTGGACCGACACAGAAACCGGCATTATTAATTTCGTCTAACGCAACCACTTCATTGTCGATGATGCGATAGCGAAAAGGTTCCGCCTGGTTGGCTGCCAGAAGCGATTGATAGAGGTACCAAATAAAAAACGGGATGTCGTGTTCCTTCGCTTTTCGGTAGGTAAGGCTGAACCATTGACTTTAGTTATGTGTTGAGATGAGGGTTTAGCTTAAATTGAAACTTCATAATACGTTGCAGCGAATGCAAATTAAGCTGATTCATTGTTTGTGTGCATTATGCCGTGGACGTACTAAAATTAAAATGTTATTATGTTCGTAAGAAGAATCCATAACACGGACTTGAGTGTTACTGCTGTTGGACTGGGCACATGGGCCATGGGGAACGATTTTTTTGGCCATGTCGATGACAGTGAATCGATTTATGCGCTTCGGTCCGGAATTGATTCCGGGATAAATCTGATTGATACTGCTCCGGCTTATGGGGCCGGCCATGCCGAAGAGGTGGTTGGAAAAGCCATCAAAGGCTATCGCGATAAAGTGGTGGTGGCGACCAAATGCGGAATCGTTCGCACCAAAGATGATTTCATCAAAAACCTGAAGCCGGAATCGGTGATGAAAGAGATTGATGATTCGCTCCGTCGCCTGAAGACTGACTACATCGATCTGTACCAGTTGCATTGGCCCGATCCGGATACGCCGATTGAAGAGACTCTCGAAGCAATTGAAAAAATCAAGAAAGCGGGTAAATTCCGATATCTGGGCGTTTCCAATTTCACTCCGGAGCAGATGGATGAGGTGAGGAAAATTACTCCGCTCGTTAGTTTGCAGCCCCAGTATTCCATGCTCGATCGAAGCATCGAGAAGAAGGTTGTACCGTATTGCCAGGAAAAAGGTTTGGGAGTTATTTCGTACGGAACCTTGGCCGGTGGCTTGCTAACCGGAAAATTTAAGGAGATTCCTACATTTAAAGAAGGTGATTTCCGGGATAAGTTTTATGACTATTACCACGAACCGGAATGGTCGAAAGTGCAGAAGGTTATTAAAGCGCTGAAATCTGTAGCCCGTGATCATAACAAAACGGTGGCCCAGGTTGTCATTAACTGGACATTTAGTCAGTTGGGAATTACTTCGGTTTTGGTGGGGGCGAAGAGCGGCAAGCAGGCTCGTGAGAATGCAGAAGCGTGCAGTTTTACACTTACGCTTGATGACTTGCAAAAAATCAACAAAGCTATCCGGGAAAATCTTGATTAAGCATATATTCAATCAAATTAAAAAAAGCGCCCTGCTCACGGGCGCTTTTTTTGCGCTTAAAATGTAAATTAACAGTCAATCAAAAAGTGAAAAAAAATCTACTTGTCATAAACTTATCCGTGTATTTGCTAATCAATGAAAATCTTTTTGTTTAAGGATAAAGGCGTCCCCGAATCAGTATAAATTGTGGAACACCTTGAATTTCCAAACGATTTACCTAAAATCTAATTTGGTTGAATTTCTTTAACCGGAGCTGCAGGCGTTAACGCTTTGTTTACTTTTTTCACCATCAGTTCCTTGTCAAGGTCGAAGGTTCCGTTCAAACGAATATCTCGCGACGAAGCACCAATCTCAACTTTATAGGTTCCTGCGTCAGCAATCCATTCCGATGAATCGGTGTGGAACGATGCCAGGCTCCTCGGGCTAAGTTTGAACGCAAGCGTTTGCGATTCTCCCGGCTTTAACGATTTGGTTTTACCAAAATCCTTCAGCTCTTTCACCGGTTTTTCAACGGAGCCTTTTGGGGCACCCAGGTAAAGCTGAACAGCTTCCTGTCCGGTTACTTTTCCGGTGTTTTTTACATCCACGGTAACGGTCATCGAACCATCAAATTTATCGGAACTCAGTTTCAGGTTGCTGTATTGGAACGTGGTGTATGAAAGTCCGTAACCGAATTCATAAGCCGGTTTTACATTGAAAGCATCATAATACCGATATCCCACATAAATTCCGTCGTGATAAGTAACTTCCCATGGTACGCGGCGCAGGAAGGAGAAACCTGAACCATCGGCTTTGTTGTCTGCCGGCTTGTCACTTTTTATGGCGTGGCCAGGGAAATTATCCGATGAAGGAACATCTGAATAGCTCATTGGGAAAGTAACGGCCAACTTACCTGATGGATTGACCTTTCCGCTTAGCACATCGGCGATAGAATTACCGGATTCCTGGCCGGGTTGCCATGCCAACAGAATAGCATCCGGAATGTCGCGCCAGCTGGCGGTTTCGATTACACCACCAATGTTCAGGATAACGATGGTTTTTTTACTGGCTGCGTGATAAGCGTCAGTCACATTTTTAATCATCGCTTTTTCCGTTTCCGTCAGCTCGAAATCACCGGGACCGGCAGTTCTATCCCTTCCTTCACCGGAATTACGGCCAATCGTTATCAGTGCCACATCCGTTTTGGCAGCCATGTCTTTGGCTAGCCCGGGTGTTACATTCATTTCCGCTATAGGAATTTTTCCACCCATCATGGCAGCCAGGATGTTTTTCGGTTTTGGCTGGTGTGCCCTTGTATCTTTAATATAGGGTACGTAAATATCTTTCAGGGATGCATCAGTGGTGTAGCCATCGTTTTTCAGACCGTCTGTCAGGGAGATCGTGTAGGCTTCGTTCACATCACCACTTCCGGTCCCGCCTGTAATCATTTCGTAGGAAGTATTTCCAAACGCAGCTACATTTTTTACATTTCCGGCGAATGGAAGAGCTGAGTTGTTGTTCTTCAACAATACCATTCCATCGGTTGCAGCCCGGCGGGTGATGGCGGCATGTGCTTTCAGCTCGGGCTTATCGGTATGATGAAAACCCTTGAAATCGGGTGTCATCATCAATACTCTCAGGATACGGGCGATGTTTCGATCCAGTATTTTTTCATCCAGTTTTCCGGATTTTACGGCATCAATAATTTCGTGAATCTGTTTGGGATTTCCAGGTTGAACCAGATCATTGCCGGCTTCCATTTGAGCAACCACATCGCTTCCACCGGTCCAGTCGGTCATTACATAGCCTTTGAATCCCCAGTCGTCGCGCAAAATTTTGGTCAGCAGGTCACTGCTCTCAGAAGTATACGTTCCGTTGATTTTATTGTAAGATGACATCACGGTCCATGGATCGGCTTCCTGTACGGCAATCCGGAATCCTTCGAGATAAATTTCACGAAGAGCTCTTTCACTGACAATGGTGTTCACCGAAAGACGATTGGTTTCCTGGTTGTTGGCAGCAAAGTGCTTGACGGATGTACCCACGCCTTCCGACTGAATGCCTTTCACCATGGAAGCTGCCATATGTCCGGTAACAAACGGATCTTCCGAATAATATTCAAAGTTACGGCCACATAGCGGGTTACGTTGGATATTCATTCCGGGCGCGAGCAGCACATCGGAGCCATATTCCAATACTTCGTTACCTATGGCTTCACCTACTTTTGTCACCAGGTTTTTGTCCCATGTTGATGCCAGCAAGGTAGCAATTGGGAAAGCTGTACAATAATAGGTTTGGTCGGTTCCTTTTCGCTTTGGCTGAATGCGCAAACCGGCAGGACCGTCAGTTAATACCATGGTTGAAATATTGAACTCAGGGAACATCGCTGTATGTCCTGCAGCACCGGGAAAAATTTTTTGCAGTTCGTCCAACATTTGATTGTAGGTTTTCCCTAAAGTCGTGTCGGGAGCCTGAAAAAAAGGTGAATTTGCCCCACCTCCGGGAAGTTTATCTTTTATGGAATCGGGAATTTCGAAATGCATTCCGGTACCAATTACCAATTCCGCTTTTTGTTGCAGTGTCATGGTCGATATGACTTTTGAAATGGGATCTTCTCCTAATTTCGGTCCCTGGGCATTTACCCAATGGGATGAGAGCATCAACAAGAGTGCTCCAAGCAGCAAGTGCTTGTGAAAATGTTTCATGGGTCCTTAAGTTTTATCGTTTATTTACAAGTCCATTCTTAGCGGGTAAGACACCCTTTCGAAAGTTCATGCTATATCAGCCCGGTAATTGGTTTGATCTGCAATGGCATTAAATCAGTCGTTGTCAGTTAATTTACAGCATTGGTTTTTACATGGTCGCTAAAAAGTTTACATTTATTAATGTGTTTTACTGACACAATGATATTTAATTTCATTCGAAACTGAAACAAAAAATTGATTTTATTTGCAGTAAAATTTTCATGATGGATCAAAAACAGGAAATGTATGAGTTTGTCAATCGGGGAGATGAGCACTATATGGCGCATATTTCACTCGATTGTGTCATTTTTGGCTTTCATGCCAATCAGCTTAAAGTTTTGCTGGTGAAAATCCGTCATGATGATCGGTGGGCGTTACCCGGTGGTTTTGTCCGAAATGAGGAGACCATGGAAGAAGCTGCGAACCGGGTGCTAAATGAACGTACGGGGCTAGACAATATATTTCTTCAGCAATTTCATGTATTCAGTGATATTTACCGGTCCAACACGGAGAAGTTTTTGGAGTTGATGCGAAGCGAAGGAATCGAGGTTGAAAAGAATAACTGGTTAACACAGCGTTTCATCTCGGTAGGATTTTATGCCCTGGTAAATTACGAGGATGCAATTCCGGCAAAAAGCTGGGATTCGGAAGTGTGTGAATGGTTCGATTTGCAAACTGTGGGAGAGCTAATCCTCGATCACAATAAAATCATTGAGGCCGCGCTGGAAACCATGAGACGCCAGTTGAATTTCCAACCTATCGGGTATAACCTGCTTCCGGGAAAATTTACCATGCCGGAACTTCAAAAGTTATATGAAACGATTCTGGGAAAAACGCTCGACCGACGAAATTTTCAGCGGAAAATGCTGGGATACGGGGTCCTTGTTCGGTTGGAAGAGCACCGTAAGGGCGGAGCGCATAAAGCGCCCTATCTATACCGGTTCAATCTGGAGCAGTACCAAAAAGCCCTGAAGGAAGGCCTTCAGGGCGGTTGGTAAATTTATCTTTTGCGAATCAGGTAAACAACGTATCCGACAATTCCTCCAACACCGCCGGTAATCAGGATATTCTGACGTATTTTGGAGATTCCGGCCAATTTTCGTCCAAATGATTCAATGGCGCCAGATGAGCTTTTGAATATGGTGCTGATGTCGACATACTCGCCTGAAATACGTCCGAAAATTAAATAGCCCAGCACCAGGCCGATAATGACAAAAATGATAATAGATGCGACAGGATTCTTCATGATATGACTTTTTGTGGTGAATAATTGGATACGAAGATATCAGATTTTTCCTGCCTATCGATCCATCCAGCGTTTAAATTCCGGAACATGATCGCGGCTTGCCATGAACATTTCGTGTGGTTTTTCGTCTGTAATCCGCAATTGCAAACGGTTTGAAGAGTAAGCAACCATTTCTTCTACAGCATCAATGTGTATCAGACAATTGCGGTTAATCCGGAAGAATTCCGAAGGATCGGGTAATCGCTGTACATGGTCAAGCGAACTCCAGCGCAAATGGCTGCCCATCGACGCTTTGCAGGAAAACATTGCCTTTGCTGCTGTAAATGTATTTGATTTGGTTAACGGAAACCGACTTGTACCGGTTCCCGATTTTCAGCAGGAAACGTGATTTGTATGCCGGCGAAAATTCCTGCAAAAGATGTTGATATTCTACCTGTCCATGATTGTGTTTCTCATGGATAGCGCGGAACTTGGCCAGTGCTTTTCACGGATCATCCTGGTTGACGGGTCTCAGTAAATAATCGATGCTGTTGACCTTAAAAGCACGAATGGCATATTCATCATAGGCTGCCGTAAAAACAACCGGTGCAGTTACTTTCACTGTGTCGAAGATTTCGAAACATAACCCATCGTCCAGATGAATGTCCATCAGGATTAGAGCGGGTTCAGGATGCTCCTGCAGCCAATTGACGGTTGTTTCCACAGTTTCGGTGGCAGCTAATAGTTCGGCATCGGGAGCAGTTTGTTGCAGTAGCCTGGCCATTTTCTGAGCCGCAGGCTTTTCATCTTCTACTAGTGAACCATTGTGGAAAACTAACGTGAGGAAATCCCTTCTGTTTTCAGTAAATTTGGATTCCTTAATTTCAACCGCACATGGACGCAAAATTCAATCATATTATCGCCGAAAGGCTGAATATCAGTGAACGTCAGGTTCGGAATACCATTGCCCTTTTAGAGGAAGGGGCAACGGTTCCGTTTATTTCCCGTTACCGGAAGGAGGCAACCGGGAGCCTGGATGAAGTGGCTGTTGGTAACATCAAGGAGGAAATGGAGAAGTTGGTCGAGCTGGAGAAACGGAAGGCGACCATTCTGAAAACCATTGAGGAGCAGGAACAATTAACTCCGGAACTTAGGGAGAAAATTGAGCAATGCCTCGATCCGAACGAGCTGGAAGACATTTATTTGCCATACAAACCGAAACGCCGTACACGTGCCACCATTGCACGGGAAAAGGGATTGGAACCGCTGGCAAAAATTGTGATGAAGCAGTTTGAGAACGATCCGGAAGGACGTGCTGCGAGTTTCCTTTCGGATGAAGTTCCAACCGTTGAGGACGCGTTGGCCGGAGCCCGTGATATTATTGCGGAATGGATAAATGAGAATACGGCTGCCCGGAACATTGTGCGGAATATTTTTTCCCGTGACGGGGTTATTCGTTCCCGTTTGGTGAAAGGAAAGGAAGAGGAAGGCATTAAATACCGTGATTACTTTGATTGGGAAGAGCCGTTGAAGCGTTGTCCGTCACACCGGATGCTGGCTATGCGTCGTGGAGAGAAGGAAGGATTCCTGAAACTGAGCATATCACCCGATGAAGAACGCATAATGGAGCGTTTGGAGAGGCTCTTTGTGAAAGGGCGTAATGCCAGCGCGGATCAGGTTTCTCTTGCGGTGAAGGATAGTTATAAACGTTTGCTGGCATCTTCAATCGAAACGGAATTTTTCAATTCGTCGAAGGAAGCAGCCGATACGGAAGCCATTGGTGTATTTGCAGAAAATCTGCGTCAGTTGCTGCTTTCGGCACCACTTGGACAAAAACGCGTGCTGGCGGTTGATCCGGGATACCGGACCGGTTGCAAGGTGGTTTGCCTCGATGCACAGGGAAATCTGTTGCACAACGAAACCATTTATCCACATCCGCCGCAATCGGAGGTGAAGCAATCCAAAAAGAAACTCTCTGCACTGGTCAGTACCTATAAAATTGAAGCGATTGCCATTGGAAACGGAACCGCCAGCCGCGAAACAGAACATTTTGTAAAGAATACACACTACGATCGCGATTTACAGGTTTTTGTTGTCAGTGAAGACGGAGCTTCCATTTATTCGGCCTCGAAAGTAGCGCGCGAAGAGTTTCCTCAGTATGATGTGACGGTTCGTGGTTCGGTGTCCATCGGTCGCCGTTTGATGGACCCGCTGGCTGAGTTGGTCAAAATTGAACCGAAATCCATTGGAGTAGGGCAGTACCAGCACGATGTAGACCAGAAGCAGTTACAGAAAAGCCTGGATTCGGTGGTGGGGTCGTGTGTAAACCTGGTGGGTGTGAATGTGAATACCGCCAGCAAACATCTGCTGACTTATGTTTCCGGTTTGGGGGCTACGCTGGCGCAGAATATTGTCGATTACCGGAAGGAAAACGGACCGTTTGCTTCGCGTGAAGCGTTGAAGAGTGTTCCCCGGATGGGACCAAAAGCTTACGAACAAAGCGCCGGTTTCCTGCGTATCCCGGATGCTGCGAATCCGCTGGACAACTCAGCTGTGCACCCGGAGCGGTATTCGTTGGTACAAAAAATGGCGAAAGACTTAGGCAAGCAGGTGACCGATTTGGTGGCAAGTGAGGAATTAAGGAAATCGATCGATTTAAACCGATACGTGAACGATGAGGTGGGATTACCCACGCTTACTGATATTATAGCTGAGTTGGCCAAACCCGGACGCGATCCCCGTTCCGGAATCAAGGTATTTGAATTTGCCGATGGTATCTTTTCCATTAATGATCTGCAGCCGGGAATGGTGCTTCCGGGCATTGTGACTAACATGACAAAGTTTGGTTGCTTCGTGGATGTAGGCGTTAAACAGGACGGTTTGGTGCATATCAGTGAGTTGGCCGACCGGTTTATCAGTGATCCCAACGAGGTGGTGAAGTTACACCAGCATGTGATGGTGAAAGTGCTGGAGGTCGATATTCCGCGGAAGCGTATTTCCCTTTCGCTGAAACAAGCTGGTTATTAAGATAAAATTAGCGTAAAGAGTCAATAGGCTGATAATGTGTTTTTAGTTGAGGATAATTCTGGAATGAGAAAGGGGAAAATGGTGTGGAACGAATAAGCAATCAATTTAGATAGCACATATCAATTTCTACTTCATTAACATGAAGTGAAAAACTGCCGATGAGAGATGGGTTATTGTTCCGGTACGACTATCCACATGATGATGTAGACCAGAATACCGGGAAATGCTACGGTGAAGATGGTTAGCACAACAAACAATATCCGGATGATACTAACATCCAGATCGAAATATTCAGCTAACCCTCCGCAAACGCCCGCAATCATTCGATCGGTTCTTGAGCGTATCAGTCGTTTAGGCGACCCGGTTTGCATGATTAGAATAGTTTAGTCTTCATCCTCTTCATCCTCTTCTTCGTCGTACAGCCGCTCCTGGTTTTCCAGTTCCAGCTCCATAAAGTTGCCTGCCTGGTCGAGCAAATCCGAAATCAATTCATCGCTTTCCGGTTTATCGTCGAGCCAGTAAATTTCCTGGTTGGTCCAGAAACCTTCAATGTCGCATTCAACGATAAACCGGGGTTGTTCGGTATGGACAACGAAGACATTATCAGGTAGCACCTGTGAGTTATCAGCAAATAGAAACTTTGGTAACATAGTATCTGAATTTGATTGATTAAAGTTCAAATGAACCGGACTTGCCGGGATTCTTCCTTATCAAAAGTAAGGAATTTTTGTAAATGAACCGATGCTCAACTGTTAATCTTCTTTATAATTCCGGTTTCCCTGAAATCTTTGGTTAACGCCGGGAAAGGGTAATTGTCAACGGGAAGCCATTCCGGCTGATAAGCAACTTTTTTGCTGCTGAAGTTTCGGGTTGGCTATCGCTTGAGGAAACGATGATTGGAATGGATTTATCCCGGCTAAATATTTGATTCCGTCTTAATATTTCTATTTTTGGAAGCTGTCGCTTAACCCTAAAACCTGTTTCATGGAAAAGCTGAACGATATTCTTTCCTTAATTGACAGTTATGTTGGCGGTTCTCAATGGTTTGTTTTTTTGCTGCTGGGAACCGGTGTTTTTTTTACCATCTACCTGAAATTTCCCCAATTCCGATATATGAAACATTCTTTTCGCATTGTCCGGGGAAAATTCGATAAAGAGGATGATGAAGGAGATACGTCCCATTTTCAGGCGTTAACAACTGCACTTTCGGGGACTGTTGGGACAGGAAATATCGCTGGTGTCGCCCTGGCTATTCACCTGGGAGGCCCGGCAGCCTTATTTTGGATGTTGGTGACTGCCATGCTGGGGATGACGACCAAGTTTGTAGAGGTAACCCTCTCGCATAAGTACCGCGAAAAGGCGTCGGATGGTAGTATTGCCGGCGGACCGATGTATTACATGAAAAACCGGTTAAACATGCGTTGGTTGGCGGTAATTTTTGCCATTGCCACCATTCTTTCTTCTTTTGGAACTGGTAGTTTGCCGCAGATAAACAGTATCTCCAATTCATTGTTTGCCACGTGGGGGATCAATAAAATATTATCAGGAGCCCTTCTGGCATTTCTCCTGGGGTTAGTTATCATCGGAGGGATTAAGCGGATTGCGAAGGTTACATCAAAACTCGTACCGGCTATGGCGCTCATTTACTTTGTAGGTGCGTTTGCGGTTATTCTGTATAACTATCAAAATATTATCCCCTCCTTTATTTCCATTTTCCGCGATGTATTTACGGGAACAGCAGCTGTTGGCGGATTTCTGGGAGCTGGCTTTTCATTTGCCTTTAACCGGGGAGTCAACCGGGGATTGTTCTCGAACGAGGCTGGTCAGGGATCGGCGCCGATTGCCCACGCCGCTGCCCGTGCTCATGAGCCGGTATCGGAAGGCTTGGTAGCCCTGCTGGAACCGTTTATCGACACGATTATTATCTGTTCGCTTACCGGAATGGTTTTGCTGTCATCGGGGGTTTGGAACAAAAAGTTTGAGAACCGGTTCCAGGCGGCTGATTTGGAAATTCTGGCCAAGCCGGTCGATCAGCATAATGTTTCGGAAATGAAGGATTTGCGAAGAGACATGAACCAGTTGAGCGACAGTCCTGAATTTCCTCGTTTTACCGGTAATTTGATTGTGAAAAATGCTGTTATCCAGAATAACCTGACCATCCTTCATGCACGTTCTATCGCCGATCACGTAAAAGTATACAACCGGGATAATGAGCCCTATACAGGAAAAATTGAGGTGGACGATGGAAAAGTCCCGGAATTGGGTGATTATTACCTTAGAGGAAGATCGCTATTACACAGCGCACCATTAACGACGGTGGCCTTCACCCAAAGCTGGTTTGGCAAGTACGGTAGTTATATTGTGTCTATCGGACTGCTGTTATTTGCATTTTCTACAGCTATTTCCTGGTCGTATTACGGAGGGCGGGCCATGACTTATCTTTTCGGTGTGCATACGGTTATTTACTACCGGATTGTATACGTTATCGGGTTTTTCCTCGCGTCATTTGTCGATACTACCATCGTTTGGACATTTTCCGGCATCACCATTGCCATGATGACGATTCCCAACTTGATTGGTATTTTATTGCTTCGGAAAGAGATGAAATCGGAAGTGAAGAACTTCTGGGTGGAATATGCCACGCGTTTTCCCGGCGAAAAAGTCCCGAAAGGGTAAAAATAAGTTTAAGATTTCAAGTGTTAAGTTTTAAGAATGACCATGCCTTCACAGGGAGACAGTTATTTTTTTACTCTAATAATCTTTGATACAAAGAAGCAAAAGGCTAAGTTTCTTCTCCAACACACAAGTCTTAACACTTAAAACTTATGGCTTAAAACTCACTTAATATACAAATTCGAATCGCCGTAGCTGAGGAAACGGTAGTTGTTATTTAGTGCATGTTGATAGACCCGTTTCCAATCGTCGCCCAAAAAGGCGGAAATGAGCAGCAATAAGGTGCTTTGGGGCTGGTGGAAGTTGGTTATCATTCCCCTGACGATGCGAAACTCGTATCCCGGCAGGATAATAACCTGCGTAGCTGTATTCAACTTGTCCATGTTGTTGCTTGCAAGGTAATCAATCACTGCAGATAAGGCTTGTCGTGGCGAGGGAAGATGATTTTCATCCTGGTAAGGTTCCCATTGGGCTACCAATAAATCCTTTTCACTCAGGTCCGGATTTTCTATTAACTTTTTGCCAATCCAGTATAGGCTCTCCAACGTACGAATGGAAGTGGTTCCCACGGCAATTACCGAATCCAGTTTATCGCGAAGTTGCTCAATGAAGGTTTTTTCGACCCGGATGTGTTCCGTATGCATCACATGGCCGCCAATGGTGCCGGATTTCACCGGCTGAAAGGTGCCGGCGCCCACGTGTAGCGTTAGTTCTGCCCGTTGGATATTCCTTGCCGAAAGCGAATCAAATACCCTTTCGGTGAAATGCAGGCCCGCGGTGGGTGCTGCAACCGAACCTTTAATGCGCGAATAAACCGTCTGGTAGCGGGTCAGGTCGCTTTCTTCTGATTCGCGGTGCAGATACGGGGGAATGGGAATGTTTCCGGTTGCTTCCAGCAGTTCAGAGAACGTGAAAGCCGGGTTATCCCATGAAAATTCGATTGCCTGTGCATTACCTGCAGCACCAACTCTTTCGGCGCGGAATTTAACTGGCTGATTGTCCAGCTCCAACGTTTGTTCCAGTATTTCGCCCTTCCATTTTTTCAGGTTACCGACAATGCACTTCCAACGGCATCGCTCTGTTTGCGTAAAGGACAGGGCATAATCAGCAGGCGTGGTTGGTTCCAGGCAAAATATCTCGATCCGGGCCCCGGTTTGCTTACGGAAATTCAACCGTGCGCGGATGACCCGCGTATTGTTGAATATCAGCAGCGAATTTTCCGGTAAATGCGCCGGGAGATTATGGAAGGTGTCATCCGAGATTTCTCCCTGGTTCCAGATGAGTAATTGCGACTGGTCGCGTTCAGCCAATGGATATTTGGCGATGCGCTCATCGGGTAACTCGTATGTGAACTCCTGTACGGAAATATTTTGAAGATTCTTTGATTGAACCATGTAATAAAGCTTGATTTTTCAGGATATAGAGTCGTTTTACACAACGAATCATACTTAGAATGCGTAGTGAATTCCGGCAAAAGCGCCGATTCTGTTTTGAAAACGATCGCCGTAATCTCCGGCCACACCGAATTTTACATCGAATGGTAATTTGCTGCTGTGGTAACGACTTGCTGCCAGAAAAGAGAACTCATTCAGCGGCGACGGATATGGAGTGCCATATTGTCCAAAATTGCGCGACCATGAAAGCATGGTTTTCCAGGTGAAATGAGTGCAAAGATTTCCTTTTAGCCCGAAGTGCTGCATCCACATACGGGTGCTGCGGAAACCGGTGGAGATTCCCTCGCTGTTGATGGTGGGAACAAAAAACGGCGTTCCCATCATATGATTCTCATACACATAGCCGGATGTGTAAACACCATGATTGAAATAATTGTCACTCCCGCGGCCATGACGACGGTTCGGATCGGTTGGTGTCGGGTCTGGTATCAAGTGGAATGAACCACTCTGGTTACGGGTATTCATGTACTCGGCCACTACATCGGTGAGGAATGCCGTTCTGTTGGCACTGGCATAGTGCAGTCCCCACAAACCATCACGCAGGTTGGCCATTTCCAGGCCGGATTTATCTTCAAAAGGATGGTTGTAATAGAATGCAAGTGACATATTTGCATAGCTCTTCCTGATTTCCAGGCTGTACATCCCCAGCGTATTGCCTTCGGCATTTAAAATGTCGGTTTCCGGAGCAATGCTGCTCCCAGCCATGCCCAGGATGTAACGGAAATAATCTTGTGCTCCGGGTAGTTTGCCATAATTGGGGGAAGTGCCTCCCCAAAATACGTTGTGGTCCAATCCTGCGGTGATGCGCCAGTTTTTTGGCAATTGCGCCCGTAAATAAAGACTTTTATGGTGCAGATGACTGTCCGTTACATAGCGGTCGTCGCGAAGTATATTTTCCTGGTATTCGGCTTTAAACGAAAACCAGTTCTTCCAGAAGAAAAACGGGATGAAACCGTTGGTCGAAAGGGTCACTCCCGGTAAGGGGCGCGAGTTGTTCGACCAGTACATGTTGCCATTGGTGGACGAGAGCCCGGCATACTGTACTGGTTCGGGTTTGGCTCCAGCCCGTAGCACCAGCCATTTGTAACGCAATCCGGCCCAGTACTGGTTAACCTGGAAGTCGGAAGCGCCGGCATACCCATATACCCAATTGGCTCCATACATATATCCCCAGGTTTTGGCTGAATCACGCTCCAAACCGCGCTGCAGTCCAGCCTGCAGTAATTGATACGTATTGTTGTGCATGGTGAATACACCATTCTGGTTGGCCGTCATCCAAAAAGGAAGGTCGTCACCGGAAGACGCGTAACTGCTAAAGGACGTATTAAAGTCCGGAGTGAAGCCGGACTTTTGGGCAAACAGAACCGAGCTTATGCTCAGGAGGACGATGGTGGTGAGAAATTTCATTAAAAACGAGTGTTAAGTGTTATGTTTTAAGTGTTAAGAGAAGTGAGCAATGTTCCTCGATTATTGCTATGAAGTTTTATTTTGAGATGCTTCGATTTTCTTGATTAAGCCATGAAGCATCGAAGATATTTCGATTGTTTGCTTTATGAACTCTTCTGCGCCATCCATTAATTTTAAATCACGGCCAATCATCAGTTGTGTCCGCAATTCTCCGCAAGAGCCTTTCGCAATATGTAAAAATCGAATGAACTCCTGTTTTGAGTTTCGTTCAGCTCCCTCAGCAATGTTACTCGGAATTGACGGGGCTGAACGTAATACCTGGTCTCTGATAAAGTATTCTTTGATGCTGGAAATGGTGGAATAGATTTGGATTACCAATCGATATGCTTTTTCCCATACCTCCAGATTCTCAAATGAATGATACATCTCTTTTGTTTTTTCGAAAGTTTTCAGAAGCTTCTACTGGCCTTCAGAACAAATTTAAAAGCTCATTCAATTGTCTTAAAACTTAATACCTAAATCTTAATACTGTAAAATAAAAAATCGCAGACCTGTAAGCCGGGTTCTGTACCTTGCCTCGGCAAGGCTTCTATCATTTATCTGGGACTACCGTCACCGGCAGCCTCGAGCAGCCTACCCCCTGCGATATCCGGCGAACCGGAACCAGCGCGGGCCCGTACTGTGTCCTTACGGACTCGCAGTATATTTGGCCTTACAACCCATGAGGCGTACGGCTACCTGTGTTGCCACAGATACCGGTGGGCTCTTACCCCGCCTTTTCACCCTTACTGTTTCGGGCCGAAACCCAAAGCAGCGGTTATTTTCTGTTACGCTACTGCAAGCTTACACCCGCCTTCCCGTTAGGAAGCATGGCGCCCTGCGTTGCCCGGACTTTCCTCATTCCCCGAAAGGAACGCGATAGAACGGTCTGCGACAGGGCGAAAATACTGAATTATATTGAGAATTGGATGGGAGAGGGAGAAGTTGAGATTGGGAGAAACGGAGATGGGGAGAAAGGGAGAAGTGGAGATGAGGTGAACGGGAGAATTTCTCACCGGTGCTTCTCCTGATCTGGCCTGTCAACGAATAGCGTTCCTCTATCGGAAAATGAATGGTTAATTGATGGATTTTCAACGCTGTACTAAATGCGATTTGAAATACTTCCAACTCATTATGCGTCCGAATCATTTTCTTCATGAGGTCGACTTTTTAAGACATAATGAAATTAAGAAAAATAGCCCATTAATCCGTTTTCAAGTCACTTGGTCTTCTTATCGCTAATCTCCCACTCTCAAGCTCATCGTTTCAGGTTCACCATGGTGGCGCCAAATCCGTATTCCTGGAAAGAAGCATCCTGGAAGGAGTATTTACGGTACTTACGCTGCAACTCGCGGCGTAGTTCGTTTTTTAGTACGCCATTGCCTACACCGTGGATAAAAATAATCTTTTTCACGCCTAAATCGATGGCTTTGGCCATCTCTTCCCGGAAGGTATCCATTTGTACCTTCAGCATATCGGCATTTGACAGGCCACTGGTATTGTCGAGTAGTTCCTGGATATGCAAATCGATTTCAACCAAATCCTGATTCGGCAGACTTACCGGTTGCATCTTCTTTTGGGGCGGCTTTTCTTTTTCCCTGACTATCTTTTTGAATTCCTTGTCGGATAACTTTTCAAGTTCCGCTGTGAGTGGATCGGTTACCAGGGGAAAGGTCATGGCGGGGTTTCGGAAGTAGTCGTTTTTCGAAAAGGAGTTCTGTTTATAAAACTTCACCGGGTTGAGGGAAATCTCCTTTTGTACCGGCGCTTCCATCGATGTAGCATGTTTCCGGAAGTAAAGCAACTGGAAACAGAACGCGGGAAGGTCGCCCAAATCAGCCTGCGTAAGTTGCTCCAACTGGATGCGGGTATTGGGCTCGAGGGTACCACTGTCGCGGGTTTCGTAATTTTGGTCCCGGTGGTAGGCAAACTGGTATAACACGGTGTAATTGCAATCATTGATTAAATAGAGCGTAATGCCTGCGCCTACCGCGTTGTTGGCATCTTCGGGGACTACGGCGAAAATGAATCGCGGCTGGTTGTTGCCTTCCACCTGGTTGATTTCGGCAAAGCCATAGAATTCCGGCCCGGTTTCTTCTTCCTCATCCTCTTCCGGAGTTGCTTTTGTTGTTGTGGCCGGATGGGCTGCCGTGTTCTTTTCGGAAGCCTTGTCGGGTATCCCGTAGGTGTCGCCGCCGCCGATGACGACCAATTTGGTCACCAGGGTCGGTAATTCAAAGCCGTCTTCCGTTTCCACATTCACCATGTCGGGGTTGATGATGGATGTTACCTTACCGCCGCCTACGTCATTTAAAAACCGTACGCGGTCTCCTATTTTGATTTGCATGTTGCTGTCTCTTTTTTATTCCCGCGAAGGTACAAAAAAGACGCCAGATGACAGACATTAGACATTAGATGAAAGACAGCAGATTGTTTATTGAATTCTTTTGCACCGACTAAAATTTTAGTACCGGAAAGACCTGAGTATATTTAGATGATTAAATGGTAAGCTTTTTTCCAACCATCCGAATTTTCAAACGGATGGTGCATCTTTTTTCATTGTTCAAATAAACTCATGAAGTGCAGGTATTATGCAGGATTAAGCAATCTGTGTTATACAAATTGCCTTAAAACTTTTATTCAATCCGGGTACGTGTGCAGCGCTGTTTTGCGGATTTTTTTGCGGCGCAACAGGTAGGACGGAACACTTGACATTAATACTGCCAGCGGGGCAATAATCATAAATGCTTTTCCTACCGGGACGTTTTGTAACGAGATGCTCAAAACAATGAATCCGAGATTAACCGTCAGGATGGTTAATGTAGCCTGCAGGTGGCTCAGGCCCAAATCGAGCAGCTTGTGATGGATGTGGTTCCGGTCGGCAGTGAAAGGTGAGGTACCGCGCAGTATTCGGATAACAAATACCCGAAGGGTATCAATCAACGGGATAATCATGATTCCGATGGAGATAGCCGGTGCTCCTTTGAAGGCGTTGATTCCGAATAGGCCAATATTGAATTCGTTGAACTGGATAACCAGAACGGACATAATCATTCCCAGAATGAGAGAACCCGTATCCCCCATAAATATCTTATTTTCTTTTCCGAATACGTTAAAACAGAAGAAAGAGGTTAGCGAACCGGACAACGCAAAGGCAGTTATCGCGTAAGCGTAGTGCCCGGTAATAAAAAACCATCCGCCAAATGTAGCCGATGTCAGGATGGTGATTCCCGATGCCAGCCCATCAATACCGTCAATCAGGTTGAGGGCGTTAATCAAAACGATCATCACAAATAGTGTCAACGGTACGCTGACCAGGAACGGTATCTCATAGATACCCATGAATCCATGCAGGCTGGTAAAGCGGATGTTGCCCAGAATGATGACGATAAGTGAGGCGAGAATCTGCCCCAATAGCTTTTTTTTCGGCGCCATATCAACAATATCGTCTTTCAGGCCAATGAAGAGCATAATGGTCAGAGCTGCGATAATGTATTTGATTTCAGAAAACATAAAACCATCGCTGCCAATAATCATGCTAATGATAAAGCCGACATAAATGGCAACACCACCCAATGTCGGAACAACGTCCGTCGCAGCGGAGCGATGATTGGGTTCGTCATAGAGGTGCTTCATGCGGGCCACCTTAATTAAGGTCGGGACAGAAAAATAAGTTATTCCGGCGGCCATGATGAAGGTGACAAACAAATAGATGACTTCCTTCAATGTATTCATTTTTTGAGGTTAAAAATTATTACAATAAGAACTGTTGGTGTCTGTCTTATATATTATCCGCGTAAAGTTAAAGGATTATTTGTTGTAAACAAAATAACTTTTCATCATATTTTTAGTCTTTTAATCTTGATTTGCAGTAGTTTGGAACCAAAACTCATTTATTTTGAGGTTGCCGGTTTCAGGTGGAAAAATGTTTTAAGTGTTAGCGTTAAGTTTTAAGAAAGAAGAAAGAGATTAGTATCTACCAGAAACTAATTTTGTCGAGTTGGCTGAGCGCTCTCACCAGTCCGTGACGCACAGGCGCCGGTTTTTTATCCTGTCGTTCCAGGTTCGGCATATCAATCATCAATCAGGCGTTTGTTACGGTGCGGGATCAATATCTGCTGGAAGGGGTCATCCTTGCGGATAAGCTGTTTTACCTGGATGTGTCGTCCCAGTAGCATTACCGAACCCATAGCAAAAACAAGATTCACCGCCATCAAACCCCATATGCCCAATCCCTGAAGCAGGAATACCGGAACCAGATAAACTGCTGTAACAGCCATTAGGGTGAAGGTGGCTTTTTTGTGGGACATGCCCGTTGCCAGCAACCGGTGATGAATGTGATTCTTGTCGGGCGAAAAGGGGGAGCGTCCCTGGGAGACCCGGATGGCAAATACCCGGATGGTGTCGAACATCGGGTAGATGAGAATTCCGAAGGAAACAGCCGGGGCCGAAGCAACAGCAAATGGACGGGTTTGTATGATGTTTAGTTCGTTGAACTGAATAACCAGGACCGACATGATGGTTCCCAGGATAAGGGAGCCGGTATCGCCCATGAATATCTTATTTTTCTTACCATAGACATTGAACCAGAAAAATCCGCTTAACGCACCGATAAGGGAAAAAGCCAGAATGGTGTATTCGATGTGCCCCGCCAGGTAGAACCATACGCCGAACACCGTGGCTGCGATGATGCTAATGCCGGAAGCCAAACCGTCGATGCCGTCAATCAGGTTGAAGGAATTGATGAAGACAATCATCACAAAACCGGAAAGCAGGAAACTAACGGGATAACTGATCTCGTGAATTCCCATGAATCCATGAAGATTGGTAAAACGGATATCCGCCAAAACAATCAGCATGAAAGCGGAAGCAAGTTGAGCTACCAGTTTTTTCCATGGAGACAGCGACAGAATATCGTCTTTCAGCCCCACAAAGAACATGATGATAACTGCTGCGATGATGTATTTCAACCCGGGCATCACAAAACCGTTTCCGGCAATGGTCACACTCAATACAAAACCCAGAAAGATGGCAATTCCCCCGAGGGTGGGGACCACCTGTGTGGCAGCTGAACGTCCGTTCGGTTCGTCGAACAGATGTTTTTGATGGGCAACACGGATGATGGTCGGGATGCTCCTGACGGCAATCAGCAGCGAAAGTCCGAAACTCAGTATTACATAAATGAATTCTGGCATGTCTTTTTAATACGTTTGAGGTTAAGAGACACACAAATGTAGATAATTTGCACTATAACCCGTATTACTTCTACTTTAAATCGCACGTAACTTTAACGTAGTTGTGCGGGTTTCATTGTGTGCATCTTCATAGATGATGCTCGCGGGATGGAAAAGGTTGCCTAAAGGATGAGATTTACACGGATTTTTTCACGGATGGGCGCTGTTGAGCTTCGACGTTGATTGTGGAAAGGCGTGTTTGAAATTGAAAATTGAAAATTGAGAATTGAAAATGATTGGCGCTCCGAGGCTGCTTTCGTTGACGGATTGACACGGATGTGCGCTGTGATGGGGCGTGGGAGAAAAGGCGGGCGGGAGAAGCGGGGTAAGGGTGATGAACAATGTGCAATGAGAAATTAAAACTGGCATAATTAACCGGCTCATCAATGCATATCATTGGTAATGGCATTTTTGCGTTCTCCGCGAAAATCTTTGCGCATACTCTGCATGGAATAAAAAAATAAACGGCTAAGAAAAAAAAGACATAGGATATCTACTGAAACAGGAATCATTCCTCATCTAAACCTGACCTGTCCATTTTCATATACTCATTGCACATTGTTCATCGCTATTACGCTTTCGCGGAAATCCTTGATGCGCTGTTCTTCTTCTTTTTTACAGATCAGCAGTACGCCGTTGGCTTCTACTACGATGTAACCGTCCAATCCCTGCAACACCATCGGGCGTTCATTGGGTACATGGACGATGGTATCGGCGCATTCGAAGAGGTGAACGCCGCTGCCTACTATGGTATTTCCATCGTTGTTACGTTCCCGTTTTTCCCACAAACTACCCCAGGTTCCCAGGTCGCTCCAACCAAAATCGGCCGGCAACACGAAAATGTTATCGGCTTTCTCCATGATGCCGTAGTCGACGGATATTTTCGGGCACGAAGGGAAATGTTCGTTGATGAAGGTTTGTTCATGTTCGGTGTAATAGGCATCCTTTCCCTTGTCGAAGATTTTAGCAATGTCAGGAAGATACGACCGGATAGCTTTCATGATACTCGGTACACTCCAGATAAAAATACCCGAGTTCCAGTAATAGCTGCCTTCATTGAGGTACTGCTGGGCAGTTTTGCGGTTGGGTTTCTCCTTAAACGCCGCCACTGTATGAATTGAAAATGGAGAATTTAGTCCCGATGGTTCGGGAGAAAATTGATTTCCCTTTTGATCGGCCTGAATGTAACCATATCCCGTTTCGGGGCGATGGGGTTTCATGCCGAGTGTTAGGAGGGTGTCGTTTGCAGCGGTGAAGTCCAGCCCGGTTTGAATGACCTGCTCAAACTGTGGCTCATCGGTAATGAGGTGGTCGGAAGGGGCCACCACGATGTTGGCTTCCGGATTTTGCCGATTGATTTTCCAGGCTGCATAAGCGATACACGGCGCGGTATTCCGCATGCAGGGTTCCAGCAATACCTGGCTGGCATTCAGTTCCGGGATCTGCTCCAGCGCCAGTTGCTGATAGTTGGCCGATGTAACAATGTAGATGTTCTCAGCGGGAACGATGTTCCGGAAACGATGGACGGTTTGTTGTAAGAGGGTTTTCCCGGTTCCCAGTATGTCCAGGAACTGTTTGGGCTTTTCGGCGGTGCTCATGGGCCAGAACCGGCTGCCTATGCCTCCGGCCATGATGACAAGATAGTTGTTGGTGTTCATTTTGTGTAATGAATTTTCAAAGATGCGAATTTAGTGAATTTTTTCCACGGATGGGCGCTGTGATGGGGCGAGCGGGAGAAGGGTGATTATTATTATGTTAATGCCATTAGCCACGGGGGAGTCCCGATGTCCACGTTTGCCCAATTTTGCCGTTCACCATACAAATTGATGCATCCACCATCAAAAAACGACCGTTCACCACAAATAAGGATCTATGGGTGTCTTTTGTAAATTGCTGAAAATTTTAAATAATTTAGAATGAGTTCAGAAGGGGATTTAGGGGTGCAAAAAAAGGCCACCCTTTTTCTGGGCAGCCTCTCTTTTAGAAAAAATATAATCATGTAGATTAAGCTCCCGATGCTCTTCCCAGTCTTGTCAGAATCATGAAAATAAAGGCGGCTGAAACCAGGTACATCACCACCAGGATGAGCAAGAACCGCCACAATTCCAGGGTATCCCGGAATTTACCAATCAATCCGGCCATCAGGTTACCAACGGCGGTTTACCTGATGGTTATAAGAAAAGAGGCCCTGATGTTCCTGGTCCCTTAAACGTAGTTTGTTCTGTTTTTGTAGATTAATATTCACAATAGTCGGTTGTTATGCGGGGGTTAGACTGTGGGATTGCGTGATTCTCAAAATATTTTCGAAAGAATGGGGTAACCTTTTCCTGAAAAAAGGTATTAACAAACAACGGAAGGACAGATATTTGAGGAGTTCTCCACTCCACTTTTTTTCCGGATAGCATGTGTATTTTGAAGGGGGTGCTTTTGGGGATTTGTAGAAGGTTAACAGCTTAATAAAGGGGTTTCAAAAGTATGTCAGCCATGATTTTTTCTGATGGTAAAATGAAGTGTAACCTCAAATACACAAGATGAAACGAAAATTAAATTACAATGACTTGCCGATGCTGATTGTTGCTCAATTACGAACCGATCGGGAGCTCGGAAATGAGTTTTTCATAGTCGACCACACATCGGGAACTAATCCGTTCATTTCTTCTTTAAGCAAGAATAAATAAATTGCGGGCCAGGCGCTTGCGAAGCAATATGACAGATGAAGAAAAACTTCTATGGGGCGTTCCGTGAAGCCGTAAATTTCACGGCCTAAAATTTCTTCGTTAACATCCCATTGTATATCAAAATGACGGTAGCAGGCTTTTATGTTTTATCGCAGATTTTTATTGTGCAGAGAAGGGTTGGGATGAGTAGATACTGATATGCAAATAACCGGGAATGACTATCCTGACAGGTTTCCAAAACCTTTCAGGATTGTTTTTTGTCGGAAGATTTTCGCTGACCATACTGTACAATTAACATATATTCATTAATTTGTAGCCAGTTTTTCGGACACCGAACACTGAACTAGTAACTTAACTTATTAAATGTAAACTATGGAAAACAATGCGAAGAAGAGCGTCAGCCGCAGACGCTTTCTGGGGACTACCGCTGCCGGAATGGCTGGCCTGGCCGTGCTTCCGGGACTTTCCTCCTGTAAAGAAAAACCAGCTGCAACAGACAAAGTCATCCGCATGGGCTTCATTGGTATGGGCCGTCAGTCCATGTTCCTGCTCAACGGATTCCTGCAAATTCCGGGTACACAGGTAGTGGCCGGTTGCGATGTGTATGGAAGAAAACGCAAACGTTTCGAGCAACGCGTGACCGATTTTTATGCCAAAGCCGGTCAGAAAGCAGACGTGAAAACGTACGAAAAATATGAAGACCTATTGGGTCGTGAGGATATTGATGCAGTAGTGATTGCCGTACCCGACCATGCACATGCCATGATTGCTGTGGCTGCTTGTAAAACCGGCAAGGATGTGTACCTCGAAAAGCCGATGACCTTCACCATCAAGGAAGGACAGGTTTTGCGCAAGACCGTTCGCGACAATAACCGGATCCTGGGCATCGGCAGCCAACAACGCTCCGATCCCAATTTCCAACATGCTGTTGAACTGGTACAATCGGGCAAGCTGGGTAAAATCGAGAAAATCAATGCCTATGTTGGTGCACCGCCCACTCCCTATAACCTTCCTGAGGAGCCGGTTCCGGATGATTTGAACTGGGACAGGTGGTTGGGCCCGTTGCCCGGAGATATTCATTTTAATAATGAACTCGATCCGCCTATTTCGCTCGATCCTCCGCAGGATGAGCAGTTCTGGGGTGCCTGGCGCTGGTACAAGGAAATGGGTGGTGGTTTCACGACTGACTGGGGCGCTCACATGTTCGACATTGCACAGTGGGGCTTAGGTATGGATGGCAGTGGGCCTGTCGAAATTTCGCCTATTGGTGATGGAACCGAGTACATGACATTCAGGTATGCCAACGGAACCGTGATGACTTCCGAGCCGTTCGATGAGAAACTGACCAAAGGGGTCAAGTTTTGGGGCGAGACTGGCTGGATTGAGGTTGCCCGTGGTTATTTCAATGCTTCGGACGAGAAATTCATGCCTGCAGTAACAGCTAAGGATGATGGTCCGTATGAAACCAAGATTCCGCACCAGGTGAATTTCATCGAAGCCGTTCGCGAGCGGAAAGATCCGGTTGTCCCGGTAGAAATCGGACACAGTAGTGCCACGGTTTGTAACCTGGGCAACATCGCCTGCGACCTGCAGCGTACCATCAAGTGGGATCCGGAAACAGAGACATTTGTGGATGACGAAGATGGTGCTGCTACCGCGAAATTAAGTTATGAATATCGCGCTCCCTGGAAACTGATTTGATTATCCATACGCTAAGTTTAGTTATATAAGACAGGTTCTTCAAGCAATTGGGGAGCCTGTTTTTTCTATACTTTTAAGAAGTAAGTGTTAAGTTTTAAGAGCAGGGATTAAACTTCCTATTAATCTGCCCTAACAGGGCGATATGCGTTTCGCCACACATATATATCCCAAGGCGTTGCCATTGGGCTGAATTAAGCTGTCCCTCCAGGACTCAAGACTGGAGAGGTATGTTTGGAAATAGAAACGTAAGAACTAATCCCGGCAGGATTGGAGTTGAATAGCCACCAGTTTTAACCGGTGGTTTGCATAGTGCGCGGGAACCGCGGTCGTGCGATGGTGTTGATTGGAAATTAAAGGTTGTTTCGACCGCAACGGAATATGGCCTTCCGTTTGACGATTTTTTTCTAAAATCTATTGTCTGGCGTCTCGTGTTTGATGTCTAACGTCTCGTGCCTTTCTTCCGCTAAACAGAATGATCGCATTCACTGCGAATGCAGAAACGATAATCCAATTGCCAATCATCCGGTCGCCGTACAAACTGTATACTTTTCCGGCTAAAGCCAGGATACTTCCGGCTGCCATGGCTGCAGTGCTTCTTGCCTCGCTTGTGCGGAAACCAAGCAAGCCAGCCGCAGTTGGGACAATAAAGGCCCCGGAAAATACGGCCAGCGCAATCAGTAATACCTGGATGATGGACGTAACTTCCAGCGCCAGCAAAATGCTGAGCCCGCCCAGCCCAAGGATAATCAGCCGGGTATTCAGCAACGAATTGTTAGTGTCGAGTCCTTTGGAAATGGGGTCGCTGATGATAATAGATGCCGTCAGCAACGTCGTATCAGCCGACGACATCACTGCCGAAAGCAGGGCCGCCATCATCAGTCCGATGCCCCATTCGGGCATCACGTGAATGATAACCGGAATCAACGCCGAACCGGTATGGTAATCCAGATCGGGATACTGGTAACTGGCAAAAACACCCAGAAAGGTAATCAGGAAAGCGAACGGTATGAGAATAATTGCCGTCAGCCTCACGCTTTTCCGGGCCGTTTCTTCACTATTGGCACAAAACAGTCGCGAATAAATATCCGGTCCAACCACAAACGTGGCCGAGTAGGAGAGCAGCAGCACTATCAGGTCAAGCACATCGAAATTTTGGTTGAATGGGAAACCGAGCGGTGTCATTCTTACCGGTGATACCGGAAAATGAAAGAAAATGTAGATGGCTGAAATCAAAATGCCGGTGAGAATAAAGAAAGCCTGAAACTGGTCAGTCTTCAGGATGGAAACCTGCCCGCCGATGAGGGTATAGAAAACAAAAACCAGTCCGGCTCCCATGACGCCGTAGCCATAGCCCAGGCCGAAAAAGCTGTTCATGATTTTCGCCGCCCCGATGATTTGTGCCGCTACAATGCCAATCCATGCCAGTGGAATAATAATGGAAGCAAGCGTTTTAGCTTTCAGACCGTAAAAATCGCCGACAAGCTGTGGTAGCGTATATTTTCCGAAACGGCTGACATATTTGGCCAGTGGTATCAAAACAATGAACCCGGCAGCCGCCGAAAGCATGAGCCAGGAAGCTGCCCATCCCTGTGTGTAAGCCAGATTAACGGTTCCCAGAATGGCTGAACTTCCCAAAATGGTGGCCAGCAGTGAACCGGTTACCTGCCACAAACTGCCCCGTTTTCCGGCAACGAAAAAGTCACCCGTAGTTTTGATCTTCCGGGAGGAGCGAATGCCCACCCAAATCATGATGACAAGGTACAGTACCAGGAAAACGTATTTGATCATGCAGCCGGACGTTTTGGTGTGGTGCAAAAATCGGACAAAATATCGTTCTGCCCAAATGGTTTGCCTGGCAGGCTATTTTCAGGAAGCAGGCCCTGTTGTCAGATCGTTTTCTCCTTCTTCCCGGAAGGGCGGACGAAATACCCAGACAATTCCCCACAGCGATGCAAAAGCAGTAATAAGATAGAACATAAAACTGAGGGCAATGGAAAGGTCGCCTGCCAGTCCCAGTTGTTGGGAACCATACAGGAAAACCAGTTCGCGTGCGCCGGCCCCGCCGATGGTAATGGGCAGCGCTGCTGCAACCGACGAAAGGAAAAAGAGGAACAGGTAATCGACGAGGTGAGCCTGCTGATGAAAAGCAAGCAGTATAAACAAAGCCGAAAACAGTTGCGATAGTTGCAGTGCCAGCGACCAACCGGTAAGCGGCAGATGGATCTTCAGGAACAAGGGAAAGAAAAGTCTCAGCAACAACAAAAATCCGCTGTATACCAAAAAGTATCCTACCCATGCCCATTGTCCGTAAGGAATTTGAATGGCCGAAAAGAAATAGAGCGTGATGGTAATCAATCCGATGGCGACGAGTCCGGACACCCGGTCGATGACTACTGCGCTAAAGTTCTTTTTCAGTCCGTTTTGCCGGAACTTATTCACGAGGTAAATTTTGTAACCATCTCCGCCGATTCCTCCCGGTAGGAACAAATTGTAGAACATACCCATCCAGTACAGCTTCAGGTTGAGCCACCATGAGAGGTGTGCCCCGCTTTCGCGGAAAAGGAGGTTGAGCCGGAAAGCCGCCAACACTTTCGATAGTACAAAAAACAGCAAGGCCAGCATCAGGTATCCCGGCGCCGATTGCCCGAAAATGTGCATCACTTCCCGGAAGGAAATTTTGGAAAGCACCCAGGCAATGGCCCCTGCTGAAATAACCAGTTTAAGCAGGTTTAGCCCGATTTTTTTAATTCGTTTCTTCTCCACCGGTTACGCGCCTTACTTGATAGGGAGCTTTGTGTTGTGATTCGTAATAGGTGCGCATCTGGTAATCGAGCAGTAATCCCAGCGCGATGATTTGGAATCCGATAAACAGCAGAATGATTCCGAGCAGCAGCAACGGACGTCCCCAGATGTCTTCACCCATCAGTTTCAGAATGAGAAAGTAGAAGAGGATAGCACCTCCGGCAAGTCCGGTAAGGATACCAAAAGTTCCGAAAAAGTGCATCGGTTTTTGCATGTACTTGCGGAAAAAGAGCATCAGGATGAGGTCGCTGAGTACCCGGAACGTACGCGACAAACCGTATTTCGATTCTCCGTGAATGCGGGCATGGTGCTTCACATTTACCTGATCAATTTTGGCTCCCTCGTAATGGGCCAGTACCGAAATGAAACGGTGAAGTTCGCCATAGAGTGGAATGCTTTTGGCCATATCGGCACGGAAAACCTTCAAGGCGCAACCATTGTCTTTGATATCAACTTTCGTTACCCGACGGATCAGCCAGTTGCCCAGTTTCGATGGCAGTTTCCGGAGAATAAAGCCATCTTTCCGCTTTTCGCGGATGCCGGCAACCAAATCGAAATCGCCTTTCTTGGCCTGCTCGACCATCATCGGAATGTCGGATGGGTCGTTTTGCAAATCGCCGTCCATCGTCACGATGAAATCGCCGGTAGCATAGTCGATGCCGGCTTTTAGTGCCGGGCACTGCCCGAAATTCTTCTTCAACTCAACCAGCTTCAGGTGCGGATTATTCATTGATTTGATAACCTGGACGGTGTTGTCGGTCGATCCATCGTCGACATAGACAATCTCGAACGGGTAACCGGTTAATGCGGCAGATATTTGTTCAACCAGTGGCCGGATATTATCCTCCTCGTTAAACACGGTGACCACTACTGAAATCTTTTCCATGGACGCTGTTTCTGATTTGAGGCAAAATTAGGATTTTTGATGATGTGGTCTAAATTTATGACTGGGTAAAAATGAAATGGGAGTTATTCGGTTACCTTTTTTATTTTAATATTATTTTTTGCTTTGCACCCAATCGGAAGAGTTCTATTTATAATGAGTTTTAATTAACTGATTGGAGATGTGTTTGAACGGTTTTAAAAACTAGAAAAAGAGTGAGTTATGGATGTGTTTTTGTTGGTAAGCTGATTACTCTTTTATCCGGAAACTTGAAATTAACATTCATTAACAAGCAAGGGTAATTGACAGTTAAAAAAAATATATATATTTGTACAACCCTGTAGAAAGAGAAGTGGTCGTCTGTTTCGCAGGGGGGATTTGAGGTTAAATAATTTTTGTTGGTGGAAAATTGAGGGCGGTAGATTTACCGCCCTTTTTCTTGGTGTTTACTTTGAGGTTTTACATAAAAAAAGGCCCTCGATAGGGCCTTGATTTGTTTCGGGTATTCCCGGTTAATAGTTGGCGTTTTCTTCTTCAAAATAAGCTTTTGGATGCAAACAGGCGGGACAACGTTCCAGCGCTTCCTCTCCTTCGTGTATATAACCGCAGTTCCGGCATCTCCAACGAACCTTTTTCTTTTTTTTGAAGACTAAATCGTTTTCCAGATTTTCCAGCAGTTTCCGGTACCTTTTTTCGTGTTCGGCTTCTACCTCAGCAATCTTCCGGAAAGCCAGGGCCGCTGCTTTGAAACCTTCTTCTTCGGCAACTTTGGCGAACTCCGGATATAAATCGGTCCATTCTTCGTTTTCACCTTCGGCGGCAGCCAGGAGGTTTTCGGCGGTCGTACCTTCCACCCCGGCAGGGTAGGAAGCGGTGATTTCCACCATTCCTCCCTCCAGAAAGCGGAAGAACCGTTTAGCATGTGCAATTTCGTTCAATGCCGTCTCCTGAAAAATGGCTGCGATTTGCTCATAGCCTTCTTTTTTCGCGATTTTCGCAAACATATCGTAGCGGTTTCGCGCTTGCGACTCACCGGCAAAAGCTTTCAGTAGGTTTTGCTCGGTCCGGGTTCCTTTGATATTTGTCTCCATTTATTAATTGATTTTTGGTTTATTTTGGTCTGACTAATCTTTCTCGAACATGTCTTTTGTTGCCCCGCAAAGTGGACAAACCCAGTCGTCCGGAAGATCTTCAAATGCTGTTCCCGGCGGAATTCCGGTAATCGGGTCTCCTGTTTCCGGATCATAATTGTAATGGCAAACCTGACAGGTCCAGGTTTCGTTTTTGGCGGGAGCTTCTTCTGCGGGTTGTTCGGTTTTTTCTTCTTCAAGTTTTTCCATCTCAATATAGGTTGGCGCATTTTTCGGTGACAAACCTTTCCTTACTTCATGGTAATAAGCATAGGTCAACGGATTGGCCCCTTCGTCAATTATGTCGAAATCGAGCACTTCTCCTATGAAAAGAATGTGCGTTCCGATTTCGTGCGTTTCGGTCACTTTACAATCGAACCAGGCTACCGAAGAATCAGTGACAATGGGAGCCCCGGTTTGTGCCGTGATGGTTTTCACCTTTTCAAACTTATCAATCTCACGGCCACTCTTGTAACCGAAGGTGCCAATGATTTCGGGCGAAGCATCTTCCCGCAAAACGGAGAATGCGAAAATGCCGCTTTCGCGGATTAACTCTGCGGTAAAGTTATCGCGGTTACAACTGATGGCAAATCGTGCCGGCTTAGCTGTTACCTGGAAAGCCGTATTGGCAACATAACCACCCAGTTTATCTCCTGATTTAGTAGAAATAAGGTATAGCCCGTAGCTTACCTTGAAAAATGCGTTGATGTTCATGGGTTGTTGTTTTGGGTGAATAAGCCACTAATTTAGCGATAATAGAAGTAAATTAACAGGAATTGAGGAACCGATTTATCGTTAATTATTATCCATCGTATGGAGATATTTTGAAGGTCAGGGTAATTGTCTCATCAAAATTCCAGGGATAAAAAATGATGGTAAATCGGCATGTGATTATGCTATTTAACACCTTTGGAGGTTGAATTTTTCCTTATATTCGTGTCGGTATCGTACACGGTACGAGAACAAAATCAAACCAATTAACTACAATGAAGGAGAACAGACGAACTTTCCTGAAGAAATCGTCGGTAGGAGCAGCCGGCATCACCATTGGCGGAATCGGCATGTCAGCCAGAAGTTACAGTCGCATTATTGGAGCCAACGAACAAATTAACGTAGCCGGTATCGGAACGCGAAGCCGAGGTGATTACCTTGCCGGCGAATTTGGGAAAGCGGCAGGAGCAGTCGTGACGCATATCTGCGATGTCGATGCACGAGTGGTAGAAAAAACCATTGCCAACATCAAAAAGGCAACCGGAAACGTACCGAAGGGCGAACGGGACATCCGGCGTTTGCTGGAGGATAAAACCATCGATGCTGTTTTTATTGCGACACCCGATCATTGGCACGCTCCGGCTTCATGGATGGCGATGGAGGCTGGAAAGCATGTGTATGTAGAAAAACCCTGTTCACACAATCCGAAAGAAGGGGAATTGCTGAAGAAATTTCAGGCCAAATATGGGAAGGTAATTCAGATGGGGAACCAACAGCGTTCGGCTCCCGACACCATAGAAGTTATCCGGGAAATCCATAATGGCATGATTGGCGGGGTGTACCTGGGAAAAGCTTTTTATAACAACAAGCGGGGAACCATTGGTGTGGGAAAACCTGTCCCTGTTCCGGATTACCTTGATTGGGAACTTTGGCAGGGACCAGCACCACGTGCCGCATATCACGACAATTACCATCCGTATAACTGGCACTGGTTCTGGAATTGGGGGACCGGCGAAACATGCAACAACGGCACGCATGAGCTGGATGTATGTCGCTGGGCTTTGCAGGTCGATTTTCCCAAACATGTAAAAGCCACCGGCGACCGTTATTTTGATAAGGACGACGATTGGCAGTTTTACGATACGTTACTCAATCATTACGAATTTAAGGGCAATAAAATAATTACCTGGGAAGGGCAGAGCTGTAATGCGGCAAAACTATATGGCCGCGATCGGGGTTCGGTGATCTTCGGAACGAAAGGCTCAGTTATTATCGATCGCTCTGGATATGAAGTGTATGATTTGAGTGGTCATAAATTCAGGGAACAGAAAACGGGACAAACATCAAGTACATCCGACACAGTAGGAACCGGTGATATGATGACGTTAAATCACATCAATAACTTCCTCGATACGGTCCGTGGAAAGCATGTCGGGCAGCATTCACCCATCGATGAAGCCCATAAATCAGTTATGTTGTGTCACCTGGCCAACATTGCCTGGAAGATGAAACGACCGATTACGTGCAACGAAGAGAATGGCCGTATTCTAAACGACAACGAAGCTATGAAGATGTGGGGAAGAGCCTACGAAAAAGGCTGGGCCCCCAAAATATGAAAACCACAAGCGATTATTTTTTTTAATGATAGCATAGAGTATGTGTAAAGTAGCTGTCCGGGAGGATAGCTACTTTCCTGTTTTTTCAGTATTGAAAATGAACTTAGAAAGAGAAATATGTGTTCGTTCGTTTCCGGCCATGGGAACCCGGTTCGACATGCTTATTCTTGGGCAATCGCCGCAGGTTTGTGAAATGTTATTTCATGAAATCCGGGTAGAGGTGGAGCGGATTGAATTTCTTTTCAGTCGTTTTCGGGAAAACGGTCCGGTTGGGAATATCAATCAGCAGAAGCATACCCATTGGATCGATATATCGTCGGATGAATTATGGAAGGCTTTCCTCGATTGCCGGGAATATCATCGAAAAACGCTTGGAGTTTTTGATATTAATATGGGAAAGGTTTCCGGCTTATGGAAGAATAACGATGAAGCGCCAACGAAAAATGAAGAACAGGGGTGTCTTCAATTTTCCGGAATGGACAAGATGGAATTTGATAAGAGCGGCCAACGCATCCGTTTTCTTTCGGGGAAACCCGGAATTGATTTCGGCGCTTATGGTAAAGGATATGCGCTTGAAAAAGTGCAGAAAATACTGACAGCTCATCAGGTTAACCGGGCGGTTATTAATTTTGGTGATAGTTCCATTTTAACACTTGGAAAACATCCTTCCGGAGAATACTGGCCCATGTCGGTTCGAAATCCCGTGAAACCGGGAGAAATACTTCACGAATTCGAGATGAACAATCATTCATTGACCACTTCTTCTAACCGGTTGCTGGCGGATGATGGCTGGGGCCGGGTGTCTAATCACATCATCCATCCGGAAACCGGAAAGCCGGTCAGCGAAGGCAAGTCGGTATCGGTGTTGAGTAAATCTCCGCTCAATGGCGAAATTTTGTCCACGGCTTTTATGTTTCTTTTGCCTGGACAATATGATGTTGTTTTGAATGAATTTGAATACGATGAAGTAGTGGTAGTTACTTTCGGGCCAGGGGCATCAATTCAGAAAAAACAATTTCTTTGTAATAACCAAACTAAACCAAACCAATTGTTATGAAAGACGAACGGACACGACGACAATTTATCCGCGATGTTTCGTTACTCAGCAGCTCGGCTGTGCTTGGAACGTCGATGCCATGGCTAAAAGCGATGGCCGGGGAAACTCAGGTTGGAAGCGCAGCCTCCGACCGGGTCCGTCTTGGATTTGTCGGCGTTGGAGACCGTGGCCGGGCCTTGCTGCTCAATTGTCAGCAACTGAAGAATGTCGAAGTTGCCGCGGTTTGCGATAACTATGAGCCGCATTATCAAAGAGCGATTGAGCTTACTCAAGGCAAAGCAAAAGCGTTTTACGATTACCGGAAAATGCTTGACGAAGTCGACAACCTGGATGCAGTCGTCATTGCCACGCCGCTTCATGAACACGCTTATATCACCGTCGATTTTCTGAATAGCGGCATTCATGTTTTCTGCGAAAAGTCGATGGCCCGAACACTGGGGGATAGCAAAGCCATGACATTGACAGCTAATCGTACGGGTAAAATCCTGCAGATTGGTCATCAACGAATGTTTAATCCAGCTTACCTAAAGGCATACGAACGGGCCGCTTCCGGCGAAATAGGGCAGATTACACAAATTCGGGCGTACTGGCATCGCAACAACGATTGGCGCCGGCCGGTTCCGGACGGGCACCCCGAGCTGGAACGGAAAATCAACTGGCGCATGTATGATGAGTATTCAGCCGGATTAATGACTGAGCTGGCTTCTCATCAGATCCAGGTGGCTAACTGGTTTCTGGGTGAAATTCCCACAAGAGTGATGGGTTCCGGTTCCATCTGCTTTTGGAAAGACGGTCGTGAAGTTTACGACAATGTAGCTTGCGTTTACGATTATCCGAAAGGAGTTAAGGTCATATATGATTCGGTCATCAGTAACCGAAAATACGGGCTGGAAGAGCAAATTATGGGGCATTTGGGAACCATTGAACCCGAGGTCCGCAAGATATATTCCGAGAACCCGCCTCCATCTCCCGGTTTTCTTCAGTTGATCAATAATCTTGAAAAGGATGTTTTTGAAACTATTCCGATAGGAGGTGCCAGCTGGGTCCCGGAAACGGCTGTGCAATACAACGGCGAGTACCTGGTGGAAGATTATCAGTATGATGATACGTTGCTGGAAATGGAGGGTTTTGTGTTAGCCGTCCGGAATGGCCGGCCTTATCCGGGATTACTGCGTGAAGGCTATAATGCGACCGTGGCGGTTTTGCTGGGGCTGCAGGCGATGCAGGAAAATCGTATCATTGAATGGCCCGAAGAATATGCCTGGAAAAAGAATACCGAACTTGTTTGAAAACAGGAAAGTCGAGAACCAATAAAATAAGAAACTGTGAGTGATTGGATTATAACCCGGCAACGAAGAAGAAAGGAACTGATCTTTTGGGGAATCAGTTTTATCATCGCATTTCTGATGAATGTCTACAGCATTGTGAGATACGATACTTCGTGGAGCGAACTGTATTCACAGCTTCACATTGTTTTGCTCATCAGTTTTGTGCTATATGCCCTTATTGGCATTATCAGACTGGTTATTTCCGGAATTGTCAGGTTAATCCGGAAGGTGGACTGATGGAAGAAACAACATGTGAAAATCGTTGAATTTAAAATACAAAGTGACGACTCAACCCGATTCGACTTATTTAACGGAAAAGCTTGATTTGGCAATTCCGTTGATTGGTGTCTATGATATGCCCGATATTGATGCATTTCCTAATGTCGTATCACCAGTTAAAGGTCGCCATGCCTGTTTGTTTTCCTGGTTTAACCAATAGCAGAAAGGAACCTGGTTTCGGCTCACGCCGGATAACGTTGATCGTGGTGGGGCCGTTTTTACGGAGCAGTTGAACAATCTCGTGGTTGGAGCGCAATATTTCCAGCATCCCGAAGATGGCAATCTGTTGAAGGTTGAATTTGGTCCGGGCTGTAGTCTGAAAAAGGGCACTTACCCTTTGTATTTTTAGGACGGTTTGAAATCGATGGTGCGACGATGACGGTGGCTTTCGACACAGGTTTCCAATACGTCGATTACCTTTTTTGATTCCCCGGGTTTTACCAACAATTCTTTTCCATGTCGTATGGCTTCGTACAGGTTTTCATAAAAAACCTTGAAATTACCCGGAATGGTTCTCACCCTGCCTTTGTATTCAACCCCGTTGATGGTGGTATGCAAAGTTCCCCACCACTCTTCGGGTTCTTCGTTCCAGTCAGGCTCGTTGGGTAAGCGGCCCGCCGTTAACATGGCTTCCTGCTGATCGACTCCCCATTTGAGGAAGGAGCCTTCCGTTCCATGCAGGATCATGCGCGGTCCGGGTTCCCTAACCAGGTAGGAACTTTTCAGAATGGCATTAAACCCGTCGTAATGCAAGCGAATGTCGTAATAATCCGGAACTTCACCTCCGGCGCGGTGGGCCGCCAGGTGACAAGTCACCGCTTTCGGATCGCCGAAAAGAACCAGGACCTGGTCGACCAAGTGTGACCCCAGGTTGAAAAGCACACCGGTTCGCTCATCACCGGTCTCTTTCCAATTGCCTTCACGGACAAAATTCCGGTAACGGTCGAAATGCGATTCAAACTCCACTAAACGCCCCAGCATGCCAGCTTCCAGAATACTTTTCACCGTAAGGAAATCACTATCCAGCCTTCTGTTCTGGTATACCGTCAGTATCCGGTTGTTTTCTTTGGCTAATCGGATTAATAGGGCAGCCTCTTCGGTGGTTTTGGTAAACGGTTTTTCAACGACTACATGTTTCCCGGCTTCCAATGCCTTCATCGTCATTTCGTAATGGTAGGTATCGGGCGTATTGACGATGACGAGCTCAATTTCCGGGTCGTTGATAATTTCATCGTATGAACGAACGATTGTTGCTTCGGGATAATTTTTTATCGAAAGATTTTTAGTTCGTTCAAGTATTTTACTGATTTGGAAATGAGGATTTACCTTGATCGTCGGTCCGTGAAAGACCTGACCCGACATGCCAAAGGATGCCAGCGCTGTTTTGATTATTTTTTCCATAAAGAATACAAATTACCGTTATTCAAAGATAAAAAATCTGGTTTAGAATACTGGGTTTTAAAATGTTTCAGTTAAACATATTATAAAACATCTGTGTCATTGAGCATAAACGCTTGATAGGTGATTACTCAAGGCATAACTTTAAGCAAAGTAATCATTCATTACGAACCATCCCCGGATTTCAGATTTCTGTCTTGTTCCAGGGTGTAAAAAACTTCGATTATGGTACAAAATATTCTAAGCAACTACTCAGAGGTTTTCAGACAGCAGAAACTGGAAGGGCATATATCTCCGGGACCAGTTATCACGATTTCGCGCGAATGCGGATGTTCTGCCAAACGTATTGCGACGAAGCTATCGAAAATATTGACGGGATACAGCTATCTGTCGGACACCAAAACTGATGTTGAGTGGCGCTGGATTAGTAAAGAAATTCTGGAGGAAGCCTCCAATGAATTGGAAATGGATCCAACTCATGTGAAAAATGTTTTCCTGAGCGAGCGAAAAGTACCACTAGAGGAGGTGTCCAGCGCTTTTTCTACCGAAAAGGTGTACGATTCCGACGACCAGAAAGTAATTGAAACGGTAGGAACGGTGATTCGTTCGTTTGCCATTGCGGGCTATCATATTATTGTTGGACGAGGAGGCGAAATTCTGAGCCAGGGAATCAGCGATCGACTGGCCATCCGGCTGGAAGCCCCGCTCGATTGGCGGGTGAACCGCATCATGCAAATCAGCAGTCTTTCGTACTCCGATGCCCGTGATTATGTGATTGAGATTGATCGGCAGCGTGACCTTTTTGTGGAGCATATCGCCGGACGAAAAGTGAGTAATTGCGATTTTGACCTGATTTTTAATTACTCTACCATGCTGGACGATCACATTGTCGATGCCATTGTGAGTGTCCTTAAGAACAGGCAAATTATTTAGTATAAGAAAAACGAAACTAACCGGAGGCGCTTATAATCAGCGCCTTTTTTGGTGGTCTCTGATGCGGTGAAAATGAACATTTTTGCTAACTTGCTGCTCATTTCACTGAAACGAACAAAACCGAATTAAACCCGCCTGGCTCCATGAGAAAATTTTCATTCCCCTTGAGATTGGGACTTTCCCTAATTTTTTTATTAACTCTTTCCTGTCAGCAAAAACCAAAGACGGGGGAGTGGCTTGTGATGAATTCCAATAATTTTGAGAAGTTCTGGATGTTGAAGGATGTTCAGCACGATGACCAGGATTTTGTGCTGGCCGATAATAATTCCGGAATACACAGCAAATTTTCGTTGAAAGATTTCAAAGTCGAGGCAAACGTAAGAACGACTGCCGGGGCTGAAGGAATTTTTTGTATCCATTTTCCACCGGACGCCGATATTCCGGAACACTACGGATATCATGTTTTTATTAATAACAGCGATTACGGAATAGGAAACCAGGAGAAAACCGGTAGCCTGAGCCATATCCGGAATAACTTTGTCCGCACAGCGAATGATGGTCAATGGTTTAAACTGGCTGTTGAGGTCGAAGGACGTCACATTGTCGTCAGTGTAAACGGCAAAAAGGTGACCGGGTACAACGAGCCCATATTGCCTATGCGGAATAAGCAGTGTGCCAATATGGTTTTTTCGGAAGGCACACTGGCGCTATACAAAACGTCGGTGGATGGCGAAATAGATGTCAAAGAAGTTCGGGTGATGCCGTTGGAGAAGAACGGGGAAACGAAAATACCGGAACCTGAGCACGAAGACGATATTACACGTCAGCTTACATTACTGAATCAACAAGGATTTCCGGTCATCGATTACCATTCGCACTTGAAAGGCGGCTTGACAATGGATGAGCTCCGCAGTCATGGTCGCGAATTGGGCATCAATTATGGCGTAGCAGCTAACTGCGGATTGAAATTCCCGGTAACGGATGACAAGACCTTGAATGAATACCTGGAAAGTATCAAAGATGAACCGGTACTCAAAGCCATGCAGTGTGAGGGAAGAGAGTGGGTAACGCTTTTCTCGCCGGAAGCAGTGGCAAAGTTCGATTACATTTTCACCGATGCCATGACCTGGACCGACGATAAGGGGCGGAGAATGCGGTTGTGGATTCCGGAAGAAACATTTGTCGATAACGATCAGCAGTTCATGGAAATGCTGGTCAGTCGCATCGAATCCATTATGAGACAGGAACCAGTGGATATTTACGTCAACCCGACTTTCTTGCCGGATGTATTGGCAAAGCATTACGATGAATTGTGGACAACTGAACGAATGGATCGCGTGATTAAAGTCTTGAAAGATAATGATGTGGCCTTGGAAATCAACGCGCGTTACCGGATTCCGGGCATCGCCTTTATCAAACGGGCGAAGCAAGCCGGCCTGACGTTTTCTTTTGGAACAAACAATGCCGCCAACGAGTTAGGGCGGTTGGAGTATTGTTTACAAGTAATAGATTCAGTAGGTTTAACACCCAAAGATATGTTTGTACCCCGGCCAGCCGGAAAGAAAAAAGTACAATTAAACGGATTACCTGAAAAAATTACGGGTTAACTGTATTTCAGTCAACTACAAGAATTCTTATTTTTGAATTCATGGGAAACTTCAAATTTATTGATCAACTTCCGGGAGAGGTTCATCCTTCATGGAATCCGTTTCTGAATCATGAAATAATTGCCATCCTGAAAAATATTGAAGAGGAAATTTCATCTTCTCACTATACTCCGTCGTCGGAAAATGTGTTGCGTTTTTTAATGCTTCCGCTGGATGAAATCAAGGTGGTTATTTTGGGACAGGACCCGTATCCGCAGGAAGGAGTAGCCACTGGTCGTGCATTTGAAGTGGGAACATTGAAATCCTGGTCGGAACCGTTTCGGAATGTTTCGTTGAAGAATATTCTCAGGCTATTGTATAAAACCAGCAATGGTCACGTTGTTAAGTTCAACGAGTTGAAAGAACAAATTGGGCAGGATTTTCCGGTTCTTCCTCCGGGAAAGCTTTTTCAGCATTGGGAAGATCAGGGCGTTTTGTTGCTGAATACAGCTTTCACGTGCGAGGTGGGAATGACGGGAAGTCATAGCGCTTACTGGCAGCCTTTCACCCAGCGTTTGCTGAAGTTCCTTGCAGCTGAGCGGCCATCTGCTCGTTGGTTCATCTGGGGAAATCACGCTGGAAAGGCGGTTGCCCGACTTGATTTGAAACATGCTTATCACATGCAACATCCGATGATGTGTTACGATAAGCCTGGCCGCACCAGCGACTTTTTATTTGGCAAGGTTAACCCCTTTGCCGCTTTGAAGAACGAAATTGACTGGACCGGTTTTGCCAATTCCGGTAAAAAGGCCAGTCAACAGAGACTATTTCCTGGATAGAACGAAATACATTTTTCGTTGCTTTATGTCGAAAAACATCCTGATAAGATGAATTTTGCAGGAATAGGATATCACTCTGAACTCTTGCAATATGTAAAATGTTATGATTGATATTCATCTGCCTTGTTGCAGGAAACTGGCTGAAAATATTGTCATGGCGGTGAATATTTACTAACTTATGTAGAGTAGAATTAACCATAAAAAATCAGGTAAAATGTTCAAAAAAGAGGTTTACATAGAGCGGAGAAATCGCCTTCGCGAAAAGATGAGCGGAGGATTGGTTTTGCTTCCCGGAAATGTGGATGCACCCATGAATTATCCGGATAACACTTATCATTTTAGGCAGGACAGTACGTTCCTTTATTTCTTTGGAATTAATAAACCCGGGCTTTTCGGACTGATTGATGTAGACGAAGGGACGGATATGCTCTTCGGTAACGATGTCGATATTGACGACATTATCTGGATGGGGCCGCAACCATTGCTGAAGGACCAGGCTGCCGAGGTGGGTGTTAAATGCACCAATTCGTTTAATGACGTTTATGCTTACGTTAACAAAGCTTTGTGGCAGGGCCGCAGAGTACATTTTGTTCCTCCGTACCGGGCCAATAACCGGTTGTTACTGAAAGGCCTGTTAGGAATTCATACAGCTAAGTTGCCTGATTATACATCACTTGAGTTGATTAAGCATATTGTTGATATGCGTTCGGTAAAAGACCAGTATGAGATTGCCGAGATAGAAAAAGCCTGCGCTACCGGTTACGAAATGCACGTAACGGCCATGAAAATGGCAAAAGAAGGCGCCAGTGAACAAAAAATTGCCGGAACCATCGAAGGCATTGCCCTTGCTGGTGGCGGTGGTGTTTCGTTCCCCATTATATTATCGCAACATGGTGAAACGCTGCATAATCATGACCATTCGCTTACGCTGAAAAAAGGCAAGCTGATGTTGACAGATGCCGGTGCTGAAACGTCGATGGGATACGCTTCGGACTTTACCCGTACCGTCCCGGTAGGAGGTAAATTCACGCAAAAGCAGAAGGATATTTACGAAATTGTTTTGGCAGCCAACAACGAATCAACTGCTATGGTAAAACCGGGTGTTCGGTACCTCGATGTTCACCTGAATGCAGCTCGTGTAATTGCGTCAGGATTGAAAGATTTAGGCCTGATAAAAGGCGATGTGGACGAAGCTGTTCGTCATGGTGCACATGCTTTGTTTATGCCCCACGGTCTCGGTCACATGATGGGACTGGATGTACACGATATGGAAGACTACGGTCAGATTTACGTTGGCTACGATGAAGAAACCCGTCCGATGGAACAGTTTGGAACAGCTGGTTTGCGTTTGGGCCGCCGTTTGCAGGAAGGCTTCGTGTTAACGAATGAACCAGGTATCTATTTCATCCCTGCCTTGATTGAAAAGTGGAGAAAAGATTACATCAATACAGAGTATATCAATTTCGATAAGGTGATGGAATTTGCCGATTTTGGCGGTATCCGGCTCGAAGACGATTTGGTAGTGACCAGTGAAGGTGCGCGAATCTTAGGAAAACGCCTGCCCATCACGCCCGATGAAGTGGAAGAAACCATGCGTGGTTAAAAAAATACGATTGCATCAATGCTGAAACAGCCGGTTTTTAAAGCCGGCTGTTTTTTTTGTGTTTGTTAGGATATAATTGTTGTGAATCAACAATTTAGTGAGAATTGTGTTTGTATTGTCGATTCGTGGAAGCGGCGAATCGAAAAATATTAAATGCAGACTGTAATGATAAAGGTCCTGTTTATACCTATTATCATTGATTAGCTTTATGAACCAGACAGAAAATATTTATTCAAGTGTTAACTTTAACAATATCAAAAAGATGAGAAACAAACTGGTGGCGCTTTCATGCGCACTTTGTACCGGCTTGCTTTTTTCAATGACTTCCTGCAATGAAAAAGGTAAGACGGAATCAGCTGAACCGGCAATTAATCTGGCCGATCTGGACACGACACTAAGTCCGGCCCAGGATTTTAATGAGTATGCCAACGGTGGTTGGAAAAAAATGCACCCAATTCCAGCAGAGAAAAGCCGTTATGGTTCATTCGACCAAGTGGGCGATAAAACAGAAGAGCAGGTAAAAACTGTTGTTCAGGATGCTGCTAATAAAACCAACGAGCCCGGGACCGTTGCCTACAAAATTGGCACGATGTATAATCTGGGTATGGATACGGCCAAAATTGAAAAGCAGGGCTTAACCCCGCTAAAACCATATTTCGACGAAATTGCCGCCATTAGAACTCCGGCAGACGTTCAGAAAACGTTGGCAACATTCGAAACCTATGGATTTACCACTCCGTTTGGTTTCTATGCTGCACCCGATGCGAAAAACAGTGACCTGGTCATTTCCCAGATCTATCAGTCAGGACTCAGTTTACCCGATCGTTCTTATTATACCGATGATAACGACCATGCGAAAAAGCTTCGTGCAGAATATGTTGATCATGTAGCCAGGATGTTTGGCTTAATGGGCGACGATGATGCAACTGCAAAGAAAAATGCAGAGACCGTGATGAGCATGGAGGCCCGGATGGCTAAAGCTGCCATGACTCGTCTGGAACAGCGTGATCCGGATAAAACTTACAACAAAACCAATCTGAAAGGATTGGTTGAAATGGCCCCCGATATTGACTGGACTTCTTATTTCCGGCAAATTGGCGTACAGCCGGAAGACATCAATGTAGAGCAGCCTGCTTTCATGAAGGAAGTGGATGCTATGGTTAAAGACGTTCCGGTTGCTGACTGGAAAACCTATTTTCGCTGGTCGTTAATTGACGGTACCGCTTCTTATCTTTCAGATGCTTTCGTAAAACAGAACTTCGATTTCTTCGGAAAGACTATGAGTGGAGTAGAAGTAATGCGCCCACGTTGGAAGCGTGTTCAAGGGACGGTTAGTGGTGCAATGAGTATGGCTATTGGTCAGCTGTATGTAAAAAAGTATTTCCCGCCCGAAGCGAAACAGCGTATGCTGGCCCTGGTCGAAAATCTGCGTAAAGCATTGGGTAACCGCATCAAGAATCTTGAATGGATGGGTGACGAGACCAAAAAGAAAGCTGAAGAAAAATTAGCTGCCATTGGCGTAAAAGTTGGTTATCCCGATAAATGGCGTGATTATTCAGGCCTGGAGATCAAAGATGACTCGTATGTACAGAATGTTCTGCGGGCACGCAAATTTGGTTTCGAATACAACCGCGACAAAGTAAATAAACCGGTTGATAAAACTGAATGGCATATGCCTCCGCAGATGGTAAATGCTTATTACAATCCAAGCATGAACGAAATTGTATTCCCGGCAGCTATTCTGCAGCCTCCGTTCTTCTTCGTGAATGGTGACGATGCCGTCAATTATGGCGCTATCGGTGTGGTTATTGGTCACGAAATGACTCACGGTTTCGATGACCAGGGACGTAAATTCGATAAAAACGGTAACCTGAATGACTGGTGGACCGATGATGACGCTAAGCGTTTCAATAAGCGGGCCGATGTTTTGGTTAATGAGTTCAATCAGTTCCTGGTTCTGGATACCGATACGGTCCATGCTAACGGACGCCTTTGCCTGGGTGAGAACATTGCCGATCTGGGTGGATTGAATATTGCTTACGATGCTTTCAAAATGGGCAGTAAGGAAACCGGTAAGATTGATGGTTTTACTCCCGACCAGCGTTTTTATCTGGCTTATGCGCATGTGTGGGCACAGAATATTCGTGATAAGGAAGCTCTGCGCCGTGCTAAAGAAGATGTACACTCTCTTGGCCGTTACCGGGTAATTGGCCCGTTGCGGAATTTACCGGCTTTCTATGCAGCCTTTAATGTTAAACCGGGTGATAAAATGTATTTACCTGAAGACAAAAGAGCTGTTATCTGGTGAGGTGGGCAACAGATATAAATTATAACGAAAATCCTACTTCGTTTTGAGGTGGGAGTTTTTTGGTGTTAAGATGCTTGAAAGTTTAAAACACCAGGTTTATAAAGCAAGTCTGCGATTGGTTGAGCAGGGACTGGTTATTTTTACCTGGGGAAATGTCAGTGCGATTGACAGGAAAAGCGGACTGGTCGTTATCAAGCCTTCCGGGGTTTCATATGATGAGATGGTTCCTGCGGATATGGTGGTCGTGGATATTGATGGAAAGGTGATTGAAGGAGAACTGAAACCTTCTTCCGATACGGAAACACACTTGATTTTGTACCGTAGTTTTTCGGAAATTGGAGCGATTGTTCATTCGCATTCCGAATATGCAACAGCCTGGGCCCAGGCTGGACTGGGCATTCCGCCGTTAGGCATCACACATGCCAATTATTTCAATGGCGAAATTCCCTGTACGCCACCTGTTGAACAGAAACCGGAAGATGCGGATCCGGAACTGGCAACGGGTAGTGTGATTGTAGGGACATTTGATCGGATGCATTTGGATCCTTCCCGTATTCCGGGAGTTTTGGTTTACGGTCACGGGCCTTTCTGTTGGGGAGAAGATGTGAGCCGTGCGTTCGATCACACGGTGGTACTGGAGACGGTGGCCCGGATGGCCCATCACACCCTGGCGCTGAAGAATGTTTCGCCGGTGGAGAAGCAATTTCTCGACCGCCATTTCTTTGAATAAACAATACATCAATTTTCAATCATAAAAAAAGAGACAACTGAAAAACGGTTGTCTCTTTTTATTAATGGTGTGTTTATTTCTTATGCCTGGTAAGCGTTGATACCGTTGGTTTCCATACTGCGGTCGACTTTTTTCACCAGCCCCTGAAGTACTTTTCCCGGACCAATTTCGGTGAATGAAGTAGCTCCGTCAGCAATCATAGTTTTAACGGTCTGTGTCCAGCGTACCGGAGCCGTTAATTGTGCTACCAGGTTTTTCCGGATTTCGTCGGGATCGGTAACGGCTGATGCAGTCACATTCTGGTAAACCGGGCAATTGGGTTTATCGAAGGTTGTTGCTTCGATGGCTTCGGCCAGTTCGGTGCGGGCCGATTCCATCAGCGGAGAGTGGAAAGCGCCGCCAACCATGAGTTTGAGGGCCCGTTTGGCTCCCAGCCCGGTTAATTTGGCACAAGCCTTATCGATGCCTTCGTTCGAACCGGAAATAACCAGCTGTCCGGGGCAGTTGTAATTGGCCGGGACAACTACGTCGTCGATTTCAGCACAAACTTTTTCCACAACATCGTCTTCCAGGCCCACAATTGCCGCCATGGTAGAAGGCTCCAGTTCGCAGGCTTTCTGCATCGCCATCGCCCGTTTCGATACGAGTACCAATCCATCTTCAAACGACAACGCTCCATTGGCAACCAGCGCGGAGAACTCGCCTAATGAATGACCGGCAACCATGTCGGGTTTGAATTCATCGTCCAGGGTTTTCGCCAGCAGCACGGAGTGCAGGAAAATGGCCGGTTGCGTAACTTTGGTCTGTTTTAGATCTTCGTCAGCGCCTTCAAACATCAGGTCGGTAATACGGAAACCGAGAATATCATTGGCCTTTTCGAAAAGTTCGCGGGCCAAATCGGAATTGTCGTACAGGTCTTTTCCCATTCCAACAAACTGGGCCCCCTGTCCGGGAAAAACGAATGCTTTCATCAGCTAATTTTTTAGTCCTTCAATTTTCATATAGAACACAACCCCAATAAATATGCACTGTCGACATCATTCTTCGGGGTAGTTACAATGCCGTTTGGTACAAATAAAATGCGTGGCAAAGATAAACATTGTCCCCCGAATGAGAAAAACCAGGCGAAAGTTCATCTGGTTTCTGGTCATGAAGCGTTCAAAAAGCTCCAATTTATGAAAGATCGGAACTAATAAGTCGAATAAACTCCTCGCGGGTGGCTACCTTTTCGAATGCTCCGGTGAAATCGGATGTCGTCGTAACAGAATTCTGTTTTTCGATGCCGCGCATCACCATGCACATGTGGGTAGCTTCGATGACTACGGCAACCCCCAGCGGATTGAGTGAATTTTGGATACACTCCTTAATTTGAAGCGTGAGACGTTCCTGAACCTGTAACCGGCGTGAGTAAGCTTCCACTACGCGGGCAATCTTGCTCAATCCGGTAATGTATCCATTCGGGATGTAGGCAACATGCGCTTTTCCGAAAAAAGGTAGCATGTGATGTTCGCAAAGCGAATAGAGTTCGATGTCTTTTACGATTACCATTTGGCGGTAATCTTCCTTGAACTTGGCCGATTGTAGAATTTCTTCCGGGTCCATGTTGTATCCCTGGGTCAGAAACTGCATGGCTTTGGCTACCCGCATGGGTGTTTTTTTCAATCCTTCGCGATTTGGATCTTCACCGAGCAATCCCAGTACATCGTGGTAGTTGGTGGCCAGTTTTTCTACATTTTCGGTATTGTAGTGTTCTATTTTACTGTATCCCCCGTTATTCTCTTTGTTAAGCGAAAATTTCATTCGTCGGTATTTTTTATTTTTAACGGAAATGTAGCATGAAACAATTATTCTTCAGGATTTCAATCATGCCCGTTTCATATAACTTTCCTTCTTCGTTTCCTTTGTAAATTCGTTTTCCTGCCTGTTGCCCCAACAGGATAGCGATTGTTAATAACGGTTGACGGGGCTGATTGTTTGGAGCTTTCCAATTCTGTCTTCCGTACATTTATCTATTTCCTGCAAAGGAAAGAAAACGGCAGATCAGAAACAGTGATCCATCTCTTGATTTCCAGCATCTTTAATTAAACTGGGTACAAATTAAAGACAAATATTAACCTTTTCCTCAAAAGTGAGTAAGAATGTGTGAAAGGTAATTTTCATAATAGATGGGAACATTATCTTTGGCAGTTGATTAATTTGATGTAATCCAACGAAACAATCTGATGAGGGTTCTTTTTGTAGCAGCGACTTGTTTTGAACTGAAGCTTTTCCTGGAAAATATGGAGGAAATAGAAGGCGAAAATTCCCCGGTGTCGCATTATCGCTGGCACGATTTGGAGATTGACTTAATTCTTACCGGTGTGGGGCTTTCCTTCACCACCTACCATTTGACGCGTCTTCTTCAGAAAGAAAAATACGATTTAGTGATTAATGCCGGTATAGCCGGAAGTTTTTACGACGAGCTTTCCATTGGCACGGTGGTTAATGTGACCTCCGAACAGTTTGGCGATTTGGGCATTGAAGAGCCGGGCGGTTTTAAAACATTGTTTCAGGCTGGTTTTATGAAGGAAGATCAGTTTCCTTTCCAGGGAGGAAAACTGATGAACCCGCATTTCCGCCAAAGCATGGAATTGCACAATGTACATGGCTTGAGTGTGAATATGGGCCATGGCCGTAACACCACCATTGACCAGTTGAAGATGAACTTTGATGCCGATATCGAATCGATGGAAGGCGCGGCTGTTTTTTACGTTTGCCTGATGGAGGACATTCCGTTTCTCGAAATACGCGCTATTTCGAATTTTGTTGAATCGCGCGACACAACCAAATGGGACATCCCAACCGCTTTGGAGAACCTGACGGACGAATTGTTGAAAATTCTTCGCAACTTTGCTACCGTACTACAGATTTCATAAAATATGAACTTAACACTTGGATTTTCGACGTGTCCGAACGACACGTTTATTTTTGATGCGATGGTCCATAACCGCATCGATACCGAAGGACTGACTTTTGAGACGGTTATGGCGGATGTTGAGGAGTTGAACCGACTGGCGTTTGCCGGCGAAATTGATATTACCAAGTTAAGTTACGCGGCTTATGCACAGTTAACTTCGCAATATGTTTTGCTGGATGCCGGAAGTGCGCTGGGGCGGAATAACGGCCCGTTACTGATTAGTAAAACGAAGATTTATCCCGACGAAGTGCCCGGTTTGCGCATTGCGGTTCCCGGCGAACACACCACGGCCAATTTGTTGCTTAGTGTGGCATATCCTACCGTGAAGGAGAAAAAGGAATACCTGTTTTCGGATATCGAAGAGGTTGTCCTTTCGGGAGAGATGGATGCCGGGTTGATTATTCATGAAAACCGGTTTACCTACCAGAAGAGAGGGCTTAAAAAGATTCTCGACCTGGGCGAGTACTGGGAAGAGGCCACCGGCTCGCCGATTCCCCTGGGTGGTATTGTGGTGAACCGCAACTTGCCGCGCGAAGTGCAGGAGAAGGTTAACCGGGTGATGAAGCGCAGTGTGGAATATGCTTACGAACAACCTGATGCCTCCTATCCGTTTGTGAAACTCTATGCGCAGGAAATGGAGGAGTCGGTAATGCGCAGCCACATCGATTTGTATGTGAACGAATTTACGCGCAACCTGGGCGAGGAAGGCAAACAAGCCGTACGCACCCTGTACGGCAAAGCCGAAGATTTGGGGATTATTCCGAAACTGGAACGGTCGATATTTTTGGATTAAGCCGGGAGGGGCAACAGACCAATTCAACAAGCATCAAATCCAAAGCATACCACTGCCGGGGTTTCGGACCACCGACAGGGAAATCCAGAACGGGACAAACCTGTCAGGTCTTCGAAACCTGACAGGTTTTCACATTATGAGATGCTCCGCTCCCTTGCGGTCGAAACAGTAATCATTTTCAATCGACGACATCGCACGACCGCTTCCAACAACACAACCAACCATACCCGGGGCGTTGCCACCGGGCTGAATTGAGTTGGCCTTTCAGGCCGGAAAAATTGGTTAACCATTACACAAACCACTGTCGGGGCCTCCGACCACCGACAGGGAATATTCCGGATGGTCATTCAGGGCTTCGGCCATACGAAAAAAGAGGGAATCCATTTTCGGACACCCTCTTTTGGCTATGTGCCGTTAGCTTTTGACTATTTTGCCGAGCGCCTCGAGCAGCTGAGGCTGGTCTTCGAGGGCGATTCGGGCGACGGCATAGAACTCCGACATCCAGTCATCCATTTTAGCGAACGCGGCATCTTTCTTTTTGGTAGCCTCCTGCGACTCTCCGACTTCGCGCCGGTAAATGGTCCTTGCATTTTTTAGCTCTTCAATTTGCGCCTGGGTGGCAGTCAGTTCCTCCAGGCTAATTTTCAAACCGGCCAATTTTTCCTGGATAGCCGTATCGGCGATAGCTTCCGTGTAGAATTTTTGCACCACTTCGAGCCATTTAGCGTAGCTTTCGGGAATTTGGCCGTCGATGTTCAGTTTTGCGAGCATCAACGGATCCTTACGATAAATCACTTTCGCTTTTTTGCGGTGCTTACGATAGATTTCGTCGACGGCGTCGCGGTTGGCTGCAAAGCTACTGTAGGCTTCGGACGTTTCGTCGTCTTCCGTTTTGTTGAATCCGTAGGTTTGCTGGGTTTCTGCCAGCAAGGTTTTACCTTCGGCGATTTTGGCTGCATCGTAGCCCAGGTCGGACATGGCTGATGCAATTTCGGGTTGTTGTTCGGCGTTTTCTAACGCTACGCGGTTGCGTTCCAGCAGTTCCGCTTCAGATAATTTAGGCCTAGTCATAGATTAAGATATTTGAAATTAAACATACTGGCCGGGAAACCGGCCGTTATCCAATGCTTATCATTGAATGCCTTTGTTGCTGAAAACCGGGGCTTAAGCCTGCGCTCTATGCAATCATCAAGACGCAAAGCATCACGTCCCTACCGTCCGGTTTGTGCGTTGCTTCGAGGCAGTTGTGCGTTGCTTCAGGGCAGTTGTGCGTTGCTTCAAGGCAGTTGTGCGTTGCTTCAGGGCAGTTGTGTGTTGCTTCAAGGCAGTTGTGTGTTGCTTCAAGGCAGTTGTGTGTTGCTTCAAGGCAGTTGTGCGCTGCTTCAAGGCGGGCACCTGCTTTCGTTCTCCGGCCGGTATTTTTGCCACAGGGATTCTATTTAAAGAACGCTTTGCATTCGTTTTGGCCGGGGAAAAAAGAAAACCTCCTATCTTCCGGCCCCGCTGTTCCTACATCGCTCAAAAGTTCCCGTTTTCCTGTCCTGTAAACGAATGAGTTTTCAACTTAAGTAAAAAAAATGTTTTGTGCCAATAATTTTGACGAATGGCCGATTTTTTATGGTGAATGGCCGGATCTGGCAGGTGAACGGAAATTATGACGACCGAAAAAGGGGTTTGGATGGGGGCCCCGATGCCCGGTTTTTGAGCAATTTTTTCTACATTGAGGAACTGAAATAACTAACAAGATGCCGACAAAGCCGACCATCGTACTTGAAAAAGCCCGTCACCGTGATAAAACAGTGGTCACCCTAAGGTTTGGTTACGACCAGAAGGTGATTGACAGCGTGAAGCAGGTAGCCGGTGCACGCTGGGGCCAAACGATGGGATGTTGGTACGTCCCGGAAGGGCAGTTCGATTTGCATGCCTTTTTTGAGGCATTGAAAGGGATGGCCTACGTAGATTATTCGGAGTTAAAGAAAAGAAATGGCAAGCAACCTACCCAGCGTCCAGGCTCAATTAAGCCCCGTTACAATTTAAAGAACATCAAATCGCACGTATCGCCTGAGGTGAAGACAAAAATCCAGTCCTTCAAAAAATGGATGGAACAAAAACGGTATGCTGCCAACAGTGTCAAAACCTATATCCATCAATTGGAAATCTTTTTTGGGTTTCACCAGAACAAAACACCGGAGACCATCACGGATAACGATATTATGCATTTTAACACGGAGTTTATCATGAAAAACGGGCTCAGTGCTACTTTTCAGAATCAGACCGTGAGTGCATTGAAACAGTTTTACCAATTCCACTACAATCGTCGAATAGTCAGTGAAAAGATTGAACGTCCTATAAAGGGAAAGCCATTACCTAAGGTATTTAGTAAAGAAGATTTGGAAAAATTCTTCAATGGAATTACAAACGCCAAGCATAAAATGGCGATGATGCTAATCTACTCGTGTGGACTTCGCAGAAGTGAGTTGATTCAGCTAAAACTAAACCACCTTGATTCGAAGAGAAGGTTACTGTCGGTAATTGACTCGAAAGGGAAAAAAGACCGGGTCATACCGATTAGTGAACGTTTATTGTCGAAAATAAAAGAATATTATCATGCTTATCAGCCCAAACAGTACCTGATAGAAGGACAAACCCCGGGAGGGCCATTAACAGCATCGAGCCTGCAAAAGGTTTTTAAAGCAACCCTGGAAAAAACGGGAATCAAGAAGGTTTACACCATTCATTGTTTGCGACACAGTTTTGCTACCCATTTACTGGAAAATGGGACCGATCTTCGCTATATTCAGGAATTGCTTGGACACAAATCGTCAAAAACAACTGAGATTTATACACACGTAAGTAACCGTGCATTGCAAAACATTAAAAACCCATTTGATGATCTCAAAATATAAGATACCAAAGGTACACATAACACTCCCGTATGGGAAATATATGGTAGTTTTGGTACACATATAAACTAGTTAGCGTTCATTGTAAAAAGACAAAACAGACGACAGAATGATAAAGGAATTTTTGCTGCATAAAGACAAAGAAAAATGAAAATTGCCGACACACAAAACAACACATTTGCAAGCCCCGACACACAAGCCGATGCTTCAGCTTGCAAAAGAGTTGTTTTCTTACCGACGCACCCGAGCCCACCCACCACCCTTGAAAACTCGTTGACAAGAATTGTGGTAAATTGAAAGATTACCGAATTGAAAAATGTATTTTTGAAACTTAAAATTTAAGGATTTGATATAAATGAAACTATACGAAACATTAGAGCAACAACTAAAGAAAGAGCCCAACTTTGTGACAGACAACGGAGAACTGAAAAAATGGGTGGTGCTGAACAAAGCACAGAACTTTGACGAAGAACTGATTGGACTGTTGTTAGACAATGCAGACCTGAAAGAAAAGTTTTTTGTAAACGTGAAAGGCACTTTGGTTTTCAACCAAAACCTGTTTGTGCAGTTTCTAGAGCAGAAAAACTACCTGAACGATAGCTACACCCAATACAAAAACAAGGTTGGACTTACCATTGACGACAAATACTTAAAACAACGCAACGAAGTGGCTTTGGTATGGCCATTTAAGGACTGCATTTTGGAAGGCGGACAAAGCCGTGATGAAGACGAACGAGAGGAAATTTTTTTCAATGAAATTTTGGCACAAGACGAAATTACCCAACTCCTAGAACCAAAGGTTTTGACAAATGCCAAACGCATTGACAAAGACGGAGACAAACTACTTGACCAATTTAAACGAAACGAGAACGGCACGATAACCGACAACCTGATTATAAAAGGAAACAACCTTTTAGCCTTGCACACTCTAAAAAAAGAATTTGCAGGAAAAGTAAAACTGATTTACATAGACCCACCATATAATACAGGTGGATTAGGAGATACTTTTACTTACAATAATAGTTTTAAGCGTTCAACTTGGCTAACCTTTATGTATAATAGGTTAATAGCTGCAAAAGACTTATTGAGAAAAGATGGTGTATTGATAGTAGCAATTGATGAAAATGAACAACCTCATTTGGGCGTAATGCTTAAAGAGTTTTTCAAAGATTATGAAGTGCATTGCATAACAATTGTTCATAATCCAAGGGGTGTTCAAGGGACAAATTTCTCATATACACACGAATACGCATTTTTTGTTGTCCCAAAAGGAAAGAAATTAATTGGAAATAGAATAATTGACGAAAGCGAAATTGACTTTTCCAATTTAAGAAATTGGGGTGGTGAGAGTTTAAGAAGTGATGCAAAAAATTGTTTCTATCCAATTGTTGTTGACCCAAAGACTTCAGAAATAATTGAATTTGGTGAAGTATGTGAAGATGATTTTCACCCAAGTAAAAGAGAAATTATCAAAGACGGTAAGGTTTATATTTATCCAATAGATAATGATAATATTGAAAGAAAGTGGAGATATGCGAGACAATCCGTTGAAGAAATAAAAGACCTACTTCGAGCAAGAAAAAAAAGTGGCCAATGGGATGTTGAAATCGGTAAAAATTTTGGGCAATACAAAACTGTTTGGATTGACCCTAAATATGATGCTAATGAGTATGGGACAAAAATTGTTAGTAGATTAGTTCCAGAAAATAAATTTAGTTTTCCGAAATCATTATACAATGTAAAAGATTGTGTTTATGCCGTTGTTGGTAACGATAAAGATGCTATTGTTTTGGATTATCACGCAGGCAGTGGTACAACTGCACACGCAGTTTTAGAATTAAACAAGGAAGATGGTGGAAATCGCAAATTCATTATGTGTGAGCAAATGGACTATGTTGAAACTGTAACTTCAAAACGCGTTCAGAGAGTGATTGAGCAAAATGGTTCAGATGAATTTATCTATCTCGAACTCAAAAAATACAATCAAACTTTCATTGAGCAGATTGAAGAAGCCAAAGACACTGAAGCACTTTTACAGGTTTGGGAACAGATGAAAGCAAAAAGCTTCTTGAATTACAATGTGGATATAAAGAAGCAAGATGAGCATTTGGAAGAGTTTAAAGCCTTGAGCCTTGCCGAGCAAAAACAACACCTTTGCGAGCTATTAGACAAAAACCAATTGTATGTAAATCTTTCTTCGCTTAATGATGCCGACTTTACTTGCACCGCAGAAGAAAAGAAAGTAACCCAAAATTTTTACCAAATTAAGAAGTAATCGAATGGCGTTTTTATATGACACATTGTTACAGGAATTTGGTAAAAGAGCTATTGCACAAGTTACCGTTCCTAATCACATAACCGACAATTTAAAGCCCGGATTTGGTCAGCGACCTTATCAGATTGAATCTTTTCAGCGTTTTATTCTTTGCGATTCAGAAGATTTTGAAGGCAAACCCAAAAGACCCTTTCACTTGCTTTACAATATGGCAACAGGAAGCGGAAAAACTTTGATAATGGCAGGTTTGATGTTGCACCTTTACCAAAAAGGCTATCGCAACTTTTTGTTTTTTGTAAACAGCAACAATATCATTCAGAAAACCAAAGACAATTTCCTCAATCCGCAGGCTTCAAAATACTTGTTCAACGACAAAATTGTGATTGACGGAAAAGAAGTGCTAATCAAAGAGATTGACAACTTTGAAGAAGCCGACAATCAGAATATCAATTTGAAGTTTACCACCATTCAACAGCTTCACATTGACCTGAACAACACCAAAGAAAACAGCGTAACCTACGAAGATTTTAAAGACAAAAAATTGGTTTTAATTGCTGACGAAGCTCACCACTTGGTAGCAGGAACAAAATCGGGCAATCTGTTTGGCAGTTGGGAAGACACCGTAAAGAAAATTCACGATTCCAATTTTGAAAATATCTTATTGGAGTATACGGCAACCATTGATACCGAAACAGCGGAATTGGTAAAACACTATCAAGACAAAGTTATTTTCAAATACGACCTTGCCGAGTTTCGTAAAGACAAGTATTCCAAAGAAATCAATCTTATTCGTTCCTTGTATGACGAGAAGGATAGAATCATTCAGGCTTTGATTTTGAATATGTATCGTCAGGAATTGGCAACTTCAAACAATATCAATTTGAAGCCTGTAATTCTATTTAAAGCCAAAAAGACAATCAAGGAATCAGAGCAGAACAAAGAGAACTTTCACAAACTGATTGACGATTTTTCGGTGTCAATGGTAGAGAAAATTCAAAAGACTTCTACTGTTCCAATCGTTCAAAAGGCTTTCCGATTTTTTGAAGCCAAAGGCATTTCAGCCAACGAAATAGTAAAACGTATTCAAACCAATTTCAGATTTGAAAATTGCTTGAGTGCCAATAATGACGCAGAAGCCGAACAAAACCAAATATTGCTCAATACATTAGAAGATGAAAACAATCCAATCCGTGCCATTTTTGCCGTTCAAAAGCTGAACGAAGGTTGGGACGTTTTGAATTTGTTTGACATTGTTCGCCTTTATGAAGACCGAGACGGCAAAGACGGAAAGCCAGGCAAAACGACACTTTCAGAAGCCCAATTAATTGGACGTGGTGCAAGGTATTATCCGTTTGCTTTAGAAGAAGGGCAAGACAAGTTTACCCGAAAATTTGATGATGAAATTTCCAACGACTTGAAAACATTGGAAGAATTGTATTATCACACCAAAGAAGATAGTCGTTACATTTCGGAATTGAAGAAAGCTCTTGTTGATTCGGGTATTTATGAAGATGATGCTAATTTGGTTCAACTTAATTTGTTTTTAAAACCTGAATTTAAGAAAACAGATTTTTACAAAGACGGACACGTTTTCTTCAATAAGAAAGTGCCAAAGAGTTTTGACAACATAAAATCGTTTGCCGATTTAGGAGTTAAGAAAACTAACTACCGACACACTTTATCTTCGGGAGTTGGCAGAATGTCAAGTGCCTTTTTTGAAATGGAGCCGACACAATCAAATGATGAAGTAATTAAAACCAAAGATGTAAAGCTGACTGAAATTCCGAAAAACACAATCCGTTTTGCATTAAGCCAAAACCCATTTTTCTATTTCGACAGTTTATCACATTACTTTCCAAGTGTTGGTTCACTTTCCAATTTCATTGACAGCACAGACTTTTTAGCAGGTTTAGAAATTACTTTTAGCGGAACAACCAAACGACTGAAAGAAATTAGCCATTTCGACTATTTGCAAGCCTTAAACGGACTTCTGCAAATCATTGAAGCAGACATAAAGAGCAACTCGACAGAATATGAAGGTTCAGACTATATCAAAGAACCAATTCATAAAGTTTTCAAAGACAAAGAAATTAAAGTTTACAAAGACAGCGAAAGAGCAGACGGACAGGAAACTTTAGTAGCCAACGAGCCTTGGTATGTTTACAATGCTAACTACGGAACAAGTGAAGAAAAGAAATTTGTAGAACTGTTTTCCAGACGATTTGAAGGACTGAATCAGAAGTTTGAAAACATTTACCTAATCCGAAACGAAAGAGAAATTAAAATCTTCGACAAACTCGGACGAGCCTTTGAACCAGACTTTTTATTATTCTGCAAGCAACGTAACGGAGCACAAATGACTTTTCAAGTCTTCATAGAACCTAAAGGAGAGCATTTAAAAGGCCACGACAAATGGAAAGAAGACTTTTTAAATGAAATCAGAGCAGAACAAAAGACAATCAAAATCCACACGGACACTTATTTGATAACAGCCGTACCATTCTACAATTACAACAGCGAAAACGAATTTAAGACGACATTAGAAAATACTTTAAACGAATAGGAATGCCAACGCTAAACAGCCACACACATTGCCAAGTCGCACCAGCCGACCCTCAAGCCAAAACTTGGCAAAGAGAGTGTCTGTTCCTAACGCACGGACAAGAAGACAATGCAGCAAAAATGAAAGAAAATTAACGAGAAAAATGAACAACGAAACGCTAACATTTTAGGAATTAAGGCACAGTTGGGCCCTGAAAAAAGGCAGTAGGTTTGCATACTTACTGCCTTTTTTTAGGGTAACAGCGCTCAAAATGCGCGCTCAATTGTGTTTTAATTCGTGTTGGGCTTAACCGTTGCTGTTCAAAGCTATACACTATGGGGATTGAATGGTTTTCCTGCATCCTTTCCGTTGTTTTTCTGCTGCCGGTTTTGCTATTTTACCTGTTTTGGGGCCGGGACCCGGATATTGGGCACGTTTTTCGTTTCCCACCGGACATACTTTTCCCGTTCAGCCAAAAACAGGGAATTTTTAGCCGGTAAACCGGTTGTGCAATTTTTTCAAAGAACGATTTGCAGGGTAGGCACTATCCGGGTTCCCACGGAACATCTTTCACCAAACCGGCAAAACGCAGCCTTCCTTTTTTACATACCGGGCAGTTGGGCTGCCGGAAGTTTTGGATACATTCCAGGATTTCAGTCCACACCGTATCCTGTCTTTCCCAAACCTGGCCGCCATCTTCCAGTGCCTCTTCTTTCCGGTTTTCGACCTCTTGTGCCAGCAGTTGTTTTGCCGCCAGGATGTTTTGTTTACGGTAACGGCTCGATAAAATTCCATAGTACCGCACTTTAAAAAAGCCCTTTGGCAAAATGTGCAACAAAAACCGGCGGATAAACTCATCCACATCCAGTTTCATTTCCCTGAACCTGCCTGTACGGTAATCTTTCCACGAAAATCGCACTTTGCCATTCTTCACTTCCAAAATCCGCCGGTCGGTAATGGCAATACGAAACACGTAACGCGAAAGGTATTCCAGTATTTTTTCAGGATTGCCCATGGGTGCCTGCGCATTCACCACCCAGTCCTTTTTGTATAAAGGCGTGAGGAAGCGGTTAAACTGCACAGGCCCTTTTATGCCTGCCAGTTTGCCGTGAAAATCGAGTTCCCCTTTTTCTTTGGCTTGTTTTAGCAAATACAGAAACTTTCCCCTGAACTTTTTTGCCAATATCTTGCCTGCGATGAAAAAGTTGTTTTTGGCCGGTACATGCACCCAGTGTTCGCGGTCGAAGCCCAGGCCCCCTGCGGGCATGATGCAATGCAGGTGTGGGTGTTCCTTCATGTTCTGCCCCCAGGTATGGAGTACGGTAACCAGGCCAATATCAGCGCCCAGGTGCTTTACGTCACGGGTAAGTTCGAGCAGGGTTTGTGAAACAGCTTTAAATAATAAACCATACATCGCCTTCTTATTTTGCAGGCAAAGCGGGTTTAACTCATGCGGCAGGGTGAACACCAAATGGTAATACCCCACCGGGAGAAGTTCTTTCATCCGTTTGTCCAGCCATTCCAGTTTTTCTTTTTGCTGGCACACAGGGCAGTGGCGGTTGCGGCAGGAGTTATAAGATTTCTCTGTATAGCTGCAATGGTCGCATTTCTCGAAATGGCTTCCAAGGCCCCCGGTGCGGCACGCCGACAGCAGGTGGATTAAGCTCTGCTGCTCTTTTGTTACCTTGTTTTGGCTGATGTAGTTTCCCCCGTATTCACGCAGTAAACTTCCTACAGTTATTTGTTCCTGCATAGCCCCTCCAGTCCTTCCAGCGTGTCCAGCGGGTTTACCACCTGGCTTGTGTTGAGTTGCTGCACGTGGAGGTATTTGAGCGTGTTGCTTAAATCGGAATGCCCCATCAGGCGCTGTATGGCCAGAATGTTGGTGCCCTGTTCGAGGTGGTGCGTGGCAAAACAATGCCGGAAAGTGTGTGGCGTGTAAGGCTTTTTAACCTGTGGCGTGCGGTGCCGTGCATTAATACAAATAGTCCGTACTGCTGTAATGCCCAGGTGGGTACCTTTTCCTCCCGCGCCTTCAAAAAGGTAATGCTGCGGCTTGTACTTTTTGTAATAATCCCTTAAAACAGAAAGTAAAACCGGCGATAGCGGCACTTTACGTTGTTTCAGCCCTTTGCCTTCCTGGATGTTTACCTGCATCCGTCGGCTGTCAATGTCGGTAAGTTTGATGTTTACACTCTCTGATACCCTGGCCCCGGTGGAATAAATGAGCATGATGATAGCGCGGTGCTTGAAGTTGTCAATAGCCCCGAGTACATCGCTCACTTCGTCTTTTGATAAAACCAGCGGGAGTGTTTTGGCAACCTTTGGCGTTGGAAGGTATTCTTTTGCCCACTCCTTATGGTAAATATTTGTAAAGAGGAACCGAAGGGCGTAGTAGCCCATTTTTACACTGCCCGGTTTGTGGTTCCCATCGGTGAGCATACTTTGAAAATAGGCCCTGAGTTCTTCTACTCCCGTGTGTTCCGGGTCTTTTTTGCAAAAGTTACTGTAATCGGCAATGTGCCACCAGTAACTTTTACGGGTCCTTTCACTTAAATTGCGTAAAACCGCTTCCTGTTCAAAGCTTTTTTTAAATTTGTCATAATAATTAATTTTAAATGATTAAATGCCTCAAAGATACTGGTTTTCGGTGGCCTGTAAAACCACCGAACGCCAGTGAGGTTAAGTTCAACATTTTAGGAATTAAGGCACAGTTGGGCCCTGAAAAAAGGCAGTAGGTTTGCATACTTACTGCCTTTTTTTTGGGTAACTGCGCTCAAAATGCACGCCCAATTGTGTTTTAATTCGTGTTGGGCTTAACCGTTGCTGTTCAAAGCTATACACTATGGGGATTGAATGGTTTTTCTGCATCCTTTCCGTTGTTTTTCTGCCGCCGGTTTTGCTATTTTACCTGTTTTGGGGCCGGGACCCGGATATTGGGCACGTTTTTCGTTTCCACACCGGACATACTTTTCCCGTTCAGCCAAAAACAGGGAATTTTTAGCCGGTAAACCGGTTGTGCAATTTTTCAAAGAACGATTTGCAGAGTATCACTATCCGGGTTCCCACGGAACATCTTTCACCAAACCGGCAAAACGCAGCCTTCCTTTTTTACATACCGGGCAGTTGGGCTGCCGGAAGTTTTGGATACATTCCAGGATTTCAGTCCACACCGTATCCTGTCTTTCCCAAACCTGGCCGCCATCTTCCAGTGCCTCTTCTTTCCGGTTTTCGACCTCTTGTGCCAGCAGTTGTTTTGCCGCCAGGATGTTTTGTTTACGGTAACGGCTCGATAAAATTCCATAGTACCGCACTTTAAAAAAGCCCTTTGGCAAAATGTGCAACAAAAACCGGCGGATAAACTCATCCACATCCAGTTTCATTTCCCTGAACCTGCCTGTACGGTAATCTTTCCACGAAAAACGCACTTTCCCGTCTTTCACTTCAATAATACGCCGGTCGGTAATGGCAATACGAAACACGTAACGCGAAAGGTATTCCAGTATTTTTTCAGGATTGCCCATGGGTGCCTGCACATTCACCACCCAGTCCTTTTTGTATAAAGGCGTGAGGAAGCGGTTAAACTGCACAGGCCCTTTTATGCCTGCCAGTTTGCCGTGAAAATCGAGTTCCCCTTTTTCTTTGGCTTGTTTTAGCAAATACAGAAACTTTCCCCTGAACTTTTTTGCCAATATCTTGCCTGCGATGAAAAAGTTGTTTTTGGCCGGTACATGCACCCAGTGTTCGCGGTCGAAGCTGAGGCCGCCCGCCGGCATAATACAATGCAGGTGTGGGTGTTCCTTCATGTTCTGCCCCCAGGTATGGAGTACGGTAACCAGGCCAATATCAGCGCCCAGGTGCTTTACGTCACGGGTAAGTTCGAGCAGGGTTTGTGAAACAGCTTTAAATAATAAACCATACATCGCCTTCTTATTTTGCAGGCAAAGCGGGTTTAACTCATGCGGCAGGGTGAACACCAAATGGTAATACCCCACCGGGAGAAGTTCTTTCATCCGTTTGTCCAGCCATTCCAGTTTTTCTTTTTGCTGGCACACAGGGCAGTGGCGGTTGCGGCAGGAGTTATAAGATTTCTCTGTATAGCTGCAATGGTCGCATTTCTCGAAATGGCTTCCAAGGCCCCCGGTGCGGCACGCCGACAGCAGGTGGATTAAGCTCTGCTGCCCTTTTGTTACCTTGTTTTGGCTGATGTAGTTTCCCCCGTATTCACGCAGTAAACTTCCTACAGTTATTTGTTCCTGCATAGCCCCTCCAGTCCTTCCAGCGTGTCCAGCGGGTTTACCACCTGGCTTGTGTTGAGTTGCTGCACGTGGAGGTATTTGAGCGTGTTGCTTAAATCGGAATGCCCCATCAGGCGCTGTATGGCCAGGATGTTGGTGCCCTGTTCGAGGTGGTGCGTGGCAAAACAATGCCGGAAAGTGTGTGGCGTGTAAGGCTTTTTAACCTGTGGCGTGCGGTGCCGTGCATTAATACAAATAGTCCGTACTGCTGTAATGCCCAGGTGGGTACCTTTTCCTCCCGCGCCTTCAAAAAGGTAATGCTGCGGCTTGTACTTTTTGTAATAATCCCTTAAAACAGAAAGTAAAACCGGCGATAGCGGCACTTTACGTTGTTTCAGCCCTTTGCCTTCCTGGATGTTTACCTGCATCCGCCGGCTGTCAATGTCGGTAAGTTTGATGTTTACACTCTCTGATACCCTGGCCCCGGTGGAATAAATGAGCATGATGATAGCGCGGTGCTTGAAGTTGTCAATAGCCCCAAGTACATCGCTCACTTCGTCTTTTGATAAAACCAGCGGGAGTGTTTTGGCAACCTTTGGCGTTGGAAGGTATTCTTTTGCCCACTCCTTATGGTAAATATTTGTAAAGAGGAACCGAAGGGCGTAGTAGCCCATTTTTACACTGCCCGGTTTGTGGTTCCCATCGGTGAGCATACTTTGAAAATAGGCCCTGAGTTCTTCTACTCCCGTGTGTTCCGGGTCTTTTTTGCAAAAGTTACTGTAATCGGCAATGTGCCACCAGTAACTTTTACGGGTCCTTTCACTTAAATTGCGTAAAACCGCTTCCTGTTCAAAGCTTTTTTTAAATTTGTCATAATAATTAATTTTAAATGATTAAATGCCTCAAAGATACTGGTTTTCGGTGGCCTGTAAAACCACCGAACGCCAGTGAGGTTAAGTTCAACATTTTAGGAATTAAGGCACAGTTGGGCCCTGAAAAAAGGCAGTAGGTTTGCATACTTACTGCCTTTTTTTAGGGTAACAGCGCTCAAAATGCACGCCCAATTGTGTTTTAATTCGTGTTGGGCTTAACCGTTGCTGTTCAAAGCTATACACTATGGGGATTGAATGGTTTTTCTGCATCCTTTCCGTTGTTTTTCTGCCGCCGGTTTTGCTATTTTACCTGTTTTGGGGCCGGGACCCGGATATTGGGCACGTTTTTCGTTTCCACACCGGACATACTTTTCCCGTTCAGCCAAAAACCAAAAGTTTTAGCCGGTAAACCGGTTGTGCAATTTTTCAAAGAACGATTTGCAGGGTAGGCACTATCCGGGTTCCCACGGAACATCTTTCACCAAACCGGCAAAACGCAACCTCCCTTTTTTACATACCGGGCAGTTAGGCTGCCGGAAGTTTTGGATACATTCCAGGATTTCAGTCCACACCGTATCCTGTTTTTCCCAAACCTGGCCGCCATCTTCCAGTGCCTCTTCTTTCCGGTTTTCGACCTCTTGTGCCAGCAGTTGTTTTGCCGCCAGGATGTTTTGTTTACGGTAACGGCTCGATAAAATTCCATAGTACCGCACTTTAAAAAAGCCCTTTGGCAAAATGTGCAACAAAAACCGGCGGATAAACTCATCCACATCCAGTTTCATTTCCCTGAACCTGCCTGTACGGTAATCTTTCCACGAAAATCGCACTTTGCCATTCTTCACTTCCAAAATCCGCCGGTCGGTAATGGCAATACGAAACACGTAACGCGAAAGGTATTCCAGTATTTTTTCAGGATTGCCCATGGGTGCCTGCACATTCACCACCCAGTCCTTTTTGTATAAAGGCGTGAGGAAGCGGTTAAACTGCACAGGCCCTTTTATGCCTGCCAGTTTGCCGTGAAAATCGAGTTCCCCTTTTTCTTTGGCTTGTTTTAGCAAATACAGAAACTTTCCCCTGAACTTTTTTGCCAATATCTTGCCTGCGATGAAAAAGTTGTTTTTGGCCGGTACATGCACCCAGTGTTCGCGGTCGAAGCCCAGGCCCCCTGCGGGCATGATGCAATGCAGGTGTGGGTGTTCCTTCATGTTCTGCCCCCAGGTATGGAGTACGGTAACCAGGCCAATATCAGCACCCAGGTGCTTTACATCGCGCGTAAGTTCAAGCATAGTTTGTGAAACGGCTTTAAATAATAAACCATACATCGCCTTCTTATTTTGCAGGCATAGCGGGTTTAACTCATGCGGAAGGGTGAACACCAAATGATAATACCCCACCGGGAGAAGTTCTTTCATCCGTTTGTCCAGCCATTCCAGTTTTTCTTTTTGCTGGCACACAGGGCAGTGGCGGTTGCGGCAGGAGTTATAAGATTTCTCTGTATAGCTGCAATGGTCGCATTTCTCGAAATGGCTTCCAAGGCCCCCGGTGCGGCACGCCGACAGCAGGTGGATTAAGCTCTGCTGCCCTTTTGTTACCTTGTTTTGGCTGATGTAGTTTCCCCCGTATTCACGCAGTAAACTTCCTACAGTTATTTGTTCCTGCATAGCCCCTCCAGTCCTTCCAGCGTGTCCAGCGGGTTTACCACCTGGCTTGTGTTGAGTTGCTGCACGTGGAGGTATTTGAGCGTGTTGCTTAAATCGGAATGCCCCATCAGGCGCTGTATGGCCAGAATGTTGGTGCCCTGTTCGAGGTGGTGCGTGGCAAAACAATGCCGGAAAGTGTGTGGCGTGTAAGGCTTTTTAACCTGTGGCGTGCGGTGCCGTGCATTAATACAAATAGTCCGTACTGCTGTAATGCCCAGGTGGGTACCTTTTCCTCCCGCGCCTTCAAAAAGGTAATGCTGCGGCTTGTACTTTTTGTAATAATCCCTTAAAACAGAAAGTAAAACCGGCGATAGCGGCACTTTACGTTGTTTCAGCCCTTTGCCTTCCTGGATGTTTACCTGCATCCGTCGGCTGTCAATGTCGGTAAGTTTGATGTTTACACTCTCTGATACCCTGGCCCCGGTGGAATAAATGAGCATGATGATAGCGCGGTGCTTGAAGTTGTCAATAGCCCCGAGTACATCGCTCACTTCGTCTTTTGATAAAACCAGCGGGAGTGTTTTGGCAACCTTTGGCGTTGGAAGGTATTCTTTTGCCCACTCCTTATGGTAAATATTTGTAAAGAGGAACCGAAGGGCGTAGTAGCCCATTTTTACACTGCCCGGTTTGTGGTTCCCATCGGTGAGCATACTTTGAAAATAGGCCCTGAGTTCTTCTACTCCCGTGTGTTCCGGGTCTTTTTTGCAAAAGTTACTGTAATCGGCAATGTGCCACCAGTAACTTTTACGGGTCCTTTCACTTAGATTCCGTAAAACCGCTTCCTGTTCAAATCTTTTTTTAAATTTGTCATAATAATTAATTTTAAATGATTAAATGCCTCAAAGATACTGGTTTTCGGTGGCCTGTAAAACCACCGAACGCCAGTGAGGTTAAGTTCAACAAAGTGTATATGCCATAAGGGTTTTAGTGGGTATTCAAGCATTGTAGCCCGCTCAAACTTTCGTGTCGGTGGACAGGTAACTACTCCGCAATCCCTTACGGCACATACACTCGACCGTTAGGTTTCATGCTAAAAAACATTCTGCAAATTATAGACATAGCTGAATTTTATAGAAACAAACAATGAAATACTTTTTTTTGATAGCTGCCTTCAATGCCTTGTTTTTTGCGATTTTGATTTTGCAGAAAAATAAGGCCTTACATGATAAAATACTGATTTACTGGTTAATTTATTTGGGCTTATATACAGGCATATACGCTTTATTTGCAAATAAATTATTTATAGATTTTCACCTCCTGTCAGCCAGTTTTATTTCATTACTCTTGCTTCACGGGCCATTCCTGTATTTATACATTTCTGCATTGATTGACCAAGAGTTTGAATTCAACAGGAAAAAACTTTTACATTTTATTCCTTTTATCCTATTCAACCTTTATATAGTTATTGCTTCTTTAATCCCGGTAATATCGGAGCGAATAAGATTAGACCACGTAGAAAGTGAACAAGGAATTCCTTTACTTTTTAATTTATTCCTGATTCTCATAGTTTTATCCGGACCATTCTATTTTATTTTATCCATCCGGCTTTTTAAAAAATTGGATATCAATATTTTCAATAATTTTTCATCGTATGAGAATGTTAACCTCGATTGGCTACGGAAGCTTGTTTATACTTTTGGGGCTGTTTGGACGGTTTTAATGTTTTTTGCCACTGTCCATCATGTTTTCGGGTTGTTCTCATGGGTTTTTTGTACGCATGGCCTTACTCTTTCTTTGTCTGTTTTCATCATCTTAATCGGCTATTTCGGCCTAAAGCAAAAGGAAATTTTTATTCAATATCCTGACAGCAGCATCGAATACGTTACGGAACCGAAGCCGAAATATTCCGGCGTGGTCATGAAAGAGACTGATGCGAAAAAATATGTAAGCAAAATACGAAGTTTTATGAGCAACGAAAAACCCTATTTGGACGCTAACCTTTCACTTCCCGGGTTAGCCGAAAAACTCAATATACCTTCCCATCATCTTTCGCGTGTTATAAATGAACAGTTTAATGTCAACTTCTTCGATTTTGTTAACCAATACAGGGTGGATGAAGTTAAATCAAGGATGGACAATCCCGAATTTGAAAATCTGACCATTTTAGGAATTGCATTCGATTGTGGTTTTAATACGAAATCGGCATTCAACAGGGTATTTAAAAAACTAACCGGGTTCACCCCAAGTGAATATAAGAAGCAACTCTAAAATGGTTATAATCACCCGCACTGGTTATTTTTTACCTGAAGTCCTATATTATGGACTTCAAATTGTTGCTAAATGGGTACTACTTTACAAAGTAGGTCGCACAACGCTGTTACCTGATGTACTTTTGTTCCTGATAATTCGATTAAAAACATTTAAAACAATTTATTATGAAAACAAAAGATTTCAATTCAGGAACGGAAAGTCGCGAAAGACTTCAATCCCGTAAAGGCAATTTGCAAACAATTATCCCGATTGTTCTCGTTTCGTTATTCTTGCTATTCTCTGCATTTCCCGCCTCCGCCCATTGCGACCGCGAAAACGGGCCCGTGGCTGTGGCTGCAAAAGAAGCACTCAAAACCGGTGACTTTAGTAAAGTTGCTATTTGGATTGGCGAAAAGCAGGAAGAAGAGTTGAGGAATAAATTCAGGCAAAGTTTAAGTGTTTACCGCAAAGGTAGTGAATCAAAAGAACTTGCAACGGAATATTTTATGAGTAACACGGTCAGGCTGCACCGCGAAGCGGAAGGTATGCCTTTTACAGGATTGAAACCGGCCAGTCCCAATGCGCTGGATATTGGGATAGCAGAAAAAGCCCTTGAAACCGGTGATATTGACCCCTTACAAACACTTCTCAAAGAGGAATTGGAAAAGGAAACTTCTAAATGGTTCCAAAAAGCTTTGGAGGCCAAAAAGAATAAGGACAAAAGTGTAGAAGCCGGCCGTCAGTGGGTGGACAGTTATGTAAAGTATATCATATATTCTCATAAACTCTACCAAAAAATTAAGGCCGGCCCCCCACATGGAGTTGGTGAATAGATTAACTAAACATCTTTTTAATGACTCTTGTTGAAGATATAAAGAACCAATTAAAATCATATAACGTAAAATAAAAGTATCATGGAATTTAAAACACCTATATCATTAAATAAAGAGCATGAAGAATTACATGCCATGCTCCGGCAAGCCACGCAGCTTTCAGGCAAAACAGGCGAAGCCGCAAAAACAGTTGCTGAATTGATGCATCCGCATTTTGTCAAAGAAGAAGAGTACGCGCTTCCCCCTTTGGGGCTGTTGTCATCTCTTTCATCAGGAAGCCTTTCTGAAGAAATGAAAGAGGTTTTGCAAATGACGGACAAACTGAAATCAGAACTTCCGGAAATGTTGGCAGAACATAAACAAATTGTTGCGGCTTTGGAGGTTTTAGTGCAACATGCAACAGCAGAACATCATCCTGAGGTTGCTGAATTTGCTCAAAAACTTATGCTTCACGCACAAACAGAAGAAGAAGTTTCATACCCTACCGCTATATTAGTTGGAGAATATATCAGACTTAAATTCATTTAAGCGGTTGAGCTTTAAACGGCAAAACAGAACCAGATTTACAGAATAGAATTTGTTAAGCTATGTCAGATATCATGATTGTTTTAATTTACTCAGGTATAACTGCCCTTGCCACCGGCTTGGGCGTTATTCCTTTGTATTTTACCAAAAAGATTTCTGTCAGCAAGATGAGCCTGGCGAGTGCCCTCGCAAGTGGGTTATTACTGACTGCAGCTTTTGACCTTATCAATGAAGGAACAAATAGCAATGCTGTACTAACCTTACTGGGAGTAATCACGGGTGTAATCCTGATTTCCATAAGCCGAAAATGGCTGGATAAACGCAAAACACCCGATGTTGGCGATCTGGCAAGGGCTGACCTGTTAAAAGCTATCGTTATCATTGGCGTTATGACTATCCATTCTTTTGCCGAAGGCATTGCGGTGGGGCTCTCATTTGGCGGAGATAATCTTTCTTTCGGCTCAATGATCAGCATTGTTATAGCGCTGCATAATGTTCCGGAAGGCCTTGCTATCGGACTGGTACTTATTCCCAAAGGGGTTAAGATTTGGAAAGCCGGGTTATGGAGTGTCTTTTCCAGTTTGCCCCAACCGTTGATGGCAGTTCCTGCATTTCTTTTGGTATTGGTTTTTGAGCCATTTCTTCCTTTCGGACTAGGACTGGCTGCAGGAGCAATGATATGGATGATTGGAGCGGAGGTATTACCTGATGCCTGCCATAAAACAGCCCCTGGAAGTATTGGCATAGCCTTAACAATAGGCGTGGTTTTTATGATGGCTTTCAAGTTGTTTATTAGCTAGTAACCATGGTTTTTGTAAATCTAAAGTGATTATGAAAAAAGATAGCTTTCACATAAAAAGAAAAAAAGTAATCGTTGTCGGTGGTGGCTTTGCAGGCATCCAGTTGGTAAGAAGATTGGACGAAAACCTGTTTGATGTGCTTCTAATTGATAAAATCAACCATCACCAATTTCAGCCATTGTTTTATCAGGTGGCTACTTCACAAATTGAACCGGCAAATATATCGTTTCCATTCCGACACATCTTTAGAAACAAAAAGCATATTCAAATCAGACTGACGGAAGTCAACCGGATTTTCCCCGACAAAAATAAAATTAGCACGAGCATTGGTGATTTCGATTACGATTTTTTGGCTATTGCCATAGGTTGCAAAACAAATTTCTTTGGCAAAAATGAAATTTGCAGTCATTCATTGACATTGAAAACCACCTACGATGCCATTAAAATCCGAAATCATATTTTGAAGATTTTTGAAAGAATTATTTCTCTAAAGGAAGATGAGAGGGAAGCTTATTTAAATCTTGTAATTGTTGGTGCAGGTGCCACTGGAGTTGAACTGGCGGGTGCTTTTTCAGAAATCAAAAAGAATGTATTACCAAAAGATTATCCCAGGATTGATTTTACAAAATTTCAAATCTATTTAGTAGAAGGGAGCAGAAATACCTTAAATAACATGAGTGACAGGGCCCAAAATGCTTCTCAAAGATATTTGAAGAAAATGGGGGTGAAACTGCTCACCGAAAAATTTGTAAAAGAATATAATGGGAATACACTTGCGCTGAGCAATGGCGATAAAGTAAAAACCAAAACGGTTATTTGGGCAGCAGGAGTAACAGGTAATTTTGTAGAGGGCTTACCGGCTGAAAGTTTTACCCATGTAAACCGTATAAAAGTAAACCGTATAAATAAAGTTTTTGGGAGTGAAAATATTTTTGCCTTAGGCGACATTGCCTACATGGAAACGCCAAAATACGCCAAAGGGCATCCACAGGTTGCAAATGTGGCCATAAATCAGGGCAAGAATTTAGCAAAGAACCTTAAGCGGTTAATCCGTGGGAAAGTACCGATGGATTATGAATACAGGGATTTAGGTTCAATGGCAACAATTGGACAAAATAAAGCCGTTGTTGACTTTCCCTTTTTGAAGTTCAAAGGATATTTTGCCTGGTTTATATGGATGTTTTTGCATCTTATGCTTATTTTAAGTGTTCGCAATAAATTAATTATATTTATAAATTGGGCATGGGTTTATATTACAAAAGATTCATCGCTCAGACTAATTTTAACAGAGGATAAAAATTCTTGTGGTAAATATAATGACAAATAATTACGAAATATTTGAAAAATCTTATATCAAGAAAAGCACGAAAACCTAACATTTTAGGAATTAAGGCACAGTTGGGCCCTGAAAAAAGGCAGTAGGTTTGCATACTTACTGCCTTTTTTTAGGGTAACAGCGCTCAAAATGCGCGCTCAATTGTGTTTTAATTCGTGTTGGGCTTAACCGTTGCTGTTCAAAGCTATACACTATGGGGATTGAATGGTTTTCCTGCATCCTTTCCGTTGTTTTTCTGCTGCCGGTTTTGCTATTTTACCTGTTTTGGGGCCGGGACCCGGATATTGGGCACGTTTTTCGTTTTCCACCGGACATACTTTTCCCGTTCAGCCAAAAACAGGGAATTTTTAGCCGGTAAACCGGTTGTGCAATTTTTTCAAAGAACGATTTGCAGGGTAGGCACTATCCGGGTTCCCACGGAACATCTTTCACCAAACCGGCAAAACGCAGCCTTCCTTTTTTACATACCGGGCAGTTGGGCTGCCGGAAGTTTTGGATACATTCCAGGATTTCAGTCCACACCGTATCCTGTCTTTCCCAAACCTGGCCGCCATCTTCCAGTGCCTCTTCTTTCCGGTTTTCGACCTCTTGTGCCAGCAGTTGTTTTGCCGCCAGGATGTTTTGTTTACGGTAACGGCTCGATAAAATTCCATAGTACCGCACTTTAAAAAAGCCCTTTGGCAAAATGTGCAACAAAAACCGGCGGATAAACTCATCCACATCCAGTTTCATTTCCCTGAACCTGCCTGTACGGTAATCTTTCCACGAAAATCGCACTTTGCCATTCTTCACTTCCAAAATCCGCCGGTCGGTAATGGCAATACGAAACACGTAACGCGAAAGGTATTCCAGTATTTTTTCAGGATTGCCCATGGGTGCCTGCACATTCACCACCCAGTCCTTTTTGTATAAAGGCGTGAGGAAGCGGTTAAACTGCACAGGCCCTTTTATGCCTGCCAGTTTGCCGTGAAAATCGAGTTCCCCTTTTTCTTTGGCTTGTTTTAGCAAATACAGAAACTTTCCCCTGAACTTTTTTGCCAATATCTTGCCTGCGATGAAAAAGTTGTTTTTGGCCGGTACATGCACCCAGTGTTCGCGGTCGAAGCCCAGGCCCCCTGCGGGCATGATGCAATGCAGGTGTGGGTGTTCCTTCATGTTCTGCCCCCAGGTATGGAGTACGGTAACCAGGCCAATATCAGCGCCCAGGTGCTTTACGTCACGGGTAAGTTCGAGCAGGGTTTGTGAAACAGCTTTGAACAACAAGCCATACATCACTTTCCTGTTTTGCAGGCAAAGCGGGTTTAACTCATGCGGCAGGGTGAACACCAAATGGTAATACCCCACCGGGAGAAGTTCTTTCATCCGTTTGTCCAGCCATTCCAGTTTTTCTTTTTGCTGGCACACAGGGCAGTGGCGGTTGCGGCAGGAGTTATAAGATTTCTCTGTATAGCTGCAATGGTCGCATTTCTCGAAATGGCTTCCAAGGCCCCCGGTGCGGCACGCCGACAGCAGGTGGATTAAGCTCTGCTGCTCTTTTGTTACCTTGTTTTGGCTGATGTAGTTTCCCCCGTATTCACGCAGTAAACTTCCTACAATTATTTGTTCCTGCATAGCCCCTCCAGTCCTTCCAGCGTGTCCAGCGGGTTTACCACCTGGCTTGTGTTGAGTTGCTGCACGTGGAGGTATTTGAGCGTGTTGCTTAAATCGGAATGCCCCATCAGGCGCTGTATGGCCAGAATGTTGGTGCCCTGTTCGAGGTGGTGCGTGGCAAAACAATGCCGGAAAGTGTGTGGCGTGTAAGGCTTTTTAACCTGTGGCGTGCGGTGCCGTGCATTAATACAAATAGTCCGTACTGCTGTAATGCCCAGGTGGGTACCTTTTCCTCCCGCGCCTTCAAAAAGGTAATGCTGCGGCTTGTACTTTTTGTAATAATCCCTTAAAACAGAAAGTAAAACCGGCGATAGCGGCACTTTACGTTGTTTCAGCCCTTTGCCTTCCTGGATGTTTACCTGCATCCGCCGGCTGTCAATGTCGGTAAGTTTGATGTTTACACTCTCTGATACCCTGGCCCCGGTGGAATAAATGAGCATGATGATAGCGCGGTGCTTGAAGTTGTCAATAGCCCCGAGTACATCGCTCACTTCGTCTTTTGATAAAACCAGCGGGAGTGTTTTGGCAACCTTTGGCGTTGGAAGGTATTCTTTTGCCCACTCCTTATGGTAAATATTTGTAAAGAGGAACCGAAGGGCGTAGTAGCCCATTTTTACACTGCCCGGTTTGTGGTTCCCATCGGTGAGCATACTTTGAAAATAGGCCCTGAGTTCTTCTACTCCCGTGTGTTCCGGGTCTTTTTTGCAAAAGTTACTGTAATCGGCAATGTGCCACCAGTAACTTTTACGGGTCCTTTCACTTAGATTGCGTAAAACCGCTTCCTGTTCAAAGCTTTTTTTAAATTTGTCATAATAATTAATTTTAAATGATTAAATGCCTCAAAGATACTGGTTTTCGGTGGCCTGTAAAACCACCGAACGCCAGTGAGGTTAAGTTCAACAAAGTGCAAATGTAATGCGGGCGGGCGCGGTATTCCAGCGTTCGCGCCCTGTTCAACCACCGCCAATCCGTCTTTGACGGATGTCGGTTTTAAAATAATGTTTAATAAAAAGCCGGCTTGGCTACGTGGCAGCTTGACAGGAAACCGTTTCAAAATCCCGCACTCCACTTGCACCAACCGTTAACGGCAAGTTTGAGAAAAATAAATTGGTGGTTATTTGATAAGTCCGTTCTTTGGTTTTCTGCTCGCTTGTAAAATTGCTGTCACAAAACTTGCAAAGTAAAGTTTGGTGCTGTTGCCAATTTTCGCGGCCTGACAATTTGCTAAAACTGTTTTACAGTCTGACTGTTCAGCACTTTTTTAGGAAAAGCCGGTGGTTATCTGACAGTTTGATTTTTGGCCGTTTGTACCTGGAATGGAATAAAAAAATTGGCAGGGACATTTGGTTTAGGCAAGTTTTCCGCCAGCGGAGTAAGTTAGGAATAGTCAGGCTCACGTGCCGTCGAAACAAATCGGCAGCGGTTACCTGCAACCCACAAGCAACTTTGACTTTTGGGGGTTGAAAAAAATTTTAAAAGCGAAGTGGTTACCTGAAACTTTTGTTCGGAAATTGATACTTTTATACTGTTAACAAATTGACGATGAATAAAAACCAGCCGTTAACAAAGTACATATTGCAGGGCGGGTGTAGTAGCTCGCCAACTGCGGATTCTCGCATCGCCGTTCCGTGTCCTTCGGACAGGAACGCTCTCCGAAATCCGCCCCGCAACATGTACCAACCGTTATGCGGCAGCTTAAAAAACGACACAAACAAATATGAAACTTATAACAACAGCAAAAGAATTAGAAAAAGAATTCAGACGACTGACCGAACAGTATGACCATTTTTATTGGTCAACAGCTTGGGCAAGTTCAGGTTCTAAACCTTTCAATGACCTATTGACTAATAAAGGGAAAATTCAAAAAATTGTTGTAGGAATTCATTTTTATCAGACACACCCAGATTTTATTGAAGCATTCTTAAATGACAAAAAAGTTCATTTTATCCAACAACCAGAAGGAACATTTCACCCAAAACTCTACCTTTTTGCGGACAAGACTGATAAATGGGAAATAATATTAGGGAGTGCAAACTTTACAACAGCAGCTTTCTCAAGTAACACAGAAGCCAGCTTATTAATTACTCACAAAGACAGTAATTCGGCTGAGACATACAATAATGCTATAAAACTCGTTGACAAGACATTTTCTGACGGCAAGACTTTCAATAAATTAGACCTTGAAAAATACCATATAGCTTGGAAAAATCATAGACAAAAAATCAAAAGTCTTTCAGGACAATATGGTAGTAAAAAAAGAAAACCAAAACCAATCCACGAAGTTCCGATGATGAACAGAAGTTGGTCAGAGTTTATGACTGAAGTTCGCAACGAAACATCTCACGGTCTTGACAGAAGATTGAGAACAATAGAGATAGCTAAAGAATTATTTGAAAGTGTTAATCATTTCAACGAGTTGTCAGAAGACCAAAGAAAATTTATTGCAGGTATTCCAAACAAACTTGATATAAAGGGAGCGGAAGATTGGGGTTATTTCGGTAGTATGAAAGGTGCAGGCATATTCAAAAACAAAATAATAAATAAAGATATAAATATTTCAAATGCCTTAGGCTGCATTCCAAATACTGGACACATAACAAAAGGCCAGTATGATAATTTCATTAACGAATTTAAAAAGGCGTTCATTGGGACTCGACTTGAAGATGCTAAAAATCTCACTGCAACAAGACTTTTATGTATGAAACGTCCTGATACTTTTGTGTGCTTTGATAGTAAAAATCGTTCCGCACTTTGTAAAGATTTTGGTATTATTCAATCAGAAATGGATTACGAAAGATATTGGGATGACATCGTTGAAAGGATTTATGATAGTAATTGGTGGCAAAATCCAAAACCTAAAAGTGAGACAGAAGAAAAAGTATGTGACGCAAGAGCTGCATTTTTAGACAGTTTATATTATGAAGAATAAAAGGATTGAAATAAAAGCCGACCGCATAACATTTTAGGAATTAAGGCACAGTTGGGCCCTGAAAAAAGGCAGTAGGTTTGCATACTTACTGCCTTTTTTTAGGGTAACAGCGCTCAAAATGCACGCCCAATTGTGTTTTAATTCGTGTTGGGCTTAACCGTTGCTGTTCAAAGCTATACACTATGGGGATTGAATGGTTTTTCTGCATCCTTTCCGTTGTTTTTCTGCCGCCGGTTTTGCTATTTTACCTGTTTTGGGGCCGGGACCCGGATATTGGGCACGTTTTTCGTTTCCACACCGGACATACTTTTCCCGTTCAGCCAAAAACCAAAAGTTTTAGCCGGTAAACCGGTTGTGCAATTTTTCAAAGAACGATTTGCAGGGTAGGCACTATCCGGGTTCCCACGGAACATCTTTCACCAAACCGGCAAAACGCAACCTCCCTTTTTTACATACCGGGCAGTTAGGCTGCCGGAAGTTTTGGATACATTCCAGGATTTCAGTCCACACCGTATCCTGTTTTTCCCAAACCTGGCCGCCATCTTCCAGTGCCTCTTCTTTCCGGTTTTCGACCTCTTGTGCCAGCAGTTGTTTTGCCGCCAGGATGTTTTGTTTACGGTAACGGCTCGATAAAATTCCATAGTACCGCACTTTAAAAAAGCCCTTTGGCAAAATGTGCAACAAAAACCGGCGGATAAACTCATCCACATCCAGTTTCATTTCCCTGAACCTGCCTGTACGGTAATCTTTCCACGAAAATCGCACTTTGCCATTCTTCACTTCCAAAATCCGCCGGTCGGTAATGGCAATACGAAACACGTAACGCGAAAGGTATTCCAGTATTTTTTCAGGATTGCCCATGGGTGCCTGCACATTCACCACCCAGTCCTTTTTGTATAAAGGCGTGAGGAAGCGGTTAAACTGCACAGGCCCTTTTATGCCTGCCAGTTTGCCGTGAAAATCGAGTTCCCCTTTTTCTTTGGCTTGTTTTAGCAAATACAGAAACTTTCCCCTGAACTTTTTTGCCAATATCTTGCCTGCGATGAAAAAGTTGTTTTTGGCCGGTACATGCACCCAGTGTTCGCGGTCGAAGCCCAGGCCCCCTGCGGGCATGATGCAATGCAGGTGTGGGTGTTCCTTCATGTTCTGCCCCCAGGTATGGAGTACGGTAACCAGGCCAATATCAGCACCCAGGTGCTTTACATCGCGCGTAAGTTCAAGCATAGTTTGTGAAACGGCTTTAAATAATAAACCATACATCGCCTTCTTATTTTGCAGGCATAGCGGGTTTAACTCATGCGGAAGGGTGAACACCAAATGATAATACCCCACCGGGAGAAGTTCTTTCATCCGTTTGTCCAGCCATTCCAGTTTTTCTTTTTGCTGGCACACAGGGCAGTGGCGGTTGCGGCAGGAGTTATAAGATTTCTCTGTATAGCTGCAATGGTCGCATTTCTCGAAATGGCTTCCAAGGCCCCCGGTGCGGCACGCCGACAGCAGGTGGATTAAGCTCTGCTGCCCTTTTGTTACCTTGTTTTGGCTGATGTAGTTTCCCCCGTATTCACGCAGTAAACTTCCTACAGTTATTTGTTCCTGCATAGCCCCTCCAGTCCTTCCAGCGTGTCCAGCGGGTTTACCACCTGGCTTGTGTTGAGTTGCTGCACGTGGAGGTATTTGAGCGTGTTGCTTAAATCGGAATGCCCCATCAGGCGCTGTATGGCCAGAATGTTGGTGCCCTGTTCGAGGTGGTGCGTGGCAAAACAATGCCGGAAAGTGTGTGGCGTGTAAGGCTTTTTAACCTGTGGCGTGCGGTGCCGTGCATTAATACAAATAGTCCGTACTGCTGTAATGCCCAGGTGGGTACCTTTTCCTCCCGCGCCTTCAAAAAGGTAATGCTGCGGCTTGTACTTTTTGTAATAATCCCTTAAAACAGAAAGTAAAACCGGCGATAGCGGCACTTTACGTTGTTTCAGCCCTTTGCCTTCCTGGATGTTTACCTGCATCCGTCGGCTGTCAATGTCGGTAAGTTTGATGTTTACACTCTCTGATACCCTGGCCCCGGTGGAATAAATGAGCATGATGATAGCGCGGTGCTTGAAGTTGTCAATAGCCCCGAGTACATCGCTCACTTCGTCTTTTGATAAAACCAGCGGGAGTGTTTTGGCAACCTTTGGCGTTGGAAGGTATTCTTTTGCCCACTCCTTATGGTAAATATTTGTAAAGAGGAACCGAAGGGCGTAGTAGCCCATTTTTACACTGCCCGGTTTGTGGTTCCCATCGGTGAGCATACTTTGAAAATAGGCCCTGAGTTCTTCTACTCCCGTGTGTTCCGGGTCTTTTTTGCAAAAGTTACTGTAATCGGCAATGTGCCACCAGTAACTTTTACGGGTCCTTTCACTTAGATTCCGTAAAACCGCTTCCTGTTCAAATCTTTTTTTAAATTTGTCATAATAATTAATTTTAAATGATTAAATGCCTCAAAGATACTGGTTTTCGGTGGCCTGTAAAACCACCGAACGCCAGTGAGGTTAAGTTCAACAATGTATAAAAATAATAGCCGGTTCAGTAGTAAATTCAAGGTTTGTAGTCCGCTCCAACTTTCTTGTAACTTGACAGGAAAGTGGCACGCAATCGGCTACTATTCTTATACTTACCGTTACAATGCATTTTGAAAACCAAAAACAACTAATATGGACTATTTAAAATTTTCACTCGTATTCTGTGCAATTATGATTCTGTTTGAGTGGGGATGGATTTTAATAGCACTCATTTTAATGAGCATATTCCGAATGTTTAAATCAGAAAAAATGATGAAAACAGGAATGTTCATTGAGAAAGCTCTTTATTGTTTTTTTCTTATAAGTTCTACCGTTTTGACAATACAAGTATTTAGAGAAAAAAACTCGGCATTAATATTTCTTATTTTTATGATTCTCATATCATTAATCTATTTTGTATTTTTCTTCGCAGACAAAAGGAACAATGCAGAGAAATCACAACAGAATAACTTTTATATACATACACGTGAATATGAAAAATTAACCAACACAATGATTGCAATTGAAACTACTTTTATATTGTTATTTATTCCGTTGGTGTTTTTCCCAAATATTATTAATAACTATCTGACTTCATTGATTTTTGATGGATTATATTATGTTGCAACCATAAAAATACTTGGAGTACTTCTTGGCATTTTTGGACTGTTTAGTCTTACAAAATATATTAGAGTAATCGCATTCAGTTTATTTTTAATTCCAATGTTGACTAAAAACAAAGAAAATTGAAACACAGGGAAATTCCAGAATTAATTGAGGCTGACTCTTTTTATCGAAAAAAAAGAAATGAAACTAGGAAAGCTCTTGAGAAAGTAAAAAAACTTGAAGCAAAGTTCTATTTCCTTGACCGTATTGTTCAACCAAGAAAAGATACGGATACGAAAAAAGATGATGTTGAATTAGAATTTGCAATCCTTGATTTATTTAAAAGTATTGGTTTCAAATGCGAAAAACCAACCTCTGACGCTGATGTAGATGTAAAAGCAAAATTCAAAGAAATTTATTTCGGGATTGAAGTCAAGAATGGCAAGTATGTTGGTGAAAATGATACATTTCAGCCATTTAAACACAAGTTATTAAATGACGACACCTTTCATCCTATTTTAATTTTTAACAATGCAAGAGATAGAAAAGGTTGGGATTTGCCAAGAATTAAAATAGCAGTCAATATGAAATTTGGGCTGTTGCTTGCGTCAGAGTTGAAAAAAGGATATTTAAAATTAAAAAAAGGGAAAATAACAATTGGGCAGTTTATAACCCAACTCCAAAAAATTGGAGAGATAAAATTTAGCAGAAAAGAAATGGACAAGGCTTATAAAAGCGAAGCCTCTTGATGAGAGGCAAACGCGAGGAAGCGTGAGTATGTGATATTCTGTGCGGGGAAGCACGGAATGAATATTAACAGCAAGCTTTTAGCCTTGTTTTAACAATAAACTGATACTTAAAAAAAAACAAAATGGAGGTAATTTATATTATAATTGGGATTGTCATATTTGGGATAATATTTTCCCAATATCAAAAAAATAAAAGAAGCCAATCTCCATATTTTAAAACAAAAAAAAGACTTGAAACGGAATTTGATAATGCTGTCAAAACGGATGATTGGCAAGAAAGACAGAAAGTTAATCTTGAACTTATCTGGCTCAAAACAATTAAGGATATAGAAAGTAGAGATATGTTTTCAAACAATCTCGATGATTCTAAAATACGATTAAAATTATCCCAATTATCTGAAAACGAAATAAAACTTCCAGAAAAATGGAAACTTGATGATTTATACCATTTTCCATTTGTTGGCAACATCCTGGCAGGTATGGGTGATTTGTTAGTGAACAGTGAATACCAATTGTATAAACCCAATAGCGTTTTACCTTTTCCAAAGGATATAATTACTAAAGCAATCTATTATATGTTCGATTATTTCAATTACGATAAACCATTGTATGAAATACCGGAGGAACAAAAGAAAAAGCAATCAGAAAGCTTAAACACCATAAAATTCATACTAATAGAAAATATTGTTGATACAAATAATACTGAATTACCGAAACAAGGGATTGAAAATTTTCGAGTAGGAAATAAACTAAGCAAAGGACATGAATATAAAGAGGAAAATGAGTTACAACTAATTGATTGGCGAAATGAAGTTGATTGGATAAAATGGACAGTTCAATATGCGGATAACAATAATTTTGATTTTGCTTTAAAATGTATTGAGGTCGCAAAACTTGGAAATCCAAATAGTGATAATTTAAAAGAAGTGGAAAGAATGTTGTATCTGCATATGTCGGAATATTATGAAGAAAAGGATAATAAAGATTTGACAAAAAAGTATTTAAAAATGGCTGTAGAATTAGGTAATGAAGAAGCTATTGCTATTTACAAAAAGAAGTACAGCGAATAATTATATTTAATAAATTGATAGTTTATAAAGTTAACATTAACCAAGATAAAACGAAAATCAAAAAAACGCATTGTAACATTTTAGGAATTAAGGCACAGTTGGGCCCTGAAAAAAGGCAGTAGGTTTGCATACTTACTGCCTTTTTTTTGGGTAACTGCGCTCAAAATGCACGCCCAATTGTGTTTTAATTCGTGTTGGGCTTAACCGTTGCTGTTCAAAGCTATACACTATGGGGATTGAATGGTTTTTCTGCATCCTTTCCGTTGTTTTTCTGCCGCCGGTTTTGCTATTTTACCTGTTTTGGGGCCGGGACCCGGATATTGGGCACGTTTTTCGTTTCCACACCGGACATACTTTTCCCGTTCAGCCAAAAACCAAAAGTTTTAGCCGGTAAACCGGTTGTGCAATTTTTCAAAGAACGATTTGCAGGGTAGGCACTATCCGGGTTCCCACGGAACATCTTTCACCAAACCGGCAAAACGCAACCTCCCTTTTTTACATACCGGGCAGTTAGGCTGCCGGAAGTTTTGGATACATTCCAGGATTTCAGTCCACACCGTATCCTGTTTTTCCCAAACCTGGCCGCCATCTTCCAGTGCCTCTTCTTTCCGGTTTTCGACCTCTTGTGCCAGCAGTTGTTTTGCCGCCAGGATGTTTTGTTTACGGTAACGGCTCGATAAAATTCCATAGTACCGCACTTTAAAAAAGCCCTTTGGCAAAATGTGCAACAAAAACCGGCGGATAAACTCATCCACATCCAGTTTCATTTCCCGGAACCTGCCTGTACGGTAATCTTTCCACGAAAATCGCACTTTGCCATTCTTCACTTCCAAAATCCGCCGGTCGGTAATGGCAATACGAAACACGTAACGCGAAAGGTATTCCAGTATTTTTTCAGGATTGCCCATGGGTGCCTGCACATTCACCACCCAGTCCTTTTTGTATAAAGGCGTGAGGAAGCGGTTAAACTGCACAGGCCCTTTTATGCCTGCCAGTTTGCCGTGAAAATCGAGTTCCCCTTTTTCTTTGGCTTGTTTTAGCAAATACAGAAACTTTCCCCTGAACTTTTTTGCCAATATCTTGCCTGCGATGAAAAAGTTGTTTTTGGCCGGTACATGCACCCAGTGTTCGCGGTCGAAGCCCAGGCCCCCTGCGGGCATGATGCAATGCAGGTGTGGGTGTTCCTTCATGTTCTGCCCCCAGGTATGGAGTACGGTAACCAGGCCAATATCAGCGCCCAGGTGCTTTACGTCACGGGTAAGTTCGAGCAGGGTTTGTGAAACAGCTTTGAACAACAAGCCATACATCACTTTCCTGTTTTGCAGGCATAGCGGGTTTAACTCATGCGGCAGGGTGAACACCAAATGGTAATACCCCACCGGGAGAAGTTCTTTCATCCGTTTGTCCAGCCATTCCAGTTTTTCTTTTTGCTGGCACACAGGGCAGTGGCGGTTGCGGCAGGAGTTATAAGATTTCTCTGTATAGCTGCAATGGTCGCATTTCTCGAAATGGCTTCCAAGGCCCCCGGTGCGGCACGCCGACAGCAGGTGGATTAAGCTCTGCTGCCCTTTTGTTACCTTGTTTTGGCTGATGTAGTTTCCCCCGTATTCACGCAGTAAACTTCCTACAGTTATTTGTTCCTGCATAGCCCCTCCAGTCCTTCCAGCGTGTCCAGCGGGTTTACCACCTGGCTTGTGTTGAGTTGCTGCACGTGGAGGTATTTGAGCGTGTTGCTTAAATCGGAATGCCCCATCAGGCGCTGTATAACCAGAATGTTGGTGCCCTGTTCGAGGTGGTGCGTGGCAAAACAATGCCGGAAAGTGTGTGGCGTGTAAGGCTTTTTAACCTGTGGCGTGCGGTGCCGTGCATTAATACAAATAGTCCGTACTGCTGTAATGCCCAGGTGGGTACCTTTTCCTCCCGCGCCTTCAAAAAGGTAATGCTGCGGCTTGTACTTTTTGTAATAATCCCTTAAAACAGAAAGTAAAACCGGCGATAGCGGCACTTTACGTTGTTTCAGCCCTTTGCCTTCCTGGATGTTTACCTGCATCCGTCGGCTGTCAATGTCGGTAAGTTTGATGTTTACACTCTCTGATACCCTGGCCCCGGTGGAATAAATGAGCATGATGATAGCGCGGTGCTTGAAGTTGTCAATAGCCCCGAGTACATCGCTCACTTCGTCTTTTGATAAAACCAGCGGGAGTGTTTTGGCAACCTTTGGCGTTGGAAGGTATTCTTTTGCCCACTCCTTATGGTAAATATTTGTAAAGAGGAACCGAAGGGCGTAGTAGCCCATTTTTACACTGCCCGGTTTGTGGTTCCCATCGGTGAGCATACTTTGAAAATAGGCCCTGAGTTCTTCTACTCCCGTGTGTTCCGGGTCTTTTTTGCAAAAGTTACTGTAATCGGCAATGTGCCACCAGTAACTTTTACGGGTCCTTTCACTTAGATTGCGTAAAACCGCTTCCTGTTCAAATCTTTTTTTAAATTTGTCATAATAATTAATTTTAAATGATTAAATGCCTCAAAGATACTGGTTTTCGGTGGCCTGTAAAACCACCGAACGCCAGTGAGGTTAAGTTCAACAATGTACATATTGCAGGGCGGGGTTCGGTGGTACGCCAACTGCGGATTCTCGCATCGCAGTTCCGTGTCCTACGGACAGGAACGCTCTCCGAAATCCGCCCCGACAACATGTACCAACCGTTGTGCTTCATGCTGAGAAAAGACCCTGCGAGCAAAAAAACACTAACTGAATTGTTTGATTTATGTAACGAATTCGTTACCTTTGTGTCATGAGAGAAATTGACATTACAGAAAAATGCATGGCCTTCATAGATGCTCAAGGACAAAGAGTCTCTGATAAATTCTTTCAACTAATTGAGATTATCGGAGAAGTAAAAATAGTTCATACGAATTTTGTTAAAAAGCTGACTAATTCAAGGTTTTATGAATTGAGGATTAAAGCTGGAAACGAATATCGAGTTTTAATATTTGCGATTGACCACCTGAATTTTTCTGAATGTACAAAGGCTGTTTGTCTGAATGGATTTATTAAAAAGTCGAATAAAGACTATGTTAAAGCAATTAAGGAAGCAGAGAGAATTTTAGAGGAATATTTAAAAAATAAGGGATTATGAAAACAATGAAAGCAAAGGACTTATTAGCAGAACGCTATGGAAAAGAAGGTTCGGAAAGTAGAGAGAGATTCCGAGAAGAAGCATATTCCTACTATTTCGGAGAGATTATAAGAAATAGACGAAAAGAATTGCATATGAGTCAGGAGAAATTGGCTGAGGCGGTAGGGAAAAAGCGACCTTATATTTCTCGGATTGAAAATGGTGAAGATGTGAGGATTTCGAACTTATTATTAGTTGCAAACGCTTTAAATTTATCAATTCAATTAACACCCAGATAATAAAGCACGAAAGCACAACACGCGGTCATAAAACATTGCGCGGATAGTGCTATATTTGAGTGAAATAACATTTAATCAACGGCTTAGCGGGCTGATAAGGTTGTGTTTTAAATGCGCAACGATTTTATACCGCAAAACCGTTGTGCTTCATGCTGAATAAACATTGATAGGTAAATATGAACTTTGAAAATAAATTAATATGTACCGATTCTGACGGTAATGAAAATGAATTTCTTTACTCGATTGAAGAATCAGAGGAGAATAGTCATGTGAAATGGGTTTTTAGAGTGATGCCAGCTGACTTAAAAGCTACAGACTGGTATGAATTTGCTGTGACCAAAATAGATGACTCTACAGGTAAAATAACTGTAATGAATAATAGGAATATGATTCAATACAAGGGTAAAGGAATTACAGAAAAGCTTATTGATGAAGCAAGTAAAGTGCTTGATGTGACAATCATTTCGAGTACAAATGTTTCAGATGCAAAATCTCTCTCCACAGAATGGAGGACCGAACCAGCAACTAAAATTTGGGAAAGGTTAAAATCTAAAGGCACTGCCTTGCATGACGAACAAAGAGATATCTATACGTATTTGAAAAAATAATCTAATGAGTCTTGAAACTAAGTCACAAGAATTAAAGGGTTTAGTGTCCACTTATGACACAGAATGGTTCCTTGGTGACCTTTCAGGACTTATGAAGAACATAGCATCAGGAAGAGCTCAAGATCAACTGGGTAAACTTTCCTCCCCAATGCGTCAGCTCTACTTTCTTGGGGGCTTATTGATTTCCTCTGATGATACCCATGGAAAAGACATACAATACACGCCTGAAAAATGGAATAAGATTGTTGAACTGTTAAATGAAATCGAAAGAGAATACGACAAGCTATTCTTCCCAAAGCCAGATGAAGAGATAGATGATGAATGGAAAAAAATCAGGCAAGTAGCTATGCCATCTTTCCTTTCCTATTTTAATCAAGGCCCGCTTAACTACGAAGAACAGACCATCAATTGGGTTAATGACCTTTACTCACAAATTGATGAAACCATAGTTGCAGAAACGGGTGTAAAAACAAGCGACTTTATCCAGTTCTACAATAACCTTGATGATTTAGTACAGCGAAAATTTCAAGGTTTTGGTACAAGAAAAGACCTTTTTCAAGATGATTGGCTTACCTACACCAAAATCCAAATGGGTGTTATAGATGAAGCGCCAGAAGAAATCAAGAAACTCGGTGAAGAAAGACGACCCCTTTATACTTTCATGGCCGATCACGGCATCATCAACCGTTTTAAACCTGAAGACTTGGTGACAGCTGATTTGTCGCTAGATAAAATCAAAGCAATATTACCTTTACTCACTTGTTCAAGAAATCAAAGCGACTTTCTTTACTACACTTCAACACGACCAAGCAATCCTTTGTATGAATTTCCGATTGTAGATATTGGAAATGGATTATTTCAGGTATTTGAGGTAAAGCAAGTCATTCATGCTGTTGATGATTTGCTTGAAAGAGTATGTTCTAAGAACCCAAAGGCCAAAGACAAATTAATTGATAGAAAAGGGAAGCTACTTGAAAAACGAATCGTTGACCTTTTTAAAAGGTTTTTTAGAAAGGACTATAAAGTATTTGAAGGCTATTACGTAGATGGTTGTGAACAAGACATTCTTTTCCTGTGGAAGGAATATGCATTCATCATTGAAGCTAAGGGTTACAACCTGCGTGAACCACTCCGTGACCCAAATAAAGCATTTGTCAGAATCAAAGATGATTTTAAAGCGAGTATTGGCTATGGATACACTCAAACAAAGCGCGTTGAGCAAAAATTTGTAGACCAAGTACCCCTTCGAATAGAAGATAAAGATGGTAATCTGATTGAGGAAATTGACACAACCAAATATGAAGAGAATGATTTTTCGATAGTTGTAAACATAAATTGACCATCTCCCGAAAAATGGATTGATCAAGCCCTACAATCCAGTCATATCAGGGGTTTAAAGATGTTTATATATGAGGAAAGCTGGTTTAAAAAGGTTATTTTTATTGTGCAAACAAAAGCAAATAATCTCTAAAAACCAGCTCATGTCAAAAGTATTAACAAAACAGGTACAGAACAAGATCAGTCGCTATTTTCTTAAGCTTGAGGGTCAATTAACAAAACCGGAAGCCCGATGTATCAGGGAAATGACCACCGGGATACTCAAGACAGGTACAGTATTGGTCAATAAGATAGCCACAGGCATTTGCGATACGATCTCGTTGAGCCAGACGACCAAGCGCTTTAGGAACCATTATAACAAGAAAGATTTTTTCATGAAGTTATTCCGGGGACATATGAACAGTGTAAAAAGCAAAATCTGTCATGGGGACTACATCCTGTTCGATGGCTCTGATATCCAAAAGAAATATGCCAAGATGATGGATGGGCTGGACTATGTGAAAGATGGCGATAAAGGAACCATTGGCCTTGGGTATTGGCTGATGAATGTTGTCCACTTTAGCAAAGACCAGGAAATGACTCCCCTGTACAATAAGCTTTACAGTTTTGACCATGGCGCAAAAAGTGAAAACAAGGAGGTTCTTGAAGCAATGGGCGAAGTAGGGGCAATCATTAACAAAGATGTCACAACAATATTCGACCGGGGAATGGACCGTCCCATTTGCAGGGATTTCATTATTGCCAATGAAGGCAACTTTAACCTGCGCCTGAAGAAAACCACAAAGCTGATGTACAAAGGCGAAGAAATGGCAGTGAACAAAATAAGCCAGAAAGTGCCGTTGTTCATGAAATTAACGGCTACAAGGATACAGAAAAGCAAGAAGCGCCAGTTGGTCTATGAATGCGGGGCGATAAAGGTCCAGTATCAAATCAAGGGCAAGATGCATGATCTTTGGCTTGTTGTAACCAAAAGGGCCAATGGCGGATATTGCTGGCTACTGACACGTTCTCCAAAAGACAGTATTGTTGAAGTAATCAAAGAAGCATTTACAGCCTATGGTTTTAGGTGGAAAATAGAGGAGTACCACCGACATATCAAGGAATGTTACAACCTGGAAGACATACAAATCAAAACATTCGAAGGCTTACAAAGCATGCTGGCAATACTGACAATAGCCATGAGCATCATATACTCATCGCTTTCATCCCTGCACACAAGGCTGTTGCTTGAAAGTGGGGTAAAAACACTAAACAAAGAACGTATGTACGAACTACGCAATTTTATCTATTACAAAATCAGCACGATAATAAAAGTATTGCTGGCCAATATGACACCAAGGCTTTCCTTCCTCAATCAGATCCATCTCCTAATGACGGACAGTTAAGCCTTTTACTAAATTTTGAAAACTAAAAACGGGAGATGGTCAATTGTAAACATAAATTCATTTGCTCAAATCCAGAATGACCTATCAACATTGTTGGAAGTTGATGAAAGTGATGTGTATCCATGGGTAGTTAAACTTGACGACCTGGAAACCTTCTTCCTTACAATGATTGCCAAGAAAAAAAGACCTCAGTTTTTCATCAACTACCTTTTACTGAGGGAAAAGCTACACGGTAAACTTATTTGCTCAGATGAACTTGAAATATCAGGTGGGTACTTGACAGGTGCTATTACCGAGAATAAGATCGAAAAGGCAGATACAATAGTGACCACTCCAGATTTACCTGCAATATTTGACGAACAATACAATAAGGGAATGGGATTTGACAATGAGAAACTATTAAAAGAAAAGAAAAGTGGGAAGTATATCTTTTGGTAAGATTAATCAAGTAAGAAATATAAAGCACGAAAGCACAACATTGGCTATACGTAATGCGGGCGAAAGTGCTGAAATGAAAGAAAATACTATAAATAAACTAATCGGTAAACGGACAGTGAAGTGCCTTGAAATCCCGCACTACGCATAGCCTAGACCGTAGTGCATTTGCCAACGCACGAGAAGCATTCCACTTCTTTTTCATCTTTATGAATAATTCATAAGGTATTCTTTTCCAAGTACATTTCCATCCTGTTTTCCACCTTAATGCTTCGTATTTTCTATTTCCTTTCTTCCAGGGTTTTATCCATAAATCGTATGTATATCCTTCAAATCTAAATTCTACCATTTTGTTTTATTTTTATGCCTACCCGTAAAAAACGCACTATAACAAGTGGTCATAAAAAATTGCGGGGTCAGCGGTTAATATTTAACCCGAATTATTCATCTCGAGTACAATAAAATGGGTGCAAAGTGTTATCTTTAAGTAGATTAAACGAAACAACAACACTTTTAAACGCACCCATTTATGAGCAATAAAGATACCGTTTTTTACCGAGGCAGGACAGCAATAAACATGGATTTTTCAGCAGATGCAGTCAGTTCTGACGGGGCCGTACTACTGCTGGAAAAACTCGAAAGGAAACATCGCATATTGCACTATTTTAGCCAGGTGATTCCCGATTGTCGTGATCCATTTCGTATAGTCCACCCCATTGATAAGCTTTTAAAGCAGCGCGTGTTCACCATGGTACAGGGCTACGAAGATGCCAACGATGTCCAGTACCTGAAAAACGACCCGCTGTTAAAGGACATCCTTGAAGGGGGACTGGCCTCACAGCCCACCATGTCAAGGTTCGAGAACGGTTTTGACAAGCATTCCGTATTTGCTTTGTGCAATGCGTGGGTTGACCGCTATGTACTCACACTGGCGGGCAGGGAACAACTTGTGATCGATATTGACGGCACCGACGACCCCACCCATGGCGAACAGCAACTGTCGATGTTCAATGGCTATTACGGCCAGTTCATGTACAACGAACTGTTTTTCCACGATGGCGACACGGGGCAGATCATCCTCCCGGTACTACGCCCGGGTAACAGCCACTCCAACAAATGGTACGTTGCCATTTTAAAGCGGATATTGAAAAAGATAAGGGCCGCCTATCCCGGACTGAAGATCATTGTGCGGGCCGACAGCGGCTTCAGTTGCCCCGCTTTTTACCAACTGGCCGATGATTTTGGCCTCAAGTTCGCCGTTGGCATCGCCGCAAACGAAACACTGAAGAAAAAAACCGCAAGGGCGGAGAAAGCCGTGCGCCATTTGTTCGTTTCCAACAACACCAAGCACCAACATTTTATAAGCTATACCTATCAAGCAGGCACCTGGCACAAACCACAACAATGCTACTCGAAGATAGAAAGCACGGGAAAGGGGCTGAACGTCAGGCATATTGTCAGCAATATGGAAGAAGCCGATGCCCGGTCCATCTATTTTGGGTTTTACGTAAAACGGGGCGAGGCCAGCGAAAACCGGATCAAAGAGGTAAAAAACATGTGTTTTTCGGACAGGTTGTCCGACCATGGCTTTTGGCCAAACTTTTTTCGGTTGTTCCTCAGCAGCTTGTCCTACGAAATATTTTTACTTGTGAAAGAAGCAATAAAGAAAACAGGCTTCGAAGCGGCCAAAAAATGGCAGGTTGATACTATTAGGGCATCATTGTTGAAAATTGGGGCAACAATAAAAACGACAAAGCGAAAGGTGTACTACCGCTTTTCCAAGGCGTTCGTACACCAGGAACTGTTCAGGCAACTGGTCTTTCAATAAAATAAACAGCAGCGAACAACCAAGCAGGGCACAATGATGGGATTGCTATGCCCTGTTGTCAAAAAATGAGAGTTTTGGGACAAGAACAGCCGGACACGGCATCGGTTGTCCCCAATATTTATATCGCCCGACCGGAATTTAGTGTAGTTTTCATCAAGCCCAGCTTTCAAAAATATGAACGCTATAGTTTTATGCACAATTCTCCGGCTGATGAATAATGCGGGTTAAGTTTCTACATTTGTTTAGGTTCATCGGTTAGCGGAGGTTTGTGCGGTTAAATCCGCAACTTTTCATACCGCCAGATCGTTGGCGGTCAGTTTAATAAAAGACAGAAACGAAATGAGAATAAAGAATTAAAATATTATAAGACAAGACTTGGGTATCTTCCATTTGACCCCAAGACGTTTAACGATGATTTTGAAACAATTGAGAAAGTTTTAAAAAGTGATGTTTACAAATATAGAACAAAGAATATTAAACATGATTATGAAAAAATTGATGTATTAAAAAATTTACTTATAATAAACTATTGTTCAAGGACAACATACGAAATTTTTAAAATTTATAATAATAAGACTAACAAATGAACAGATTAATAAACTTTCTGAATTATTAAAAAGTAATGATGATAAATTTATATTTTTTATTAAGATTATAAAAATATTTAAAGAAGGTGTCGATAAAATTATTAAAACAGATACGAATGAAATTGTTAATGAATTTATGAACGCACCAATTGGTAGATTAGATTTTTCAAATTTTAGTGATGAAGAAATTAATGACCTAATTCAAACAACATATAATTCTTTTGAACTCGGTATGTTGACAAAATATTTACCCGAAAAACTAAATAGTAAAGAATAAATAAAAAACCGAACCGCCAACATTTTAGGAATTAAGGCACAGTTGGGCCCTGAAAAAAGGCAGTAGGTTTGCATACTTACTGCCTTTTTTTAGGGTAACAGCGCTCAAAATGCGCGCTCAATTGTGTTTTAATTCGTGTTGGGCTTAACCGTTGCTGTTCAAAGCTATACACTATGGGGATTGAATGGTTTTCCTGCATCCTTTCCGTTGTTTTTCTGCTGCCGGTTTTGCTATTTTACCTGTTTTGGGGCCGGAACCCGGATATTGGGCACGTTTTTCGTTTTCCACCGGACATACTTTTCCCGTTCAGCCAAAAACAGGGAATTTTTAGCCGGTAAACCGGTTGTGCAATTTTTTCAAAGAACGATTTGCAGAGTATCACTATCCGGGTTCCCACGGAACATCTTTCACCAAACCGGCAAAACGCAGCCTTCCTTTTTTACATACCGGGCAGTTGGGCTGCCGGAAGTTTTGGATACATTCCAGGATTTCAGTCCACACCGTATCCTGTCTTTCCCAAACCTGGCCGCCATCTTCCAGTGCCTCTTCTTTCCGGTTTTCGACCTCTTGTGCCAGCAGTTGTTTTGCCGCCAGGATGTTTTGTTTACGGTAACGGCTCGATAAAATTCCATAGTACCGCACTTTAAAAAAGCCCTTTGGCAAAATGTGCAACAAAAACCGGCGGATAAACTCATCCACATCCAGTTTCATTTCCCTGAACCTGCCTGTACGGTAATCTTTCCACGAAAATCGCACTTTGCCATTCTTCACTTCCAAAATCCGCCGGTCGGTAATGGCAATACGAAACACGTAACGCGAAAGGTATTCCAGTATTTTTTCAGGATTGCCCATGGGTGCCTGCACATTCACCACCCAGTCCTTTTTGTATAAAGGCGTGAGGAAGCGGTTAAACTGCTGATATTCTCAAAGAATACATTTAATACATTGATTATCAACATTTATTTGTTCATATTTTCAAGGCTGATGATTGGTGTAAATGCATGGTTTTGTATAAATTGGGTTCAAAACCCTTGCAGATATGATTGATTACACACCACAAAGCCAATTAAGTTTAAATATGTTCAAGCATCCTTTTGAACAAGGGTTGGACAAGGAGAACCGATGGGTGAAATTAGCCGCATTGATTCCCTGGGATTCACTTGCAGCCGTTTATAGCCGGAAGCTCGATGCGGGCTCGGGGCGTAAAAGTGTCAACATCCGCACGGTGATAGCGGCCTTGATAGTCAAGCACAAGCTTGGCCTGGATGACCGGGGTACCATAGAAATGATACAGGAAAACATTTACCTGCAATACTTTTGCGGGCTGCCGTGTTTTACCACCCAACCGGTTTTTGATGCCAGCCTGTTTGTCGATATCCGCAAAAGATTGGGAGGCGATGAGTTTGAAGCTTTCAACCAACGAATCATCGAATCATCCGAACAAATTAAACCACATCAGTCCCGCATTAAAAGAAAACAACAGCAACAAAAGGAAGAGGCAACGGACAAGGATAAGGACAAAAACGACGGGCCCGAAAAGAATGATAACCGGGGAACACTGAAAGTAGATGCGACTGTGGCCGACCAGGAGATCACCTATCCGACAGATTTGAAACTCTTAAACACCTCCAGGGGAAATCTGGAACGAATCATAGACCTGTTGTACCTTCGCCCGGCAGATGGAACAAAACCAAGAACCTACCGCAGGAATGCCCGCAAGCATTACCTGAACATTGCAAAGAAGAAAAAGAAGACAAAGAAGCAGATTCGCCGGGGAATCAGGGGACAGCTTCAATACATTTCCCGCGATCTAAAAATAGTTGACAGCTTATTGTTAAAACCCGGTCGGTCGGAATTGCTGGAAAAACGCGACAGGGAACTGATGGCAACCATTCGGAAAGTTTACAGCCAGCAAAAATTGATGTATGAGAATAGAACCCATCAATGCGAGAACCGCATTGTGAACATTTTCCAGCCCCATGTGCGTCCGATTGTCCGGGGAAAAGACAAAGCGAAAACCGAATTTGGAGCGAAAATCAACATCAGTGAGGTGAACGGATTCTGCCGGATAGACCGGTTCAGCTGGGATGCCTACAATGAAAGCACGGATTTGAAAATGTAGGTAGAAAATTTTAAACATACCTATGGTTGCTATCCCCGGGTATTCCTTGGCGACCAGATTTTCCTGACAAGGGAAAACCGCAAATACCTGAAAGAAAAAGGGATTAAGATCTACGGCAAACCCCTGGGAAGGCCACCGAAAAATGACAGCCAAACTGCCAGTCAGAAATACCGTGACAAAAAAGAAGCAGCCAAACGAAACCACGTAGAAGGCAAGTTTGGACAAGGCAAACGAGGATACGGGCTCAACAATATCATGGCCAGGCTTCCTGAAACGTCCGAATCATGGGTCAATGCGATCCTTTTTGTCATGAACCTGGCCAAATTGCTGCAAGTGGCAGAAAAATGGAAAGGTTCTTTTGCGCTCTTACTTAAAAAACTAAAAGCGGCCATCAAAAACCTGCTGAGATTAGAATTATTTGACAAAAACCTTTTGCTCATTCCAATATCGAACTCGTGTGGCGCATAGAAAATCAGCAGACCCTAAGTACATTTTGAGCGCAGTTACCCAAAAAAAAGGCAGTAAGTATGCAAACCTACTGCCTTTTTTCAGGGCCCAACTGTGCCTTAATTCCTAATTTGTTGTGCGGTCGTACTTTTTTTCGTCCATCTGTCAGTGTTGGCAAAGTCATACTCTTTTGCAATTTTAGGCTTGTGTGTTGGCTTGTGCGAATTGCAAACGTGCTTGACTATGAAGCGCTGGAATTCATCAACACTTCTTGCTCAATCGTCTTTCTATATTTCTTAATCATATTTGCCAAGTCCTTAATCTCAGGATAATTCTCAAAGTCAAGCCCTTTAACTTTTGGGTCGTTTAATTGATTCACATAGTCTCTATAGTTTTTTGAATTACTAATTAAATTCTCAATGTCATTAGGAATAAAATAACTGCATCTATTAAAGTCAATTTTGTTTCGATATTCAGTAATATAGATTGCTATTCCTGATAGGTCAAAGTCTCCAAAATGCACATACTTATTTGGAATAAGTTGTAGCCATTCAATAAATGCATTGTTATTAAATCGTAATAGAAACAAAGGCTTAATTTTGTCAAAATAATGTCTGTAATTTTCTATTAAATAGAATGTCTCCGGATTTTCTATTCCAACAATTGTAACATTTTCGGAAATAACAAAATTTTTAAAATCTGAAATAAATAATGAACTTCCTTTTAAGGTTTTAAGGTTTATATTTATGCCATTTAAATTGCCTACAATATCGGCAAATGTTCTAACAAAGAAACCTGTGTAAACCTTTGTCCGTTTTGTTTTTGAGTCAGAGGCAATTTGTGCTGATTCACTTTTAGTTGAGTTAGGATTGTTTAATAATTGATAATAGTCTTCAAGGTTTATAATTCCGTATCGTTCTCTGAGGAAGTTTCTAAGTTGCTCATTGTTGTTTGTGTAAATTATGAAGCTATTTTTCTTTTTGCTTTTTTGGAGGATGTTTTCCTCCAAAAAGATATCTAATAAAGCTCTGTTTTGTTTCGATTTAAACTGACCAATAGAAACAGTTTCCTTTCTTGAAATGGCTATTAGTTTTTCTATAAATGATAATGGAACTTCCATCGGTTTTAATTTTGTGCAATCAGGCGGTTTGCGTGAGTAATGCTATCTGGTGTTTTCTCAAAATCATACACATATTTGTATGCCATTGCATTGGTTTCAACTGGTGAGCCATTTATCATCCATATTCCTCTGTCATTTGCAAAGTTTATTAGACTTTCAATGTTTTTGGGATGAATAATATTTATTTCATCCATTATACAATGGAGTTTAAAGTCGTTCTGTTTTTTTGAAGCCGTCTCTTTTAAAACATTTAAAAGCATAATGTACAGCATTGCTTTCACCAAAACATCAGTTCCGTTTGAACCAATATCTGCAAGTTTTGTCTGCCACCCGGTATCTTTGTTGTTTTCCACAACTCTAAATTTAAGTTCAAAAGTATCTTCAAGTGAGATTTCAATTTTGTTTTGTTCCTGTGCAAGATTTGTCATCAGAGCAACAAGTAACTTAAATGCAGTATCATTGTTCTCTTCTAATTTTAATCCCGTGAACAGATTTAATTCTCCAAAACCAAATGGATTTTCAGCATGAAACTTCCTTATTTCCTCAAATGTTTGGAATACTTTATTTTCACTTGGGTCTGCTTTTAACTCAACTTTTTGGACAACTCCAACGAAATTATGCTTTTCAAAATCTTTATTCATTTTTGAAATTATCTCATCAATTTCTTTCTTCTTGGATGAGAGCTGCACAATGTGTTTTACAATAAGGCTGATTAAATCTGAATGGTTTTTTTTGATGTATTTTTTATAGTCATCAATTTTATTGTCAACCACAAAATCCTTTAGGTCATTCGCAAATGAACAATATGCTGCATCATCTGTAAAAGTAGTTGGAAAATTAAAAATGTTCCCTTCTCTTAGTGGGCTTGCAAACTTGTTTATCGATGATTTTAAATCTTTTAGTTTTTCAGATAAGGTTTGTTGAAGATTTTGAATCCTTTTAATTAAATCGGATAAAAGTTCCTCGTTTGCTGAATCTTCATCGTGTTCCACGTAATATTCAACATCATTGTAAAAAGGTGATAGTTTAAATTGCTCAAATTCTTTTATCTGCCTTCTTTGTTCCTTTAATTCATCGTTGATGCTATCAAATTCTTTTTTTATTAGTGTCTGTTTATCGGAAAGTTCTTTGTTCACTTTTTGGAATTTTTCTTTTAAAGAGCTGAGTTCTGAACTCAATTTTGAGAAAGCCGCTTCAAACTCTGGAAGTTTATCAATCAAATTTATTTTATCCTCATTGTACACAGCAACGACTTGATTCAATTCTTTAATTGACTGTAAGCTTTGATTCAGTCTTTCTTTCTCAACTTCTAATTTACTGAGTCGTTTTGTGTCAACCTTACCTTCTAATTCGTTTATCCTGTCGTTTTTGACCTGTGAAACTTTGCTCAGGTATTTTTGTTTTTCCCCAACAATCCGGGCATCCAGTTTCTGTTCTAAATTGTCAAAATGGCTTTTTAATTTATTGGTTTCTTGTTTTTGCTCTTCCTGCTTTTCCTTTACTTTCTTCTCTTTTTCTGATTTTATGTCCTGATATTTTTGTTTGTTTTTACCAATGCTTAGAAGAACTTCTTTAATCAAAGGTTCTATCTTGGATAATTCTTCTATTTTTTTCTTTTCAGCATCCTTCTGAAGATTTGATATTTTCAGTTCCGCTTGAGAATATTTCACCTCAGTCTGAGTAATGAGTGTCTTGGTTTGCAGTACTTCTTGATTTAGCTTTTTAAGAACTTGATTATACTTATTGTTTATTTTTTGCTCTTGATTTTCAAACTCTGTTTGTTCTTTTTGAAATTCCGATTTAATTTCCTCAATGACTGAAATCAATTTATTCTTTTCGCTTTGATAATCAGCAATCGTCTTTACATTTAAATCAATTTCATCAAGATTGAGTTTTACTCCATAAAATGACTTATTGTTCTCAATTATTTGTGGGGAAAGATTTTGTGAAAGTAAAATCTTTTCGTCAAACACTTTTCCAATTGTTTGTTCCCATTCAGGATAGTTTTTGTTCAGAAATTCATGAAGTGAGTCTTTAAATGCTTCGAGCTTTTCCTCAATTTCATCAAGCTTTTCTTGTGTGGCAATACGTTTGTTATCAAGCTCTTTTCTTTTGTTTTCAAATTGAAGCTTTAATATTTCTTTCTCGTGATTCCCTTTATTCTGAAGTTTTTCAATTTCTTCTTTATGTAATTTAATATTATTGTTACTCTCTGATATAAGATTTTTGAAATCTATGAATTTGTCTTGTTCCGATTTAATTTCTTCTTCAAAGAAACGAGTAATGTCTATTTTGTCTCTTTGACGCTTAAGTTTTCGTTCTTTATCATTCAACTGATTTTGAATTTCAGTTTCATCTTCCAACTGTTTCTCAAATAGTTGCCTTAAATCCTCAATGAATTCGGCATATTGTTCAATGATTTTGCTTCGTTGTCTTGCTGAATCTGCTTTTAAAGTGGATTTCTTATCATTCAAAATATTAAGACTCGCATTATGGGCATTTTCAAGTTGCTGTAAAATTGATTTGTATTTTTCTTCAATCGATTCAACTTTCGATGTTAGCAGTTTTATTTCATTCTCGATATTTCCTCTTTCAGTTTCAAAAATTGTCTCTTTTGCTACAAAATCCAGGATCGTGTCAATTCCTTTCAGATTTTCTTTTTGTAGATTATCGTAGTATTTAATTTTGCTTTGGGCATCATTTACATTCTTCTGTGCAATAGCAATCTTCTTATCAAAGTCTGATTTTGTATTACTGAAGTTTTCCAGCAACTCTTTTATTTGCTTTTTACAATCTGTATGCTTCTCATCAAGTTTGGAAGAATCAATTTCTAATTTTTCAATTTTGGTTGTTAGGTATTTCTGATTTGCCCCCAATGTTCTGGCGGTAATTATTTTTGTCTGTTCAAGCAGGTTTAATTCGTCATAATTCTGAATAATTAATTCAGCTCTTCGCTTAATTTTCTCATAAGCAGAAATATCGTTGTAATCTTGTTTGAAATCACTCAGTTGTGTCCTCAGAACATTAAGGTCAACTTTGTATCCCTTGCCCTCATTAAGTGCAAAATCATCAACACTAATAGAGTTTATAATTGTTGTTTTTATTGCATCAGACTTTAGATTTGAGTTGAGATAAATATTTGAAATCGTTTTAGGAATATTTTGATAGGCAGGACTTTCAATAATTGAATATTGCTTGAAATTACGGCTTAACCCATTAATCTGATTTGTCGCACCGTAGATAATATTACGATATTCGGTAAACTTTATAATTTTTCTGGAATGTCGTGTTTGCGTTAAAATATTTTCTGAAATTTTATTCGGTTTTAAAGGCAAAATCCCTTTTGGTGTTTCTTCAAGAAAAAACTCTCTTTTATATTCGGAATCTATAAATCGGTAGCAAAGTTGATTATGTTCCTTGTAAAGCCATATTAAATATTTCCCTTCTTTAGTTGCTATTTCATAGATAATATGCGAGTTTGGAAATTCGAAATAGTAATCAGCAAAATCACTTTTATTTGCAACTTTTGGAATTCCAAGTTTTTGAGTATCCGCATTGTAAAAAAACAAAATAGCCCTTAAAACAGTAGTTTTTCCTACCCCTTGGTCTCCTGTAAAATGGACATTGCCATTTAACACAATTTCCTGGTAGTCAATATTGCCAGACTTAATAAATATTATCTTATTCAAATGTTTCATCTTCTTCCTCTTCAATTACAATTGATACTACTAATTTTTGCAAATAACGATATGAAGCAAGTACTTTGAATTCATCTGAATATTCGTTTGTAAGGTCAAAAAAAGTTTCTTTGACCATATATCGAGAGAGTTTCTGAATCCTTTCAAGCGGTTTTTCAGTTGCAAATTCCTGATAGTTTTTGAGCGCTTCTAACTTTTCTTGTAAAGCACTGTTTACTTTTGATTTCTCAAATATTCTGGACGGAGAGAAAATTGTACCTTGGGAGAACGGCTCATCGATTGCTTTTGCGTAAGTATTAAAAAAGTCGAGAATATCAATCCATTTATATGCCCGCTTAACTTTATCTTCTAAAATCTGATTTGTTTCTTTTCTGCTGAAATAATAGTAACCAGACCCTTTTTCCAATATGAATCCAATACGTTGAAAATAATCTCTCAGTATTTCATAATTGTTTTCTAACTCAATGATATTGAACAAATCTTTTACTTCATCACTCCCGCTATCTTCGCTGATGAATTGTCCTTTGCTTAGTCTTTCAAAAATATCTGATGTTTGTATTGGTGGTGTTCCAGTCATAATTTAGGTGTAATTAGTGCATATTCAATATTTTCAATTTTGGAATAAGTATCTGAAATCGAAAAGTCATCTCTGAATTGTGAGGCTAATTTACAGAACAAAGTGACTTTTTCCTCGAAAGAAAGTTCTTTCTCAAAATTATAGTTGTTTATAAAATCAAATAAATCACCACCCCTTGACAAAAAGCTTTCTTTAAGTTTATTAGTGTCAACCACATAATGGTTTTTGTCCTTTCCATTTAAGAATTCATTTCGGATGATTCCGGATGATTTTTCGTCAATATTTATAGATTTCTTTAACTTATAACTTATTCTAAGGAGAATATTATAAGCTTCTTCTGACTGAATGTAATCGAGAGATAAAGGAGTTGAAAATCGAATTTCATTCTGGAATTGGAGACTATTATCTTTTGAAATCACATCAATAAAATTGCTTTTCTCTGCTAATAAAAGCTGGTCTTTTAAAAGTTTAACCTTTTGAATGTGCTTGAATATTTGGGAATCTTGCCTGATTCGATTTATAAAATCGAGAATTTTCTGAGTAATATCAATCAGATTCTGTCTGGCAATAATAATATCTCTATCGAGTCTCAAAATAATTTGGTTTAATTCATCATCTTGCACCATCTTAATGAAGTATTCCCATGTGCTTTCTCGAAAAAATGCATCAATCTGTTCTAATAATTCATCGAGATTTTTTCTTTTATTATCATATTCCTGTAGTTTACTTTTTTTGATACTGAAAACTTTCTCTGTCGCAAAAACATCTTCAACACTTCCCCGCAATGTTGTTATATTTCTTAAAACATCTTTGCCAACATTTCCAATATTTCGTTTGGTTTTAAGAAGATATTCATTCTGTTTGTTTGGTCTTTTTTCAAGTTCCCAATTTTGAATATTTTCTTTTAAGATGCGGATTAATCCACTGGTATATTCGTAATTAATTTCCTCAATGGAATCAGTGAATTTTTCAAGAAAATCCAAAATGTCTTGGTTTAAATCAACGGTACTACCAAATTGAACTAAAATATTCTTTTCAATTAGAGAAGTCAGTTTTTCTTCTTCAAAATTCACAAACTCCAAAAGGTTGTCATATTTGACGCTGTTCTTTCTTTTGGAGAAAAGGAAGTCAATTATTTCCCTCTCTTTATAGAGAGTGCTTATTAAATCTTTTATTGAATTAAATGCAAACATTTTTTACGGTTTCTGTGTGTCAGCAAAGAAATAGCTCTTTTGGTTTTTCTTGTGAGGGTTTTTGTGTCGGCAAAACACCAAATGTGCTATTTGTGCGTTGGCTTGTCATTATATTTTAGTTTGTTTCTCTTCTTTTTCACTGTGAATGGTAACGGTTTAGGCTATGATTTCGTTGCGGAAAAATCCACAGGATTCTTTCCGCCGTAGCCGAAAGATAATAAATTTGCGTGGAATTTCCGGCATTGTTTTGCCACGCACCACCTCGAACAGGGCACCAACATTCTGGTCATACAGCGCCTGATGGGGCATTCCGATTTAAGCAACACGCTCAAATACCTCCACGTGCAGCAACTCAACACAAGCCAGGTGGTAAATCCGCTGGACACGCTGGAAGGACTGGAGGGGCTATGCAGGAACAAATAACTGTAGGAAGTTTACTGCGTGAATACGGGGGAAACTACATCAGCCAAAACAAGGTAACAAAAGGACAGCAGGGCTTAATCCACCTGCTGTCGACGTACCCGTACAGCAGGGCTTGGGAGCCATTTTGAAAAATGCGACCATTGCAGTTATGTGGGCAAGGCAAACAACAGTTGCCGCAACCGCCACTGCCCTGTGTGCCAGCAAAAAGAAAAACTGGAATGGCTGGACAAACGGATGAAAGAACTTCTCCCGGTGGGGTATTACCATTTGGTGTTCACCCTGCCGCATGAGTTAAACCCGCTTTGCCTGCAAAACAGGAAAGTGATGTATGGCTTGTTGTTCAAAGCTGTTTCACAAACCCTGCTCGAACTTACCCGTGACGTAAAGCACCTGGGCGCTGATATTGGCCTGGTTACCGTACTCCATACCTGGGGTCAAAACATGAAGGAACACCCGCACCTGCATTGCATCATGCCCGCAGGGGGCCTGGGCTTCGACCGCGAACACTGGGTACATGTACCGGACAAAAACAACTTTTTTATCGCCGGGAAAGTGTTGGCCAAAAAGTTCAGGGGCAAGTTTTTGGATATGCTAAAGCAGTCGAAGGAAAAGGGGGGGCTCGATTTTCACGGAAAGCTGACAGGCATAAAAGGGCCGGAGCAATTCGTGCGTTTTCTTGCGCCCCTGTACCAAAAAAGCTGGGTGGTAAATGTACAGAAACCCATGGGCAATCCTGAAAAAATACTGGAATACCTTTCGCGTTACGTATTCCGTATTGCCATTACCGACCGGCGTATTATTGAAGTGAAAGATGGCAAAGTCCGTTTTTCATGGAAAGATTACCGTACAGGCAGGTTCCGGGAAATGAAACTGGATATCAATGAGTTTATCCGCCGGTTTTTGTTGCACATTTTGCCAAAGGGCTTTTTTAAGGTGCGGTACTACGGTATCTTTTCCAGTCGTTACCGGAAACAAAACATCGAAACGGCAAAACAACTGCTGGCACAGGAAACTGAAAACCAAAAAGAAGAAGCCTTGGAAGATGGAATCCGTATTTTAGAGAAACAGGATACGGTGTGGGCTGAAATCCTGGAATGTATCCAAAACTTCCGGCAGCCTAACTGCCCGGTATGCAAAAAAGGGAGGTTGCGGTTTGGTGAAAGATGTTCCGTGGAAACCCGGATAGTGCCTACCCTGCAAATCGTTCTTTGAAAAATTGCACAACCGGTTTACCAGCTAAAAACTTTTGGTTTTTGGCTGAACGGGAAAAGTATGCCCGGTGGAAAACGAAAAACGTGCCCAATACCCGGGTTCCGGCCTTAAAACAGGTAAAATAGCAAAACCGGCCGCAGAAAAACAACGGAAAGGATGCAGGAAAACCATTCAATCCCCATAGTGTATAGCTTTGAACAGCAACGGTTAAGCCCAACACGAATTAAAACACAATTGGGCGTGCATTTTGAGCGCAGTTACCCTAAAAAAAGGCAGCAGGTAAATCAACCTACTGGCTTTTTTCAGGGCCCAACTGTGCCTTAATTCCTAATTTGTTGGCGTTTCGTGCATTTTAGTTCAAAGTTGTTTCTCTTAATATTTTATAAAACTGGTTGTCAACTTCAGAATCGGATATTGATTTCAAGCAATTTGATGTCCGTCTGATATTATTTTTCTTAAAATCTATCGTCCAACCACTGCGCTTTCTTATTTTACTTAATTCAAACTGGTCATCATTATGCTGACCTGACCATAAATCATCATCAACTCTAGTCCAATCAATAGCGAAGGATAATTTCTCCAAAGCTTGTCTAAATGCTGTGCAGCTTTGAAATCGAGTTTTACTATTTTTATGAATTGATTTTTTTAAAATTTTTATAATCTTGTCAGGTATATGTGGTTGAAATTGGCGGGGCGGAAATAAATCTTTTTTAACAGCTTTCATCCATTCCTCCTTAGTTTTAAAATTAAAAACCAATTTATTAGTATTATTTAGAAGTCTGTAGAAGGTAATTCCCATTGCATAAATATCACTTAATTTATCCATTGGATTGCCTTGAATTACTTCAAGAGGTTGATGGGGTTTGTAGCCCATAACATCACTTGGCTCCACATGGTAATCTATCGCTAATCCAAAATCTGAAAGCTTAGCTTCTCCATTCTCACCAAACATTATATTACCTGGTTTTATATCGCGATGAAGAACATTTTGATTATGCGCATGCTCTAGTCCTAATAAACTGTTTTGTATAATTCGGCTTGCCTCCTTAGTAGAGATAAATCTTTTTTCAATATGTTTTTGAATAGAACCATGTGAAAGGTATTCCATTACTATCATCACTACTGGTTCACCTTCAAAAAGTGTAGCCCGAACCTCTTTAACATCAACAATATGTTTATGTCTACAAATATCAAGGGTTTGCCCTTCCTTAACTGCGGTCACAAATCTAGGTGGGTCAGGTACCTTTATTATTTTAATCGCTCTTTCCCTTTTTAAAAATGGGTCAAAACATAAAAATACATGTCCAAAGAAACCGCTACCTAAATGGTCAATAATTTGAAATTTATCTATTGAATTAGGCTCTTTGTAAATACAATAGAAATGTCTACTTTAGGGGGAAATATTATAAAAATGGAGAACAAATTCAGAAGCCTTACTATTTTTGAGTTTCAGGAACGTTTCCCTGACGAAGATTCTTGTTATCAATATTTGACTGAACTAAAATGGGGGACTGGCTTTGTTTGCCCCAATTGTGGACACACCAATTATTGTAACGGAAAGCGCCTATTCGACAGACAGTGTACCAGTTGCCACCGAATCTCCTCCCCAACGAGCGGGACATTGTTTCACCAGTTAAAGTTCTCGGTATTAAAGGCCTTTTACATTGTTTATTATGTAAGTACGAGTAAAAAAGGGATCAGCAGTACGGAACTAAGCAGAAAGCTTGGGTTAAGACAAAAGACCTGCTGGAAGTTCAAAGGCAAGGTAATGAAAGCCATGGAAAGCAGTGGCAACCATAAAATCGATGGCAAGGCCGAAGTTGATGAAACAGTTGTCGGCGGCCAGGAAGAAGGGGTTGTGGGGAGAAAAAACGGCAAAAAGAAGTTGGTTGTATTTGCCATTGAGAGAAACGGCAAAGGAGTTAGCCGTATGTACGGAAAGGTCATCAAGCAGAGCAGTTCGAAGGAACTTGGTGGGTTTATGAAAATGACCATTGAGACAAGTGCACAAATAAAGACAGATAAATGGCGAGGATATTCCCCTTTGGTAAAAGACTTCAGTAATCTTGTGCAGGTTGATTCAGGGAAAAAGGGCGGCAACTTCCCTGACTTGCACAGGTGTATTATGGGCTTCAAAGGCTGGCTCCGGGGCATGCACCACCAAGTCGAAAATTTGCAAGCCTATATTGATGAATACTGCTACCGGTTTAACCGAAGTAATATGAAGGAAAGAATCTTCGATAGCCTTTTAACCAGAATGGTTAATGCAGAGCCCTTCCCTTATAAACAAAGTATTATTTAAATGCCTAATTCAAATATTTTAAATAATTATAAGGAAAATTGGGAAAAGGGATTGATTGAAAGTGGTAAGGATTTATTGACAAAATTGAAAATAATTGAATAAAGCCCAGCCGTTGCCGGCAAGGCTAATGACCCCGGATGCGGAGAAAAACGCCTTTAAATAACGCAAACAATGCGGAGAAAGTTTCAAAATGCAGAGAAAACCCACTATATTTACCGTAAAATTTGCGGAATAAAATGAAGGTTTACATTTACGAAAACGAATTTTGGCCGAACTTTACTTGGAATGACCAAGAACTAATAGAGTTACTTGGAAAGGTGAGAAACCTGCAAGGAAGGATTGTTGGCAAGATGGAATCTTTAGGATTTAATCTAAAACAACAAGCTGAATTAGAAACATTAAAAACTGAAATATTACGTTCATCTGAAATCGAAGGAGAAATACTAAACCCGGAACAGGTTCGCTCATCAATTGCTCGCAAATTGGGTATGGACATTTCCGGATTAATACCATCAGACAGAAATGTTGAAGGTATCGTAGACATGATGCTTGATGCTACGCAGAATTTTAGCCAACCTTTGACAAAGGAAAGAGTTTTTGATTGGCACTATGCGTTATTTCCAACAGGGAGAAGTGGAATGTATAAAGTCATCGTCGGTAATTGGCGTAATGATTCTACGGGTCCCATGCAAGTGATTTCCGGGCCAATGGGAAAAGAAAAAGTTCATTTTCAAGCCCCGGCTGCAACACTAATAGATGAAGAAATGAATTCTTTTCTTGATTGGTTCAATAATTATGAAAAAATTGATTTAGTATTGAAAGCAGGAATTGCTCATTTATGGTTTGTCACAATCCATCCATTTGAAGACGGAAATGGAAGAATTGCCAGAACAATAAGTGATATGCTATTAGCACGGGCAGATGGAATATCACAGCGGTTTTACAGTATGTCTGCCCAAATTAGACAAGAAAGAAAGGAATATTATGAAATTCTTGAAAAAACCCAAAAAGGAGATTTAAATATAACAAAATGGCTCACCTGGTTCTTAAATTGTTTACTAAATGCTCTAAATGAATCTAATATAATTTTAGAAAAAGTAATTAACAAACACAATTTCTGGATAGAAAATGCATTAAAAATCCAAAATGGAAGGCAAAAATTAATGCTTAACAAAATTCTGGATGGAGATTTTTTTGGGAAATTAACTTCATCTAAATGGGCAAAAATAACAAAATGTTCACCAGATACTGCATTAAGAGATATACAAGACTTGATTGATAAAGGGATTCTCAAAAAAGCAGAAGAAGGAGGAAGAAGTACAAATTACGAATTAATTGAATAAAGAATTAAAGCCCAGCCGGCAACATAGCTGTAATACGCCAGCCGGGGCTCCACAGTATATTGAGGGTTTCGTTTTACCCCCTTTAATGCGTTCAAGCTGATAAAATCACAACTGGTCTGAAAGCCACGCCCAGGCGCATATAGCCAGGACGTTATGCTTCATGCTGGGAGAGTTCCCTGCAATCAATTAAACAGAATTTTATCATCAGAATCAAAAAGTGTACATTTGGAATAATTTGATTATGAGTAAAGTAAGTAAAATAAGTAAAGTAAGTACAATAAGTACAATTGATATAAAAAATGCAATAATCTCAATTACGAAAATTGAGGAAGAGGATTACATCTGTTTGACTGATATGGCAAAGGCAAAGGAAGGAGATAATAGAGCAGCAAATTCCGAAAACATCCGGACGGCCATTCTGGTATAATCCGGACACTAAATTAGGCCTGTTTATCTTGCTTTTTCAAATAAAGGAAAAGCGATGAAGCAAATAGACATGAAAAAAGTAAGTGAATTATTGCAATTAGTTATTTCGCAAGGGCAAAGCTCCCGACAGGCTGGCAAGATAATTGGCATCATCAAGTAATGCCCAGGTGGGTACCTTTTCCTCCCGCGCCTTCAAAAAGATAATGCTGTGGCTTGTACTTTTTGTAATAATCCCTTAAAACAGAAAGTAAAACCGGCGATAGCGGCACTTTACGTTGTTTCAGCCCTTTGCCTTCCTGGATGTTGACCTGCATCCGCTTACTGTCAATGTCGGTAAGTTTGATGTTTACACTCTCTGATACCCTGGCCCCGGTGGAATAAATGAGCATGATGATAGCGCGGTGCTTGAAGTTGTCAATAGCCCCAAGTACATCGCTCACTTCGTCTTTTGATAAAACCAGCGGGAGTGTTTTGGCAACCTTTGGCGTTGGAAGGTATTCTTTTGCCCACTCTTTATGGTAAATATTTGTAAAGAGGAACCGAAGGGCGTAGTAGCCCATTTTTACACTGCCCGGCTTGTGGTTCCCGTCGGTGGGCATACTTTGAAAATAGGCCCTGAGTTCTTCTACTCCCGTGTGTTCCGGGTCTTTTTTGCAAAAGTTACTGTAATCGGCAATGTGCCACCAGTAACTTTTACGGGTCCTTTCACTTAGATTGCGTAAAACCGCTTCCTGTTCAAATCTTTTTTTAAATTTGTCATAATACGTTATTTTAAATGATTAAATGCCTCAAAGATACTGGTTTTCGGTGGCCTGTAAAACCACCGAACGCCAGTGAGGTTAAGTTCAACAAATTGCAAATTGCATTGCGGGGTTCGTGCGGTGCGTTGTCTCCGCTCCTTTCTTGACCGTCATGTCCTACCGGACACTGACGCTCTTCGAAATCCGCAACGACAACTTGCAAGTGACCGTTGTGCCTAATTGCAAGAAACATCCTACACGATGATAAACGATTAAAATTTAATGACATGAAAAACTTAAAATTCAAAAAATCTCGATTGATTCCAAACTTGACTGACAATGAGAATAAGAAATTATTTCGTGCGATGAATATTGCCTTGATAATTGGAGGACTAAGCCTTATCCTGACATTTCTCTATCTGATTGTAAATTTGGATAAAGCAGATAGATTGGTTATATTTTGTCTGCCAGGATTTGTACTTGGATTGGTTCTAATGATTCTTTATGCGATTGGACACCAAAAACTGACTAAGGCTAAAAAACAACGGAGATTTGAGAAATCAATTTCTTTTGGACAATAGTCATTATATTTGTATAAAATTAAAAGTGTAAGATATGTTGACTAAAAATACTGTAAGGCAATCGATTGACAATCTTCCTGATTCATTTACAATTGATGAGCTTATTGAACAATTAATATTTATAGAAAAAGTTGAAGAAGGCATTAAACAATCGGATGAAGGTAAAACTGTTTCAAACGATGATGTAAAAAATATGATTGAGAAATGGTCAAGTTAGTTTGGACTGAACTATCAACAGATGATTTAAAAGAAATCTTTGATTACATAGCAAAGGATTCTGTTCGATATGCGTCAATCACAGTAAATAAAATCTACAATCGAGCACAAGATATTATTGACAATCCTTACGTTGGACGGGTAGTTCCAGAGATAAATATGAAATTCATCAGAGAAGTGATTTCAGGAAATTATCGGATTGTGTACAAAATAATTAATGAATTTCAAGTTGATATTTTACGAGTTTATCATTCAGCAAGATTATTAAAAGCTGACAGATTGGAATAAGCAACATAGGCAAACAAATTAGGAATTAAGGCACAGTTGGGCCCTGAAAAAAGGCAGTAGGTTTGCATACTTACTGCCTTTTTTCAGGGCAACTGCGCTCAAAATGCACGCCCAATTGTGTTTTAATTCGTGTTGGGCTTAACCGTTGCTGTTCAAAGCTATACCCTATGGGGATTGAATGGTTTTCCTGCATCCTTTCCGTTGTTTTTCTGCTGCCGGTTGTGCTATTTTACCTGTTTTAGTGCTGGGACCCGGATATTGGGCACGTTTTTCGTTTTCCTCCGGACATACTTTTCCTGTTCAGCCAAAAACCAAAAGTTTTTAGCCGGTAAACCGGTTGTGCAATTTTTCAAAGAACGATTTCAGGGTAGGCACTATCCGGGTTTCCACGGAACATCTTTCACCAAACCGGCAAAACGCAACCTCCCTTTTTTGCATACCGGGCAGTTAGGCTGCCGGAAGTTTTGGATACATTCCAGGATTTTAGTCCACATTAAGCGATGATATCGGCGATTTTACCGCATTTGATTCAACTATGACACCCGATTATGTAACAACGGTTCAGGGAGCTGTTGGCCGGGTGAAGGAAATCAAGCCGGACGCCGTTATCATCGACGAGATGAGTGAATGGACACAGAAGGTGGATGCTGCCATGAAAAAGTGCAGCGATGCCTACAATAACGTGGCCTATTTTATTCGAAAGGCTTACAATGGTAACACGGCTGTTCAGAACCAGTTTGGTTTGAACGACTATATGAAAGTCCGCGACAGTCAGGCTAAAATGGTGTTGTTCATGGAAACGCTGGGCGACATGGGCACAGCGCATCACGACGAGTTGGTGGCCGCAGGATGCGGCGAAAGTGTGCTTACTTCCATTCCTGAAGTAGCCACCGAACTGCGCGAGGCCAATATCAACCAGGAGAAGTACAAAAAGGAGCGGGGCGTATTGACCCAGGAACGGGTACAACGCCTGAACGAGGTGTACCAGTTGCTGGTTCCCCTCAGCGAAGCCGCGCAAATCATCTATCGTGACGATCCGGCACGCCTGAACAAGTATACCCTGACCAGCGCAAAACCGGCAGGCGGCGCGGGCAGTTCGACTGACGACCTTTAAACTTTCATTCTCCGCCGGCCTGGTACCACTGGCGGGGAATTGAAAAATACAAAGGCCTCATTTGTGAAACAACATTTTATTGATAAATTAGAAACTCCTAACGCTTGGTTTTTTACCTAAACATAATTTGGCATACTTTTTTTGCCGGAAAATACGTTTAGTAATGAAACTAACTGAACCATTTACATGAAATCAGTGTGCATTTTTTTTAAGACGGAGAAAATTTGTTGGACGGATGGGAGAGACAAACAGTTTCCGCAAAAAAGAAGTAGTCGAAAGGACCTTTATAGCATATCTATAAAAACAACGAACCTCAACATTACTGTTGAGGCTCTAAATTTTTTCCTTCGGCATATAGCCTTATTGTGATTTGATGCAGTTCAAATGTAATAAATATTCTAAGAAATACAACTATGACAAAAGTAAAACTTGGTTTAGATATTGGTACCAACAGCATCGGATGGGCTGTTTTGGAAAAAGAAGATAGACTCCATCACTTTCTTAAAAAGCAGGTGGAAAATGGAAATGATATTCCAACAAAAGGAAGTTATATTTTCCCAAAGGGAGTTGATGGACAGGAAAAGTCAAAAGCAGCAACAAGGCGTGGCTTTCGAAGTGCCAGGCGACGTATTGACAGAACAAGACGAAGAAAAGTAACCACCTTGCAAGTCTTGTCAGATTATGGATTATGTCCAAAATTGTCGAAAGAAGAAATAAGCAATTGGCGATATAAGAAAAACTACCCGTGCAACAATGTTGAATTCATCAAATGGCAACGTACTGGCACCAAAGGTGGTGATATAGAAACTGAAAAATATAAGCAGCCGTATTACCTCCGTTATTTGGCAGCTACAAAAGAGGGATTGATGGATTCTCAAATTGGGCGCTTCCAATTAGGGCGTGCATTTTACCATTTAGCCCAGCGCAGGGGATACCTTTCGCAAGAGGAGGAACAGGCTGATGATGCGATTGAACAATTCAAAATTGCCATTAGCAAATTACTGGAAGAACATACAAACGCTCCATCTTTTTCTGAACCGTTTGAAGCCGTCGCTGAAATGTACAAAAATGATAAAAAGGCCAAATCATTGGCTGCTAAAATCAGACGGCAACTAAAGAAAGAATCCTCTTTTCCCATAATAATTGAGTTTATTGAGAAGGAGTTTAATAAAAAGGAGAACCTAGGGAAAGTGGCAACTGAAATCAATGAGTTGTCACAGCAGATTGCAAATAGTGGACAACCAACGTTAGGTTGCTATTTCTACTCTATCTATGGATGGAAGCATGATGATGGAACGACTCAACGAATTAGGGGGAAATACATCGATCGGGAAAAACATTATTTGCACGAGTTTAATTATATCTGCGACAAACAAAAGATTGATGCAGAATTAAGAGAAAAACTTCGATTCGCCATTTTTTACCAACGTCCGCTGAAGAGTCAAAAAGATTTAGTTGCAAAATGTCCTCTGGAACCAGAGCGGAAACGAATTGCAATTTCTCATCCCCTGTTTGAAGAGTTCCGAAAATGGGAATCGATTAACCGGATTAAAATAAAGACCGATTCAGATGAAAGACTTAGACCACTAAATAAAGAAGAAAAGAAGTCAATTGTCAGTCAATTTGACTATGTGAAGGATGTGGAATTTGAGAAGTTAGCAGAACGGTTATGTGGTGAAAAGGATTATCGGTATATAAGAGACAAAGAGAAATTGACTGCCGAAGTTGAATTCAATTTTCCAATGACAACCACTTTCCCAGGATGTCCAACCATTGCTAAAATTAAAAAGGTCTTAGGAAAGGATGAGAAAGGAAAATATTATTACAGCACGTTGCCGTTGCTCAATACAGGGTATAAGGATGAAAAGAACAAAAAGCAAATCAGCATTGAAGACATTTGGCATTGTTTGTTTACCGATTCTTTTGGAGAGAAAACCAAGCAACAAGCCAGAATGGAATTTGCAGAAAAGCATTTAAACTGGGTTGATGCTGAAGCTTTCGCGAAAATTAAATTGGTGAAAGGCTATGGGAGTCTGAGTAAATCAGCCATCAAAAAGATTCTGCCTTATTTAAAGGAAGGAATGTTGTATTCTCATGCAGTTTTTACAGCCAATATTGAAAAAGTACTTGGTCGGAAAACCTCTCCAATGGAGACTGAAGAAATTACCGATTGCATTAAAGAAGCAATGGTAAAACATGCGTTTGAAAAAAGGGTGAATGCCGTTGTTAACAACTATATTGATAAATATAAAAGTGAAGAAGCCGGTTTTGGTGATGATCCCAACAGCCAGCGGGCACATCAAAACGGCATATCGAATGAAATTAACTCTTGGTTTTCAGGTTCCGAACTGGAATCGATGACTGAAAAAGAACGAAGTAGTTTAGAGCAACAATGCTGGAACAAATTTGTAAAGCAAGCAACAAACAAGCGGCCTCAGAATGTTGAATATCTCTCGACGAAAACCGTTCCCGATTTTATAAAAGATGTTTTAGCGAAGCAATTTCCAAATGACATTATAGACGTCAGTAAGCTTTACCATCCGTCGGCTATAGAGGTTTACCCGGAAGCAGAAATGCGCTTGGGTAATCCCGAAATCAGTTCTATTAAGAATCCGGTTTTCAATAAAGCCATGCATCAAATAAAACATTTGGTCAATAAGTTGATTGAAGAAGGGTTGGTTGATAAAAATACGGAAGTGAATGTAGAACTGGCCCGCGAAATAAACAGTGCCAGTTATCGACGAGCATTAACGCAATATCAGAAAGACCAGAAGGCAATCCGGGATTGGGCAAGGCGAAAAATTATTGAATGTTATGATGAGAATGTTCGTGAAAACATTCATCCAACCGCTACACAAATTACCAAGTACATTCTTTATGCAGAACAAAACGGGCATTGTCTTTATACCGGTGATACCATTACACCGCAAAAGTTTTTTACCGAGCAAAAGTATGATATTGAACATACTATTCCCCGTAGTAAATGGAATGACAATTCGTTAATCAATAAAACACTGGCTAATGCAGATTTCAATCGGAATTACAAACAGGATGTGCTGCCTGCTATTCTTGATTTAACATATAACGGACAGCAAGTTGATGCGGATACCATAGTTCAAAACCGAGACAGGTGGTTGAAGTCATATAATATTTCAAGTAACGAAATACAATTCAATGTCTCTTTAGTGTCATTAAAAGCAGAACATAAAAAATATAAGTTGGCAGCAAAGGCCGCGGCAGGAGATGCTTTAGCTCACGATGAATTGATGTATAAAGCACATTATGCCCGGTTACGTTTGGACTATTTGGCTCAGAAATACAAGACCTTTGAGCGGGAAGAAATTCCGGCTAAATTTAATAATGCCAATCTTGTTGATACACGAATAATTACCAAATATGCCCGTGCTTATCTGAACTCATACTTTAAAAAGGTAAATGTGATTAACGGGCAGGTGACCGATACGCTTCGCAAAATATGGGGGGTGCAGGGGCAATATGAAGAAAAAGACCGAAGTAATCACATTCACCACTGTATTGATGCCGTCACTGTCGCTTGTGTGGAGAAAGGAACAGTCAACCGAATGTCGGAAGCATTTCATCGTTATGAGCGGGATTACTTTAGCGGAGATTCATCTGCAAAAGTGTATTTGCAGGAGCCTATGGAAAACTTTGTTGATACCATGAAAAAACTAAAAGACGAAGTTTTTATCTATCAAAAGCAAGTCGACCGAATAAAACCATTACTCGAGGAATTAGGGAAAGAAAATCCTCAGAAATTGAATTTAAGAGGAGCACTGAATAAACCAAATCCATATGGATTAATAAAAAGAGAAGGGCAAGATGTTTTTGTCCAGCGCTCGTTAATAAAAGATTTTGGAGATAAAGACATCCCTTCAATTATCGACGAAATGATTAAGGAACGCCTTTACGATCTTAAGCGTCAAAGAGGAGATGTGAAAATTGATAAACTTAAAAAGGATGGAGTTATTATTTTGCCGGAGTACAGCTATGTCGATAGAAATGGGAAGACAAAGGTATTAAAAGAGATGGTTTTGCGTAAAATCAGATTAAAGGCTTACAAACAAAGCCAATATCCATTGAAAGAAATTCGAAAAATCGATCTATCGGAGAAGGAGTATAAGCGTGATGTGTATGTACTAAAAGAAAAAGACTCAAACTATGAAGCCCGATTGTTTGGCGATTTAATTCCAGACAACCCTGAAGGGAGAACAAAATTTAAAAAGAGAGAATATTTTCTAATCAATTCAATTGATTTGGTGAAAAACAAAGTATTGATACGTCCCAAATATCCTTTTTTGTTCTCCATTCACACAGGCGATCAATTTTTGATATTTGATAAACATCCCGATGAAATAAATTGGAATGCTCAGAAAGACTTAAATATGAGGCTTTTTAAAATCAAAAAATTTGATGAGGACCAAAATATTATTTTGCAGAGGAATAGTCATTCTTCTTCAGAGAAGGATGTTTATGCATCTGAGAGTAAAATTGACGATATGGATGCATTTTTATTGAAAAAAGTGCCGTCATCTTTTCGCGCAGTACCAACAAAAGTTGATGAGTTAGGGCGAATAGATATCCAGTATTCGAAAGCTTTTATCGAAAAACATACTAGGTAAGAGGTAAACGTTAAACTACACCTGATGCTAAAACGAACCCTGTTTTTCTCGAATCCTTATTACCTGAGCCTGAAGAATAACCAGCTGGTCATTCAGTCAAAAGATGAACTGAGCACGAAAACGGTTCCGGTGGAAGATATCGGCTTTGTGGTGCTCGACCATCCGCAAATTGGCTTTAGTATGAAACTACTGGAGATTTTGAATGCCAACAATGTGGCGGTTGTATTTTGCGACAGCAAGCACATGCCTTCGTCTATGTTGCTGAACCTGGATAGTCACAGTTTGCAGAACGAACTGTTCCGGGCACAGCTTAGTGCGACCGAACCCTTGCGGAAGAATTTGTGGAAACAAACGATTGAGGCGAAAATCAACAACCAGGCAACCATGTTGGAGAAATCGGGGCATAAGGCTTTTGAGTTGCGGAGTTATGCCAAAAGTGTGAAAAGTGGCGATGTGGAAAACCGGGAAGGACTGGCTGCCCGTATTTACTGGAACCGGTTGCTGGGAAATGATTTTTACCGCGACCGGTATGGAGCAGCGCCCAACCATCTGCTGAATTATGGGTATATCCTGTTGCGTTCAGCTGTAGCCCGTGCCTTATCCGGTTCCGGATTGCTGCCTACCCTGGGGATTCACCATCACAACCGGTACAATGCCTTTTGCCTGGCCGACGATATCATGGAACCGTACCGGCCCTATGTCGATAGGCTTGCCCTGCTTGTGTACAGCGAATTTCCCGATGAAACGATGCTGAATAAGGAGATGAAGGCGGCCATGCTGAACCTGATGAGCATTGATGTAGTGATTAACGATAACAAGCGGCCGCTGATGGTGGCTTTGTCGCAGACAACGGCTTCGCTGGGCCGTTGCTTTAGCGGTGAGAGTAGGAAAATCGTTTATCCGGTTTTTAATTAGAAAACTTTTCCAAAGTTTCGAACTTTGGAAAAGTTAAAAGAAACGCAAGCATTCAAAAAACAATGGAACAAACCCGCCTAAACGCTTATCACATTATGTGGCTATTTGTCTTTTTCGACCTGCCCGTTACCACGAAAAAGGACCGGCGGCAGGCGACCCGTTTTCGTCAGGATTTGCTGAAAGACGGGTTTTCCATGATGCAGTTTTCGGTATATAACCGGCATTGTGCCAGTAAAGAGAGTGCGGAGGTGCACATGAAGCGGGTGAAAAGTTTTGTTCCGGAGAAGGGACAGGTCAGCATTCTGACGGTCACCGATAAGCAGTATGGCAACATCAGCAACTATTGGGGAAAACGTAGTTCACCCATGCCGGAAGGCCCTAAACAACTGGAAATGTTTTAAATTTGAACGGAAACTTTTCCAAAGTTCCAAACTTTGGAAAAGTTGGAAACGGAATATCGCTCTTTGACATGCTGATTTATCAAAAGCATCATTATATTTCGAATCGAAAAAATGAGGCATTGAACCACTTCTTTGGAGTACAAACGCGATTTTAGGGATTGAATAAATCGCCATAAGCCCTGTAAAACGGGGCAGAAGAAGCCCTAGGTTGTGGTTTGATGCAAAATTGAAAAGACTTACAACCAACTCTACCTTCTGGTATTGGCATATCTTGTTGTGGTTTGATGCAAAATTGAAAAGACTTACAACTTGCCGTTTCGTATGGAATTATATCGTCAGGTTGTGGTTTGATGCAAAATTGAAAAGACTTACAACCAAAGACGAATACATGTTGCTAACCCCAGCGTTGTGGTTTGATGCAAAATTGAAAAGACTTACAACATGCTGAGGATGGTCGTGATGCAGTGAAGAGTTGTGGTTTGATGCAAAATTGAAAAGACTTACAACTCTTCAACAGCCTTGGAACATGCCATGTCAGTTGTGGTTTGATGCAAAATTGAAAAGACTTACAACATAGCAGTTATTAAAGATTTAGCAAAAACTGTTGTGGTTTGATGCAAAATTGAAAAGACTTACAACCTATCTGCGTTGAGGGACCTACCGATGTATGTTGTGGTTTGATGCAAAATTGAAAAGACTTACAACAATAAACTAAGGGTCTATCTTCGATCTACCGTTGTGGTTTGATGCAAAATTGAAAAGACTTACAACTGGATACGCGGAGTAAATAACTTTTTTATAGGTTGTGGTTTGATGCAAAATTGAAAAGACTTACAACTTTTCAATGAATTGTAGAATACCCATTAGTGTTGTGGTTTGATGCAAAATTGAAAAGACTTACAACAAGGAAATATTTTTTAAATTTTATACCAGGGTTGTGGTTTGATGCAAAATTGAAAAGACTTACAACATTCGTGTTGGGCTTAACCGTTGCTGTTCAGTTGTGGTTTGATGCAAAATTGAAAAGACTTACAACCAGCATCATTCTGTTGACAATACTTTTCAAGTTGTGGTTTGATGCAAAATTGAAAAGACTTACAACAGTATTAGGATATGCATCAATGCTAACTAGGTTGTGGTTTGATGCAAAATTGAAAAGACTTACAACGCAATAGCATATATAATGAATGGCTTGCAGGTTGTGGTTTGATGCAAAATTGAAAAGACTTACAACTAAATCGGGAGCTAAGGCGGCTCTTGATGTGTTGTGGTTTGATGCAAAATTGAAAAGACTTACAACGAAATGCTCTGCATTTCTACTCTTTAATTGGTTGTGGTTTGATGCAAAATTGAAAAGACTTACAACGCAATCTCACAAATTGAATCAAATAATGGTGTTGTGGTTTGATGCAAAATTGAAAAGACTTACAACTAATTGCACGAGGTTCGTTCTGCCAATTTTGTTGTGGTTTGATGCAAAATTGAAAAGACTTACAACCTCAGTATCTGCAATTATAGAGACTTCGAAGTTGTGGTTTGATGCAAAATTGAAAAGACTTACAACTGAAAAACATGCAGGTACAAAGCAAATTTTGGTTGTGGTTTGATGCAAAATTGAAAAGACTTACAACTATCTCAGGCAGTAAAAAAGCTAATGATGTTGTTGTGGTTTGATGCAAAATTGAAAAGACTTACAACCATTAGGAGCAGATTATGTGATGATCGGTTGTTGTGGTTTGATGCAAAATTGAAAAGACTTACAACTTTAAAACAAGAATGTCGTATTACTATATGGTTGTGGTTTGATGCAAAATTGAAAAGACTTACAACCATTATAAATTATATGTTACTATTGTAGCGTTGTGGTTTGATGCAAAATTGAAAAGACTTACAACTCTATCAAATCCATTTGCTGATCGAATGCGGTTGTGGTTTGATGCAAAATTGAAAAGACTTACAACGTATCGATGATGTACAACAACTGGGCGCTCGTTGTGGTTTGATGCAAAATTGAAAAGACTTACAACTATGTAGAACGAGTCCCTTTAAAATATGATGTTGTGGTTTGATGCAAAATTGAAAAGACTTACAACCTATTTTAGTATTTTCATCTATCAAAATATGTTGTGGTTTGATGCAAAATTGAAAAGACTTACAACATCTTTCTCTCTGCCAGGATTACCATATTTGTTGTGGTTTGATGCAAAATTGAAAAGACTTACAACAAGGAGGCAAAATAATACAACTCATTAGACGTTGTGGTTTGATGCAAAATTGAAAAGACTTACAACAACATTCTTTTTGCTCAGGAAAATGAATTGGTTGTGGTTTGATGCAAAATTGAAAAGACTTACAACTTTTTTATGAATGATTGAATACCCATCAATGTTGTGGTTTGATGCAAAATTGAAAAGACTTACAACATCTTCTCAACAGTATCATAGCCTTCGTCAGTTGTGGTTTGATGCAAAATTGAAAAGACTTACAACGTTGGGGCGCGGTTCAAGGACTTCTCCGGGGTTGTGGTTTGATGCAAAATTGAAAAGACTTACAACCTCAGCAGAAGCAACCTGTGATAAATCTCCGTTGTGGTTTGATGCAAAATTGAAAAGACTTACAACAGGAGGTTTAGCTACCGGACTGGGTTCTCTGTTGTGGTTTGATGCAAAATTGAAAAGACTTACAACAGTTCAGCAAGTTTCACGCCATCCTCGTCAGTTGTGGTTTGATGCAAAATTGAAAAGACTTACAACAATATAAATCTTCACAATTGTAAACGTGGGGTTGTGGTTTGATGCAAAATTGAAAAGACTTACAACTTATTATAAAAGCTTGGCAAAAAGTTAAAAGTTGTGGTTTGATGCAAAATTGAAAAGACTTACAACTTCGCCTATAAACAAGAACATCTCTTGTATGTTGTGGTTTGATGCAAAATTGAAAAGACTTACAACTTGGAGGGATGCATAGCCTTAGGCTTGTCTGTTGTGGTTTGATGCAAAATTGAAAAGACTTACAACGGTTGGAAAGGTACAAGCACACAGTTCTGGTTGTGGTTTGATGCAAAATTGAAAAGACTTACAACCCATGATCGCGGCTCAAAGACGCTACCTGGGTTGTGGTTTGATGCAAAATTGAAAAGACTTACAACTATTTTGCCATGCCACATAAATAAGCAGTCGTTGTGGTTTGATGCAAAATTGAAAAGACTTACAACATATGTCTTGACCTTGACGGTATCGAGCCAGTTGTGGTTTGATGCAAAATTGAAAAGACTTACAACCCAGTAAATTCAACGGAGTTTCATTCGTACGGTTGTGGTTTGATGCAAAATTGAAAAGACTTACAACATCACTTAATTTGACTGGTCTCTTCATTACGTTGTGGTTTGATGCAAAATTGAAAAGACTTACAACAAGTTCGCAAAAATTATGCACCCCTTAAATGTTGTGGTTTGATGCAAAATTGAAAAGACTTACAACCACAATCATATTTTTTCTGTAATTGCTTAAGTTGTGGTTTGATGCAAAATTGAAAAGACTTACAACACTTTAAATTTATTTTGCTTCCATTTTCTGTTGTGGTTTGATGCAAAATTGAAAAGACTTACAACTGGTCAAAATTGGATTGAATGGTTTTGCTTGTTGTGGTTTGATGCAAAATTGAAAAGACTTACAACACCAAGTTTTGCAAGCTCATTTTGAAGGGAGTTGTGGTTTGATGCAAAATTGAAAAGACTTACAACATTTTGGCTGGGCAAGTTGTCGAACCTCCGTTGTGGTTTGATGCAAAATTGAAAAGACTTACAACGGACGCGCGCTTCACAGACCTTCAAAATCGGTTGTGGTTTGATGCAAAATTGAAAAGACTTACAACTGGATCCGAAAAAATAAACAAAGATGAAGCGTTGTGGTTTGATGCAAAATTGAAAAGACTTACAACGACAAAGCCCGCATGCTGATGAAGGAACATGTTGTGGTTTGATGCAAAATTGAAAAGACTTACAACAGCAACTGCCGACACTGGATCCACTGCCGAGTTGTGGTTTGATGCAAAATTGAAAAGACTTACAACAACCTTCTTTTTTTGCATTTTTGAATTCATGTTGTGGTTTGATGCAAAATTGAAAAGACTTACAACGAGAAATCAACTATACCCAAACAAGTCAAGGTTGTGGTTTGATGCAAAATTGAAAAGACTTACAACTTTATTAAGAAGTACCGCTTGGGCATAACCGTTGTGGTTTGATGCAAAATTGAAAAGACTTACAACCCCTACTCAAAATCAGTAATTGCCCAGAGGTTGTGGTTTGATGCAAAATTGAAAAGACTTACAACTCGTGGTAAAATAGGTTCGAGCGGAGTTGGTTGTGGTTTGATGCAAAATTGAAAAGACTTACAACAGTTCCGGCTACAAGTGAACCGACTAAATAGTTGTGGTTTGATGCAAAATTGAAAAGACTTACAACCGACCATACAACTTACCCCCGAGCAACGCAGTTGTGGTTTGATGCAAAATTGAAAAGACTTACAACAGCAACTGCCGACACTGGATCCACTGCCGAGTTGTGGTTTGATGCAAAATTGAAAAGACTTACAACTAGCTCCGACCCATTTACACATAGCGAGTGGTTGTGGTTTGATGCAAAATTGAAAAGACTTACAACCCAATCAGCAATCCTGAATCAACTTTCAAGTTGTGGTTTGATGCAAAATTGAAAAGACTTACAACCGTTTGCAATATAAGTATAAGTTGACGAGCGTTGTGGTTTGATGCAAAATTGAAAAGACTTACAACCTAGGGCATTTAGCCCTAGGAGAAATCTTGGTTGTGGTTTGATGCAAAATTGAAAAGACTTACAACGACATTTGAAGTGTAAGAGCCTTCGACCCAGTTGTGGTTTGATGCAAAATTGAAAAGACTTACAACTTTTCGTCAATTTCATCCATAAGATAATCGGTTGTGGTTTGATGCAAAATTGAAAAGACTTACAACGCCAGCTCTCGAATGTCTTCGTCATCGGCGGTTGTGGTTTGATGCAAAATTGAAAAGACTTACAACTTTCTATTTCAAAGATTAAAGATATAGCAGGTTGTGGTTTGATGCAAAATTGAAAAGACTTACAACCAGCCTTCCACGCCCAATTTTTTACGTGGCGTTGTGGTTTGATGCAAAATTGAAAAGACTTACAACAAGCGGCGCTCGCTTACTGGAAGGGACTTCGTTGTGGTTTGATGCAAAATTGAAAAGACTTACAACTCGAAGTCTCAATCATTGCAGATACTGAGCGTTGTGGTTTGATGCAAAATTGAAAAGACTTACAACAAAAACATTGCTCACAATTGATGAGCTTTGTTGTGGTTTGATGCAAAATTGAAAAGACTTACAACTTGATGACTTCACTTATTCGTAGTCCTTCCGTTGTGGTTTGATGCAAAATTGAAAAGACTTACAACATACAAAATGGTTTTGCAAAAACCAAAGTGGTTGTGGTTTGATGCAAAATTGAAAAGACTTACAACCGCAATGGGTGTCTTGGTACCAAGACCCGCGTTGTGGTTTGATGCAAAATTGAAAAGACTTACAACCAAAAAGAATATTCGCACGATTAGTAAACAGTTGTGGTTTGATGCAAAATTGAAAAGACTTACAACCCCGACGCGGACCATCCAGGTTGGTTACTGTTGTGGTTTGATGCAAAATTGAAAAGACTTACAACGTTGTACCCGTCAGCTGATTTATGTTCGCGGTTGTGGTTTGATGCAAAATTGAAAAGACTTACAACAGTTACTTCAAATGAAAATGAATGGGATATTGTTGTGGTTTGATGCAAAATTGAAAAGACTTACAACATCTGCTTCTGATACCTCCGTTTCGTCTGCGTTGTGGTTTGATGCAAAATTGAAAAGACTTACAACAGCCGGAAAGTCGGGTTCTTCATCGGGTATGTTGTGGTTTGATGCAAAATTGAAAAGACTTACAACTTTTCCCTTAGACCATATTCAGCGCTAAGAGTTGTGGTTTGATGCAAAATTGAAAAGACTTACAACCAAAATGGGGACAAGCAAAAGGCTTACAGGGGTTGTGGTTTGATGCAAAATTGAAAAGACTTACAACTCAAGAATATTAGTTACAACCTGTTTGATGTTGTGGTTTGATGCAAAATTGAAAAGACTTACAACTAAAATGCCTGAAGTAAGGCAAACATTGTTGTTGTGGTTTGATGCAAAATTGAAAAGACTTACAACGATTTGGTGATCTGTTGCAGGGTTTCAAAGGTTGTGGTTTGATGCAAAATTGAAAAGACTTACAACCAAAATACCGGAAGTGGACCGGTAACCTTTGTTGTGGTTTGATGCAAAATTGAAAAGACTTACAACTTAACTGGATGGGGGGTTGTCATACTTGATGTTGTGGTTTGATGCAAAATTGAAAAGACTTACAACGTTATCGGTTCCGAGGATAACCAGGCCGAGGTTGTGGTTTGATGCAAAATTGAAAAGACTTACAACACCGGGTCGGTTATCCAATTGGTGGGAAGCGTTGTGGTTTGATGCAAAATTGAAAAGACTTACAACGGCTGATGGCAAGGGTGCTACTTACCAGGGGTTGTGGTTTGATGCAAAATTGAAAAGACTTACAACGCAGCAAGTTGATGCTTTGAGGTTCTATGTGTTGTGGTTTGATGCAAAATTGAAAAGACTTACAACCAAACAAATGTTATTTACGAGCCGCGAACTGTTGTGGTTTGATGCAAAATTGAAAAGACTTACAACTATGAAAAATTATTACAAAACAAAGTTGTGTTGTGGTTTGATGCAAAATTGAAAAGACTTACAACGTAAATCTCCGGCGTGTGTCCTTGGAATGCGTTGTGGTTTGATGCAAAATTGAAAAGACTTACAACTATGAAAAATTATTACAAAACAAAGTTGTGTTGTGGTTTGATGCAAAATTGAAAAGACTTACAACTTAAAAGCATTTTTAGACTTTCAGCATAATGTTGTGGTTTGATGCAAAATTGAAAAGACTTACGGATGTTGTTTCTAACCTGACAGGTTACCGAAACCTGTTGTCAGGTTTTTTTATCAACGGCGGTTTTTACATGAGAGCAATACCCCTGTCGGGGTCTCCGACCACCAACAGGGTGAGGGGAAAAGAAGCCCCGGACGGACTCAACCGATGGCAAACCGGCCTTCACTTATACCGAAGCCATTCTTATTTTATCACGTAAAACCAGACGGAACACAAGATACCTGCCGCAAGCAGCACCCCGAAATGAACCGCCATTCGTTTCCTGACCGTACTTCCGCTTAGCGAAAGCGCGTATATCATTTTTAACAGGTTGTTGCTGTTGGTGGCATTCAGGATGGCCAGCGCCACGACCAATACATCAAGGGTGCTCTTTTGTTGCAGCAGGTTCATCAGGAACGGGTCGATATCGGTGACCCCCACCACAAAGGCGAGGCTGGTGACCCCGGCATTGCCATACACCTGCGACACGTAGTGAGTAATCAGTCCGAACAGTACGAACAGGAGACCAAACACCAGGGCTGTCCGGAATTCGAGCGGGTTCCGGTGGGTCGTTTCCACCTGTTTACTTCCGGGATTCGATTGTGTTGATTTCATCAGCGCCGTCCGCGATAACACCATCGAGACAACGAAGAGTAGCAGGAACGGAACAATCAGTCGCATGGCCACGGCCGTGTTGAACAGGAAGGCCAGCAGGAGAATGCGCAGGTACATCATGCCGTTAGCCATCATAATAGCCGAGACAACTTCGGCGCCCAGGCTCTCACTTTTCTCTTTCCGCGCCAGGATGACGGTGGTGGCGGTGGAACTGTATAACCCACCCAGGATACCGGTAACGGTGAGACTGGAGCGGGGAAAGACCAGTTTCTTCAGCAAATAGCTGGCGTACGAGATACCCGAAACAACCACAATGGCCAACCAGATGTGATAGGGCGATACCGGAATGGATTCGGAAATATTTTCGTGGGGCAGCAGCGGAAGAATGATTCCCGCGAAAGCGATAAACTTGGCAAGGGTGATAAATTCGTCCTGCGATATTTTTTTCATGATGGTGACAAACTCGTCCTTCATTTCGGTGATCACCAAAATGGCTACCACAAATGACAGCGTCAGCCAGATGGGCTGCGTTATGATGAGCAGCGGAATGGAGTAGGTGAGCAGGGCCAGGACAGTGCTGGTGAGCCCATATTTCTGCTGCGTTTTGATTTTCTGGTAATAGTGAATGCCGAGGAGCAAGCCCAGGATGACAAAGCCGGTGAGAAAGGGAACGAACGATTTTTCGTTGACGACGATGAGGAGGTAACCGAGTAACCCGATGAAGGTAAAGGTGCGGTCGGTGCCGAAAAGTTCGGCGTTTTCCTTCGAGGAGTGGTGACGGCGTTGTTCCAGTCCGATCAGTAGCGAGAAAACGAGCACCAGCAGGAAGTGGACAATTTCGTCGGGGATATTGGGTATAAAGTTCATAGGCTGTTTTACATTATCCGTTTAGCATGAATAAAGATAGAATTTCGCGTGCATTTGGCATAATTATTTTTTTCGGATGAGAACAAAACGAAATGTGAGAAAGGGTGATGAACAATGAGCAATGAAAGATGAACAATTAGTAATGAACAATGGGTAGGTCTAAGATCCAATCAATGAGTAATTAACAATGATAAATTAGCAATGGGGAGAAGGAAGGTCTAAGGTCTGGAATCTGGAGTCTTGCTTCTTACTATCGAACCCATAAAATTTTTTGCAACCAAATATTCCACGCAAAGATGGCCGTTTGACTAGCATTTTAATAAAGGAGTAAGTTTGGTTATACTCATAGCATAAAACAAGAGACTCCCTAAGAACAGCAATTGCAAAGCAGAGCAAAGCAAAGTCCATCCTGAAATACAACGCCTCCAAGTGCGGCGCAGGAACATATGCTTTTCAAGGATGATCGAGCTGTGCGCCTTTTCTAGTCACTCATACTTGTTCCCCGGGGTGGCGTCGTTCCAGCTTCCACTGAAACTCCTTACCCCGGGCTATGGACTTTCAGTCCTTCAGCCTGACAACGACAGAAACATTTCTAACTACAGAAACCGCGAAGCTTAACCTGAAAGCCTTTAAATAAATGAGCAATGAACAATTAAGAGGTCTATGGTCTAAGGTCTCGCGTCTGGAGCCTGTCCTCTTAATTTACGTTCTCAAAAAAAAGGCCACCGCTGCAGTAGCAGGGTGGCCCCGGGTTTAACCCAACTGTATGAATGATTTGTTTGTTTTTATCGTTCCTTATCAGGAAAGATTAATATCCAGTGTTTTGTGAACTCTGCGGGTTAACGGAAATCTCCTGTTCCGGAATGGGTAGCACTACATTCTTATCCTTGAAGCCTGCACCCGAAATACTCATATAATCTTCCTGTCCGTTGGTAAAGGTTCCTTCCGGAATCATTTTACCCTGGTCGCCCAATATCGTTTTGGCATCGCCCCAACGAACCAAGTCCTGGAAGCGTACGCCTTCGAACGACAGTTCCAGACGACGTTCTGTTTTAATGTCAGCGAAAAGCTGGTCGCCTGATGAAGCGAGGGCAGGCAGGTTAACCCTTGCCCGTACCTGGTTGATCAACGGAAGTGCTTTGGCATCATCGCCGGCCCGGTTATAGGCTTCGGCGGCCATCAGTAATACATCGGCATAGCGCATCAAACGAACATTGGTAGCGTAATTCAGCTCTTTTACACTAGTTTCGCTTGTATTCGATTCGTTGGCCCATGGACCATATTTCAGCCGAACATAGCCTTCGCATCCCCAGGGATAGGAGTTGTTCTGGTCGGGGTTCCGCAGTTTTCCGCCTTTCGCGATTAACTGGTTTTCGCTCATCATGGCTGCATTTCGGCGTACGGTATCGTTCGCAGCGGTATACGCATTCCAAAGTGATTTCTGCGGATAAGCAAATCCCCATCCGGCTACCAGTCCGGTTGAGCCACCGGTGAACCAACCATCGCCACGCGGACCGCAAAGCTGCCAGTGGACGTTGCTTTCGGTGTTACGGCCGTTGTTGCCCCACTGGAAGTTACCCCAATCGTAGTTTTTATCAGCCGAATAGGAAATCTCGAACAGTGACTCTTGTCCGAATTCCTGTTCCTTACGGAGAACTCGTGAATAATCGGAAATCAATCCGTATTCACCGGAATCGATTACTTTTTGGAATTCAGCAGCTGCATCAGCATATTTTTTCTCAAAGAGTAGTGATTTACCCAGCATAGCCTGAGCCATACCTTTCGAAACGCGTACTTTATCAGCGGCTGATTGCTGGCTTTTCAGCGGAAGATCCGGGATAGCTTCGTTGAGGTCTTTTTCAATCTGCGCCCAGATGTCGGCTACTTTAGCGCGTGGCTGGTTGTACTGCTCGGGCGATGCTGCCGGTTCGGTTACTAACGGCACTTTCCCCCATAAAGTTACCAGATCGAAATAAAGCATGGCTCGTAGCGATTTCGCTTCGGCTATAGCCTGCTTTTTCGCGGCCGATTCGGGTTTGATTTTCGCAATCACCAGGTTGGCGCGGTAAATACCCCAATACGACATCTGGAACAACCAGGTAATAACCGGGTTGCTGGAGCTGTAACGGAACTCATTGATTTCCTCATAAGGAGGCTGATCACCACGGTGTCCGCCACCGGTATAGATTTCATCAGACAACAGGGTTTTCAGCATCCACATGCTGTCCCAGTCGTAGGCGTACATCGATTGAAGTATGTCGTAAACTCCCAGCACGGCACCTTTAGCGTCGGCATCGGTTTTATAGAAGCTGTCCACAGGGATAGAACCTTCGGGTGTGGTATCGAGAAATGATTGAGAACAGCCCGACAGGAAGAAAATGGCGGATAGTAGCGCCACCTTGAATTTATATTTTTTGATCTGCATGTTCATTGCGTTTTAGTTGATTAGAATGAAATGGATGTTCCGAACATTACTTTACGAGCAGTTGGATACGTTCCCCGGTCGATACCAATGTTGTTGTTATTGTTGTTGTTGGTACCAGCTTCCGGGTCCATACCGATGTAATTGGTGAATGTGAAGAAATCATCGAGTGATATGTAGAACCGGGCAGATTTCATATGTAAGTTATTCATCAGTGATTTGGGAAGGTTGTATCCCAACTGAATCTGTTTGATTCGCATGAAAGCTCCGTTGAATACCAGGAGGTCACTGTTCCATGCTTTTGGATTCGTTCCTGCACGCGGCTCCGTTGCCGTGGTGTTGTCGGCTGTCCAGCGGTTTTTGAAGAAATATTCCGGATGGTTAATGGTCGGACGGTCGTTACGAATCCAGCCCATCATTACATCGTTACCGGAAGTTCCCTGGAAGTTCACATTCAAATCGAAGTTTTTGTATGATGCATCCAGGCTTCCACCGTAATAGAGATCCGGAATTGCACTTCCAATGTACTGTTTATCGGCTTCCGTTACATTATTGGTTGGCTGACCACTTTTATCGAGGAAGATGGGATCGCCGGTTTTCGGGTCGATTCCCTTGGTTTTGTATCCGTAGAAGAACCAGAGCGGTTCACCTTTTTGAACAGCAGTGGCAGTCCAGCCCGAACCTACCTGGGCACCGTAGAGGCGATCGAGTGTCGGGTTGAGGTAGGTTACTTCGTTCTTCAGTGTCGACATATTCAGGTGAATACCGTAGTTGAAATCATGGATTTTATTCCGGTATCCCAATTCGAACTCAAAACCTTTGTTCGTTACGTCGCCGGCATTGATAGGGGAAGCTGCGTTTCCGGCTTCCAGAGCAGGTGTATTCTGCGTGATGAGATCGGTGGTTTTCTTGTTGTAGTAATCCATCGTGAAGGTCAACCGATCGTGGAACGCACGGAGGTCAAGGCCGACGTCAGTTTGTACACTGGTTTCCCAGCGGAGATTCGGGTTCTCGAGCTGTGATGGTTCAAATACTGTTCCGAATGAACCGTCGGCCATCGGGTAGGTCAGGGCGTATCCGTTACTCGTCGATGAGATGAGTGAAGCATAGCTGTAGTTCCCCAGGTTGGAGAGGCTACCGTTCTGACCCCAACTGGCACGAAGTTTAGCATTGGTGATAAATGATTTCGGGAAAAAATCTTCGTTCGAGATAACCCATCCGCCGGAAACGGCAGGGAAGACTCCCCAACGGCCGCTTTTGGGCAGTTGTGACAGGCCGGCACCATCGCGGCGCAAACTACCTTCGAGCAGGTACTTGTCTTTGTAGTTATAGGAAAGACGGCTGAAGTAACTTTCTTTGCGGTTGTCGTAGATGCGGCCATTGACCTGGTCATTCTTCTGCGATGAGATGAAATCGAGCTGTGCATAAGCCGGATTTTCCATAATCATCGGACCACCCTGTGCATTGGTAATGCGGTGTGTGGCTTTCTCGGATGACATACCCAACAGTAACGTCAGGTCGTGATCGCCGAATTTATGGTTATACGAAGCAAAGTTTTCGAACATCCAGTCTTTCCAAAGGTCATTGTTATCAATTACCTTGGTTGCACTGTTATTCCGCTCTGCGGTATAGTAATAGGTCGGATTCCAGGTGTGATAATTCTGGTAGGTCAGGTTCAGGTTGAACCGTGAGGTGATGGTCAATCCCTTCAGCGGCGTCAGCACGGCATACACATTTCCTTGCAGTTGATCCTGTTGTGTCCGGTCTTTGGTGATGGCCTGCGTAACGAATGGATTGACGATTTCTCCGAAGACGTATTTGGAAATACCATAGTAGTTTCCGTCCGGCGCTTTCAAAATCGGATTTCCGTTGTTAATGAAAGTCTGAACATGTGCGGGTACATCGCCGGTATATTCTACCGGAGTTGCCGGGTCAATCATCAGCGCACTGCCGATAACTCCACCAAACTCACCACCCGATTCGTTGATGGCAGCACGTTGACTGTTGGAGTAGGTAAACGTATTTCCAACTTTCATCCAGGGCAGAATCTGGTGATCGGAGTTCAGTCGAACGGTGTAGCGTTTGTATTTATCCTGCGGACCTACCACGATACCATCCTGATTGAGGTACGACATCGACAGCATGTAGGTGGAACCATCTTTACCTCCGGAGAAGGAGATGTGATGCTTCTGCATGGGCGCGGTTTCGAAGATGGCACCCAGCCAGTCGGTGTTATAGGTCTGGTCGACATTTGAAATTAATCCCGCTTCGTTCATGAAGGTGCTGTACTGCGAAGTGTTCATCAGCTTCGGCGTATGCCCTACACTCTGCAATCCATATTGGAAATCGTAAGTAATGGTGGGTTTCCCTGATTTTCCTTTTTTCGTGGTGATGATGACAACACCATTACCACCCTCGGCTCCGTAAATGGCTGTTGATGCGGCATCTTTCAATACCTCCATGGAACTGATATCATCCGGATCGAGGTTGGAAATATCGGTGGTTTTGATACCATCGACGATGTAGATCGGATTGGAGTTGTTGTTCGATGAGTATCCGCGAATCCTCACTTTGATGGGGGCTCCAGGAGCTCCGGATGCGTTGATAACCTGCACACCGGAAGTTTTTCCCTGCAGTGCCTGCTGTGCCTGCGAAACCGAAGTGTTGCCGATGTCAGACGAATTGACGCTGGCAATGGCGCCGGTCACAACGCTTTTCTTTTGTACACCGTATCCTACAGCGACAACCTCGCCCAGACCGATGTTTTCTTCCTCCATCTTTACATTGATGGTGCTTTGCCCCGTGTAGGTAATTTCTTTATTCTTCATTCCTACAAAGGAGTAAAGCAGGGTTGTATTGGCCGGAACATCAGCCAGGTGATAAACGCCGTTGGCATCGGTGATGGTTCCGTGTGTGGTCCCTTTAATAACAACGGTAACTCCGGGAAGGGGAGCACCGCTTCCATCGCTTACTTTACCCGATACAGTGTGCCCCTGGGGTTGAGCATTCCCCGTGACATTTTCGGATGAACGCGACAGTACTACGTGATCGCCGTTGACGCTGTATGTAACTGGCGTTCCATCAAACAAGGCGTCGAGCAAAGATTCCAAACTGGTTTCCTGTTCATTCAGGCTGACCTATCATTTTTTTATCAGCTTACCATCCTTGTCCCGTTTCGAACAGTAAAAGTGAGAAAAAAAATCACATCTTCAATCGGTATTATGAGGAGTAAAGTGCAGGTAAATCCTTTTCGGTAAAACAGAAAATTAAGGTGTAATCAGGTGCTTATGATTTTATTCGGGCATATGGTTGATCGCCCGTCCTGATTTTGCGGTCTTCTCGGTATTTCCCGGGTGTAATGCCGGTTTCTTTTTGAAAGGCACGGATGAAGGAGTTTAGTGAACCAAATCCCGACAGGTCGCCGATATGATCCAGCGTATAGCCGTCAAACGATTCTGCTTTGAGCATCCGGCGTGCTTCCTCTACACGGTAATGGTTGACATAGCTGCAGAAATTCATTCCGTAATGCTTGTTGATGATACCTGAAACATAGGTCCGGTTACTGTTGAGCATTTTCGAAACCTCCCAAATTTTCAGGTCTTTGTTTAAGAAGGCCTTTTGGGAAGTGAAATACTCTTCGAGTTTGACAACCACATCGTTTGGTTCATTTTCTGTTGCCTCTCTTTCAGGGTACAGCTCATTGAGTTTAACAATCTGTTTCACAATCTGGTCCTGACGGTTACCCAGATAACCGATAATGAACAACAGCACGGAGAAAGTGAAGGAAGGAATGAGCAGTTTCAGGCTGTTGTCGAGAAAGCTACTGCGCCCCATCGCATTGAAGATAAAACTTGCGATGGAAGTGAGCAGGAGAAAAATATACATCAGTTGTGCCCAGTTCAGGCTCAGTTCTTCCGGATTGGAATAATATTGTGCAATATTCTCCTTGTGTTTCCGGATGAGCCGGATATTCAATACCAGGTAAGCAAATACCTGGATTGCAAAAACGAGGCGGCTCAGTAGGAAAATCATTTGACAGGCATTAATCCACGGATTGGCGGAAAGGTAAAACGAGTGTGAACCATGTTCCAGGTGGCGGATATAAGCGAGCCGGTTAATTGGGCCCATAAATATAATAAGCAGGAGGCTGGCAATGGCGATAATCGCTCCGGGAAGGTAATGTAGTAACTCGGCTGGTTTCAGGCGCGTTTCAACTGTCAGTAATCTTATGTAGTGGTAATACATCGGAAAGACAGCCAGGCTGGTGAGGGTATATACCCATTCATACCAGGTAAAAATGCCAAATTGGCGGATGAAATAGAACGCATGTCCCAGGTATAGTAAAAATGCCACCATCATAAATACCCCAAGCATAAACTTAGCACGGTTCATTCGAAACGTTCCAATGGTAAGTACAATGGCCCAAAAAAGGGTTGCGTAAAGTGGATTGAGGACAGCCAGGTAACGTATCATAAGCTGTTGGTACAGTATATCAATTAATTATTGAATGCCACAAATGAGATCAATTGCCAAAGGGGGAAGAAAAATGTACCAATTGAAAATTGGTTTTTACCTTCTGCAAGATACAAAAAATCTTTTTGTCATACTTTCAGCTGTGTTAATGCAAAATGAATAAACGTTTAATTTGGGTGTTTTTTGGGAGTAGATACACCTGTTTCTCTCCTGTTGTTTGTGTCTGTCACAGCTACAGTTGGCAACTTGGTTCAAATTACACATTTTGAGTTTTGTGCTTAGGTTACATTTCAGGTGAAAGGCAAATGTTTGTGACACCTGCACAAAAGGGTGTTCCGGTCGGAGCGCCCTTCTTCATTTGTGCCATTCGCCATTGCTGTTGATACGCAAATTAGGGTTGAAAGGGAATTAAAACCGTAATCCGGTGTCCAACGTCTTCTCTACCGGGTTGGCCAGCATTCGTTTGGGAATGATCTTCAAAGCCTCCCCTAAAAGAAATTCGATGAGGCGGTCGCTCTTTGAAATGCGGGTGGTGGCCAGGCTGATTTCACGAACAGGCGGTGTTCCAACTATTTCTTTTATCATCTGCTCCTTTTCCGGACTTACCGAAAGGGTAGCCATTTCGGGTATGAACGTAATGCCGCCGCTGTTCTCCACTATCCGGCAAAGCGATTCGATGGAGTTGGACAGATAAACGATATTCTGATATTCTCCGGGTTCTTTCGCATATACACATACCGAGTCGACCTGGTTTTGAAAGCAGTTCCCTTCCTGCAGATACCACATCTCCCTCAAATCAACTTTGTCCAAATCGATACTTTCTGAGGCATACAGTTCGTGCTGTTCGGACACATAGAGGTAGAATTTCTCATAGAAAAGCGGACGAAAGACCATTCCCGGTGCCGAAACGGGAGTGGAGATGAAGCCTGCATCCAACTGGCCGTTTTTCAGCTGGCTGATAATCTCTTCAGTCTTTAACTCTCTTACCGTTAACCGGATGTTGGGATACTCCTGGCCGAACTGGTCGAGAAACATCGCAAACCAATAGGGTGCGAGTGTTGAGATGACACCCACCCGCAGCTCTCCTTCCGGCTTTTTCCCCAGTTCGAAAGGTAGATCCTTCAGGTTGCCGGCCAATTGCAGTAGTTCACGGGCTTTACCGGCAAACAGCTCTCCCTCTGCTGTCAGTGCCACCCGGTTGGGTGAACGTTTGAACAGCTTCATCCCTAACTCTTCTTCCAGTTTGCTGATTTGCAGGCTCAATGCCGGCTGGGATATGTGTAACCTCCTGGCTGCCAGTGAGAATGAGTCGTGCTGGCTCAACTCGATTACATACGATAGTTGCAATAGGGTCATGGTATAATCTTTTGCTTATGTATCTATAAATATTTATAAAAATAGAAAATATCACCTTTGAAGTAACAAAACAGGATAACAAACAATTAAAATATCGAATCATGGAAACAAAAAGAACAAACAACGACAGTGTAGTAAATCAACTGAACAATGTACTGGCCGATCTGCAGGTCGTTTATCAAAACATGCGCACCATGCACTGGCTGGTGAAAGGTCCCGAATTTTACCAGTTACACAAGATGTATGAAGGATTTTACACAGAATTGGCCGATGTGGTAGACGATGTGGCAGAACGTATTCTTACTTTGGGTGGGGTACCTTACCACCAGTTCAGCGAATACCTCGACCAAACCAGCGTAGAACCGGTCGCAGATGTACCTCGCGGAAAAGAGAATTTGAAAATTACTGTGGAGAACTTCGAACATCTGCTGGGCGAGTACCGCGAAGTACAGGAAACGGCTTCCAACAACGGTGACGAGGGGACGGTCGCGCTGTTCAGCGAATTAATTGCCTCTACCGAGAAGAAGCTGTGGATGTTGAATGCCACTTTATCCTAAATCAAAACCCGGTGAACCCAGTTTATGATATGAATAAGGGCCGGAGGTGAACAGTAACAACAGTAACTCTCGTAACCACACGGCACAACGTGAAAATTGTAACCTGAAATGGCACAGCCCTAACCTGAAATTTATGGCTGCGGCGGCGAGCTTTCCAATGTATGGTAGGTAATAAATCGTGTTTCGCCGCTTTGCCCATTCACATTGAAGGTTTGTGCCTGATTCCCGGGTGTGAAGTGTAAGGTGAGATGGTTCTCGCCATTGTGGAGTGGAACGCGGGTATAGCCAACCTCGTAAGGTAGGGTCTGCCAGTTGCGGGTATCGGCTTTTTCGGTAACGGCGTTCGCCAGGCTTACCAGCATGCCCAACGCATCGTTTTTTTGGGTGGTAGCTGCTTCAATACCTTTCTTTACTGCCAGGCGGAGAATGGCTTCTCCCATTTCGCGCAACAGGCGGTCGTGCAACGTTTTGTGCGCGATGGCATCAATGTCTTCGGCCATTTCCAACGGATAACTTTTCCCGGATGCAGTTGTCAGGGTGGCTTCGTTATATACCGGTTGCCTGTCGGAGTAGCGGGGCATGGCTACCCGGATGAAACGTAAATCATCGAGGCTCGATTTTTCATTGGATGAAAGGTCGCCGATGAAGACGGGGAAGGAGAGGCCGTACTCGTCATTCACAAAAGTGGCCCAGCCGCCTTCGCCTTTTACCATGGTGAAGTTTACCGACCATTCGCTCTTCACCGGTCCCAAACCATTGAGCCAGAAGAATACTGCGGAGGAACCGATGGAGTCAGCCTGTTGGTACTGAAAACCGAACTCATCTTCGTATTGATGCTGTTCCTGTCTAAAACCGATGAGGGCAGCGGTGCGCACCAGGTCGTGTTTTAGCTGTTCGGGAGCTGTGAGGCCAAAGTTTTTGGCATAGCTGTTCTGGTACACATTGTAAGCGTTCCGGTAGGAGATAAAAGCGTTGTTGTAATCCTTCAGTCCATCGTAAATAATGCCGGTGAGCAGTTGCGCAAATGCATCGTCCTGGTACCGGTTCTTGTGGTCGGGGTATTTGTCGTTAATGGCGTGCAGTTGCAGGTTGATGCGGCGGCATTCTACCAGCGCATCGTCGTATTGCTTCAGATCGATGTAATTGAGGGCCTGATAAAAGTGAATGAGCACCTTTTCGAAATCTTCTGCACGGTAGGGGGTGGCCATGGGATTGGTGACGAGCGCCAGCGCTTCGGCACCATAATTAGTGCTGTAATCTTCAATCATATGGTCGGCCTCGCCAAACAGTTTGATGCTCTCGCGGTAGTCGCCCAACATGCGCGTGGTTACTCCCCGGTTGAGAAGATATAACAGCCTGTCTTTAGGCTTCACCTTTTTCTCAGACTGTTCGATAATTTTTTCGGCATTATCAATGTTGCCGCTTTCGAATGCCTGGTAAAAAGCTTGATTTTTCTGATAATACGTGGCACATCCGGTGAAAAGCAACAACGGAAAAATACACAATCCGGTAAGGAAAATTATTTTCTTCATGCCGGGAAATGGTTTGGCTGTGTTGTAGAAAAAAGGGAAACAGCCCTGCTTTTCAGTTAACCGAACAGGGCTGTACTATATTTGTTGATAAGTAAATCAGTTGCGGATCGCTTTCTTGATTTTCTTTTCGCCCATCCAAACCACCTCGTTGGTTTCGAGATTGGTGAGCTCCTCGTTTACCTGGTAGTAAACTACCTTATTCCGTTTGTATGCGTCGACGATGGAGCTGATGTCGCCTTGCATGATGAAGTCTGCGCCCAATTCACGGCCCCATTTGGCTGCGGTAGACGGTGCGGCATAAGTATTCTGATCCTGACGTTCGGCACGGAGTTCCTCGCGTTTTTCACCGGCTTGCACGAGGCGTACCTGTCCGCTGTTGATGAACGACCGTTCGACGTCTTTTATATAGGTGTCGGTGTCGATGTGTTCAGTTGATTTGTTATACACCAACCCGACTACGACCACAGGCTTGCGGCCATGAGCTCGTTCAAAATCGTGGAGCCAACGTTGATTGAGTACCTGCTCGGTCAGCGCTTCGGCCGTGAGGCGCGAGTCGGTATCGTTCCAGCGGCCGCTTAAATCGATGGCCTGGTCGGTGGCAACGCGGGTTACCTGGCGTGAACAGGAGCCCAGTATCAGGGCAAAAGTTATCAGCGCAAATAATTGAATTTGTCTTTTCATGATGATTCCTTTTGGTTACAATCTATTTTCGGTTTTCTCTTTTACAAAATATATGCCGTAAGTTAAGGCGATTGCTCGAAATATGCCATTAATTTGTTTCAATTGGAATTCGTATGGGAAGCTTTTATCGACTTTTTTAACTTTGTGCGAAAACACTCATGGCCTACCGGAATATCCTTTTCGACCTCCGTGGCACACTGACCGACCCGAAAGTGGGGATTTTCAATTCCATTCGTTACGCTTTGCGCGGAATGAATATCAAGGCGCCGGAAGAAGATCAACTGCTTTCTTTTATCGGTCCGCTGCTTTTCGATTCATTTAAGCATCATTTTTCCCTTACGGATGAAGTGGACGAAGAAGCGGTGGGGGTTGTTCCTTGTTTATTTTCCTGGAAAAGGGATGTACGAAATTCAGTTAATTAAAATTGAAACATTTAGAATTCAACGTTTCTTCTACCATTCAATAGGTGTTTTTCCGTGTTGTTCGAGGTAGGCATTGGTTTTGCTGAAATGCCGGCAACCGAAAAAGCCCCGGTTGGCAGAGAAAGGTGATGGGTGCGGCGCCTTTAATACGAGATGCCTGTTGGTATCGATGAATTCGCCTTTGCGCTGGGCGTAGGCTCCCCACAGCAAGAAAACCAGGTGTTCCTTTTCTTCGGCCAGTTTGCGGACGACAGCATCGGTGAAAGTTTCCCAGCCGTTGTTCTGGTGCGAACCAGCCTGACGGGCACGAACGGTTAGTGTCGCGTTAAGCAGAAATACTCCCTGATGTGCCCAGCGTTCGAGATTACCGCTTTTCGGCATGGGAATATTCAAATCGTTGTTCAATTCTTTAAAGATGTTTTGAAGCGAAGGGGGAAAATCGATGCCATCCTGAACGGAAAAACAAAGTCCATGCGCTTGTCCGGGACCGTGATAGGGATCTTGCCCGAGTACCACCACTTTTACGTCATCGAACGGGCAGCAATCGAACGCATGGAACATCCATTTCCCAGGTGGATATACCTTGTGGCGGGCGTATTCGTCTTTGACAAACTTCACCAACGACTCGAAATAGGGTTGATCGAATTCTCCGTTTAATACTTTCTTCCAGCTTTCTTCTATTTTGACATCCATAGAAAGAGATAATAGACGTTAGATATTAGACTTAAGATTTTAGAACTACTTTTTCAGATTTTCTTAATCTGCACCTGAGCCTACTCTTTTGCCTTTATTGTTCAATTCTCATTGTTCACTGTTCATTGTTACGGTTCCACGGGGTAGCTGAATTCCTCATTTTTCGGTCGGGGAAGAATTTTGGACAATAGCAAATATCCGACAACTCCAGCCACCAGTGAACCTCCCAAAACCCCCAATTTTGCAGCATTTAGCATAGAAAGGTCGAAGTAGGCCAGGTTTGAAATGAAGAGTGACATAGTAAATCCCAATCCGCCGAGGATAGCCACTCCGAACATGTGTGGCCATTTGATATTTTGTGGTAATTCAGCTAGCCCCAGCTTCACTCCACCCCATGAAAAGAGCGTGATACCCAGTGCTTTTCCTACAAACAGGGCAAGGGCCACGCTTAGGCTCAGATATCCGTATGGGCCCATATTGCTGCCATCAAGCACTACGCCGGCATTCCCAAGGGCAAATGCCGGCATGATGAAGTAATTCACCATCTTGTGCATCATGTGTTCGATGCGTTGGGCCGGACTCTGGACCAACTTGATTTGTCGTTTCAGGTTATCGAGTTTATGTATTTCCTGGTCGGGAAGGGTATAGGACGTAGCGCAATCATCGCAAAGATTAAATTTTTCGACATGATCGTTGAATTCGTTGGTCATCAGGTTCCGGCGCAACGGAACGGTGAAGGCGACCAGTACTCCTGCAATGGTAGCGTGTATGCCCGACTTCAGGAAGAAATACCAGACAATGGTCCCAATTACCACATAAACCCAGGGTTTACGAACTTTCATCCAGTTGATGATGAGCAGGAGCGAAATGAGCGCCAACGCCTGCATCAGGTATTCAAGCTGCAGATTTGAAGAATAGAAAATGGCAATAACCATAATGGCACCCAGGTCGTCGACTATGGCCAGTGCCACCAGAAATATTTTCAGCGAAAGCGGAACCCGCTTGCCCAGCAAACTTAAAATTCCCAGTGAAAAGGCTATATCGGTAGCCATGGGGATTCCCCAACCCTGTGCGCCGTCTTTCCCAATGGTAAGCGCCGAAAATAGCAGGGCGGGTAAAACCATCCCTCCCAGTGCTCCCAGCGCCGGAAGAGCAGCTTTCCGCATGCCCGACAGTTCACCGGCAATGACTTCCCGTTTGATTTCCAACCCAACCACAAAAAAGAAAATGGCCATCAAACCGTCGTTTACCCAGTGCAACAGGTGCATTCCCACTTCAAAACCACCCACCTTAAGGGCAATTTCGGTATGCCACAAATGTTCGTATGATGCATGAAAGGCGGAGTTGGCCCAGAGAAGAGCAGCAATTGTACAGACAATGAGTAGGATACCTCCCGAGGCATCGTTTTCGAGAAATTGATGAAATCTTCGGCGGGATGCCTGGATAACTTTTTTGGAAACCATTTCCTGCATAAGGTGAATTTGTCGTCAGGTTAAGAAAATCGTTTGACCAAGCGGCCTGAAAAATAACCCTGCTAAGGTAAAAAATTCCCGTTGTCGGGAAAATTTCCAGTCAGGCTGCCTGATACAAGATAACAAAAAATTGCCAGTGAAGTTTGAAGAAGAAGTAACGATGTGGATGGAAGAAAAAATCAGTTGACTTTCATCGGTGATCTGATGGGAATATACCAAAATTCCGCTTTTTTTCCGAATGGTCAACGCGTGATTGATTTTTCAAATGAAGAGAAATATAAGAAGCTGTACCTATGCAAAATGTTCAAACATACACGATTCTAGAAGACTTGTTTTATGTGTTGTTATTTTTACAAGAACTTCTGTGTAAAGATGCAGAACTATTAATTCTTTTTAAAAAACTTTAATAATAACTTGACTTAATTGTAAAATTATCTTTAATTGGTACCTGCAAATATTGGAAACGCGATAAATGATTCTGATAAGTAAAGAGGAAAGCCGAAGATTGACAGTGAATGGTATCAAGCGCTATCGTCAGCGCATGCAGATACTGAGTTTATTGTATGAACACCGTTCGCTGTCAGCGTCCGATCTGAGTAGGGAGGTTCGTATCAGCCTGCCCACGACTAAAACGCTGCTTGATGAGTTAATCGCCTTAAAAGCAGTTGAAACCAGCGGTATTGGAGAGTCAAGGGGTGGAAGAAAACCTGCTCTTTACAGTTTGGTGGCCGAAGCTTTTTATATCATTGCGGTCGATATGGGACGCTATAAAGCAAAAACAACCATATTTAATTGTCACAACGAGGAAGTAACCCCTATCCGGTTTATTGAAACCAATATTGATGATCCGAAACTGGTGGATAAGCTTCACAAGGCAGCGAATGAGTTGGTTCGTGAAACTGGCATCCCGGAAGATAAGATCGTTGCTGTGGGCGTTGACATGCCGGGATTGATTGATTCAAAGGAAGGGATCAATTTCACCATTAAGGACCCCTCTTTACGGAATGTAAAAAAGCGTTTCGGTGCCAAATTTCAGAAGGCTGTATACATTGATAATGATGCAAGGATGCAGGCTTTTGGTGAATTTGTTTTCGGTAAAGCGCAGAATACCGTGAATTCGGTTGTGCTGAACTGGAGCTGGGGACTTGGCGTTGGGATGATATTAAACGGCCAGCTTTACAGTGGTTCCCGTGGTTTTGCCGGCGAATTCAGTCACATCAGGCTGGAGGACGAAGGCGAACTGTGTATTTGCGGCAAACGGGGATGTATCGAAACCATGGCATCGGCTCATAAACTACTTAACCTGGCGATAAGTGGCGTTAAAAATGGCACGGTTTCGCAATTAACCCGGATTTTCAAGAATAATCCGGATGAGATGCAGACAGAAGATGTGATTAATGCCGCACGCGGTGGTGACGAATTCGCCATTTCTATCTTAAATCAAGTAGGCAGTGCTTTAGGGAAAGGACTTTCCATTCTGATTCAATTGCTTAACCCGGAATTGATAGTCCTGAGTGGTCCTATTTCACAAGCCAACCAATACATTATGACACCTATCCAACAGTCCTTAAACCAGTATTGCCTGGAAAATATCTGCAGTAATGTACGTCTCGAAATTTCGGAGATTGATGAGCACTCGGGTTTGCTCGGAATAGCTGCCATGCTTTTCCAAAAGGTTTTTGGTGACGCCATGGATGAACTCAAGTAAACAGATTTGTACGGGGGATTGTCAGTTTAGCCGGAATACACTGGTGATTGTTGCTTAATTAGCATTTATCTATAATTTGTCTTGATGGAGATGCACTGTTGTTAATACTCGGCAATTTTTGTCTGTTCTTCGGTGGACCATTACATTTCTGCGATACATCGCAATATTATTGTACAAATTCTGTTTTAATCATAGAATTTATAGAAGTCTTATGAAGAAATTCTTTTTTGCTTTTGGAATGTATCTAGCATCTATTAGTGGTGCATATGCCCAGCACACGGTTACAGGAACAGTTGTTTCCTGGCCCGACGGTCAACCCATACCCGGGTTAACGGTCGTTGAGAAAGGAGTAAACAACGGTACGGTTACGGATGCCGATGGTAATTACTCCGTTACTGTACAATCGGGAGATGCTACTTTGGTGTTTTCATTTGTTAGTATGGAAACCCAGGAGATTCCCGTGAATGGTCGTTCGACCATTAATGTTACAATGAAGTCCAGGGATGTGGCAGTTGATGAAGTGGTTGTCACAGCGCTTGGTGTTACCCGCGAAAAGAAATCGTTGGGGTATGCAGTTAGCGAAGTCAAAGGTGACGAAGTGTCTACCGTGAAGGATGCTAACCCAATTAACTCACTTTCAGGTCGTGTCGCCGGTGTAACCATTACGCAAGGCTCGTTCGGACCGGGTAGTAGTTCCCGGGTGATCATTCGTGGTAACAACTCGCTAACCGGCAATAACCAGCCGCTTTATGTGGTGGATGGTGTACCGATGGATAACTCAGGTTTCGGTTCGGCTAACGAAGCGGACACGGGAGAATATTCCAAATTGGATTATGGTAGTGGTATTGGTGACATCAACCCGGATGATATTGCTTCGATTTCGGTGTTGAAAGGCCCGAATGCTGCCGCACTTTATGGTTCGCGTGCTGCTAACGGCGTTATCATGATTACCACCAAGAAAGGATCTTCCCGGAAAGGTATTGGTGTGAGCATTACATCGAATACTACTTTTGAGAACCCGATGTTGCTTCCGGACTATCAGAATCAATATGGCCAGGGGACACAGGGGGCGATTCCTTCAACTGTCGGTGATTTGAAAGAGGCCGGAGGTTCATGGGGGCCAATGATGGATGGTTCCAGTCAGTTGTATTATACCGGCGAAAATCGTCCGTATAGTCCGCAACCGGATAATGTGAAAGATTTCTTTAGGACAGGAGTTTCGTCTATTAATACGGTTGCTCTGGATGGAGGGAATGATAAGATTAATATGCGGTTTTCTTATACCAATTCGCAGATTAATTCCATGATTCCCAACTCAAAAATTGAGAGAAATAACTTCAACCTGAGAGCGTTTTCCAAACTAACCGATAAGCTGACCGTAGATGCTAAAGCCACTTATTTCAAGCAGTATGGTAAGAACCGCCCGACGCTGGGTACGGAAGGTGTCATGGCTTATTTGGTTAATATTCCCAGAAACGTTGATATCAACGATCTGAAAAACTACCAGGATCCGGTAACATTGAGTTCAATCGGTCCGACATCCTTGAATTCGAACCCATACTGGATGGTTTATCACGATCAGAATAAAGACTGGAAAGATCGTTTCCAGGGATTTGTCAAGATTCAGTATAGCTTTACAGATTGGCTTTCGGCCTATGTTCGTGTGGGGACCGATATGACGACAATGAATATCGAGCAGGTTAACCAGTACGGACACTGGTACTATTCAACGGGACGTTTCAATTATCGTGAAAGCCAGACCCAGGAAACCAACGCTGATTTCCTTTTTACGGCTAACAAGGATTTGACCGACAAGGTCAACCTGAGCGCTTCATTTGGTGGAAACGCTATGCACCACACCTATCGTGGTCACAGCGTAAATGGAGACCATTTTCGTATTCCGGACGCTCCACCAGTTTTAAGTTCAATAAATGTTTTTCCCGGTTTTACTCCATTACAGGAGAAGAAGATCAATTCGTTGTACGGAACGGTTAGTCTGTCGTATGACCGTTGGTTCTACCTGGATGGCTCGGCGCGTAACGACTGGTCATCGACACTTCCGGAATCGAACTGGTCGTATTTCTACCCGTCGGTTAGTGCTTCCATCCTTTTCAACGATCTGCTGAAGTTGGATAATTCAGCGATGACTTATTCAAAATTGCGTGCCAGTTGGGCACAGGTAGGTAACGATACTGATCCGTATCAGTTATACGATACTTACTCACTGGCAGGGGTGAACGACTCGTATTTAGGACAGACAACCGTCTCGAGAAGTACTACTAAATATAATCCAAATCTAAAACCGGAACAGATTACGTCCACGGAAGTGGGGGGGGAATTCCGGTTCTTCGATAATCGCTTACATCTTGATATGTCGTACTATAATATCAAATCGAAGAATTTGATTATGAAAGTACCGATTTCTGCTTCTACCGGATATAGCACGTTATTGGAGAATGTCGGCGAAATCGAAAACAAAGGTTTTGAAGCGATGCTGGGAGCGACACCGGTACGCACATCAAACGTGACCTGGGATATTTCGGTCAACTTTGCGACGAATAAAAATAAATTGAAATCGCTGATTGCAGGTACCGATAACTATGTATTCTCTACTGTTAATAGTGGAAATGTCATTGTGCAGGGAACTGTTGGCGGCGGATTTGGTGATATATACGGTACTACCTGGGCAAAGAACGATAATGGTCAGGTCATTGTGAATGCGGACGGACTGCCAAAATCCAGTAGTGACAAGGTGTATTTGGGAAATTATCAGCCCGACTGGACGGGAGGTATGAGCAATACCTTAACCTATAAGAATTTCCGCTTGAGTGCTTTAGTAGATGCACGTTTTGGTGGAAAAGTGTATTCGGGAACGGATGCCGGAATGGACGGTGCCGGAACGAGCAAGCGTTCTTTACAATACCGCGAAGGCGGAGTCGTTGTTGACGGTGTGCTTGAAAGTGGCGAAGCCAACACAAAACAAATTACGGCCCAACAATACTGGGGGGCTGTTAGCGGTATTGCTTCAGAATATGTTTACGATCAAACCAATGTGCGTTTGCGTGAACTTTCACTGGTATGGAACCTCCCTGGTAGTTGGTTGAGCGGTACCGTAGTGAAAAGTGCATCCTTTGGCGTTGTGGGTCGGAACCTCTTCTTTATCTATAAGAAAGTGGACAATTTTGATCCGGAATCAGCCTATAGTGCTTCTTCTTTTTCCCAGGGGGTAGTATACTATCCTTTGCCTACGGCCCGGAGTCTCGGTTTCAACCTGAATGTGAAGTTTTAATCGTTAATGACTGAATATTATGAAATTAAATAAATTCCTACTAGCAATTGTAGCTGTATTGGGGTTAACTTACTGTACATCCGATTTTGTGGATATCAACAAAGACCCTAATGCAGTGCAGGGAGATCAGGTTACTGCTAAGTATTTCGTTACACGTGCGCAAGTGAATCTTTTTGCTCCCGATCGATATCCCTATTGGAGAGCCCAGCTGATTAACGCCGATCGGTATGCCGGAATGTTCTGTTTCGGATTTGCCGGTTCCTGGTGGTCCGATGGATTGGGTTATACCTATGATCCAGGTTATACAGATGCCGCCTGGGATTATTATGAAGGGTATAACAGTACTATTGACTCATATCTCGAACTGACACAGCCCGGGGGCGTACAGGAGAATTCCCTCTATTATGCTACTGCTCTGATCATGAAGAGCATGTTTTTTCAGAAATTTACCGATACCTTTGGTGAAGTACCTTATTCTGAGAGTGGTAACCTGGATATTCTTCAGCCGAAGTTTGATATGCAGGCCGAAATATACCATGGGATTATTAATGACCTGGACAAGGCGATGTCTTTGATTGGTGATGCAACCAAAACAGGTGATGGGGAATTGGAATTGACGAGCAATGATCTTTTCTATAACGGAGACTTGCAAAAATGGAAAAAGTTAGCAAATACCCTGAAGTTGAAGGTTGCTTTGCGTGCCCGCGGTGCTTCCGGTGCTTCGTTTGTCGATCAGGCTATCAACGAGGCGCTCTCTGCTCCGTTGTTGTCTGATGAGCCTGATAACGCGTTGTTGCCGAAAGATAACATCATCAGTCAGTGGAACAGTTCCTGTTACGGTGATGTGTGGTATAATTTTGGTGGCCTGGGTTCCAAATGGACCGTTAGTCAGCCGTTGATCGACCTGTTGCAGAAAAATGGTGACCCGCGCTTGTCTAAATATGCTCAGCCGGCTGCTGGTGGTGATACCCTTACTATTCCACATCCGGATTCAGACGATGATGCCATGTATCAGAAGCGTAAGGATTTTATCCTGGCTGCGTTAGATGACGCTGGTGCAACCTATACAGAATGGACCAATGGAGATGGTGAAACCGTTCTTTCATTGGATAAGAATAAATACTACATTGGTCAACCGGTCCGTATGAATAGATTTATGATGAATTATGCCCGGTATGAGCTGTTTAGTAGCCCTGCTCAATACATTATCCAGGCGAAAAACGAGGGAGAGCCGATTGCTCCGGAGATCGTCATGACCACCGCTGAATCGTATTTCATGCAGGCACAGGCGGCTTTGGATGGATATGGTTCCGGCGATGCCAATACGCTTTATCGCGAAGGTTTGAGGCAGGCAATGCTGGTTTGGGGCGTTGATCAGACTGATATTGATAATTTTCTTGCTACCTCACCAATGGCCAACCTGGACGGTTCCAACGATATGGAAAAAGTAGCCGAACAGCGTTGGTTGGCTAACTATACCGAAGGTTTCGAAGCGTGGGCGGTTGTCCGTAAATTGGGATATCCAGCCTCTCTTGCTCAGGGCGTTCAGGGAAAAGACGGAGACATCTATGCTATGGGTGACTTAGACGGACTTTACCCACAGCGTATGCGCTATGGTTCCAGCCCATACAGTACCAACAACGACAACCTGCAAAAAGCAATTACCGATCAGGGACCTGACGTACAAGCCACAAAGTTGTGGTGGGAGAAATAAACCTAACCTGACCTTTCATTTAGTATCTCTGATACTAGTAGTTTATATTGCCGGGGGAGCCTCGGTTCCCTCGCTTTGACCATATTAAAAAACGGGGCTTTCGGGCCCCGTTTTTTGCTGTATTGATATCTGTTTTGTATTAGAAGTCCATCCCACTTCGGTAAGTGGTTGACTGGTCGAGTGGAACTAACTGGCCGGCAAAACGGAGCCGGGCACTGGTTGTTGCCGCATTGACTTCTGCGTCGGCAAAATTATTTCCTTTGCTCAACTTCACCGTGATATCGGCTGTTAAAGCGTTGCCGATGACAGACATCTTGTAAGTGATATTACCATCTTTGTCTTCTGTCATTTTGATTTGAGTGGGTTTTCCTTTGAGTGTAATACCTCCGATTCCGTTTGGGCCTGTATAACCGTTAAAAGCCAATTGCATATAAGCAGTATTATTTTCCAACGAAACGAAATTGGTTTGATCACTCACATTGATCAGCTGCCCCCATTTGGTGTAGAGGCGATTGGCTTCCAACACCCAGTCGCCGTTTTCGAGCGCTTGTTTGGCCTGTTCGAATTGAGACATGTTAGCTGCTTCGCGTTGCTTTTTCCTTATCGCTTTTTTCTCCTGACGTGTCATCATTGAGTCTGAGTTTTGCGCATATACCTGCGTGGCGGTACCAAGTCCCAGCAGGACTCCCATCAGCATTATGACTAATTTTGTTTTCATGACGTTAAATTTTTTATGTTATACAATTCTTTCGTTTTTCTTGCGCTTGTCGTGTTTAATAAACTACATTTCTTTTAGAACAAAACTCAGACCATGATTTACTCTCTCCTAATTAGATGAGTAATATGGGGCAATTATTTATTTTCTGAATTTGTTGTGTTTTAAGGAGGTTCACCACTTTTAGATAAGTGAGTACCCGAAATGAGGATTAATATTTTTTAACCATAGGGTTGGTAGGGTTAGGATTTTTTACAGATTGCTGCCGGAAGGGATGCCGGGTTTTGTAGCCCATCCTTTATGTTAAGAAGTTCGAGTTCGTAAATTTTGATGTTTGTTGTCTATTCCAGTTATTGAAAGGATGCTAATACACTTTTCTGACAAAACAAAAGCGGGGTTTCTGCCTCGCTTTCATTAATGCTGATTTTTAATAATTAGAAATCCATTCCACTTCTGTAAACTGTCGAATCGCTCGCTGGTACCAGTTGTCCGGCAAATTCGAGTTGGGCACCACTGGTAATTGCATTTACCTGGGCGCTCGCGTAATTATCTCCATTTCCTAGCCTGACGATGATATCAGCAGTTAGTGCATTGCCAATTACGGACATTTGGTAGTATACGTCCCCATTTTTATCCGTGCTCATTTTGATTTGAGTAGGCTTGCCTTTCAGCGTAATTCCTCCCATTCCGTTTGGACCATTGTGTCCGGCAAAGGCTAATTGCATATAGGCTGTACCATTTTGTAGTTCGACAAAATTTGTGTTACTATCAACAGGTATGGTGTTTCCCCATTTGGTAATTAACCGATTGGATTCCAATACCCAATTGCCATCTTTCAATGCAGCTTTTGCACTCTGAAACATATACTGGTCAGCGGCAATTCGTTCTTTTTTCCGTAGTTCTCTTCTTGCTTTCCGCGACAGGTTCTTTTCAACGTTAGTATGCGTATCCTGTGCATAGCTTTGTGTCATGACTCCAAGTCCGAGCATGATACTCATCATCATAATAATTGCTTTAGTTTTCATGACGTCAATTTTTTATATTAGACAATCCTGTTGTTTCTTCTCTCGTAAATTGTAATCAATATTTGTTGTTTACGGTTGATACAAAACTTACACCATGAATGCTTATCATTTTTGGGTATAAGAGCCGATTATCCTAATTTTCGGTGTGTAATACGTTGTGCTTAATTGTGTTGTATGTATGTGTTGGTCTTAGGAGTGGTGGAGAGAGTATTAATAATTTTTAACCGTTTCCTAATTTTTTGGTCGGATTTTTTTAACGTTCTTTAGCCAACTGGAAAATTTGTCGCGACTTTGTAATCTGTCAATTGACAGTTCCGGTAATCGGATTAAAATGAATTATATGAAGATGGCTAATCGATTTTTGTTGTTTGTTTTTCTGACGATGATGATGGGAAATGCCCGTGCAGCCACGGAATTTCACATGCAGAAGGGGGAGGGTAGCAAAATCATCACTGAAAATGTTGGTGTATCCGGTAATACCAACTCTTTGTTGACAACGCAAACCGATGTTTATGGTTACTGGCAGCAGAAGATGCAAAAAGACAGTCTTCAGCAAGAGCCCGGAAATAAAACGTGTCCTGTCTTTGTTCGAAAAGCCATTCTTCCTACCGGGTTAATAGCGGCAGGATTGATTACCATGGCTGTTCCAAGTCATACCGCATTAAGTAAATACACCATTCATGATACCATGCATGGATGGAATCCTAATTTTCATACAACGGCTGACAATTATCTGCAATATGCGCCGGCAGTGATAACGCTGGGCCTTAGTGCCGCTGGTTTAAAAGGCCGCAACGATTTGCTTAACCAGAGTTTAATTCTCGCCAAGTCTGAATTGTTGATGACGTTGGTGGTTCAGGGAATCAAACGAACCTCTAAAGTAGAGCGTCCTTATGGAGGAGTATTCACATCCTTTCCGTCTGGTCATACTGCCCAGGCATTCCTCTCGGCCACTTTCCTGGCCAAAGAATACGGTCATATTTCCCCGTGGATTAGTGTGGGAGGTTATGTTACTGCTGCCGGCGTTGGCGTCCTGCGCATGATGAACAATAAGCACTGGATTTCGGACGTACTGGCCGGGGCTGGTATCGGAATTCTCTCGGTGGAGTTTGTATACCTCACACATCAACACCGCTGGGGAAAGAAAAGTAACCTGGTGTTTGCTCCGACGATGTATCACAAAGGAGGCGGTGTTGCGCTTGCTTATACATTTTAAAGAGATTGAGGAATCAGATTTAATATTATTGAACTAACCAAATAAATGCCTTGACGGGTTCTTATGGAAGAAATAAAAAAGAATACCCTAATAATAGTAGTTCCTTGCTTCAATGAATCACAAAGGATTCCTACAAATGAATTTATCAGTTTTTTAAAAAAAGACAATCATACAAAGATTGTATTTTCTGATGACGGTTCTACGGACAATACAATTCAAGTTCTTAAGGAAATTCAAAACTCAAACAAGGACAAAGTGTTTATTGTCTCATTAAATCAAAACCAAGGTAAGGCTGAGGCTGTTAGGGAAGGTGTTTTGTTTTGTTTTAGAAATGATTTGGATTTTGATAGCATCGCATATCTTGATGCTGATCTTTCAACCTCTCTGGAGGAATGTCTGTTCATCAGCAATGAAATAAATGAAAATATCCTATTTTCATTTGGGTCAAGAATTTTAAAAATAGATACCAATATTGAGCGAAAGTTGTTTCGGCACCTGACCGGACGAATAATTGCTACCATAATTTCTGAGATGCTGAGAATTACAGTCTACGATACGCAATGTGGTTGTAAGGTCTTTAAGCAAAGCCTGGCAAAGGAAGTATTCAGAGAGAAATTCATTTCCAAATGGTTATTTGATGTGGAAATATTTTATCGAATAATCCATCTATACGATAGAGTAAAAATCCAAAACATTTCAAAGGAGATTCCTTTGAAATCATGGATAGCGGGAGCTGAGTCAAAGGTGAAGATTACTTATTTTTTTCGGATGTGGTTTGATTTGTTTTTCATTTACAGAAAATATAATGGGAAGAAAAATTAGCATTATTAAGAATTCAAATTTTTATGCCTTTGGTGTTCTTGGCTTAATCGTTTTAAGAGCTGTCTCGAACTGGATTATTCCGCTAATGGATAAAACAGAAGCCAGATATGCTGAAATTGCAAGAATAATGGTGGACTCAAATAATTGGGTAACTCCTCAAATTGATTATGGGGTTCCTTTTTGGGCTAAACCACCATTGTCTACATGGCTTTCCGCGATTAGTATGAAAATTTTTGGTATTAACGAGTTTGCCGTAAGGCTGCCATCCCTGATATTGAGTATCGTAATCGTAATTTTAGTAGGTCAATTTGCAAAACAAAAGAAATTACCATTTTTCTTACCCGGTTTTATTCTTTTAACGATTCCTGAATTTTTATTACATGCAGGAGTAGTTTCCACTGATGTTTCTCTGGCTTTTTGTGTAACTATTATGATGCTTTCCTTTTGGATTACCATGAACCAGGAAAAACCATCATATTGGCGTTACCTCTTTTTTGTGGCAATGGGTTTTGGTTTTTTAGCCAAAGGTCCAATTGTCCTGATACTTACCATGCCCCCAATTATTCTTTGGGTGCTACTGTTTAATGAGTATCGCAGTGGAATAAAGAAATTTCCCTGGATATTAGGCGCTCTTATTGCCTTAGCAATAGCAGTTCCATGGTATTATTTGGCAGAGTTAAGAACCAAAGGATTTCTTGATTATTTTATCGTAGGAGAACATTTTAAACGATTTTTTGATTCCAGCTGGAAAGGCGACAAATATGGTTTTCCAAAGACACAACCTTTCGGAATTATTTGGGTCTTTCTGTTCATTTTTAGCCTTCCGTGGATACAACTAGTATTTTTTAAACTTTGGAAATTCAGGGCAAATTTAAGTAAGGATAAATGGCTGGTTTTTTTGTTGTTTTGGCTATTGTGGACTCCTTTCTTTTTCACATTCTCAAAAAGTCTTATTCATACTTATATACTTCCTGTAATGGTGCCTGTTGCCTTGCTGGTTGTTCATTTTTGGGATAGTGATAGTATTAAGCGTCAAAGAATGATGGTTATTACAAGCTTAATTGTGCCATTTTTAGTTATTGTTACTCTTCTAATTGGGCTTGTAAACAATAATTTAGAGCAATACAGCAATACCGATAAATTTTTACTCAAAGGGCAAGTGCAGAATTCAGATGTAAACCTTTACTATTTCGGTAAAAAAAGTTATTCGAGCCAGTTTTACAGTCATGGAAAAATAAAGAGTGTTTCTTTTGATGAATTAAGTGGAAAATTAAAGACGGATCACCCATTCGAAATTATTATTCCGGATAAATTTTTGACGAAAGTTAAAGAGTCTGATCTGAAAAAGCTTAGGGTCGTAAAGTCCAATGCCAAAAAGCATTTATATATTTACGAAGAGGGAAATGATTAAAATTATAAATTCTCCTCGGGGAGTAAAGCTGGTTTAAATTACATCGTTCTTCTTTTGGGCCTCAAAGTCGTTGTTAAATAGTTCTATTTGAAACAAAAGGCTCCTGGAATGATTCCTGTTTTAAGTGTATCAATAGGAACTCCTTTGGCGGTTAACCGGTACACCAACCCACGTTGCAGGTAATCGATGGCATCGCTCACATAGATGTCCGAGTTGTCCGGGTCGACCCCGAGGCTGTAGTAGATGGTCCCGGGGTTTTTTAATACCGGCGCCGCCGGAAGCTGTGATGCGGTGACGGGCATTTGCCACACATCGTTATTGATGAAATACAACGTGTCGCGTGTGGCGTTGATGGTCAAATCCGAAGCAATATTTTCGGAGCTAAGCGCGAACGACTTTTCAATTTGCCCGGTTTCCGGATTAACCTGCTGCAACTTGGCCTGGTGACTACCGGATGTTGTCCCTCCGTAATTCCCGTCACACAAAACCCAGAGCTGGTTGTTTTTATCTTTCACTAGTCCTTTGGGTTGCGTACCCACCTTAATTTCTCCGGTCACGGTATCGTTTCCGGTATCGATTTTCAAAATGGTATTATCCGCCGACCAGCAGGTGACATAAAGCGTGGCACCAACCTGTACCATTTGCTCGGTCGAGGTATGACCGGGCGTGGGTATGGTCCCGGTTACCCGGAAGGTGGCCGGATTGAAAATAGTAATTGCGGAAGCATACAAATCGGTCGCGTAGGCTTTTTCATAATTAACAAAATGGATGTAGCGCGGTGAAGTTAGGCCGGTGATTTTCCCGGAATATTCCCCCGTTTTGGTATTGATGACATAGATTTTCCCCGAATTGTTGATAGCAATGTATCCCAGCGAATCGAGAATACTCATCGATTGGCCCACGTCGCCCAGGGGAAGGCCGTTTGTGGCGTAAAACAGGTTGTTGATGGTTTGGCCGGTGGCTTTATCGTAAAAGGAGAGGGTAGCATTCCCCGACATGAAATTCCCTTCGTTGACAATGAATACCCCGAAGTTGGAAAGCAACTGGCCGGATTGGCCCTGCCGGTGTGCACCTATCCAGGCATTGTCGTTCATGCATCCCGAAAGTAGAGTACTTAGCAGGAAAATTGCAGCGGATATATGGAGGAAATTTCTCTTCATTTTTTCATTGGATTTAAAAGTCAAACCGAACCAACAGCGTGTAATTCCGGCGTGGCATGGGGCGTTGCAACACGGTGCGGTACTCTTCGTTGAGCAGGTTAAAGATTTTCAATTCCACCCCCAACCGGTACGTTTTCCAGTGCCAGTCTTTGCCGGCAAACAGGTCGTTCATGAAATAAGGATAGAGGTAATCGAGTGAGGTGGTTTTTTCGTTGCTGGTGGTCGTGTAGCGTTCGCTGTAGTAATTCCACTGGTAGGTAATGTGGTATCCCTTCCGGGAAAGATTTACCGACAGGTTGGCCGAATGCTGCGGAATAAATGGTAACTGTTTGCCAATCGACTCGTCGGCCCAGTTCACCGGCTCATCACGGTTGATGGAGCGGGTGTAAGCATAATTCCCGTTGAAGTGCCAGTGCCATAGCCCTTTTTCTCCTTCCAGCGAAAGCTGGTATTCCAGGCCACTGGCATCTACTTTCTTCATGTTCGATGGCTCCCAGTAACCTTTGTTGGTGGGCAGCCAGATGATCCAGTTGTCGATTTTCGACGTATAGGCGCTTAACGCCGTGTATAGACGGATATGCACCAAGTTTTCTTCGTAAGTGAATCCCAAATCGCCGGTGTAACCTTCCTCCGGTTTCAGGTCGGGGTTTCCTCCGGGGATGTAGTACAAGTCGTTCAGCGAAGGCTGGTGATAATTGCGGGACACATTTCCTTTCAGGTAGAGGTTTTTATTCGCCAGTAGTTTGTATTCCATCCCAATTAAAGGCATAATCGGGGCGGCTTTGCTGTCATATAAATCCTGCCTTAACAGGAAGGTGGAAGTGAACCGCTCCCCGAGTTTCTTGCTGAACTGCACATGGGCCGAACTTTCGAGCCGCGATTGTCGATAACCATAGTCTGAAGCCAGTGGGGCATAATTTTGGGAGTTGACCTCATGCCGGTCGACATCAATTCCGGCTGAGGCCGAAAAATCCTGGCTTTCCCGGTAGGTGAACAATACCTTGTTGAACCAGCTCTTGGCATTCGACCAAGAATCGACAATGACCTGCCCCGATGTTCCGTTGACGTTGGCTTTGAGCCAGTAGTTCATCTTGTCGAAGTTAACGCCACTGCTTACTTTCAAGGTGGTTTTGGCACCGTAGTGATTCCATTCGGCGACCACACGGTGAATCTGGTCGGTTTGCCGGTTAACGCCTCCGTCGCCTGAGGTTTCGTTGGTCATCAGCTGCGGAATGCTGCGCGAATTGTGCTGGTACCAGTAATGGCCCGAAATAATATCCTTGTCATCCGGGCGGTAATAAATTTCCTGCAATACGCCGTAATTGCGGTAATCGGCGTTTTTGTTTCGCTCTTCGGGGTAAATGTACTTTCCCGTTTCCGGGTCGATGCCAGCAATGAATTTATTTCGGTAAGGAAAATCGTTGGCCGACTGGCTGAGAAAGGCTTTGGTTTTGAATTGTATTTTCCGGTTTCCGGTTTTCACCTGGAAGAATTCGTCGTACGATTGATAGCTGCCGATACCGGAGAGGACGCTTCCCGAAAAACGGTTGTTCCAGTCGACATTGCTTTGCAGATCGATGGTGCCGCCCAGCGCTCCGCTCTTTTCGGTGAGCGAGCCCGAACCGTGCAGAATACTGACCTTGTCGATGAAATAAACCGGGATGGTGGAAAAATCGACCATTCCCAACATGGGTGAGTTCAGGTTGATACCGTTCCATTCCACCTGTGTATGCGATGGTGCGGTTCCCCGGAAGGAAGCGGTGGCCAGTGCTCCGCGCCCGTAGGTCTTAATGAATATGGGTGTATTTTCGGAGATGAGCTCCGAAAGGGTTGCATTCATGGCTGTTATCATGGCCACCGAATCGACGTCCGAGCGAATTAATCCCGCTTCCTCCTTTTTCTGGAGATGCTTGCTAATGACGGTGACCTCTTTTATTTTCAGGGTATCCGACAGTGACTGTGCCCGCAGCTCCAGACAGAAAGGAATGAGTAGCAGCAACACGATGGGCAGGCGCTTCATAAAACCGTTGCAAATACGAGTTGCCTGTACGTCTGGCTCCGACTTAGTTTGCATTGTCCAGCATATTCAGGTCGGCAGCGCCACTCACTTCGGTTGAAACCTCGTTCAGCCATCCGGAAATTTGGAACACACTGCTCTGCACTTTTATGAAATCGATGCCATCGAGGTTGGCCGGCGGGCCATCGGCGTTCACAGCATTCGATATGTCAAAACGGTTTGCTTTCAGACTGGTATCGTAATCCTGATTGTTGTAAGTTTCGGCATATCCCCAGGCAAACAAGCCATCGCCTAATGCCCAGTTTTCTGTACTATCGTTGGTACTGGTATTCACATAAGCATCGGGAAGCCGTTCGCCATTAAAATTTACTTCGGTTTTATCGCCGTAACCTGCCCACCACCAACTATCGGTACCGTAATTGGGAACCAGTTCGCCCGTGTTGCCCTGGTTGTCTTCCCAGGTTACATTGCCACCGTTTGCGGGCTTGTAATAGGTTACTTCGTAGTTGTGGACCGTTTCTGCATTGTCATATTCGCTGCCTTTCAACTGAAGCCAATTGCCATCATCGGGCTTTCCATTTCCATTGGTGTCCTTCATCACGTAAACCACACCCGGCTCGGAGGAAGCACCCGGTTGCGCATAAACGGCAAAATCGTAGCCATCGCGGTTTTTTACCTTATGGTCGAAACCGGCAACGATGTATCCGCCCCAACCTCCGAGATGCACAAAACTTTTACCATCGGCCCAGGGGCTGCCAACCAAATTGTTGCTTTCGCTGGTTGTTAAAATGGAGGCGTGCTGCCCCGGACCGTATTGGTATTCGAACACTTTTGTGATATAAGGAGACGAGGTAACTGTTACCTTGAACTGAGTTGAGGCGGCCCCCTGTGCCGTAGCCACATTTAATCCGATCTGATAAACGCCCGGAACATCAGAGCTGAAATTGTAGGTTTGTTCCTGAGATACCACCTGCCCGTTGCTGGTCCAGCGATAAGATGCACCATCGGCATTACTGGCTTGTGCCACCAGCGAAAGTTGATCTCCAGCTGCTACCTCGTATCCCTGACTGGGAATATCCATGGTAATTTCAGGTAGAAGCGGGGAGTTGTTTTTGCTGCAGGAGATCAAAAAGAGCAGCCCTGCAAACAGGGTGTAGCTGAGTGAAATTCTTTTTTTCATTATACTTAAAATCAATTGTTTGGCATTGAATAATTGATTCTAAGCTAAGGGGAAGAAAAACAAACTTGCGATGGCTGTTTTCACGCTTTTGATCCCGAAAGCTTAAACCAACCTGGCAGGTCTTCTGACTTATTCCGATTTTCGGTTACCTTCCCGTTTAAAAAACAGTGGTTTGTTAACCGAAAACTTACTATTCTGCCAAAAGCAGAATCGGAAATTACAGCAGCGGGTACTGTTCCGGATTCTCACCGGATTCCCTTTTCATCCCCCAATACGGGAACCAAGTTGTCGCAAAATTAGCAAATATTTTGGATGGTTGGAAGTGGAGCAAGCGGATTGTTTTTCACATTTGATTTTGATAACTCAATTAGCTTCCTGTACCGGAAACTCAACAGTGAAGATGGAACCTTTCCCCGGTTCACTTTCTACATTGATTTTTCCTTGTAACAAATTCACCGACTGCCGCGCAATGGCCAGTCCTACTCCCGAACCTTCAATGTTCTCAGTGGCTTTAGCGCGATAAAAGTATTCAAATAGTTTTTCCTGGTCCTCTTTTGAAATGCCAACTCCCTGGTCACGAACAGAAATCGTTAAATTGCCATTAGCATAACCGGCAGTTAATTCAACGGTTGTTCCCTTATCGGAATACTTAATGGCATTGGATATAAAATTACCGGCAATTTCCCGCACCAGTTTCTGATCCAGCAACAATTCTCGGGGGAGTGAATTGTGCGTAAATACCAATTGGTGGTGTTTGCCCACTCCCGATTGATAAAATTGCAGCATCTTGTCCAGAAATGCAACTGTTTGCGTTGGCTCGGGATGAATTTCATTCAACGTTTCGTATTCACGGAATTTGAGGATATCGGAGAGATGGCTGCTCAGCAGGTTAACCGAGTCCTTTATCAAAGAAAAGTGACGCAGTGACTTGGCCCGTAGTTTGTCGTTGTCCAAATATCGTTCGAGTAATTCGGCCGAACTGAAAATGGTGGTTAACGGCGTTTTGAACTCGTGTGAAATCGTGGTAACAATTTTCGCACGAAACTCGTTGATCTCTTTTTCTTTTTCCAGTGCTTTCTCTAGTAGAATATTTTTTTCCTTCAATTGTTCGGTACGCTTCGCTACCTTCACTTCCAGAATCCGATTCATATTTTTCAGCTCATTTTCAGCCTTTTTGATAAGAGAAATGTCACGAAAGGAGAAAATGTAGCCGCGAAATTCGTTATTATTATCGCGAATCGGGGCCAGGCTGTATGAAATTGGAAGGTGCGTTTTATCCTCACGAATGAGAACTGCTTCCTTGTAAATAGTCTCTCCCAATCCGGATTTTTCATCTCCTTCCGGGAAAAGTGGTTTCCCTTTTTCGTCCTCCAGATTGAGTGCTTTCCGGAAATTGATGTTTTGAACTTCTTCTAATTGAAGACCAGTTAGCTTTTCCGCTGCAGCGTTGAAAAAAATAATGTTTCCATCCTGGCCGGTTGAAATAACACCATCGGCTATGCTCTTCATGGTAACCGACAGTAATTCTTCATTTTCCCGGAGCTTTTCCGTCATGGTATGGCGGAAGATGGCCATTTCCAGCACCATAATCAGGTTGTCGGCCTGGAAAGGTTTGATGATATAGCCGGTGGGATTGGTTTTTAGTGCACGGGAGAAGGTCCGCTGGTCGTCGTCACCGGTGATGTAAACAACCGGAATATTTAATTTCTGTTGGATTAATGTCCCTGCTTCGATGCCGTCCAATTTACCAGGCATCTGGATGTCCATAAAAATGATATCAGGATGCGCTTCTGACGCAATTTTTATGCCCTCTTCGCCGTTATTGGCTATAGAAAGAACAATGTAATCGTTCTGGCGTAGAATGTTTTGTAAAAGTCGTGCCGAAATTATATCATCATCAACGATAAGAATTGAGTGCCGCATATCTTTTACTTTATTATTTTTCCGTAAATTTAACTAGCGATTTGCAAGTTGTTGATTTCTCAGAAAACATAACCAAAGCTAAAAATATACACTTTGATTAACCTTATGAGCATCCCCTTTAAAAACATTAACCCATTAACATTATTGTGTTTGTTTGCTTGTTTTTCTCTTCCTTCTGCCGGACAAACAAGTGCTTCTGGTCCAACTGGGCCCAATATTGTTCCCATTGGAAAGGGTTTCCCGGGTTATACCAAAATTGTTTCGTACGTCGACTCGATGCTGACTTTGCATTACCGGTTAGGTGATGTCTATTCCGAAGCTTTCGATACAAGTCAGGTCAACGACCTTTATTCTGTCCGTTTTTTATCCGACAGCCTTAAAGAGGGATTTGATTCATTCTACAACTACCGGATTAAGCGATTGAAACGCGACTATGGTTTAAGGATTGCCGGATATTACAACTATAATTTCAAGCCGGGATTTGCTGACGAAGAGGATGTGTATTACAGGCAACGGGCCTACATCGGACTCGACTGGAATTTGTTAGGTAACAGTGGCTTGTTTGGAAATCAGCTGAAGGCGAAGGAGCTGGAATCTGCGTTGCAGGTGGATCAGCTTAATCGTTCACAACAAACTGCCCGCAACAACTTTTTGTATCGGTACAATTACCTCATTTATGTTTTCAACAGCGAAAAATTGCAACTGGTTGCCAACCGTCTTGATCTTCTTCAGGGACTCGAAAAAATTTATCATGAGCTTTTCTATATCCGGCGGGTTAGCTGGGAAGATGTTTTGAAAGTGAAAGGACTGGAATCGCAAATGAAGTCAATACAACGTAGCTACAACGATTATAATTATCAGTTGGACCACCAGTTGCCTGCTTACGGCGAACTGCCTGCAGAAAAGGATAGTCTTCCTTTTCTGGATGTCGATCCGGCGAAGATGATGGTATTGTACGAGACTCATTCGGTTGACAGTTTAAAAAATGCCGTTTACTTAGCTAACATCCGCGAAAAATACCGGAGCCTGGAAGGATGGATTGTGCGTCCTTTTATCCGTTATAACTTCCAGCAAGGTGTAAATGACAGTTGGCGTAAGTATGGTTCAGCAGGTGTCTCGGCGGCTATTCCTTTGCGCTTTGGGCCATCACGTGACCGTGTTGCTGAAGCAGAAGAAATACTTTATGAATCAAAGGAAAAGGATCAGATTTCTCAGCGGAAGCTGGATTTGTTCAATTACTTCTACGATCATCAATATAAAAAATACCAGTTGCTGGAATTCTATTTCAAACGTGCGCAGATAGACGAACGTATCCGAAAACAACAGGTGTTTCTCCAGCTGAAAAACCCGGCATTCAGTCCGGTTCAGTTGTTGGTGGATATCGATCAAAAACTGGCTGTCGAAACAGAGCTGGTTGATCTGAAGAAGGAAATGTATCTCGATATCCTGAAGATTCAGTCAGTGTTGAACGATGTACCGGTTACCTTGTTTACCCAACCGATGGAAATGAATGAATATGTTAAACGGTTTCCCGGAAAGCGGGCTGTTTATATTTGGTCGAATACATTCTGCCGGAAGGATATTCATACGTTGATTGCCGATTTGGATATGAATGAAACACGTGAAGTGCTTCTTTCTCCGGGTCAACCATGTGCTACCGGAAAGTTAACGGCGTTTCTGAATCAAACAAAGGCAGCAGGAATTGAGGTGTATGATTTGATTGGAAACAACCAACTGATTTTTGATTCGACTGAAGAAATTAACCAACGGCTGCAGGAGGCTGTTGACAAAGGCTTCAGCGGAATTCATCTGGATGTGGAGCCACAGGCCTTACCGGAATGGGATTCGCTAAAGGAGGAATATCTGGCTAAATTGGTTGAACTTTATTCAAAAGCTCATGCATTTGCTGTTTCGCATAACCTGAAATTTTGCGTTTCTATACCAGTATTTTTCCCGGAAAACTACGTGCAAGAGATTTACCGTAACAGCGATCAGGTTTTTCTGATGGCATACGGTTCCAATAAGCCTTCAACCATTATCCGGCGCATTTCCGGGGAAGTAGCGATCGATCCGCAGAAAACGGTGTTGGCTGTAAGTCCTACTGATTTCGTTACACGTCTTCAGATGGAATCAGTTATTGAAAAAGTGCTCGATTCTACCGGGATCAGAAAAGTTGCGATTCACGACTTAAAATCGCTACACATGATGGATAAAGTACAATCGTTGGGCGATACTTCCGTTTTAAAAGCGCATTTGGCACTCAATAAGCCTCAGGTAAAAGCAGTGTATCATTTGCAGGTGGCCGCATCGAAGTATTGGCTTGATCCGGCTGAAATAAAGAAAAAATTGGATATTGATGAAAATCTGATCGTTGTTCATAAGGACGGGTACTACAAATACTGTATCCGAACTTTTGACAGTCTGAAAGACGGCCTCGAAGTAATGAAGCAGTTTCGCGGGGCACCCCGCTTTTCAGGAGTTTTTCTTTTGAGGACAGACATGGAAGAACCATCTGTGAATTGAATTGAAGAATCTTGTTTACTAACTAATCTGTAGCGTATTGAAACCATTTCGATATAATAAAAACGAAAAAGTAATCAGGGGTTATAAAGAAGAACCTCTGCCGAAGCGCCGTGTTAACTGGGATCGGATTATTTATCTGATCGTTTTCTTTATTATCCTGGCCAGTTTGGTGATTTACATTTTTCGCCGAACCTATTTTGTCTCTTCTTACGGAGAAGTTATTACCAGCAAGTTCGAAGTGAAATTCTCGGATGATGTGAAGATAATTAAATACCTGGTCAGCGAGAATGATCTGGTCGAACCAGGAGACACCCTCTTGATTGTGCGTCCGGAGATTTCTCCCAAGGATACGCTGGGGTTGATTACAAGCCAACGCGATGAGCGAAACACTGACTGGATAGAGCGTGAGAAAATTACAACTCAGAAAAATATCAGCCTGAAGAAAATTGAGTTGGAGGGTAGCAACGCTGAATATGCCCGCCGCGAAGGGCAATTACAAGCGCAACGCGATGAAGTTTATCTCGGCCTGTCTAATGCAAGTGTTTTAACCACTACCAATGAGAATCTGCAAAGTCTGAAGTCGGATGAGAAAATGCTTCGGGAGGAGATCCGATATCTGAACACCTATTTGATTCGCCTTAGAGAAATGGAAAGGAAAAGGAGTGCCGTTTCCAGTCAGACGGTAGTTGTTCCACAAAGCGTTGCCTACATTTCACCGGTGGGAGGAATTGTTAGTCAGATATTGTCACGTGAAAATGAGGTGAATTATCGACAGGAAGTGGCAATGGAGCTTATCAATTTGAATAAGGTGTATATCATGGCGTACCTCGGGCAGGAGTATTTTCAATACTTCAGTGCAGGAGATACAGTTGGTGTGAAATTTAGTAATGGCATGAAAAGCCTGGGGGTAATTAACAACATTTATATGAATACAGCTGAGTTACCCAGTGAATTCCATAAAACCTATCAAAAAACACCACGGACCGTTTTGGCCCGAATCATCCCCGTCAATGCTGAAAATGATTGCGATTGGAAGCCTTATTATAAAATGGGAGTTACCATATATCGTCCTAAAATGTTTTACCATTGGTGGTTGAATTACAGAGAGAAGCACGTTGATGATGATTCATCGAATTAACCGGAAAATCACAAACTAATTAGCGGGCAGTAGTCTATTTAAAACGAATGCTTATGATTCCCGGAGGAAAAAAAATACAGAATGCAGGTGGTTTCGAAATCTTTTTGATTGCGGATTACCAGGATCAGGATATCCGGAATTTTGCGCTGGCCGATGCATTAGTTCTCGACTGGCAGCAACCGGACCATACTACGGCGTTATTAAAGAAAATTCGATCTTCATTCATCGAATCTATTTATCTGTTGCCGGTATTTATTTTTAATGCTGACGGTATCGTAGGAGACACGGAAAGAGCGCTCTCCGACGGTGAATTGTCCGTAGTGCAGGAAGAACCTATCGTGAAAGTCATCCGACAGGTGAAAAAGAGGAGAGAGGATTTTACGCCGCATGAAACGAATAGTTCTGAAAACCGGATACTCACGAAACTATTCCGGTATATGTATACAAGGGACAAGGCGTTGAGCCCGGAAGTGGATGTAATGGCTCACATGGGCTATGAATATCCACTTATCAGGCTTCATTACCCGGCAGGAGAATCGATGGAGATGCTGAAGATTCTCAGGAGAGGCACAGATAACGACTTTTTTCAGGGTACGTTTGTCGACAAGACCCATATTTGTCCGAGTTGTCATTCGGGCCACCTGAATTTGCGAGAGGTTTGTACCCAATGTGCTTCGGCTCATATCTCATCAGAGAATCTGATTCATCACTTTGTTTGTGCCTATATGGGACCGGAGGGTGATTTTATGACGAAACAAGGATTGGTTTGCCCAAAATGTAACAGGCAGCTCAGGCATATTGGAGTCGATTACGATAAACCATCGGTTATCTATCGTTGTCACGATTGTCGTCATGAATTCCAGGAACCGGATATTACAGCTTTGTGTTTGAATTGTAAAACCCTAACGCCGGTAGAAAATCTTAAGGAAATCGTACTTGATAAATACGTGCTGACTGATTTGGGCCGTGATGCTGCCCGTACTGGAATTAAAGTGGAAGGTGAGGAGCGTGAGTTCACGATTCCCGGATTTGTAAATTTTGGAACGTTTTTAACTTTTCTCCGGTTTGAAATAGAGCGCATTAAGGTTTCGGGTAAAGAGAGCCAGATGGGAAGTGTCAGCTTGAATCTTCCGGCCCGTTTGCGTTCCAATCGACAGCAATTTGAACGGGTGGTGCTCGATATTAGCGATTTTATCAGGAATAATACCGATTCCAGTGACATTTTATCCTTTGCCAGCGATAATACTTTCTTCATGATTTTCCCTGAAAAGGGTGATACGGCTGTAGCGACAATGCTGAATGATTTCAGAAATTCCATTGAAAAATTGCTGGTCAATACGTTTGAGAATGAACCGGAATGGAACCTGACAGCTCAGTTTGAAACATTGAATGCTGATACTGAATACACGGCACTGATTAACCAGGTAAAAACCATCTAACCCTGTTTAAATGATTGAATTCTGGCAATGGTTTTTCGACTTTTGGCTGAATGTTTCCCCCGAACGGATCGTCAGGCTTTTCTGGTATTTCTTCTTACTGGAGGTACCCAGATATTTGCTGTTCGACCTGGTTGTGGTGATACTTTTCATGTTGAAACGGTTGTGGAATTCATCATCTTATCAGGCGGCCAACAGTCAATTGTTTGTTGAAAATCCTTTGATTTCCATCATTGTGCCCGCGAAAAATGAAGGAAAACACATCCCAAAGCTGGTGGAGAGCCTGACAGAACAGACTTACCAAAATTATCAGCTCATTATCATCGATGATGGCTCCGACGATAATACGCCTCTAATTTGCCGCAAACTGGAGCAGGAAGGAAAGATTGACCTGTTTCTCAGAAATGAAGAGCGAGGGGGGAAAGCCAGCGCAGCCAACCTGGGGTTGCGTTTTGCCAAAGGAAAATATATTGTTCACCTTGATGCCGACACCTCTTTTGATCGCGATGCGATAGAGAAGATATTGACACCGTTCTACACTGATCCGGATATAGGTGCGGTGGGAGGAAACGTAAAAGTAAGGAATGCAAAAGAAGCTGTGATTGCCGGATTTCAGGCAGTTGAATATCTGCAGACGATCACCATGGGGCGTATGGTCGCGTCGTATCTGGGTATTTACAAAATTGTTTCCGGGGCGTTTGGTGCTTTTCGTAAAGATTTGCTCGATCGCGTTGGCGGTTGGGATATTGGTCCGGGCCTCGATGGTGATATCACGGTTAAAATCAGGAAGATGGGGTATCGGATTGTTTTTGAGCCGCGCTCCGTTTCTTTGACAAATGTCCCAACGTCAATAAAGAAACTCACGAACCAACGGTTTCGCTGGTCCCGTTCTTTGATCCGGTTCCGCCTGAGGAAACACGCCGATATTTTTGTTCCCGATCAGAACTTCCAGTTTAGCAATTTTTTCTCCAGTCTCGAAAACTTGTTTTACAATGTTGTTTTGGATGCACTTTGGTTTTACTATGTTATTCGGTTGGTTGTTCAGAATCCTGATATCATTTTCCTGATGATAGTGATGAAGATGTTCCTTTACGGGATGAGTAATTTTGTTCAGGTGATTCTGGTGTGCCTGATGTCAGAAAGAGGCCGTCAGGAGATTAAGCTGTTGATGTATATTCCGTTCATGTCCATTTACGATGGTTACTACCTTCGTATTGTCCGAACAGTTGCTTATTTCCGGGAGTGGCTTACATCTTCGTCTTATAATGATGCATGGAATCCGAGTAAATCCTCGGTACAGGCTAAAGAGCACCGCCTCTGATTAAATCAGGGGCAGGCTTATTTTTATAATGGTTCCCTGGTTGGGTGCAGAGTTGATCTTAAACGTACCGTCGAATAATTCAATGACCTGCTTGGCATTGTGTAACCCCAATCCTAATCCACTTTCACTACTTTCACGTTGTTCGTAACCTACAAAAGCACCGGCTTTCAGAATTTGTTCATCACTCATTCCAATTCCTTCATCTTCGATGGAAAGACGGTATGTACTGTCGTCCGTCGTGGCCACCAGTTTGACATCGGTTTTGCGGGTCGAGAATTTAAATGCATTTTCGACTAGTTCGCCAACAGCCATCTCCATTAGGTCTCTTGGAATCCGCACTTCTGCATCGACAAGGGCCAGACGAAGATCGCTCTCGCGTTTTGCTTCTTTGGCAACCGATTGTGCCGTTTGTTCAACTATTTCATAAACATTTTGAGTCGCTGAATCCTTAAGTGTTTTCAGTTCTTCCGGTTTGTTTGATAAAGCTTCGAGACGGTAGAATACCAACGTTTTGGAAACCGTTTTACGCAGTTTAATTCCGGCTTTCAGTATCATGTTGACAAAGTCGACAATCTCCTGTTTTTCCATGTTAGGATATCCGGTGGCAATCAATTCCGAAAATCCAACGATTGCTTTCATTGGATCCTGAAGTTCGGAAGCGAAGGGTAATCCGATACGATTGGTCAGGTTTTTTACTGCTTCGTCAGCTTTTTTCTTCATTGAACCGATGCGATCCAGACGCGTATTTACAGCATCCAGAAGCTGTTCAATGGTAAATGGTTTGGGAATATAATCATCAGCTCCCAGCAACATACCTTCGCGGATATTCCCTACAGCACTTTTTGCCGTGAGAAAAATGAACGGAGTTGTAGCAGTAATTTCATTCTCCCGAAGTCTTCTGATTACTTCATATCCGTCCATTCCGGGCATCATAATATCGCAAAGAATTAAATCGGGTTGAATTTTGCGGGCCATTTCCACGCCAATTTCACCGTTCTCTGCGGTATGTGGTTCGAAATTCTCGGTTTCCAGTATTTCGGCAATATTTTCGCGTACGTTTTCGGTATCCTCAATAATCAAAATTTTTGCTTTCATCTGCGTTGTATTTGTTTTTTATCGCCAGTTGTAACTCCTGAAATCAGTTCTCAAGGTGTTGCATTGGGGGAAGTTAAGTTTGATGTTTTTTATAACACTAAGTGATTTAGTTGATTAAGGCTTTCGTATTCCAAACGACAAAATAGCGATTTTATTGGAAATACATCCATGGAAAATTCGCTGTTTCTTTACTTTATCATCAGGGTAATCATTAACGTAAAACAACCACTTCATCGCGGGCAAACGGGATGAAGTTTTTCAAACATAAGGGTAGATGAATTACAGTTTGACTTTATATGCCATCACCCGATTATCCGCAAACGTTGGAACCAACAAAACGTTCTTCGAAGGTATAAATTCAATATCGGCTGCATTGATGTTTTTGTCGGTAGTGTCGAATAAGACAGATTGACCTGTTGCCGAAACCACCTGGACTTTTCCTTTCCAGTCCGAGACAATGTACTTGCCATTTCCAACCGCTTTTAAGCCGTCAATCCCTCCTGACAGTGATACCAGTTTTTCTACCTTGCCGCGAACCGGGTCGGCAGAAAAGATGCCGTTATTTGTTCCAATTAGTAAATGTCCTTTTTCGTATAATAGCCCATTCGGATTGGAAAGAGGGGCCAATTTTCCCCAGATTCCAAAAACACCATTCTCTAATTTGTAAATTCTGCCTGTCCCGGAATCGGAAACATAGATTATCCCGTTTTTGCTGACTGCAACGTCGTTCATAAATTGTGCTTTGGGGGCATCATAAAATTTAACTTCCCGGGGATTCGTCAGCGATATTTCGGCGAGCCGATCGATATCGGAAACATACAGTTTATTTTGATAGATGGCCATTCCTTTTGGGGCATTCAGACCCGTGGCAAATTTCAAATCGATAACCTTGCCGTTAGGGGAAAGCTTGGAAATAAAGCCTTTGCTATTTTTCCCGGTAGGATTTCCATTAACATTTGAAACAAACAGGCAATTCTGGCCGGCATCGTACATCACCGATTCAGGTACTTTTAATACGCTGTCAGTTTGCCACAATGGACTAGCAATTTGTGCATTTGATGTGGCTGCTGCCAGCAGTAGGATGAGCAAGAATCCAAGGTGTGATTTCATCGTTTTATAATTTAGTTTTACTGATTTCAGTGGAATTATTTTGATGTAGTTTCTTAATATTGGCCTAATGATTACCGATCGTACTATTGACAGGATGATCTAAGATACGGTAGCTTTTAGTAAAAGAAAAACTTAAGCTACAGGCTTCTTTCTGGTGAACGTTGCCAGGAACGTAACTACCATACCGAAAAGGAACAACAGAACTACCGCCGGAATATTTAGCTTGTAATCAGGGAGAACAACGCCCGCCTTATGCAGTTTTGTCAGATAGTAAACCGTTAAAAAAACCAGGCCGTTGTGCATAGCATGCCCCGTAATGGCAGCCAGTATTGAGCCGGTCCGTATGCGCACCCAGCCCAGAATGAGGCCGAGTAAAAATGTTGCTGGAAACTGCCAGGGATTGAGGTGAAAAAGGGCAAAAAGCAATGCCGTATAAAATATGGCCAGGAACTTTGGGTAGTTCCGAATGAAACCCCGCATGATAAGCCCCCTGAAAATTAGTTCTTCAACGATGGGTGCAATGATGACTGCCCGGATAATTCCACCCCATACCCCCAGGTCGGAGTCGAAGAGCCGCGAAAACATCTCGATAAACCATCCCGGCGGTGGAAGTAACGTTTCGAAAGCAGCATTGATTTTCCCCAGCGAAATCTGGAGTGCCGCCAGCATCAGTAATAGTCCGGGAATGACAAAAATATTGAAAAGCCTAAACGGAAAAACGCTGCCAATTTTTAGTCCGGTCTTTCGGTATCCCCAATATAAAATGAAAAGCGTTGAGCCAAAGAAAACCGGGACCTTTACCCAAGGTTCATACAGCCAGTCGGTACCGTGATAATAATCGTATAGGGCAAGAGGAAAATCAACAAGAGTCTGTATAAATGTATACAGTACAACTAGGTGGACTGCCGCCCAAAAAGTGGGGTAGTATCGCGTTTGTCTTTTGCTCAAACTCGGGAGAATTATGATTGAATATAACTAAAAAAGTATGATCTGATGTGCTTAACCCAAAAAAGGAGGGGCCTTTTGGCTTCCTCCTTATAAAACAGTGATTTCATAGTTAAGTTTAGACGTTCTTTTTCGCCAGGTAAAAGTCCACCATTTCGCAGTCCGATTTTTCGTACATTATTGGTTCCTGAAACCATTGCAAGTGGTCGTTTCGGAGAATTTGTTTTCTTTTTGAAAACCGGAAGTAAAAAATCAGATAACAGTTTGATATTTTAATCAAAAAGTAGTTACTTTGCGAACTGTTTGAAAAATGTAACGGACGGAAGTAAAAAATACTGAAATGTCAAGAGTTTGTCAGATAACCGGAAAAAAGGTGATGGTAGGGAACAATGTTTCTCACTCAAACCGCAGAACTAAGAGAAAGTTCCAGGTGAACCTCTTCCACAGGCGGTTTTACCTTCCCGAGGATGATCGTTGGATTAACCTGAATGTTTCTGCCGCCGGGTTGCGTGTCATCAATAAAAAAGGATTGAATGCTGCCCTGAAGGATGCGAAAGCAAAAGGTTATATTGATAACATCTAAAAAGGAGCTTGAAAAATGGCAAAGAAAGGTAATCGTGTACAGGTAATTCTGGAGTGCACCGAGCATAAAGAAAGTGGAATGCCAGGGACTTCCCGCTATATTTCCACCAAAAACCGGAAAAATACTCCGGATCGTCTGGAGTTGAAAAAATACAACCCGATTCTTAAACGTGTAACCGTTCACCGGGAAATAAAATAATTTGAATCATGGCTAAGAAAGCAGTTGCAACACTTCAGAAAGGTGCCGGAAAAGCATATTCGAAAGTAATCAAAATGGTGAAATCGGAAAAAACCGGTTCTTACACATTCGTTGAGGAAATGGTTCCCAACGATATGGTTAATGACTACTTCAAAAAGTAAATCATATTTCCGTACTCAAAAAGAAAGCTTTCGTCAATCGCTGATGAAGGCTTTCTTTTTTTATATCCAGCAGTAAATTTGAACCGGGGCTTTTTAACGGCAATTTTGTATCTTCGCCCTGCAATAATCTGATGCCATGGGGATATTTAATTTTACCAGGAATAAGAAGGAGAACCTGGATAAAGGTTTGGCTAAAACCAAAGAGAGTGTCTTTTCCAAACTCTCGCGTGCCGTGGTTGGCAAATCGAAGGTTGATGACGAAGTTCTTGATAACCTTGAGGAAGCATTAATTACTTCCGATGTAGGCGTAGACACCACATTGAAGATTATCGAGCGCATCGAGGAACGTGTTTCGAAAGATAAATACCTCGGCGTGGATGAATTGAATATTATCCTGAGGGAAGAAATTGCCGCCTTGCTCGAAGAGAACAATTCGACCGATGTATCCGATTTTGAATTGCCCGATCGTCCGGAACCTTACGTGATAATGGTCGTCGGGGTGAATGGAGTAGGGAAGACAACTACCATCGGGAAACTGGCTCATAAGTTTAAAACTGCCGGGAAAAAAGTTTACCTGGGCGCTGCTGATACCTTTCGTGCTGCGGCTATTGACCAGTTGCAGATTTGGGCTGACCGGGTTGACGTTCCGCTGATAAAACAAAAAATGGGCTCCGATCCGGCTTCTGTTGCTTACGATACGCTTCAGTCGGCCAAAACCAATGGAGCCGATGTGGTAATTATCGATACCGCCGGACGTTTGCACAACAAGATTAACCTGATGAATGAGCTTTCGAAAATCAAGAATGTGATGCGGAAGGTGTATCCGGGTGCCCCCGATGAAGTATTGCTCATCCTTGATGGTTCAACCGGACAGAATGCCTTTGAACAGGCCAGGCAGTTTACCAAGGCTACCGAAGTAACCGCTATGGCCTTAACCAAACTGGATGGTACAGCTAAAGGTGGAGTTGTGATTGGTATTTCTGATCAGTTTAAAATTCCGGTGAAGTACATTGGTATTGGTGAAGGAATAGAAGATTTGCAGATATTTAACCGAACTGAATTTGTTGATTCGTTGTTTAGCTAACGGGTTCGGTAAATCGATAGCTTGTGGGATGCCGTTTGTGCATCCTTTTTTGTATATGCCGGAAAACATCCGGTAAACAGGATATAGTAATGAAGAAAAAAGTGAATGTGGTAACCATGGGATGCTCGAAAAACCTGGTCGATTCAGAATTGTTTTTGAGCCAGCTCCAGCACAATGGGTATGATGTAGTGCATGACTCGAATGATACCGATGCCCGGATTGTGGCGGTCAATACGTGCGGATTCATTCTGGATGCGAAAGAGGAATCAGTGGAAGCAATCATGAACTTTGTCGACGCCAAGAATAAAGGTATGGTCGATAAAATCTTTGTTTTCGGTTGTTTGTCGGCCCGCTATCGCGATGAATTGGTTGCCGAAATTCCTGAGGTGGATGGGTTTTATGGAAAGTTCGAGGTGAAGAAAATGATTACCGATTTGAAGGCCAACTACTACATGAGCCTCAGTAATGAGCGTTACTTAACAACGCCGTCTCATTATGCTTTTCTGAAAATATCGGAAGGTTGCGACCGGACTTGCTCTTATTGTGCCATTCCGCGCATGACCGGAAAACATATTTCCAAACCGATGGAGGACATCATTGAGGAGGCAACGTTGCTGGCGGGGAAAGGTGTAAAAGAGTTGCTGATTATTGCACAGGATTTATCCTTTTACGGTATGGACCGGTACAAAAAAAGTATGCTGGATGAGTTGCTCAATAAGCTGGCCGATATTCCGGGAATCGAATGGATCAAGCTACATTATGCTTATCCGGCCGGTTTCCCGCACAAGATTCTGCCGGTAATCAGCGAGCGGAAAAATATTGCGCGGTATCTCGATATCGCTTTACAACATTCGAGTAACCGGATGCTGAAGATTATGCGCCGGAATATTACCCGGGAAAAGACCATCGAATTGTTGGACCGTATCCGAAAAGAAGTTCCCGGAATCCATCTTCGTACAACCATGCTGGTTGGGCATCCCGGCGAAACGAAAGAGGATTTTGAAGATCTGAAAGCGTTTGTAAGGGACATGCGTTTTGAACGGTTGGGGGTTTTCCCTTATTCATTTGAAGAAGATACTTATGCCGGCGAAAATTACCAGGACGATGTTCCCCGGGAGGTGAAAGAGGCACGTGCCGCTGAACTAATGGAAATTCAGCAGCAAATCGCGGCAGAAATTACGGCTGAAAAAACCGGAACAGAAATGAAGGTTCTCATCGACCGAAAAGAAGAAGACTTTTATGTTGGCCGTACCGAATTTGACTCACCCGAAGTGGATGGTGAAGTGTACATCGATAGCCAGGGGAAAGAACTGGAAGTTGGAACCTTTTGTCAGGTGGAAATTACCCATACCAACGATTATGATTTATACGGAGTATCAAAATAAGGGCCAAATTGACAAGAGGTGTCCGAAAAGTTGAATTGAAAAAAGTGCCCACTTTCAAATTGAAAGTAATCTTGGATTTACCCCTCCTCCCCACGTCCATCGGTCCCTCCCTGAAGGTGAGGCTTAAAGCCCCCTTCACTGGATTTAGGCTTCTTCAGTAAACATATTTGTCTTCAAGCTGTTGTCTTTAGTAAGTTAATCACTAAAAATTTGAGGCTATGAACAAATATGGTTATGGAATTCTCGGAACATTTGTGGTTGGAGCAGTCGTCGGAGCGTCCCTGGGACTACTGTTCGCACCGCAGAAAGGCGAAGACACCCGCAAGTGGATTGGCGATAAACTGGGTGAGCTTGAAGGCGAAGTTGAAGCTATGGGCAAGAAACTAAAAACACAGGAATCAAAAACTGAAGAGGTATTAAACAAGAAAATTCAGGATCTGGAGAAGCAGCTGAGTGACTTGCTGAAGAAGTCTAAAACAGCAAGTGAAGCCAAGTAAGTATCTGCAGACAATAATTAAACGCTTATGAAAGATAACCTGACAGAAGATGCAGAAAAGCTAAGCAAAAACCTGAAAGAGTACGTTTCGGCCAGGATAGAATTGCAGAAGATGACGTTTGTAGAGGAAAGTGCACGTGTTTTTTCACGGTTTTTCTCAACGACCATCATTTGGCTATTGGTTATTCTGGTATTGTTTTTTGCTTTTATCGGATTGGCTATTCTCATTGGTCAGTGGCTCGAAAATCCGGCCTTTGGATTTTTTATTTTAGCCGCCGGACTGGTGTTTTTTGGACTTATATTCTACCTGTTAAGCAGGAAGTGGATAGAACAATCAGTTCTATCCAATATCTACAACATGGTTTTCTCTCAGAAAAAAATGCAACAGGATGAAGATGAAGAAGAATAGAAAGCTGCGAAGTTTAAAAGATGTGGAGATGGAACGTCTCAGGATGGAGTACGAAGTATTAATGGCTGAGCATCGACTGAATATCAGTTGGTTATCCATTCGGAATGAAATGAGTCCTGAAAATATTGCGAGAAGTTTGATGGCCAAAGCTTTGCTACCGCTTATTACGGGGGTGAGACAATGGTTGTTAAACCGGAGCAAATAGCATTTGATTCTTTATAAGGATAAGCAAGGGATCACTTTTTGATGTTCTCTTGTTTATTCTTGGGTTATTTTCCCATTCTAATTCCGGAAAGAGCGTCTGGCGGTACGGTTATTCCCCGGTTAACAAACTTGACATCGGCAATGGAATAAAACGCATTGGGATTATACTGCTTGATTATTTCAGCCACATTGTTTAAATCATTTCGCTTAACAATACTGTAAATTACACTGACCCATTTTCCGGTAGCTCCTTCCGCATTATGATGTGTGATGCCGTATCCCGCACTCTTTAGGGCATTAATCAGTTTGGTTGAATCCATCCGGGTGATAATTTGAAGCTGGACAGTGCCAACGGCAAGTTTCTCTTCAATTATAAGGCCAATAAAGTTTCCGGCAGCGAAACCTCCTGCATAGAAAATGTAGCACACCCAATTGTCGAGGTTTTGGATAATTTTACTCATTGCCAGTATCCAGATAAACACTTCAAAAAAACCCAGTATCGGTGCGATATTTTTCTTTCCTTTCGACACCATAACAATGCGAATGGTTCCTACGGTAACATCCATAATCCGTGCGAAGAATATCATCAACGGAAGGAGTAGGTAATTAAACAGATTTGAATCCACGAAGTTAGCATCCATTGGCCTGTTGGTTTTAGTTTTTGGCAAAGTATGAAAAAAACCGGGAAATTGTCCCGGGTAGTATCTTTTAAAACTCTGATTGAAAGTGGAAGCTTAGCTCCGGAAAATCACGTTGTGCCATATCCAGTATAAATGGCGAATCGGCCATAAAGACATCACGTCCGTGTTTGTCCTTGGCCATCTTGTTGTGTTTTCGCTTTTTGAAATCGGCCAGTTTCTCTTTGTCGTCACTCTCAATCCAGCATGCTTTGTACATCGAAAGATTTTCCCACCGACACTTGGCATTATATTCGTGTTCTAACCGGTATTCAATTACTTCAAACTGAAGTGCTCCAACAGTTCCAATTATTTTCCGGCCATTTAATTGGCTGGTAAAAAGCTGAGCAACACCCTCATCCATCAGCTGGTCCACACCCTTATTTAGCTGTTTGGATTTCATCGGATCAGCATTCTCGATGTAACGGAAAATTTCGGGTGAGAATGATGGAATTCCTTTGAAATGCAGGTCTTCACCTTCGGTAAGCGTATCACCAATAATAAAATGTCCGGTATCAGGAATACCGACAATATCGCCTGGATAAGCTTCTTCGATAATTTCTTTTTTGGAAGCCATAAAGGCTGTCGGACTGGAGAATTTGAAATTCTTACCCAACCGCATGTGCTTGTAATTGGTATTCCGCTGGAAGGTACCGGAGCAAATTTTGACAAATGCAATCCGGCTTCGGTGATTGGGATCAATGTTGGCGTGAATTTTAAAAACAAAACCGGTAAACTTCTCTTCCCACGGTTCAACGTCGCGTTCTTTAGCGTCTTTCGGGCGTGGGTGTGGCGCAATGCGCACGAATGTGTCCAGCAACTCATGTACACCGAAGTTGTACAACGCACTTCCAAAAAAGACGGGCGCCAAATCTCCGGCAAGATATTCTTCTGCATCGAATTCGGGATATACGCCTTCTACCAGCTCCAACTCTTCGCGCAACACATCTGCATCGTTCCCGATGTAATTTTCCAGTTCGGGTGAATTGAGATCCTCAAAGTTGATACCTTCTTCGATTTCCGTAATACTGGGATTGAAGAGTTTTAGATTTTTATCAAAGATGTTGTAAACTCCTTTAAAATCGGGACCGTTGTTAATGGGCCAGCTTAACGGACGAACCTTGATTTTCAACTGTTCCTCAATTTCGTCCAGCAAGTCAAAGGAGTCTTTCGTCGGGCGGTCCATTTTGTTGATGAAGACAATCACCGGCGTTTTGCGCATCCGGCAGACGTTCATCAGCTTTTCGGTCTGCGGCTCCACACCTTTGGCGGCATCGATTACGATGATCACGCTATCGACTGCAGTCAGCGTACGGAACGTGTCTTCCTGGAAATCCTGGTGACCGGGTGTATCCAAAATATTGACTTTGTAGCCTTCGTATTCAAAACCCATTACCGAGGTAGCCACCGAAATTCCCCTCTGACGTTCAATTTCCATGAAGTCAGAAGTAGCACTTTTCTTGATTTTATTGCTTTTCACTGCTCCGGCCGTATGGATGGCACCCCCGAAAAGCAATAACTTTTCGGTTAATGTGGTTTTACCCGCATCAGGGTGACTCACAATTCCAAAGGTCCTGCGGCGTTTTATTTCTTCTTTAAAACCCATAACTAACTTTTGAGTGGGCAAAGATAGCCTTTTTCGGACATCGGAGAAACCTTGGGGAATGAAAACAAAAGGCTTACCTCATGCATATTCCGGGTACTTTGTGCAAACCTTTCAAATGAGGCGCAACCAGGCTTTTAAGTGCCCGGATTATGCGGGCTGATAGAAGTAGAGAGCAATGGTTCAGCCGGCAAAATTCCGGGAAGAGTGATGCTTCATGGGCAGGCCATCAATAATATGGGTTAACTCACCATTTAATCCGTGTAACACAGGTTCCACTAAAGGATCATAAATACGGGCAAACCAATACGATTTCATTCTTCACGATTTCAATTCCTCAAAAATTTCTTCCAGCACATTCAGCGGCAATTCCTCCGGATGGGTATAACGAATGCAACTTCGTCCGATGCTGCTGGCATTGACAAAACTGTCACGGTATTTTTCAATTTTTCGGCCATCAAAGATATAGAACGTCAGGTATTTCTGTTGTGAGGCAATGGCACAGAACGGCTTGTATGTAGGCATTCCATACTCCATTGTTTCCTCAATATCCGGAAAGTACTTTTGAATCATCGAACGGACCCTGGCAATAACCTGCGCCCGATCTTCGGGAATCATTGTCAGATACTCATCAACGGTAATGGCTTCTGTTTTCATGACGTTCCTATTAGTGTTTGACTTGTGTACAGCCGATGTACCAAATTAACAAAATATCATGATATGTGACTGTTTTAATTTATGAAACATACAAGAGTGAAACATGGTTTGCATGCTGTATGGCATCGCTATGTCGGCGAGAAGGATAAAAAAAGAGGAGAGTAGCCTCTCCTCTGTATATTTTTAGTTGGTTTGAATGGTTAGGAATGACGGAGCGTCTGACTAAAAATCATCCTCGTCGTCGAAATCATCTTCGTCGTCATCATTTAATTGATTATAACTCTTAATTTCTTCCCAATCGTCCAGATCTTCATTTAGTTCTTCTTCGCTTAAGAGATAGGCATTTTTCTCTTTTCTGCGAATTCTTTTCGGACGGGGCGAATCATTTCGGCCATCCATTACATCCCGGTTTCTTTTAAAATTCTTTTTTTTCATAACGTGATGATTAATATCCGTTTCGGCTTGCGATATCGGAATAAAACGATCAAATTCTGATATTAATTTCAACTTAAAATTTACATCTAAATTCAAGGAAAAAATATGTCCTTTAAACTTAATTCGGATGGATATCTTCTGGAATAATTCCAGGGCTGAAGGAATATCGCCTTTTCATCATTTGGCGTTTGTCCTGTTCTGGGTGCTTATTTATTCTTTTAATTTTTAATTTGTTAGTTGTTAAGTGTTTATGTTCGTAGATGCGACTTTGATTATTTATTGGTAATTATACAAATCTTTTTAATTAGTTTGCAATCTAAAATCGAAAAAATAAACATTTATTTCATTGTAACACTCTCTATAATAACGGGAAGAATCTGTTAACATTATATGCGCCACCTATTTTTTATTCTGTTTTTTGTATTGTGCTTCTCTGTTTCTGGCAATGGGCAGTCACAAAAAAAAGTAAATCTCCGTGTTCAGCGTGAGTTTAACGAGGCAAAACAGCTGTTTCAGCAAGGGAAAAACAATGAAGCGGTTGTTAAACTTAAAGTTGTGCTTCGGATGGATAATCACTTTGCTTTGGCTCACTTTGCTTTGGCCGATATTTATCATTGGGAAAAGAAGACAGACTTGGAAGCAGCACATTTAAGGGCTGGTTTGGCGGTTGATTCGATTGGTTACCCGCAGGGATTCTATTTCCTGGCATTGCTGGAATATCAAAAAGGAGTGTACGATACAGCTGTTGTTAACCTAAAACGTTATTTCCGGCTTTCGCCAAAAAAGGAGAATGGTGCAAGGCATTTGCTGAACGCGGCCGAATTTGCTGCTTATGCCGTGCAGCATCCGGTTCCTTTTCATCCAGAGAATCTTGGCCCGGCAATTAATACCAGCGAAAACGAATATTGGCCAAGCCTGAATGCGGAAGCGAATCAATTGGTGTTTACCCGGCTGATTTCCGTCGATTCGACCGGACAGCTGTTGCGTTTTCCCCAGGAAGATTTCTATTCTTCGCATCTGGACAGTGCCGGTTGGCCGGTGGCCGGACCCTTGGGGAAACCGGTGAATACTCCGGATAATGAAGGTGCACAATGCATTTCGGCAAACGGAAAATTATTGTTTTTCACGGCTTGTAACCGGAAGGATGGCTATGGGAGTTGTGATATTTATTTTGCGGTAAAGCGTAACGGCAAATGGATGAAGCCACTCAACCTGATGTCGCCTGTGAATACCAGCGGCTGGGAATCGCAGCCATCCGTTTCAGCCGATGGCCGCTATCTTTATTTTGCCGGTAACCGGAAAGGTGGAAAAGGGAAAATGGATATCTGGCGTGCTGAGCGGACCAGCATCACGCCATCGGGGTTACCAGTTTATGGAAAAGTAACCAATCAGGAAGCGGTTAATACGCCCGGAAATGAATCATCACCGTTTATTCATGCCGATGGTAATACACTCTACTTTGCTTCTGATTACTGGCCCGGTTTGGGTGGGAAGGATTTGTTTGTATCCAGAAATGTAGGAGACGGTTTGTCTGTTCCCGAAAATCTGGGTTACCCAATTAACACGAATGAAGATGATGACGGACTGATTGTGGATGTGACGGGCCGGAATGCTTATTTTGCTTCGAAACGGGAAGGATATGGAGGAAGAGATATTTTTCATTTTATCCTTCCGGAAGAGTTACGGCCTGATGCCGTTAGCTACGTTGCCGGAAAAGTGTTCGATGCGGAAACATCCAAACCACTGGCTCCGGTTGTTCAAATTATTAACATGGAGAATGACAGTGTTTACCAGCAATCCCGGCCTGATGTTTTTGACGGACATTTCCTTTTGTGCCTTCCGGCAGGAAAAGACTATGGACTAAATGTAGAAACTCCCGGCTACCTGTTTTATTCCGAACATTTTGATTTAACAAAGTCCTACGAAAAATCGAAACCATTTCAGTTGGAAATTGCACTTCAGCCAGTGAAAGCCGGAAGTGTAACCGCTTTGCGAAATGTGTTTTTCGATACGGATTCGGCAACGCTAAAAACAGAATCTTTCCTGCAGTTGAAACAGGTTGTCACATTTATGGAGAAGAACCCGCAGTGGGTAGTGGAAATTGCCGGCCATACCGATAATACCGGTACAGACGCTCATAATCTCGCTTTGTCAAAACAACGGGCGCAATCAACCGTTCGTTATTTGGAAGAAAAAGGTATTTCCGGACAGCGTTTGGTTGCCAAGGGTTATGGAGCTACTCAGCCTGTTGCCGACAATGCGACGGCAGATGGGCGGGCCCGTAACCGGAGAACGGAATTTCGTTTACTAAAAAGGATGGAAAAATAAGTGACAAAGAAAGAGATAAATGAAAGAGGGTGTCCGAAAAGTCCAAAGGGCATTTTCAGAACTATAAAATTGTAAGTACAGCTTAAGTTATTTACCCCTATCCGCGATGTACGTCGGGAGGAGGGGTAAATCCAAGATTGTTTTCAATTTGAAAGTTAGCACTTTTTCAATTCAACTTTTCGGATACCCACTTTCATTTATTTGAGTTGACTTAACTGTTCGAGCATGATATCGGCCAAACGGGATTTTCGTTCGATATGATCCAGAATTTCCCTGACAAACTGATTGTTTTCAAACGTTCCCCGGACCATTTCGAAATCTCGCGAACGGGTTTCTTCATTTCCGTCTGAGCCAAACCCTGTTTGTGACTTGAGGGTGAACTCTTTCCTGGCATCTTCATAAAGCATACGGTCGAGCGAAACGACACTTTCTTTCCAACGTTCTGCCATTCCTTTGATATCGCTGACGGTCATTTCTGAAATCGTTTTCCCGAGTCTTTCTTCCAAAAGGTGAGAAGCCCAGGTCCATTCGTATTCGTAGTAATTTTGATGAAGTCGGGCGAACCACTGCCATGTCGTGGTTAGATCTTCGATTGCACCGGATTCAATCTGATTCATCAGTGAAGAAATTTCGCGTTTCGGTGCAATCAACCCGCCCAGATCAATCCATTCTCCTTCGCCAATCTTAGTGCTGGGGGTAAGGCGCTGGCGCATCTCTGCTTCTGTCTTTATCCCGGAATCTTTCAGTCGTGTAATTACGGAATTACCTAAAAATTTGGTGATTCCCATGTTATACAATTGCCAGCCTTTCTGGAGGGATGAATTTTTAATAATGGTCGAGCTATAGGAATAGGTTTGGGAGGTTCTCCCTGAAATATTCTGCAAGTCCTCCAGAACTTGCTGGCCCCGTAACATTTTTTGAATCGTAAACGGACTGAGCAGGTTGAAATTAATGAAATCGAGTATATCCGGATCAGTCCGCTTGTCCCTTCGGGGCCACTTGATGGCATCGCGAATGGTACCTACACTACGTAAGTTGATTCCCGGCATCAGGTAACTTTCATCCTTGTTTTCTATCATGTAAGAGAAGGGCAAATCGGATGTGTCGGAGTTTTTATAGTGACGCCCCATAACCAGCGTGAATGGGCCAATTTTGGCGGGCCAAAGAAGGTAGGAATCACTGGCTGTTTTGGAACCTCGCTGCACGATGCCGTGGTGAATCGGGCCCAGTTTATACATATGGTTGCTCTGATTGGAACCGGAACCGGCATTCAGGAACGAGAACATTCCGGCAATCAGCAATGTGGATTTATGGTGCGTCACGGTATACGGTCCTGCAAATATGGAACAGGCTTCACCGTGAAAGCCCTGGCAATTCGCAAAGAAAAGCGAATTCTCAGCCGAATACTGTTTACTTAGTTGGCAGCCTTGTCCAATGAAACAATTCTCGACAATGGCACCATCCGAGATTTCGGAACCGGAACTGACGATAAAATTGCGGGCAATCACACCTGAACCCAGCGCTACCGGAGATTTCATCTTGCTGTTTAAGGTGGCATTTTCCAACCGGTGAACACCTTCAGCTACGGCATATGGACCAAAATACACATTGATAATGGAATGGCAATTAAGAATTCTGGTCCCTTTTCCAATAAACCCTCTATCTGAGCGACGGCTTTCGGCATACTTCTCCACCCAACTGAACAGTTTTTCCTGCAAATCACGACGATGGCGGTACAGCGTCATCATGTATGCCAAATGCGCTGAAAGATGGTCGTAGATAGGGATGGCGCGTCCGCCGGCCTCATCAAGAACGGCTACCATGGTGCCATTCCCAAAGGTGGAAGGCCCGGTCACCACGACCTGGTTCGTATTTTTAATAACGACATCTTCCTCGATATCGTAATTGGCTATCAGGTGTTGTACGCCACGGATAAGTACATTGTCTCCAACGTTGCAATTGTGTAACGAAGCATCATAAATCCCGGAGGGTTTTTCGATTCCGTTAAAGAATTTTATTTTTTTATCGAACCGTCCCAGAACATTGGTTCCGTAGAAATGCACATTTCGGAGGTTTTTGATGTCGAAGTCGTGCGGAACGCTGATTTGATTCCAATTTTCTGCTGTACAGTGACGTTGTTCCAGCTGTTCAATTTCTTCAGATGTCAGTTTTCTGTTGGTGTGGTCCATTTCAAATATTTTTTAATGCAGTTAGGTAATTATGATTGGAACCTTCTATCATTTCGATTACCTGTAAATTGTTTTCTTGTGCAATAACGGTGAGTGTTTCCTGATCGATAAAAAGCCAATTGAAAGGATTGCCTTTAATATCCAGGTAGCTTAAACGGTACTCAACTTGTCCGTAATATTTATCTGCATTCAAATCTATCCAGGTTTCACCGGCTTCATCGGTAAAGAGATAAAGCAAATCAGCTGAATCAGCCAGAATCTGGCCGCCTGGTTTTAACAATGTTTTCAGGTGTTTGAAGAGGAGGTTCAATCCTTCGGGAGTGCCAGCTATACCAAGGCCGTTCATCAACAACAAAATGGTGTCAAATTGTTCATTCTTTAGCTGCATGACATCCAGAAGGCGGACGTCTCTGACTCCTCTCTCTTCCATCGTTTGGCATGCGTATGGCGAAATATCTACGGCAGTTACTGTCAACCCTTTTCCCTGTAGCCAAAGCGCATGTGAACCTGCACCTGCACCTACATCAAGCACATGCCCCGTGCTTTTTTCCAGGGCCGTTTGCTCGATATCGGGCATCTGACTAAAATCCCTTAAAAGGTATTCGGGGGAAAGCTCCTCATCTTCCGCAATATCTGTCTTTACTGTAATCAAATGCTTTCCGGCAGCTGTGTAATAATCCCATATGGCAGCTCCCACTGGATCATTCTTTCTGATCAAAACTCCCATGGTATACGATTGACCCCGCAAAGTACGAAAATTACCTAAACAGTAACAGCGGCGTGTTCGTATTTATAAAAGATATTCTTTTGCTCCGAAAAGAAATAGAATCCGTTATATGAGCATAATTTATTTTACGGAAATGCCCCATCATCGATTTAATTTGACTTTTTTTTTATGAAAAGGGGAAGCGAGATAAAAGTTTTGTTGATAAAGGTCGAAAACTTTCTGACGAACGTATGGATCTGTTCATCGAAAGGGAAATGGGAGGTAGTCTATTTTAAGCATTATATTGCAGAAGATTTTTTAGAGATGGGCAATGTAATCCAGAAGTGGCTGCCTTTGCCGGGTTCGCTGTTTACTCCAATCTGCCCTCCGTTTTTTTTAACGAATTCCTGACATACAAGTAAGCCAAGTCCGGAACCTTCTTCTCCTTCGGTTCCTGTTTTGTGCAAATGCCTGTCGATACGAAACAGCTTGCCTTGTTCCTCCGGAGTTAGCCCTACACCCGTGTCGAATACTGATATTTTCAGAAAATCGCTTTCTGGTTCCAATTCTGATTTTAACCGGACAGCTCCTCCTTTGGAAGTGAATTTTATTCCGTTTGATATCAGGTTTTTCAGGATTGTTTCCAGCATTAAGGTATCGGCAAATACCTGATGTTGTTTCCGTATGTCAACCGAAAGGGAAATATCTTTTTGCTGAGCTTGCGTAATGGTATTCTCGTACACTTCTTCTGCAAAATCACTTAGATTGATGTATTCCGGGTTGTACTCAATTTGATTGGTTTGGGTACGTGCCCACGCCAACAGGTTTTCGAGTATCTGGAATAGTTTGATACTGGTCTGGTTGATCTCTCCGGCAAAACTTACCCGCTCGTTGTCAGTTAGTTTTGGATAATCTTCTTTCAGTAGAAAAGATAGGCCCAGCAATGCATGAAAAGGATTTTTTAAGTCATGGGCGATAATGGAGAAGAAGGTATCTTTTTCCGAATTCAGGGTACGCAATTCCTTGTTCATTTCCCGATAAGCCTGGTTGAGGCCTTCCAACTCTTTTTTTTGCGCTTCTATTTCCTTGTTCTTTGATTCGAGTAGCCTGTTCGCTTGCCGGTTTTCCAGAAAACGATACAGTAAAATGATCAAGATAATGAGAAAGATACCTGCCAGGCCATATGCAATTTTATTTTCAAGGATGTTCCTGTTCAGCCGGCTCTCTTTTAGTTCATTTTCGAGTTTTAGGTTCTGTACCTCTCTGGCGTTCTTTTCTGTTTCGTACAGTGTTTGTATTTTGGCCAACTGGTCAGCTTTTTCTTTATTAAAAAGACTGTCTTTCAGTTGAGTGTACATTACATGATATTCCAATGCCTTTTTGTAATCGTTTCTGTCATTGTGAAATTCATACAGATTTTTGTAGGTATCCCGGATGAGTAGCGGAAGATTGTGCCCTTTCGCGAGAGACAATGCTTCGAGGTAATCGTTTTCTGCCTGGCCATACCTCTTCAATTTGGCCATTGCCGAGCCCATACCATGTAAAACGTAAGCTTCTCCCATTATATCACCTTCCTGTTTAAACATCTCTTTTGCTTTGCGGAGATAAGGCAGAGAACGCTGATATTCATTCTTTTTTTGAAAAATCATCCCCAGGTTATGCAATACCGAAGCTTCACGCGAAACCTGCCCGAGGCGATGGAAAATATCTTTTGCCCGGTTAAGATATTGTAATGCAAGGTCGAGGCTGTCACGCTCCATATTTAGCAAACCGATACCATTGGAAATGCTCGCGATACTGGCACTGTCGCCCAACTCTTCTTCCACAGCCAGGGCGTCGACATAATTTTCCATCGCTTTCTCATTGTCTCCGGTTTCCTTTTGAATCATGGCAATATTGGTCAGCATATCGGCCATGTCACTTCTTTGTTTCAGGTCGGAGTAGAGGTTGTAGGCATTAATAAATTCCTGGATGGCTTTGTTAAATTCACCGGTGTAATAGTAGGTCAAACCGATGCAATTTTTGGTTTCAGCGCACAAGGAAGTATCGCCAACACGCTGAAATATATTGCATGCCTTCTCATAATAGGGGCGGGCGCTTTTAAAATCGCTTTCGTAGTAATAGGATTCCCCGATGACGTAATTCGCTTTAGCGACTAATTTGGGATGGTCTTTTTCTGTTTGTTCCAGTTTGGTGAGCGCTTCATTACAAATAAAACGGGCCAGGCCGGATTTGGCCGGCAGAAAGGAGGTGGAGTTCTCAATAAGCGTTTGGGCCTGTTCTGCGTCAGACAAACCATTTAGTTTTTGTTTCAGCGAATCGGGAACAGACAATGGCTGACTTCGGACCGCCAGGCCGATAAACATGAAAATAACAGCAACAAAAACAGATTTAAGGTTCATTGAGCTCTGTTAGGTTAGAGATACATTTTCGATATTCATCATAAAGTTAGTAAACTTTGAGGGAATATCAGATGGTGAAATAAAGAAAAGGAGCCGGACTATTGAGTCGGCTCCTTTTCTTTATTTTTGATGGTTCTCAATCCATTTTCGGGCGTTGGTGAATGCTTCAATCCACGGTGCCACTTCGTCATCTTTATGCCCTGACGGATACGTGCCCCATTGCCATGGATAGATGGCACGTTCGAGGTGCGGCATCATGGCCAGGTGACGTCCATTAACAGAGCAAACAGCTGCCGTATTGAAGGCCGAACCGTTCGGGTTACCCGGATAGCCTTCATGCGTATATTTCATTGGGATGTGGTAATTGCTTTCGTCAAGCGGAAGATTGAACTTTCCTTCTCCGTGTGCCACCCAAATTCCTAAACGTTTACCGGCCATATTTTTCAACATAACCGAATCGTTTTTCTGAATATCCACATTAATGAACCCGGATTCGAATTTATGCGATTCGTTGTGCAGCATGTTGCCTTTTTCACGGTGTTCCGGGTAAATCAGGTCGAGTTCAATCATTAACTGGCAACCGTTACAAACACCCAGGCTAATTGTGTCTTGACGACGATAGAAATTTTCAAGTGCCGTACGTGCTTTTTCGTTGTAACGGAAAGCACCGGCCCAACCTTTCGCTGAGCCCAGCACATCGGAATTGGAGAAGCCGCCGACAAAAACGACCATGTTGACTTCTTCCAGTGTTTCTCTTCCGCTGATAAGGTCGGTCATGTGAACGTCTTTCACATCAAAACCGGCCAGATAAAGGCTCCAGGCCATTTCACGATCACCATTCACTCCCTTTTCGCGAATGATAGCCGCTTTCACTCCTGAAGGTTTGCGGCGTTTGGGATCGATGCCCAGACTGGCAAATTTTCCATCAAATGACTGGAAATTGAATTGAAGTGCCTGTTTCTTATAGTTGCGATAACGCTCCAAAGCCAGTTTGCTTCCGCTTTGTTTCCGGTCGAGCAGGTAGGATGGCTTGTACCACAATTCACGGAGCGGATCGATATCGAAGTTTAGTTCCGTTTCCTGGTTTGTGATGGCGATTTCGCGTTTAGCTGAAGGTTGTCCAACCTGAATCAAATGGACACCTTTTTCTACCATCATTGCTTCAAGCTTCTCAGCATTGTTCGCCTGAATCAACAACCCGGGGTTCTCGCTGAACAGGAGTTTCACTGAATCGGCTTCATTCAGTGCACTTAGGTCAGCCTGAATACCTCCTTTGTTTTGAGCGAAGCACATTTCCAGCAGGGCGGTAATCATTCCGCCGGCTGAGATGTCGTGACCGGCCGCTACCAATCCATTGTCAATCGCATCTTGTACTGCATTGAACGCTTTCACAAAAGCAGCAGGCTCTTTCACGGTAGGTGCTTCATCCCCCAGTTTGTTCACAATCTGGGCAAATGAGCTTCCGCCCAGCGATTTGGGCACACCCGATAAATCGAGATAATACAGCGGTTTCGATACATCGTTGACGAGCACAGGTTCGACTACTTTGCGGATATCGGAAACTTCGCCGGAAGCGGAAATGATAACCGTTCCGGGAGCAAGGACCACATCGTCCTTATATTTCTGTGTCATCGAAAGGGAATCCTTCCCGGTAGGAATGTTGATTCCCAACTCACAGGCAAAATCGGAAGCGGCTTCCACAGCGTTGTACAAACGGGCATTCTCTCCTGGATTACGCGCCGGCCACATCCAGTTAGCTGAGAGCGAAACACCTTTGATGCGATGAGTTAATGGAGCCCAAACGATGTTGGTCAACGACTCGGCAATGGAGAGAATGGAGCCTTTTGGCGCGTCAACCAGTCCGGCTACGGGTGCGTGGCCAATGGAAGTAGCGATGCCATATTTTCCCTGGTAATCGATGGCAATTACGCCCAGGTTATTCAGCGGAAGCTGCAGTTCGCCGGCACATTGCTGTTTAGCGATTTTCCCGGTTACGGAACGATCCACTTTGTTGGTCAGCCAGTCTTTGCTACCAACAGATTCCAATTGCAGTACCTGCTCCAGGTAACGGGTAATTTTTTCATTTTCGTAGGAAACCGGTGCAAATTTTTCATTCACAGTTGTGTCCTTCAACACGGTAACGGGCGGTTTTCCAAACATGTCGGCCAAATAGAGGTCGATGGGCTTTTCATCGGTCCTGAAATCCTCGAAGGTGAACCGGTGATCGCCGGTGGTTTCACCTATATCGTACATAGGCGAACGTTCGCGATCGGCAATCCTGCGGATGAGTTGGAGGTTTTCTTCCCGGACGACCAGTCCCATGCGTTCCTGCGATTCGTTCCCCACAATTTCTTTGGCAGAAAGGGTTGGATCACCAATGGGCAATTTATCCAGATGGATTTTTCCCCCGGTTTCTTCCACCAGCTCCGATAAACAATTGAGATGGCCTCCGGCGCCATGATCATGAATGGAAACAATCGGGTTTTTGCCCGATTCCGCCAATGCGCGAATGGTGTTGTAGGCACGTTTCTGCATTTCGGGGTTAGCGCGCTGCACTGCGTTTAGCTCAATGTGGCTTTCGAACTCGCCGGTATCGACTGACGAAACTGCGCCACCGCCCATTCCGATGCGGTAGTTATCTCCTCCGAGAAGCACTACTTTGTCGCCGGTTGAAGGTGTATCTTTCAAACTGTCTTCGCTGCGGGCGAAACCGATTCCACCAGCCATCATGATGACTTTGTCGTATCCGTATTTCTTGAAATTCTCTGTGTGTTCGAAGGTTAGCAACGAACCGTTGATGAGGGGCTGTCCGAATTTATTTCCAAAATCGGAAGCACCGTTGGATGCTTTGATGAGAATCTGTTCCGGTGTTTGGTACAACCAGGGACGTGCTTCCATGGCCTCTTCCCACTCACGGCCGTCCTCCGAGCGTGAGTAGCTGGTCATGTATACAGCCGTTCCTGCAATCGGATAACTTCCTTTTCCACCGGCAATCCGGTCGCGGATTTCGCCACCCGTTCCGGTAGCGGCACCATTGAACGGCTCAACCGTTGTAGGGAAATTGTGCGTTTCCGCTTTCAGCGAAAGCACGGTATCGATATCTTCAACAACAAAATAATCGGGTTTATCCTGCGTGGCCGGCGCAAACTGTTCCACTTTCGGGCCTTTGCTGAACGAGCAGTTGTCTTTGTATGCGGAAACGATGGTATTGGGATTGGTTTGGGTGGTTTTTTTGATGAGGTGGAAGAGGGTGGAGGGTTGTTCTTTGCCGTCGATTATGAAATTTCCGTTAAAAATTTTGTGGCGGCAATGTTCCGAGTTCACCTGCGAAAACCCGAACACTTCGCTGTCAGTAAGTTTCCGGCCAATTCGTTTCGCTACACCTTCCAGATAATCAATTTCTTCGTTGCTGAGCGCCAACCCTTCCTGCTGGTTGTACTGCGAGATATCGTCGATGTAAATAATTGGCTCTGGTTTCCAGTCAATGGAAAACGCCTGCTGATCGAGTCCTTTATAAAATGCCTGCAACATCGGATCGAATTGCGGGGAATCGGAGTCGACCGGGAAAAACTCCTCGATGCGGGTAATGCCGCTAATCCCCATGTTTTGCGTGATTTCGACCGCGTTGGTGCTCCATGGAGTAACCATCTCTTTGCGCGGACCGACAAAATTATTATTCAGGTGCCCCGATTCGACGGGATGCGCATGGTCGAAGAGCCAGATTAGTTTTTCGAGGTCCTGTGGGTTTAGTTCCTCTTGTGCATCAACAGCAATCGTGTACGATTTGCCTTTAAAGAACAGGATCATTGTGGGTTGTTTTCGTTTACGAAATCAGATAATTCGGATGCCACAAATATAAGGAAATTCGGTATATGGATTCGGGCAATTGTTGTTACAGGCAGATGCGGATCACTATTGTTTTGGTTTCCTTCGCAGCATAAAAAACCGCAGACTGAGCTGGTCAATCTGCGGCGTTATTTCACGGTTTTTCGTTTTGCAGTTCGAGTGGCTTCCATGCCCAGCTTTTTATCTTATCAGGGAAAGCTTTGGGTTTAAAAATGGAACGATTGTTAAACACCCGGAAACACTCCTGTATTCCCTCCGTTACACTTGGGTGCGGATGAATGCTTCGGAGCACTTCATTCATGCCACTTTTCGAATTCATCAGGTACGAAACCGAGACAATGAAAGCAGATGCCTGGGGGCCCGCGGCTTGCATTCCCAATATCCGGCCCTGACCGTCGTCGCTAACCAGTACTTTCACAAAGCCGTTGGTGTTGCGCATGGCAATGGTCCGGTTCACCATTTCATTGGAATAGAAGGCTGCTCTGTATGGTATTTTTTTCTCATGAAGTATTTTCTCGTTGACACCTACCGAGGCTAATTCGGGTTTGAAGAACATTAGTGTAGGCATGTGCGAATAATCGGTTGGGTACTCCAATTTACCGAAGATAGCTTCGATAATAAAACGGCCCTGTTCTTCAGCTACACAGTAGAGTGCTTTGTGGCCAGTGACGTCTCCTGCCGCAAAGATGTTGCATGTTTCAGAGTCGCTGGTAGCACCTTCCTCATTTACTCTCAGATAACCATACGGGGCGGTTTGAATATCGACATTCTCCAATCCCAGACCATTGGTATTGGGCTCGCGGCCGATGGAAACAAGAACCACATCTACTTCGATAACGGTGCTGTGGCCGTCTTCGTAGTCGAGTACGACCTCCAGGTAATCTTTCTTTTTATTAACGGTGCGTAAGTTGGCTGTATGGTGAATGACAACTCCGTTTTTCTGCAGGTTTTCGGATACAAAATCACTAACGTCATCGTCAGCAAACGGGATAACGCGGTGTGCACGGTCGAGCAGGTGGACTTCGGTGTGCCCGAAATTGGAGAAGATGGTGGCAAACTCACAGCCGATAATTCCCGAACCGATAACCATCATCCTTTCCGGGAACTTTTTCAGGTTAAGAATACCGTCGGAGTTGATAATCCGTTTTTGGTCGACTTTCAAATCGGCAAGTTCCCGCGGACGGGATCCGGTGGCTATTATAATATAGTCGGCCCCGATGAGTTCCTTTTCTTCACCTTTCCCATGATTAATCTCCAATGTGTTGCGATCTTTAAAACTGGCAAAACCGTATTTTATGGTTAAACTTCCTTTTTGCCCCGGCTTTTTCGAATAGGTTTCAATCTGCGAAAGAATCTGATATTGTTTGGTTTTCGCGGCCTTCATTACCGATTTATTGACCTTGGTAAAATCAACCTGAAGCCCTGAAGCACGGTATCCCCTGTCGACTGCTGCGGCAACTGCATAATCGTGCGACAGCTCCCACATGGTTTTCGAGGTCAACGCTCCGTTCATAACGCCCGCCCCGCCAACATGTCCGGCTTCAATCAGGCAAACATCCTTTCCAAAATCCAGGGCGCGGACAGCCGCAGAGAAACCTCCCGGCCCGCTTCCTATGACCGCTAAATCGTATTTTTCCATAGTTTGTTATTCTGATTCTTATCGTAAAACAGACTTAGCTGTTAATGGTTTTATTTCGCCAAAATTAAAAGCATTTCAAACATTTTACTTATTTATTTTGATTTTTAATAAATAAGGACATTGGGAACATAAATCTTTCCACACAACTGTAATATGTTCTACATTTGCAGTGATTTTGAAAACAGAAAAATTTTTCTACATGAAACGAGCGATTGGAGTGCATCTTACATAGAGGCGTGATTAACGATAGCTAGTTCCATGTGGCAACGAAATGCAAAAGATTTACACATGAAACCGATCAAGTATGTAACCGCAGGTGACGCTGCAAAAGTAATTAAATCCGGTGATCGAGTGCATTTGAGTAGTGTGGCCGTAACCCCGCATAAACTCATTCGCGCTATGGTTGACCGGGGTCGTGCCGGAGAGTTGCACGACGTAAAGATCCAACACCTTCATATTGAAGGAGAGGTTGATTATGCCAAGCCGGAATTTGAAGGCATTTTCGCTGTTGAACAGTTTTTCGTCGGAGCGAATCTTCGCAAGCAAACCCAGGCCGGGTATGCTGACTATATCCCCGTATTTTTAAGTGAGACACAGAAATTAATCCGCGATGGCTACCTGAAAGTAAATGTAGTTTTAACGATGTGTTCTCCTCCGGATAAACATGGCTATGTTTCATTGGGAACTTCCGTTGATGCTACTTTGGCCGCCATTGAGAATGCAGATGTTGTAATAGCTGCCGTTAATCCTCACGTCCCGCGCGCCTTTGGCGATGCAATGGTTCAAACTGATGCCATTGATTTTTTTGTGGAAGATGACAGTCCCCTTCATCTGCACGATATGGGCGAATTGAGCGAAACGGATATTCAAATTGGTAAAAATGTTGCCGCACTCGTTGAAGATGGCGCGTGCCTGCAGATGGGAATCGGTGGTATTCCCAACGCTGTTTTAGCCCAGTTGGGAAATCACAAAGATCTGGGTGTTCATACCGAGATGTTTTCTGATGGTATTCTCCCGTTGGTAGAAAAGGGAGTTGTAACCGGAAAACAAAAATCCATTGATCGGGGACGAATGGTCGCTACCTTTTTGATGGGCTCGCAGAAATTGTACGATTTTATTGATGATAACCCTCAGGTGGCCATGATGGATGTGGCACACACCAACAGTGTGAATGTCATTCGTAAGCTGGACAAAGTTACTGCTATCAACTCGGCTTTAGCCATCGACCTCACCGGGCAGGTTTGTGCCGATTCAATAGGTATTAAGCATTATTCAGGTGTGGGCGGACAGATTGATTTCATCCGTGGGGCCGGATATTCCCAAGGGGGCAAACCTATTATCGCCATGTCTTCGGTGACAGCCAAGGGTATGTCGAAGATTTCGCCGACGTTGTTGCCCGGTTCAGGTGTGGTAAGTACCCGTGCCAATATGCACTGGGTGGTAACCGAATTCGGTGCAGTAAACCTTTACGGTAAAACACTGCAGGAACGTGCACGTTTGTTGATATCTATTGCCCATCCGAATCATCAGGAAGAGTTGGACAAAGCAGCATTCGAACGCTTCGGGCCGCACTATAAATTTATTTCCGCGAAGTAAATACATCTCATATAAAGAAAGCAAGGCGGGATCGACATTCTGCCTCCTTCCTGTTATTTCTGTAATTACTCCCGGAAATATTGGTTTTTGAGGTCATAAAGGTGTTGCGTGACCCCGGTCGCATCAATACACGCGCCGGTTGGCGGAACCCTTCGCACTTGTATAATTACTATGAAAATCCGTTTCTGTTTTTGAATGATTTCATTATTTAGTAAATTAAATTTTCTTTTATTTATAATAAGTATCTACGACAGATATCATGTAACCTCTGTAAGATATTATTCTATTCTTAATCATTAGGATGTAACCTTAAAACATCAATCACAATGAGCGTATCACATATCGAACACATTGGAATTGCCGTTCAAAGGCTGGAAGAAACTATTCCTTACTATGAAAAACTGCTGGGTACAAAATGCTATGCGGTAGAGGAAGTGGCCGATCAGAAAGTAAAAACGGCGTTCTTCAAGGTAGGACAGACAAAAATCGAACTGCTGGAATCAACCGATCCGGAAGGCCCGATTGGTAAGTTCATCGAGAAAAAAGGACCTGGCATTCACCATGTTGCTTTTGCTGTAGATAACGTTGACCAGGCGTTGGCCGAAGCAGAAGAGAATGGCACCCGGTTGATTGACAAGCAAGGGCGCAAGGGGGCCGAAGGCTTGAACATCGGTTTCTTACACCCCAAATCCACTTTTGGCGTACTAACAGAACTTTGCAGTGATTAATCTTTCATATACTCACTATCTATAGTTTAACACAATGAGCAATCAGGATAAAATCAACAAACTAATAGACCTTCGTGCTGAAGCTAAATTGGGTGGCGGCGAAAAGCGCATCGAAACCCAGCACAAAAAAGGCAAATTTACCTCACGCGAACGTATCGAGATGCTGCTGGATGAAGGTAGCTTTGAAGAATTTGACATGTTCGTTACCCACCGTTGTACCAACTTCGGAATGGAGAAGAAGAAATTCCTGGGCGATGGCGTCGTGACGGGGCGCGGTACCATTGATGGACGGATGATTTTCGTTTTCTCTCAGGATTTTACGGTTTTTGGAGGTTCGTTGTCCGAAACATTTGCACAGAAAATCTGCAAAGTGATGGATATGGCCATGAAAGCCGGTGCCCCGGTTATCGGAATTAACGACTCGGGCGGTGCTCGTATCCAGGAGGGAGTGACTTCACTGGCTGGTTACGCCGAGATTTTCGAGCGGAACATCCTGGCTTCCGGAGTTATTCCACAGATTTCAGCCATTTTTGGTCCGTGTGCCGGCGGCGCGGTTTATTCTCCGGCCCTTACCGATTTCGTTATGATGACCGAGGAAAACTCGTACATGTTTGTTACCGGTCCGAAAGTGGTGAAAACCGTTACCGGTGAAGACATTTCTATTGACGATCTGGGGGGTGGGAAAGTACACGCGCAAAAGTCCGGTGTAGCACACTTCCTTGCGGAGGACGAAGAAGAAGGTATTCTGCTTATCCGTAAATTGCTGGAATACCTGCCGCAGAATAACCTGGAAGAACCGCCCATTACCGATTGCTACGACCCGATCGATCGTCTGGAAGATGCCTTGAACGAAATTATTCCGGATAATCCGAACCAGCCGTACGATGTGAAAGATGTTATTCATGCCATCGTTGATGTGGGTGAATTTATGGAAGTACACCGGAACTATGCAAAAAACATCGTAACCGGTTTTGCCAAGTTTGATGGACAGCCTGTTGGTATCGTGGCCAATCAGCCGAACTACCTGGCGGGTGTGCTTGATGTGGATGCTTCGCGCAAAGCAGCTCGCTTTGTTCGCTTCCTCGATGCCTTCAATATTCCGATTATCACGTTGGTTGATGTACCCGGATTCCTCCCCGGTTCCGGACAGGAATACGCTGGTATTATTATCCACGGTGCGAAACTGATGTTTGCCTATGGCGAAGCCACCGTGCCGAAAATTACCGTGACGCTGCGTAAATCATACGGTGGGGCGCACGATGTGATGTCTTGTAAGCAGTTGCGCGGCGACCTGAACTATGCATGGCCTTCTGCTGAAATTGCCGTTATGGGTGCATCGGGTGCTGTGGAGGTCCTGCATGGAAGGAAGCTGGCTGAGATTACCGACCCGGAAGAGCGGGCTGCATACGTTCAGCAGCATGAGGATGAATATAAATCCAACTTCGCCAATCCCTATCAGGCTGCATCATATGGTTACATCGATGATGTGATTGAGCCACGCAACACGCGTTTCCGCATTGTTCGTGGATTACAGGCATTGGCAACCAAAAAGTTGACCAATCCGCCCAAAAAACATTCGAACATACCATTGTAAAAAACTGACCGATGAATATAGCAAGCATACTACTAGCGGATGTTCAGGGATTGGGATTAACCATTGCAGTGGTTGGTTTTGGCATTGTTTTCATTGCTTTGTCACTGCTCGTATTGGTTTTTACCAATGCCCCAAAACTTCTTAAACTAAAAGGGTTCCGAAGAAAAAAAGGGGATGGTCCGGATGAACCTGCGGAAGAAGTTCACCTCGAAGGAAACGTCAATGCCGCCATCGCGCTGGCTATTCATATGTATTTGAATGCAGCGCACGACGAAGAAAGTAACGTGGTAACGATAAAGCGGGTAAGAAGGCGTTATTCTCCATGGAGTTCGAAAATTTACGGAGTTTACGACCGCTGGGCACGCTAATCCTTGTCCTTGTCAAAATTAAATTCACAACTGACACAAAATGAAAAAGTTCAAATTTACCATAAGCGGAAACCAGTACGATGTTCAGATTAATGATATTGAGGATAATATCGCCGATCTGGAGGTGAATGGCACCCAATACAAGGTGGAAATTCACCAGGAGGTGAAAAGAAACAAAACACCTAAGCTTGTCCGGAAACCTGTTCAAAAAGCGCCCGGCGAAGGCGAAATCCGGAAAATGAGCTCGAAGGCCAAAGCCATTAAAGCCCCGTTGCCGGGAACCATTCTCAGTATCGCGGTGAAGGAAGGGGATACTGTCACCAAAGGACAGACCCTCATGGTGATGGAGGCCATGAAAATGGAGAACTTGATTATGGCCGAAGCTGATGGCACCGTAGCTGCCCTTAAAGTTTCTGCCGGACAAAGTGTTCTCCAGGATGATGTTTTGGTCGAAATTGCTTAACCCGGAAAAGACTTGCTGAAATGAATAAATTACGATTAACAATTTTAACCTTGTTTCTCGCTGTTTCCGGCCTTTTCGCCCAGGATCAGGTGAAACCTTCTGATTTAACGGAAGGGAAGTGGGTTAACCGTTCGAGTGGGTATATCGCTAACCCGATAATCGACCCCGATACGGTTACGGCCCGGTCCGGTGTGGACATGGTAGAGCGGTTTAAAACCCTGGAGTTTGATGGCAGTGGTTCATTTACCCTGGACTCGGCCAAGGAACGATATACAGGAAAATGGAGGATAGCTGATGATCACATCATCATGAGCTTCAATCCCAAAAAACTGATGCACCTTCGGAAAAACACCAATCCGAATCAGCGTTCAGGTTATTCTACTCAGAATTTTACGTTGCAGCTTCCCCAGCGGTCCCTGGCACTTCAAAACGGAGAACTGGTGGGCCAACCGGGTGATAGCCGCCAGGTATATGAAAATGTTGACGGGGCACTCTCCGGATTGTTTAATTTTTGGGAATTTACCGGTTTTGCCAACTTTACCTGGGGACACTTTGTCATGCTCATCGTGGGATTGCTCTTTATCTTCCTGGCTATCCGTTACGATTTTGAACCGATGTTGCTGATTCCCATCGGTATCGGTATCCTTATCGGGAATATCCCGATGTTCCAGGTAACCGATTTTAACCTGCAACTGGGAATTTACGAACCGGGTTCGGTGTTGAACTACCTTTACCAGGGAGTGGTACAGGGGTGGTACCCGCCGCTTATCTTCCTCGGCATTGGGGCCATGACCGACTTCTCGTCGTTGATTTCCAATCCGAAATTAATGTTGTTGGGAGCAGCTGCCCAGATTGGTATCTTCCTCACATTGATTGGTGCATTGTATCTCGGGTTTGCTCCGCCGGAAGCTGGTGCTATCGGTATTATCGGTGGCGCTGACGGTCCAACCGCTATCTTTATTTCATCCAAGCTGGCCAACGGTATTAATGTGATGGCCAACGGACATGTGGTGAGAAACCTGATTGGCCCCATTGCTATTGCAGCATATTCATACATGGCGCTGGTCCCCGTAATTCAGCCGCCCGTTATCAGATTGCTGACCAGTAAAAGAGAGCGTCTCATCAAAATGAAACCTCCACGCGCCGTAACCAAGCTGGAGAAAGTACTCTTCCCGATTGTGGGACTATTGCTGACGGCTTACATTGCCCCGACGGCGCTCCCGTTGCTGGGAATGCTCTTTTTCGGTAACCTGCTGAAAGAATCGGGTGTGACCAAGCGACTGGCTGCAACGGCTTCCAATGCGTTGATCGATATCATTACCATCTTGTTGGGAATCACTGTTGGTGCTTCTACGCAGGCTGACGTGTTCCTGACGCCTTCGTCTATCAAGATTTTTGTCCTGGGGGCATTATCCTTTGTTATTGCTACAGCAGGAGGAGTTTTGGGAGCGAAGTTTATGAACCTTTTCTTTAAGAAAGGGAACAAGATTAACCCGATGGTTGGAGCTGCCGGTGTTTCGGCTGTGCCCGATTCGGCCCGTGTGGTACAACAAATGGGACTGAAGGAAGATCCCTCAAACCACTTGCTGATGCACGCCATGGCGCCAAACGTTGCCGGTGTGATCGGTTCGGCAGTGGCTGCCGGTGTCTTGCTCAGCTTCCTCATGTAGAAAAAGAGTTGATTGATATATTCAAGGGTAGCCTGTTTTTCGGGCTGCCCTTTTCTTTATAAAAACGGATTACCTGAATTTTCCAACGCACAGGCCAATCCCGCACAAATTACGCTAATTGAGATTGAAATAGAAATGTCCTTTCGACCGCAACTGAGCAGTCGTTGTTGAGAACCGGACAATAGTGGTAACAGAAACTACCAGTAACCTTGGCAATCGCGCAGCGCAACCTGAAACGAAGTTAAAACTCTAACTTCAGCTGCCGGATGGCGGGCAACCGTTCCTTTTCTTCGTCGATTAGCTCCTGAATGCGCGAACGGCACCGGCCACAGCCTGTACCGGCACCGGTGGCCTCCGATACGGCAGGGACAAAATAAAGTTCTCCCTTCCGTATAGCTTTTCTCACTTCCGGTTCCTCCACTTCGTTACACAAACAGAATAGCTGACGGGTCATAGGCTAACGGCTTTCAATCAGGGTTACGACAACCGAACGGTAGTTACGCGGACCATGTAATCCGTTGTGTTTGTCGGTTTCGATGTGGATGATCTGTTGCATCATCAGAAAAGTTGGTTTTCGATATGAATACGTATTTTTCGGTATATGTCAATAATATTATCGTTTTTGGGCAGCGCGTCGTACAACCGCTTTATGTATTGTCTCTGGTTCAGCATCAGGTAGGTTTTCCGGTAGGTTAACTCGAAAACCCACGAGAGCTGCATCAGAACGTAGTCGTTATACGTGACGATCTCTTCCTTCTTTGGCACCATATCATTGATGATGGCTTTGCAAATGTTGTCCGAGATGGCCGGGCTTTTCGATAAATGCAATGTGTCGGCCGGGTCCAGCCTGACATCCCGGAAGGTCAGAAATTCCGCTGTCATGCGCAGGGCATCCAGCTTATCTGCGTCGCGCAGCAGTTTGAGGTAATACAGCACCAACTCATTTTCTTTTTTGGGCAACTCGGGTTTGTTATGGAAGATGGTAACCTTTTGCAATATCTCCTGTTTGGCGGCTTCCAGCCCTTTAAACGGGGGAAGCAACGACAGCAATTCGGCACCGGCTTCAGCGTGCCCTGTTTCAGTTAATTTTGGGTAATACGGCGAGGTTGAAACATCGCGGAAGCGCGCAATGTCGTGAAACAACGCCAGAATTTCGGCCATGCGCATTTCCCCATCCTCCATATCCAACGATTGCCCCAGCAGCAGGATATTTTCCACTACTTTTTCATTGTGCGTTTTCCATTGCTCAAAAGTTTGTTGTTGTTGTGTAAAACCAGTTGTTTCAACTGAACTCAGAATCTGGTTGTATTCCTCGCGGAATTGTTCAAGTGTCTTTTGCGAAATCATAAATTTCGTGTTAAGCAGTATTTACCAAAATTATGGTTTTCTTGTGTATATTACGCCATCCCGAATTTATTTAATTTTTTGTTGAAATAGCCCCGCTGGTTTCCAGGTTTTTCTGGCCAACGATGGGCTGACAGGCTGAATAATTTCGGGGGTCCCGAGAAAAATACGGAACGCAGGATTTTGGGTTTGAAGAATATTGCTATTTTTGTGTTCGCAAAATCACGGCGTATTGTCATATTTGCAAACATACCATTGGTCCCATAGTTCAATGGATAGAATTTCAGATTCCGGTTCTGACGATGTGGGTTCGAATCCCGCTGGGATCACCAAAAGAAGGTCTGGGCAGTCATTGCCCGGACTTTTTATTTTTAAACCTTGTCAATAATAAGATCCCATATCATTTACGCAATTTAGAAGACATATAAGTAATCCAACGTAACAAATAAATTAGATTTGCATTCACAATTTCTGGCGGGATCGTTCGTTTTGTTAATTGTTTAGTGTTGGCAAGACTATGACCCGGCAAAGGATAAGTTTCCTCCGCTCTCCTTTATTACGGGTACAACCTGCTATTCATTGTCAGCCGTAGGGTATTTAAGTTCATTCTTCATGCCGGCCAGGCAAAATAAAAAACAGATGTTTTTGTGAAGGCCGGCATTGGCCAGCTGACCACCAACCTGATTGACTCCTGGGAGGGATTGCCGCCGGACGATAATCAGCGTCGGTTGGTTTATCTCTTTTCAGGTGGTTTGAAATATCATATTGATGATCATTGGAGGGCCGGTTTGGAAGGACAATGGACACTGGTAGATACGGATAGATTGGATGGCTTTCAGGATTATCATGTAAATGAAACCACGGGCAAAATTGATTTTGCGTACTTCAAAGCCAAGGAGCATTTTATGACCATCCAGGTGAAAGTCAGCTATACTTTTGGAGAGAAAACCAAGTGGCGCTACTAAAACCAACCCGGTGACTGTTGTGGGGCACATGCAGTTGACAGGCCTGTGCCATGTGGTCACTGTTTTGGGAACAATGTCTTGGTGGACGGATGCTGCGTTCTCCGCGAAAATCTTAGCGCCCTTTACATGGGGCGGGAACGTTCGGAAGGAAAATGCTGAAGGCCCTTCACCTTACGTCTTAAGCCAGGGGAATTACGAACAGATTGCCGCGGCTTCTTATGTCGGCCTTGCAGTGACGGTGTCCCATGGATTTTCTTAACCCTTACGCCCGGGCCCTTAAAACTCTTCGAGCAACAGAAACCTTGTAACGACGAAGTTTAACCTCTAACTTTGGCAACTTTAACCTTGGGTTGTTCTCTCATTTGCAGTTTCGGACGGATGGATTATTTTTGCATTCCGTTATTAAGGACCATTCTTAATTTTTAGATGTGACATGCAGCAAGTGGCAGAGAATTTCTGGACCCGGATTGAGGGGCCCATTTTTTGTTTGGCCCCGATGGAAGATGTAACCGATACGGTTTTTCGGGAAGTGGTGATGAAGATGGCCGATCCGGGAAAATTGCATGTGATTTTTACGGAGTTCACTTCGGTGGAAGGGTTGAACCACCCGGCAGGACGTGAGCGCGTAAGTGAGCGTCTGATTGTAAATGAGTCGGAGCGGGAACTGTTGCGAAAGCTCAACATCAAACTGGTGGCCCAGGTTTGGGGAAAAACGCCGGAGATCTACCACGATATGGCACAGTTTATTACCAGGCATTACGATTTCGATGGCCTGGATATCAATATGGGATGTCCGGTGAAGAAAATTGTGAAGCAGGGAGCTTGCAGTGCGCTGATTGACCAACCCGATTTGGCGAAGGAGATTGTTTTGGCAACCAAAGAGGGGACGCATCTTCCGGTGAGTGTAAAAACCCGGACCGGAATTCGTCAGCACGAGACGGAGCGGTGGATCAATCAATTGCTCGATACCCATCCGGCGGCCCTTACCCTGCATGGCCGTACCCAAAATCAGCAATCGGATGGAAGGGCGGATTGGAACGAAATTGCTAAGGCCGTTCGGATACGCAACGAAAGGGAAACCGATATCCCGGTTTTGGGGAACGGTGATGTTTTTTCCTGGAAAGAGGGAATCGACCGCGTGGCACAAACCGGTGTGGACGGTGTGATGATTGGACGTGGTATTTTTCATGATCCCTGGTTTTTTCAACCCGGCAGGACTTCGCCAACACCCGCCGGGCGCGCTGACATGCTGCTATACCATACCCGGCTTTTTGAACAAACCTGGAGTGGTAAAAAGAATTTCAATATCCTGAAACGCTTCTACAAGATCTACCTCAATCAATTTACCAATGCGGCTCACATACGGGCAGCACTCATGGAAACGAAGAATTACGACGAGGTGTATCGCTATTTTGAAGAACATCCGGTTGCCGAAGCTTTGTAACGCCTTACTTTCATTGGTGTTTGTTGCTTTGTGTTGATTTCCAGCACGCAAGGTGAACTTTTCCTTTGTTTTTGTTGTTGATACAAAGTGAATTCTACGGAGGAGAATAGAAGAGCTTCACGAAAGTGTGATACCGGGGAGACGTGCACCGCCTGCCGGGGCACTGATGGCTTTTATTCCCGGAAAGTAGCATAACTAACGATGTTCAAAACACATTAAACTTGTTCAGGATGGCAGCAAATTCAACCAAAAACATTTCCCGGCGCCGTTTTATCCGTACTTCAGCAACGGCCGCTTTTGGCATTTCCATGATTCCCTACATCAGCCGGGGTAGCCTGGTGGTCGAAAATCCAATGAAACGGGTATTTGGCCGCACGGGTTTCGAAGTCACTACCCTTGGATTGGGCGGCCAGGCATCGATTCAGTGGACGCCGTCGGATGTTGATCCGGTGGCCATTATTCTGAAAGCGCACAAACTGGGCGTGAATTATTACGATACTTCGAATGTATACGGTCCCAGCCAGATGAATTACGGAAAGGCATTCCGTAAGTTAAATATGGTTCCCGGTTTGCCCGGATATCGGGAAAACGCCCGCCGGGATATTTTTCTGACTTCCAAAACGCACCTTCGCTATGCCAAAGGTGGCGATAACGTGGAGGGAATCCATAACGGTACCAACGGGCCCGATGGTTCGAAGACCCTGGATGATGTCCACCGTTCGCTCTCGCAGATATTTGGCGATGGCAAAGGCAATTATCCGCAAGGCGCGTACCTCGATATGGTGCTGATCCACAGTTTGTCGACATGGCAGGAATTGGATGCCGTATACGAAGGCCTGGATAACCCGGACCCGAATGCGGACCGGATCGGCGCATTGGCAGCTTTGCGTGATGTGCGCGATGGCACCAATTTGACCGGCCTCAATCCGAAAGAAGAGAAGCTAATCAGGCACATTGGCTTTTCGGGACACTACGACGCCGCTTTGATGATGGCGATGATTCAGCGGGATAAATACGAATTGCTGGATGGCATGTTGGTGGCGATTAATGCCAACGACAAGCTGAACTTTAATATGCAGAACAATGTGATTCCGGTGGCAGCAGCCAAAAATATGGGTGTAATTGCCATGAAGGTTTTTGCGGATGGTGCCATGTACACCAAGCCGGCCACGTGGTCGAACAACCCGGAAGATGTGGTGCGGACCGTGGGAAGTTCCTCGCTGCCCAGTACGCCACTGGTCCAGTACTCGCTCACCACACCCGGCATTCACACCGCCATTATCGGAATTGGTCACATCAGTGAAACGCACCACGATTGTCAGTTGACCCAAAACTTAGCTTCAGCTCAAGTGGGACCGGATAGTTTGTCGCTATCCGACCGGGATAAGATTGAAAAGATGGCGAACATGGTGAAAAGCGGAAAGACCAACTATTTTCAGATGAGCTACAAGCCGCTGTCAGCTCCACGGGATGTGGCCCTTCAGCAACGAAATGAAGGTAGTGCCCGGAAAGCGGTCCTGACCTGGCAAACTGCGTATGCCGGTGCATCGCCCCTCGATCGGTATGATGTATGGCGTGATGGCGAAAAGGTAGGACAAGTGCCTTATCGCCCGCAAACCACCATGGAACCTTTTGTTTACGAAGACGTGGTAAACGATAATCAGGCGCATAGTTATGTGATGAGAAGCGTTGATACGCAAGGGGAATCAGCTTCGTCTGAAGCTGTTACCATGCAAGCAGTCTGAAGGGGTTAAGTCGTCATTTTGTTATATCGGGAAGGGCAATTATTTCGAAGTTGGAATAATAGCCCTTTTTTTATAACGTCATGTGGAGGCAAAAAATCCTTTTGTGCTAACGAAAATCCATGATTTTCTGTTATTTTCGTCTTCATCGGATCAATTAGCGAACAAACCGGACACGTGAAATGAGCATGACAGAAAATCAACTTCAACAGGTAATGATTGGAACCATGCGAATTCAATACGGACACTTAACCGATAAACAAAACTAATCGTATGAAAACACACACATTATTTTCCCTGTTTTTTTGTTTAATAGCTACACCCGCTCTCGCGGGAAACGGTCAGTGGCAGAATCTATTCAACGGCAAAGATTTATCCGGTTGGGAACAATTAAATGGTAAAGCTCCCTATGAAGTTGTCGATGGAGAGATTGTGGGAACGACCGTTACCAATACTTCCAACTCGTTTTTGGCCACCACGAAAAATTACGGTGATTTCATTCTCGAGTATGAAATGAAAATGGATGAAGGCCTGAACTCTGGCGTACAGATCCGTAGTTTGAGTACACCGGGTTATCAAAATGGCCGTGTACATGGCTACCAGGTGGAGTGCGACGATTCGGAGCGGGCCTGGTCGGCTGGAATTTATGACGAAGCTCGTCGTGGCTGGCTCTATCCGATGGAGTATAATCAGAAGGCGAAGACGGCTTTCAAAAAAGGTGGCTGGAACAAATACCGGGTCGAGGCCATTGGCAATACTATCCGGACCTGGTTGAACGGTGTGCCCTGTGCCAACCTGGTGGACGACATGGACCCCGAAGGTTTTATTGCTTTGCAGGTACATTCCATTGGCGATGATCAGGCACATGCCGGTAAGCAAATCCGGTGGCGGAATATCCGGATCATGACGGATAACCTGGAGGCTGAACGAAAACCGGTGCCTGATGTAAAAGAAGTCAGCTATCTGAATAACGAACTTACCGATTGGGAAAAGGAACATGGATGGATGTTGCTGTGGGACGGTAAAACCAACCAAGGCTGGCGAAGTGCGCGTGGTGAAAATTTCCCTGATAAAGGCTGGGCCATGGCCGATGGAGTGTTAACCGTCAAAGCGTCTGATGGAAAGGAATCGGCCAACGGTGGTGACATTATTACATCTGGTCGTTTTACCAATTTTATTCTGGAAGTCGATTTTAATATTACCGAAGGAGCCAATTCGGGTATTAAATATTTTGTGCAAACCGGTTTGAATAAAGGGCCGGGTTCATCCATTGGTTGTGAGTATCAGTTACTGGACGATCAACGGCATCCCGATGCCAAACTGGGTGTGGATGGAAACCGGACGCTGGCTTCGCTGTATGATTTGATTCCGGCCAATGCACAATGTTTTGATCCGGCCCAGATGGTCAAACGTTTCAACGGGATTGATACCTGGAACCGGGCACGAATCGAGGTGCGCGGTGATACGGTCATGCATTTTCTGAACGGGGTGAAAGAGGTGGAATATGTACGTAATAACCAGATGTGGAATGCCCTGGTAGCGTACAGCAAATACAAACCATACAAAGGATTCGGTAATTTCAAAGACGGTCATATTCTGTTGCAGGATCATGGGAATGAGGTTCATTTCCGGAACATAAAAATTAAACCGTTGTAATCAGCATACGTTTTCAGGGTTACATCGTGGGCCTCCTGCCGGATGAATCAAACCGGAAATACAGCAATCATAACAAAGTGCAGCAACATTAAGCATAAATGCATTTTATCGCTCATTTACTCAGCCAGGTTGCGTAGAAGCGAATTGATCCATTTAAGGCCTACAGACATTGATTCTCAAAGGGGGCTAATCCGAATTGAAGGAGCGAAAGGAAAGAAAGACCGGTACAGTTTGCTCTCTGCCCCTTTATTATTGCAGTTACGGGCGTATTTCAAAAGGTATTAGGACATGAACCGAGTACAACAACAGAGATTTACACCCACGTGAGCACTAAATCTCTTGCAAAAATAAAAAGTCCGCTGGACGTATTTTTGAAGGGTAAAACATAGATTAACAGACGATTGAAAAACAAAGCATATATACGATATAAAACGCACCTGCAGTATACAACTACGTTGTATGTAATTTGCGACACAATGCACATTTGATTGATAATGAATTGACTAAGTGTTAAATCTAACATTCAGATTCATCAGAGAATAATGAAAATTAATTTTATAGATACTCAAGATTTGTTTTAGCAGGATAGATTTGAATTATTTACCAAAAATTGGTAATTTTAGACAAAATTATTTGATATGAAAAATACTTCAGTATCGCTTGGAAATTATTTTGACCAATTTGTGCAAACTCAAGTATCTGCAGGTAGATACAAAAATGTTAGTGAAGTCATCCGTGCAGGGTTACGACTTCTGGAGAACGAAGAAAGTAAGGTCATAGCATTGAGAAATGCTATTCAAGAAGGAATAGACAGCGGAATTGCTCATGATTTCGACCCGGAAAAACACCTTCAAGAACTTAAAGCCAAAAAGAAAAATAATGGCTGAATATAAACTGACTAACAAAGCAGTTGAGGACTTAAGTGGAATTTGGGACTATACATTCAATAATTGGTCTGAGTTGCAAGCGGATAAGTATTATAGTTTGTTGCTTGAAATTTGTCAAGACATCGCGGATAACCCAGAATTAGGTAAAAACGTATGAAGGAATAACAAAAGAACTGTTTGGACTAAAAGCAAATAGACACATTATATTTTACAGGAAATCTAAAGATAAACCGATTGAAATAACGAGGATTCTACATGAAAGAATGGATTTGAAAAACAGAATCATTGAATAAAAAACTACACCCAACACGCGGTTATAAAACCTTGGGGACTAATTGGTTATTGGAACCTCAGTTCTCGCATCAAAGTCTGTTGTACCTTGATAAGGAATTAGCTTCGAAATCCCCAACGTTTCATACCGCCAACCGTTAACGCCAAGCTTGAAAATCAGGCAATACAAAAAATAATTATCTTTACACATATGAAAAAAGATATACAGAAAAATCAAAATAACCTGATTGAAAACATTAAAGAAATTATTTTCTCTGCAAGAAAATCAGTAGCAATAAATGTTAATAATGAGCTAATTACAGCGTACTGGAATATTGGAAGGACAATCATTGAAAATGAAAAGGTTAATAACATCGACAATTCTTCATCAAGACAAATAATCCTTGAATTATCAAAACAATTAACTGAGGAAATTGGAAAAGGATTTTCAAGGTCTAATCTTTTCAATATGAGAAAGTTTTACTTGTAATATCCAAATGTCCAGACACTGTCTGGACAATTAACTTGGTCTCATATATGTGAACTCTTGATTATCGAAAATTCTCAGAAAAGGGGATTTTATGAAAAAGAAACAGTCAACTCATCTTGGTCAGTTCGAGAATTAAAAAGACAAATTGATAGTTCACTGTATGAGCGACTATTACTTTCAAAAGGAGAAACAAACAAGAAGGAACTTTTAGAATTATCTCAAAAAGGACAACAAATATCAAAACCTCAAGACATTGTAAAAAATCCTTATGTTTTTGAATTTCTGGGAGTACCGGAACGCAAACCAATTTTAGAAAAGGAATTAGAGAAAAAACTAATCCGGCATATAGAAGACTTTTTATTAGAACTTGGCAGAGGATTTATGTTTGTTGGTTCGCAATACTTGCAAAAATAAAAAGTCTGTTGGACGTATTTTTACAAGATAAAAGGTAGATTTACAATGAATTACACGAAAGACGCATATAAGGGATATATATACATACGTTGGTTGCAATTTTAACTTGAAAAAGAACAAATTATATAAACTAAATATTCATATGAAGATGAAAATAATGTACTTTAAACAAATTTTTATTGTCAGTCTTATAACCATATTGACAACTAACAATATTGCTGCACAATCAGGGGAAGTTTATTCAAATGGAATTACTATCGCCTATGAAGCTTTTGGGAATAAAGATAATGGAGCAATTATTCTCATACAGGGTACAGGAGCAACCATGCTTCATTATCCCAAAGAATTATGTCAAAAGTTGGCGTCCAAAGGGTTTTATGTAATACGATTTGACAACAGAGACATAGGATTATCTACACATCTTGATTCATTGGGACAGCCTGACTGGAATGCCATTGGTCCATATGTAGGAACCTGTAAATCTGCTCCACTGCCCTATACACTTCTGGATATGGGCAAAGATGTCATCGGATTATTGGATGCGCTGAATATTAAAAAGGCGCACATTGTAGGCGCTTCCATGGGCGGAGCTATAGCCCAGCTTATAGCTATTCATTTTCCTGATAGGGTACTGTCTCTGACAAGCATTTCAGCTTCATCAGGAAATCCCAAACGTCCTCAGGGCGACGGGAAAGCATTAGCTGCCATGGCAACACCACCTCCTTCGAGCTCAAATGAGGATAGTTTGGTAACCTACCTGGTAAATGTCTATAAAGTGCTTGGTGCAGTTGATAGTGACGAAGTACTCATGAGGCGGGCTCAGCGGCATGTTAAATACAGAAATTGGGATCCTCCAGCTGTGAACAGACAGGTAGCAGCAGTTCTTATTGGAGATAATTGCGACAGACGACCAGAACTTTCAAAATTAAAAATGCCTGTTATGGTAATACATGGTGATTCAGATCCGGTGGTACCTTTAGAGGCAGGCAAAGAAGTGGCAGCTACCATTCCTGGAGCTGAATTATGCATAATTAATGGAATGGGACATGATATTTCTTTGAAATTTGTTAATCAAATTGCAGATTGCATAATAAAAATTGTATCGCGATCTGGAAAATAGCAAAAACAAAAATTATATCCAACATGCGGCAATAAACCATTGGGGTATAGTTGCTTACGAAAAGTTTCTGCTCCGCACTAAATTTCTTCGCCAGCCGACAAGAATGCGGTAAGCATTCCTAACGTTTCATACCGCTAACCGTTGTTTGGCATGCTAAAAAGACAGATTCGTCTGTAAATTAAAAATTTGTATCTTTGGATTTATGATTACTAAGAACGATATATTGAATAGGTTGAAAGATTTAAAGCCAATTTTATACAGAGATTACTCTGTTAAGCAGATTGGATTATTTGGTTCCTTTTCGGATGATTCCTATACGGATGATAGTGATATAGATTTACTCGTTGAATTTGAAAGACCTATCGGATGGAAATATTTTTCATTAGAGATTTATCTTGAGAATATTTTCGGTCGAAAAATTGACTTAGTGACTAAAAATGCATTAAAGGAACAAATCAAGGATAGGATCTTAAATCAAGTTAAATACGTGTAATGTGAAAAAGGAAGAGCGTAGCTACAAAATGTTCCTTGATGATATTCAGACTGCGATGAGCCGTATTGCTGAATATATAGAAAGCTACGATTTTGAGCATTTTAAAAGAGATTATAAAACAGTTGACGCAGTTATCAGAAATTTTGAGATTATTGGAGAAGCTTCGATAAAATTAGATGATAAAATTAAAGAAAAGTATCCTGATGTTCCATGGAAAGAAATGTACTATCTGAGAAACAGAGTTTCACATGAATATTTTGGGGTTGATTATGAAATAATTTGGGATATTGCAACAAATTATTTACCCGATAATAAAAACCAAATTGACCAGATAATTGAAAAAGAAAAATAAAGCACGACGCCCCAACATTTTAGGAATTAAGGCACAGTTGGGCCCTGAAAAAAGGCAGTAGGTTTGCATACTTACTGCCTTTTTTAGGGTAGTTCCCATTCGGGGTGCACGCCCAATTGTGTTTTAACTCGTGTTGGGCTTAACCGTTGCTGTTCAAAGCTATACACTATGGGATTGACTGCTACTGTAATCGGCAATGTGCCACCAGTAACTTTTACGGGTCCTTTCACTTAGATTGCGTAAAACCGCTTCCTGTTTAAATCTTTTTTTAAATTTGTCATAATATGAATTTTAAATGATTAAATGCCTCAAAGATACTGGTTTTCGGTGGCCTGTAAAACCACCGAACGCCAGTGAGGTTAAGTTCAACAATGTATATACAAAATAGGCGAAATGGTAGTAAATTCAACGGTTGTAGTCCGCTTCAAAATTGCATCGGTTTGATAAGTTTGAAGCCCGCAATCGCCTACTTTGCATATACTCAACGTTGCCAGTAATGCAAGAAAAAAAGTCGCGAAAATTTCGTAAATTTGAATTTAATTTAAATAGAAAATTATGAAATCTGTAAACATCCAAATATCGGACTTCGAATTCAATCAATTGGGTCTGAATAAAAGCACCTTGTCTTTTTCTGAACTGATTGAAATAATAGGAAAGAAAATAACAAAACAAACTCTGGAAAAAAGCATTCAGTTAGCTAATAAATATGGACTTTCCAAAATGACAATGGAAGAAATAGATGACGAAATAAAAGCGTACAGGAATGCAAAAAATAATTCTTGATACCAACGTAATTGTATCTTCCCTAATCCAAAAAAATTATCCTTATTTAATCGTTGACCATTGTATCGATGGAAACGCAATTATTTGTATTTCAAACCCAATTATTCAAGAATATTTAGAGGTTTTAAACCGACCAAAATTTTCGAAATTTGCGGACTTTAAAACAAATGTGGACTTTCTTATTGCTAGATTAAGCGAAATTTCAGAAATCTACGAACCGAAAGAAAAACTGAAAATTATCAAAGATGAACCCGACAACAGACTTTTAGAACTAGCTGACATTTCAAAAGCTGACTTTATAATCACTGGAAATACTAACGATTTCACAATGAAAAACTTTAACAAAACAAGAATTGTAACACCAAAAGAATATTGGGAAGAATTCAAATAGCGAAATCAAAGCACTACTGGCAACATTTTAGGAATTAAGGCACAGTTGGGCCCTGAAAAAAGGCGGTAGGTTTGCATACTTACTGCCTTTTTTAGGGTAACTGCGCTCAAAATGCACGCCCAATTGTGTTTTAATTCGTGTTGGGCTTACCCGTTGCTGTTCAAAGCTATACTCTATGGGATTGACTGCTACTGTAACCGGCAATGTGCCACCAGTAACTTTTACGGGTCCTTTCACTTAGATTGCGAAAAACCGCTTCCTGTTCAAATCTTTTTTTAAATTTGTCATAATACGTTATTTTAAATGGTTAAATGCCTCAAAGATACTGATTTTCGGTGGCCTCAAAAACCACCGAACGCCAGTGAGGTTAAGTTCAATATTTTGTATAAGTAATGGCAAGGAAAGCTCTAAATATCAAGGTTTTTAGCCCGATCAAAATGCGCAGCGGTTTGACGGTGACTTGCTCGCAATCCGCTACTAAACATACACGACCCGTTGTGTGCCATGCTGGAAAGCCAGCCGCACATTCAGGCACATTTGGTTTTTGCCGACACGCAAAACCAACGCTGAAAAACCAAAAGAGCCTGAATTTTAGCCAACGCTCAATAAAAACGACCAACTGTTTCCTCCGGTTGTGTCGGCGCTGGAATAATGGACAATCCCCCCTTTGCGGGACATAAACAAGCCGCCCAATACTCCATCATCATAAACCGGGATTTCGTTGCTGCGACTGTTGTCGTTTTTTGATGTTTGAGCGTTAGCCGGAAAGATATGAATTCCCGTAAGGATGATGATTAAAAATAGCCAGCTTTCATCGTGTTTTGAGTTTATCGTTTTTAGTCAGGACATTCATCGTCATTGCTTAATGGTTTGAATTTCGTTGACCGCTTTTTGCACCTCTTTGTTTTGCATGAATAGCTTCCAAACCAGGCCGGTGCGGTAATTTTCTATCATCACGATCATCGGTGCCTGATTCAGTCCCATGTAGATGTTGGCACACCAGTCTTCCTGCAAATTGAAGGCGTCGCGGAAGCCATATTCGCCCCACAGAAATGAACCGCAATCACGGTAGTAATATTTGAGGGCTTTCATTGAGGCTTGCGGCAAGTAGGGGAAAGAGGCAATAGCACCTGTCGGGGCAATGGTGCCGTCGTCCATTCTCTGAACGGGTTCGCGGGCCTTATACCCCCACGGTCCGTCACTGGCGGTGAGTCCCCAACAATTTTCTCCGTAGTAGGTATAGTCTTTTAGATTTTCGGAACAATAACGGTAGTTGATTAGAGCGATGTTCCGGTTATTATCGAAATAATGGGTGTATTTATCCTGAAAAAGATGCGGGTTGAAGCCCATAAACGAATAATGAGTGAAAAACAGCGGCCCGCCATTGCTGACGCCTACGTCAAGTTTCAAACCGTAATAAGTTTTCCCGTTGGTGTACATCGAGCCATCTTCTGTTTTGCCCCAGGCCGAACGGTATTTCTGTGCAATGGTATCCTGGCTGGCCCAACCGGTGTAGTACATTTCCGGCGAAACCGAATGCGTGGGTGAGGCAATGGCCAACAGGTAAGTGATCATGGTTTCGTTCCAGCCAATCAGCCGGTGGTTGATGTGCCAGGCATAATCGGGTGACCAGTGCCAGTAAAGGAACGGACTGTCGGCATATTGCTTGTACCAGCTCCATTCCACACTTTCCCATATCTTTGTCATCCGGCCACGAAGTTGCTCTTCCTGTAAATTCAGCGGATTGAGATATTGCCGGGCAGCCAATAAGCCCTGCATGAAGAAGGAGGTTTCCACCAAATCGCCGCCGTCATCGTATTTGCCAAAATACGGATCCACTTTCCCGGCAGGGCCATCCAGAAAGTGGGGAAGCGCCCCGTGGAAACGGTCTGCGTTTTCGATGAACGAAACAATTTTAGTTAAGCGGTGAATCAGCTGGTTGCGCGTAATGAAACCCCTTTCTGTCCCCACGATAAGCGCCATGAGACCAAAACCGGAAGCTCCGGTGGCAATCATGTTTTTCCTACCGGGAATATTTTCCAACGCCAGGCCACTGTTGGCTTCGGCTCCTTCCCAGTAGTACCGGAAACAGGCTTCCTGCACCATATCCAGTAGTTCCTCATCCGTCAGGATATGAGTCGTCGCTTTTACCGAAGGAGATAATTCCGATTCACGGTAACGGTAATCTAGGTTACTGATTTTGTAGTAATATGTTTTCCCCGGAAGACCGGCGAAATCAGCATAACGGGAGGCATATTGCGGACTTTGAACAGCAACTGGGTGAAAATGGATATTGTCTTTGGAGCGGTAGATTTTCACATATTTCACATCTTCCGGGTTAACCGGATTCCAACTCAGATCGACGTGTTGTTCATAGCCTTTTGCCGTTTTCAAAACCGGTGTCGCCGGTAGTTGATTGGCGCATTCTTCCGGTAGAATTTCCACTTGGTCGATGAGTAGACGATGAGATTTTCCATCGGTGGCAGCCTGTTGAAATACAATGGACTGAATATCCTCACTGTGCTGAATTTTAATGGACGAACCATCGTCGAAATCCTTCATCGGTATTTTTATTTCCATCCACTTTTTGGGGGAATAATTTTTTAGATAACCACCCAGAGGAAGTCCTTTTGATGCCTTTTTGTTTTTCAGTTCAATGGAAATATTAGGCAGTTCTGTTCGGGGTGTTTCATCCGCTACATATAAATGCAGAAAAAGAGAGTTGCCATTTTTGATGAAGTCTTTTCCACGCCATTGAGGGAACATCAGCCGGGCGCTCCATTGGCCTTTCCGAGCGGATTGGTAAGTCAGCTGCAAACTATTTCCCGGGGTAAAAGATTCCTTATTCTCTACCGGAAGTTTGCCTTGAATATTCAGGACAAAGCTGGGAGATTCATAAGAAGTTTCACTGTAGAACCAGCTTTTTTTCATCAGGGAGTTTTCGAAGAATACCTGGTTGTATTCGAGCTCCCTGGCATTCACGATGCCGGTAAAGAGCAGTAAGATCAATAGTAAAGTTTGTTTGTTCATTCTTCGAAATTTTAATCGTTTAACTAGTTTCGAATGACCAGTTTGGTTTGGCCATAATTGTCGCCATTGACGAGTTGCAGGATGTACATCCCGTCAGGCAAAGCAGAACAGTTGACAGATAGCCCGGAACCGGAGCTTGTTAAGTTTTTTTTTAGAACCATCCGGCCGTCTATCGAGAAAACATTCACAACAACAGCGTGATTCATGTTGATAGCCGGGAAATTGATGAATATCTGGCCATTTCCCGGATTGGGGTACACGTTGAATGGCTGACTATTTCTAAATACATCACTCACATCCGTTGAGGTTTCGTACTGGAAACCGAGTTTATCCAGTCCAGACTGCACGTCGGTGTCCTTCATGAGGGTGTTCCACAATAAACTGCTTCGGTAATTCTCAATCATGGCCACAATGGGACCCTGATCGATTCCAATGTAAGCTGGCTGCACCCAGTTTACGGCATCGTTGAATGCATCATAAGGTCCGTACAGGCCAAACAGTTCCTTTCGGCGTTCGCGATAGAAATACTTCAGTGCTTTCATCGACTCTTCGGGAGTATAAGGCATACTGGCCAGTGCCGCCGTCGGACTTATGGTCCCGTTGTCGTTGTTCCATGGCTGATGGGCCGTGTAACCATCCGGATCATCGCTGGCGGTGAGTCCCCAACATTTGTCGCTGTAATTCGGGAAATTCTTCGGGTTGTCGACCGCGTAGGCATGATGAATCTTCGCCGTGTTGACATTTTCCAGCCAGTAATCGGCATATTGGTCTTTCAAACCGTGCGGATTGATTCCCAGGAAGGAGTAGTGGATCCAGAACAACGGTCCGCCCCAATCGGGTGACAGGCTAATGGGCAAATTATAAAAAGTGCGCTCATTGACGATGTTTCCGTTGCGTGCCCATCCCTGTTCATACACTTCTCCGGGAATGCCGTGTGTGGGAGAAGCGGCTGCCATAAGGTAGGTGACCAGGCACTCATTCCAGCCCTGAACTTTCATGTTTTTCGCGAAACCGTAGTTGGGCGACCAGTGCCAGTACAGCACATTTTGTCCATCCTGCCGGTACCAGTCCCAATCGACGCCTTTCCATAGCAGGTCGGCCTTTTGCCTGATTTGAATTGATTTCTCATCCGTTCCCGTGAAATAGTTTTTCAGGGCGATAAGACCCTGTACCACATAGGATGTTTCGACTAAATCGCCGCCGTCATCATCGGCGCTGAAGAGCTTTGTTTTATATGTATTCGCATCGTACCAGTGCGACCAGGCTCCATGATGCCGGTCACAGTTTTCGAGGAAATGCAGGATTTTCAGGATACGGTCTTTGATTTCCTCGCGGGGACGATATTCCCGTTCATAAGCAACAATCATAGCCATGAGGCCCATTCCGGTTGCGCCCGAAGCTGCGGTTGTCCCGTCCCCATTGGAGCGTTCGGGCGCCATACCTGTAGCCTGGTGGGCGCCTTCCCAGAAATAGCGAAATGCATAACGTTCCGTCATGTCCAGCAACTCATCATCGGTAAAGTCCCTGAGGGTAGCCGTCTGCTCGACAGGAGCCGATTCCTTCCCCTGGGCAGTAGTAGTAACACGGTAAGTAATGGTTGAGTTTTTCGCACTTTCCGGGACGAAATCCAAATAGTAACTTTTAGTGGTTTCGCCTCTGAGCCCGAAAGTCCGGGCACCATCGAATGACGCATAAACCCGGTAGGAAAGATCGCTCATGGGGATGATCCAGTTCAACTCGGCGTGGCTGTCATAACCTGTAGCAGTAATCCCGGTTACTGCCGGTACTTCACTGATGCTTTTGAAAGCGGTAATTTCATCGATCATAATCAGCCTCGGGCTGTTATCTGTCTCCGATTGGTTGAAATAAATTCCTTTTGCTTTCGTGAAATCGAGCGTGCTGTTGTTTGTGTCGTTAAAGATGGTTGTTTTCCAGTTCCCGTTAGGAGAGGAGGTGTAATTAAATTTCAACGAAGTAGCTCCCTGGTAAGCCGTTGTTGAGCAGGGAATTTTGTCGTCATATTGCGGATCTCCCGGCGGATGGGTATGTTCGAAGGTACTTTCGCCCAGATTGGCCACATCCACCAATCCCTGATCGTAGTAGGTGGCGTCCGTTCCTTCCGAGAAGAAAGTTACTTCCTGCGCCCATCCGGTATGGAAAAGCCCGATTAAAATGATGAGAACGACTAGCCTGCTTTTAATCATTTTCGGTTCAGTTAATGGTTGTAATTTATTCTTCCGCTTTTCCGGATTCGGATGTTACGGTAAATCCCAGTCTTTTCAAACCTCTCTGAACATCTTCATTTTGCATGAATAATTTCCAAAGCATGCCGGTACGGTAGTTTTCAATCATCACCGGAATCGTCCCCTGATCAATCGCGAGGTAACGAGGCGTATACCAACGATAAGTGTCGCTGTAAGCATCGTAGGGGCCGTATTTGCCAACCAATGAATCGGCTTTTAGGTAGAGGTATTTCAGGAATTGCATCGACTCTTTAGGTGTATACGGGAAGGATGAAAGTGCAGCGGTTGGAGAAATTACTCCTAAATCCGCTTTCCCGGGGTGATGGCCGGCATATCCTTTCATCGAATAGCTGGAGGTCAGTCCCCATTGTTCTTTTCCATAACCTTTGTATCCTTTCGGATTGTCGAGCGCATAACGGTAGTTGATCAGCGCATGGTGGCGGTTGAGTTTCCAGTAATCGGCGTACTGATCGGATAAACCGTGAGGATTCAGTCCCAGGTAAGAGTAGTGTGCCCAGAATAGCGGCCCCACCGGATCGTTGTTGTGTTCGTAATGATTGAGGACGGTATGAAGTCCGTAGTACACGGTGTCTTTTTTGATGGTCCCATGGCAGGTCCAGCCTTCATGATAAACGGCCGGCTGAATAGGATGGGTGGGAGAGGAAGCAGCCAGCACGTACATAATCAGGCACTCGTTGTAGCCGCCTACCGGGAAGTTCATGGCCCAGCCGTAATCGGGCGACCAGTGCCAGTACAAAACGTTTTCGCCGCTTTTGGTGTACCAGTTCCAGTCTACTTCTTTCCATAGTGTATGAATATCGGAAGCCAGTTGTTGTTCGGCGGGGTTCCCGTTTTTAAAATACTCAGCGACGGTTAACAGGCCTTGCATCATAAAGGCCGTTTCGACCAAATCGCCTCCATCATCTTTTTTACTGAAAGGCTTTACCTTTCCGGTTTCGCCGTGCAGCCAGTGTGGCCACGCGCCATGGAACCGGTCGGCTTTCGCCAGAAAATCGACAATCTTCCGGTAACGGGTAAATGCTTCTTCACGGGTAATAAAACCACGCTCAACGCCTACCAGAATAACCATCACGCCAAAGCCGGAACCTCCCAGCGTTACCGTATTCTGGTCGTTCTGCGGATAAATATTGTCCATGTGGATGCGTTCGCGGGCCATACCTGAGTTGGGTTCGGCTCCGTTCCAAAAATATTGAAACGTTTGATATTGAACAGTATCCAGTAACTGGCTGTCAGTCAGGGTAGCGTATTTTCCGGTATTTGCTTCCTGTCCTTTGTCTTTCTTCCCTGTATGCATACATCCGATGGATAGAAGCAGGAGGAGAATAGTAATAACTACTTTCATAAGCTCGACATTCATTTAGGGGCAGAGCTCCCCTGGTTGTTTGGTTCTGGGATATAAAACAGATTGTTCGTTGAGAGGATAGAAATGACAGATCATGCCTTGTCTGACTATTTAATTAGATAGAAAAAGCTGCCCGGATACTCCCGGGCAGCCATTTCCACTGTCAGAAGAACCTATCTAATAATTATCTATGAAGAATAGAATGATGTTTGAGAACGCAGGGGATTCACATTGGGTCAGTCCCCAGAAACATGAACGTATTTCTACTAGTCACTATCATTCGCCAAAAGTGTAACTTCATCAGCTGAAAGCGCTTTATTGAACAGATACAAACCATCCATCTCACCGGTACATGACAAGTGGCCCCATCCAGTGAACCGGGGCGCTCCTGACATGATGGAGAACAAATCGCAACCGGTCCAGTCAATTCCGGTAGTGGCAGCTGTTGAAACTTGTTGCCCGTTAATGTAATAGGCCACTTCAGTTCCCGAAATCGTCATCGCCAGATGGATCCAGCCACTGTTGACGGCCGGGTCAACTTTGGCAGCATCGCCACCATCGGCCCAGGTTTCTCCGGAACCGGTACCTACATTCACCTTAAAATAGGCCAGGCCGCCGGCATCATCATAGAAGAAGCGGAAACCACTTGTTCTGTCGTTCTGTGCATCCGGATTCGCGGTGTCTTCCGGGCCCATGACCAAAATACCTGCAGCAGCATCAATTGTTGATGGAAGCTTCAACCAGCAGCTTGCACTGAATTCATTACTTTCTTGCAAGCCGGTAGTCGGGAACGTCAGGTAAGAATCAGCTGCTCCCTGGTACGCATCACCGGAAACGCCGTCGCCATATGCATAAGAAGGTGAGCCGACAACTGTTGCAACATCTCCGCTCACGGCATCTTTGTAATTTCCGTTAAAGCCCATGTGGAACGTTGATTCTTCTTTCAACATCATGGTTTGAATTTCCGCCTGGGAAAGTGCTTTGTTGTAAAGTCGCAGCTCGTCCATATCTCCTGTGCAGGACATATGTCCCCATCCGGTAAATCGCGGAGCACCAGACATAATGGAAAGCAGATCGCAACCTGTCCAATCAACTCCGGTGGTAGCACTTTGCTTAATGAGCTGACCATTCACATAAAGAGTGGCTTCTGTTTTGGAAATCGTGAATGCTACATGAAGCCAACCATTGTTGGTTGCCGGATCGAACTTGGCTGCGTCTCCACCGTCAACCCAGGTTTCGCCGTCTCCAGTGCCCACATTACCTTTAATCTGGGCCAGGCCCCCTGAATTATCATAGAAGAGGCGGAAACCACTGGTCCTTACATTTTGTGCATCAGGATTATCAGTGTCTTCTGGGCTCATTACCAAGAGTCCGGCAGGACTGTCGATAGTAGAAGGAAGTTTCAACCAGAAAGTCGCACTAAATTCCTCTCCCTGCAAACTTGTTCCCGGGAATGTCAGATATGAATCAGCTGCTCCGTGGTAAGCTGTGCCTTGCTGGATACCATCAGTGAAACCAGGCATGCCAACTGCCGTAGCCAATGTCAGGCTGTTCATCTCCCTATACTCATTGTTAAACGGCATGTAGAATGTTTCTCCTACATACTGGGGAACATACGGCGGAGCTTTGGTGAAATTGACGTTTGTAGTTGAAGTTTTTCCGTCAGTATCGGTTGCTTCAACGGTAAGAACATGAGATCCAGTCGTTACATTGTCGTATGTATACTTCTCCATGGCTACCCGGTAGTCTTTGAACTCGCTGTAGTTGTTGATCTCAGATCCGTCAACCTTCAGGGATATCGATTTGATTTCAATGTCATCTGTCACCTTAAAATCAATATCAATAGACGTAACCGCTTCATTCGTCTGAAGCTCATATCCGTCCGGCGGAAAGTTCACGGTTATCTGTGGTGCTGACTCATCGGTTCCCGCTTCTACCTTTGTGATTGAGTCGATATAGTCCTGCGTACATGCATTGAACATGAAGAGTGTCAATGCAAAAACGATTAATTTGGTGTATATTTTCATTTCAGTTCGTTTTTTAGTTTTGGACTCCGTCTGCCAATTGCGGCAGTGTAGACACCTGAGCTGCCGGGAAAGGCAAATAAGCCTTGTCCATCGTAAATGTTCTGCCTCCATAGCTCAGTTCAGCTGTATTATTTGTCCGTACCATGTCAAAGTACCGGATACCCCACTCAGTGGCAAGCTCTGCAAATTTCTCATCGAGAACCTGCTGTGTCGTTACACCGCTCAGGTCTCCTAAACCTGCACGTTTTCGTACCATATTTACGGCCTGGTCAGCTGTCAGGCTAATATTGCCCGATACACCTCTTGTCAGTGCTTCTGCATACATCAGCAACATTTCGGAATACCGGATGACAATGAAATTCTTATTGCTCCCCGGATTGGTTCTCCCGGGTATCAATTCAGTAGAAGGTTGGATGAACTTCCCACTTCCGAAATTCATGCGAGGAGTGTTGTTAAACACGTCGCCTTCCCTGTTGGTATTACTAATCCAACTGGGAACCGTACCATAGTCGTTTTGGAGTTGGGTGATGCCGTCCGGGGTGAAAACAACCGATGTCTCCAAACGAATGGTTTCACCTCTGTCAAGCATGAATTCGACATATTTCAGGGATGGCGAATAGAATCCCCATCCAGCTCCTGCCCCGGCAACTACAGGTGTCCATGCACCAGTGCCGTAAGGGTCAAACATATGATTAAAACTACTGCCTTGTCCCTGTCCAAAATCTGAGAACTGGAATTCCAGAATGTTTTCGTCGTTCAACTTGCCGGCTGTTTTAAACAGGTGGTAAAAATCGGATGACAAGCTGAATTTACCGGAACTGATGATAGCAGAAGTGGCATCAACAACTCCCTGGTAATTTTCCATCTCCTGGTAAGCCATTGCCTGGATGGCGTACGCTGTGAATTGAGTAATCCCTCCTTTGACATCGGTGCGCTCGTTGGGCCGTACCGCTGGTAAATCCGGAATTACTTCGTTCATTTCATCCACGATGTACTGCATTACTTCCTGCTTATTGCTCACCGGCGTATTCTGAATGTTATCCAGTTGGTCGATGATAATACAGCCACCAAAAGTTTTGGCCAGTGTAAGGTATTCCCACGCCCTTATGACGCGGCACTCAGCAATATACTGATCGGCCAGTGCATCATTGTTGGCAGCAGGCCGGTACTTGTTGATTTCATCGATTTCGGTGAAAACATTCACGATGGCATCATACTGGTGTTGCCATAATGCATCGATATTCCAGTGGCTGGCCTGATAACTGTAGTTGTCCTGCTCCTGCATTGGGGCCTGGTCACCAGCCGCGTCAACATCGTCACCGCGTAAACTGTAGGTTATTGCCCCATCCCACGACTGGTCATAGAATTTGGAATATGCCCCGATGAGCGGTAAAATCAAGTCTTGTCCTTTCGAGTAATCCACGTCACTTGTAAAGGATTCATCTTCAAAAGGTGTATTTAATTTGTCGGTACAACTCGATACCGGTAGCATTAACAGCCCGCTGAGAAGAACAGGCAGATAGTAGCGTATTTTTATCTTGTTTAATTTCATCTTTCGGAGAATTTAAAATTTTAGATTAAGTCCAATCGTATAAACAGCCGGAACCGGGTAGAACTGACGGTCGATACCGTCGGGGACTTCCGGGCTAAACCCGTTATAATTAAATACGGTCAAAGGTTTCTCCGCGGTTAAATAAATCCTTGCATCGGGCATGCCGGCACCTAATAATTTGGAACCTTTGATGTTATAGGCGATCTGGATGTTTTGAATCCGCCAGAATGCCCCATCTTCCAAAAAGTAATTGCTGAAATTCTGATCCCAACCGCGCCTTAAAGCTGCAGCTGAAGGATACTTATTTGAAGTCCCTTCTCCATGCCATAGTCCGTTGGCCAGGTTAGCATCAATGTTTGTGTCATTGGTCCATAAGATTTCTCCCCGTTTTCGGTTCAGGATCTTATTTCCTCTTTGGCCCATGATATTCATTGAGAATTCGATGTTCTTATACCTCAAACCAAGATTCGCACCGTAGGTTAAATCAGGGAAGTAAGAGCCTAAGAATACTTTATCGTTATCGTCAATTACCTGGTCATTATTCTGATCTGCAAATTTTAAATCTCCAGGCACCAAACCGTTTGCAGTAGCGATTGGATCCGCATCCACCTCAGCCTGATTTTGGTATACACCGGCGACTTTATATCCATAAAATGAAAGTAAAGGCTCACCAATTTGTGATCGCTGACGGAATTCGGCCTGTCCGCCATCCAGGTACTGCTGTCCGTAGAGGTCACGTACTTCGTTTTTCAATGTCGAAAGGTTGGCACCTACGGTATAGCTAAAGTCTTTCGAAATTTGACCATTCCAGGTCATTGCGAGCTCAAACCCTGAGTTCCTTATTACCCCTACGTTTTTCAGAATGCTTCCGGGCTGAAGTTTGAGGAGAACCGGTATCGCAGCATCTTTGGTATCCCTGATATAGTAGTCCGATTCAATACTCAGACGGTTATCAAATAGCCGGGCGCTTAGACCAGCGTTTGTTCCTTCGACAATCTCCCATCCCAGGTAACCAAATGTATTGGTCGTTGTGGTACCATCTGTTTTGGTGTCGTCGACCGCGATGTAAATAGGAGTAGTGGTATTGGCTCCATCCTGACGGGCAATTTTGTCATTTCCTAATCGGCCCCAACCTCCGCGGAACTTCAGGTAGTTGATAAAATTAATGCCGCTGAAGAAGCTCTCTTCCGAGATGACCCAGCCGAGTCCGAATGCGGGGAATGTTCCCCATTTTTGCTGGTATTTTGAGGTGCCTTCTCTTCGAAGTGTAACGTATGCCAGGTACTTATCTCCGTAGTTGTAGGCAATACGGCCGAAATAGGACATTCCGTAGATTCTTTCCGCATTGTCATCAACGGTTTTTGAATCTTCAGAACGGGACTGGCCGATGTACCAGGAATTTTCCTGAAGCGGTACGTCTTCTGCATATCCTTGCAACCAATCATACCATTCGTCACGGTAAGAGGTTCCTGCCATGGCAGTGACATTATGACGGCCGAATTTATCCGTGTAAGTCAGTACGTTGTCGAAATATTTATTGGCTTGCAACGTCCGGGAAGTTGTAAGAGTTGACAACTGTCTGTTTTGATTACTTGTTGCAGATACATAAAAAGGTAATCCAACGTTCCTGTCCCTCAAAAACATCCACGATATGTTATAATCGGTTTTAAAGGTCAGCTTCTTGGGGATGATCGAGATTTCAGCGTACAATCCTGCATATATCTTCTTAATGTCTTGTTTATGGTTTGTATATGCCAGGTCGAAAAATGGGTTCTGAATATCCCGATATTGTAAAATTTGCGCATTTGCGTAATGACTTGGATGTGGAATTTCCTGAGAAACAAGGTCGTCGTAATTTTCTTGATCGTATACAGGCAGGATTGGAACCGCGTGATAAGCGTCAAACCAAGCTGCATCATTCGCGAGATACTTGATTCCGTTGCTTAAGTTCATATTCAATCCCACCTTCAACCAGTTATTGACCTCCTGATCCAGGTTACCCCTGAAATTCAGCCGCTCGTACGAGTTTTTCATTTTTAGCAGTCCCTGCTGTTCGAAATAGCTTACTCCCACTGAATAATCCGTGTTCTTGTCACCACCGGTAATGGAAAGCGAGTGGTTTTGTTGGCGTGATGCCGAATGCATGATCTCTTTATACCAGTCGGTATTGACATCCGGTACATTCGGATTGATTCGGCTTCTACCATAACGCTGCATGGCGTTTTCTATAAAAGAAAGATCTGCAATGGGTTGATCGTCCGGAGCAGTATATTGATTAATTGAATTAGGCTCTTTGTAAATACAATAGAAATGTCTACTTTAGGGGGAAATATTATAAAAATGGAGAACAAATTCAGAAGCCTTACTATTTTTGAGTTTCAGGAACGTTTCCCTGACGAAGATTCTTGTTATCAATATTTGACTGAACTAAAATGGGGGACTGGCTTTGTTTGCCCCAATTGTGGACACACCAATTATTGTAACGGAAAGCGCCTATTCGACAGACAGTGTACCAGTTGCCACCGAATCTCCTCCCCAACGAGCGGGACATTGTTTCACCAGTTAAAGTTCTCGGTATTAAAGGCCTTTTACATTGTTTATTATGTAAGTACGAGTAAAAAAGGGATCAGCAGTACGGAACTAAGCAGAAAGCTTGGGTTAAGACAAAAGACCTGCTGGAAGTTCAAAGGCAAGGTAATGAAAGCCATGGAAAGCAGTGGCAACCATAAAATCGATGGCAAGGCCGAAGTTGATGAAACAGTTGTCGGCGGCCAGGAAGAAGGGGTTGTGGGGAGAAAAAACGGCAAAAAGAAGTTGGTTGTATTTGCCATTGAGAGAAACGGCAAAGGAGTTAGCCGTATGTACGGAAAGGTCATCAAGCAGAGCAGTTCGAAGGAACTTGGTGGGTTTATGAAAATGACCATTGAGACAAGTGCACAAATAAAGACAGATAAATGGCGAGGATATTCCCCTTTGGTAAAAGACTTCAGTAATCTTGTGCAGGTTGATTCAGGGAAAAAGGGCGGCAACTTCCCTGACTTGCACAGGTGTATTATGGGCTTCAAAGGCTGGCTCCGGGGCATGCACCACCAAGTCGAAAATTTGCAAGCCTATATTGATGAATACTGCTACCGGTTTAACCGAAGTAATATGAAGGAAAGAATCTTCGATAGCCTTTTAACCAGAATGGTTAATGCAGAGCCCTTCCCTTATAAACAAAGTATTATTTAAATGCCTAATTCAATTGATTAATTTGATTGATGTAGTTGACAAATTGCTCGGAATTGGACATTTTTAATACGTTCTGAGGTACCTGCACCCCGATGTAGCCATCATAGCTTACTTGTGACTTGGTATTCAAAGTACCTTTTTTGGTTGTAATCAATACAACCCCATTGGCTGCCCTTACACCATAAATGGCAGCGGCTGACGCGTCTTTTAATATGGATATAGTTTCTATGTCAGACGGGTTGAGGAAGTCGATGTTATCGAAATACACTCCATCGACAACGTATAAAGGAGCTGAATTACTACTGCCTGGAAAAGAACCGATTCCCCTGATCCGAACGGTGGGTGTACCACCCGGGGCTCCGGAGTTGATAATTTGTACACCGGCAACCTTTCCCTGCAAAGCCTGCATGGCCTGACCGGTCGGTGTCTTAGCCAACTCATCCGATTTCACGGTGGCGATCGAAGAAGTCAGGTCTTTTACATTTAATTTACCATAACCGACTACAACTACCTCATCGACCTGTTGGGTAGAAGGCTGCATCGAAACATCAATAGTGCTTCTGTTATTAACGGCAATATCCTGACTTCCCATTCCAACAAAACGGAAAGTCAACACAGCATCGCTGGCAGCATCGATGGTATATTTACCGTCGACGTTCGTAACGGTCCCTGTCGTTGTTCCCTTGACAACAACGGTTACCCCCGGGATGGGGCTACCGGTGGCAGTTTCGGTAACAGTACCGGAAACAGTTATTCGCTGTTGGCCGAAAACCGTCGCAACCGAAATTAGTAAAGAAAAGAGAATCGTTAATTTTTTCATAGGTTCACTTTTTTGTAACAGTTTGTAGAAATAAAAATAGGCCGGTTCCCTTAAGCTCTTTAAAATCTTTCCACACTACTTATTCTCACGGTGAAGTGAAGTGTAAAAATTGCCTCATTATTACCACTCATATCATAATGTTTAAATGTGTAATAAGTTGGTATCCAGGCTATATTACTGTCACAAATTATTAAAATATGTAAAAAAATGTTAATATGATGTACAACATGTTTTGATAAAATCATGCAGAATGATGATAAAAAGAGATTGTTACATTGTTATATTTGGGCAGAAACCGGGGAATAACAGGCATTTGAAAGCTATAAGAATTTAAACGACAGGCGATGGGAAGAACTTGCTTTTTTCTGATTTGTTGGATGGTTTTACCTCACCTCTCTTTAAAGGGCCAGGTACGGGATACGACATGGATATCTGCCAGTCAGCGACATCTGGCGATGGAAGATATCAATAACTTTAGTAAGATGGAATACGGGGCCGCTGCACAAAACTGGGGGGTAAGTGCGGGGCGCGACGGGATGATGTACTTTGCCAACAACAATGGTTTGCTGGAATTCGACGGCACGGGCTGGCGATTGTATCACCTCCCAAACGAAACAATATTACGCGCGGTTCTTGCATTGAATGATAGTCTTATCTACACCAGTGGTTATCGTGAAATGGGCTTTTGGAAAAGGAAACCTTCCGGAGAATTGGTCTATCATTCCCTTAATGCACTAGGAGCACAATATTTTTCCAAGAACGAAGAATTTTGGAATATCGCCAGTGTCCATGATAAAATTTATTACCACTCTTTTAACCGGATTTTTCTATATCAAAACGATTCCATTATTCCCATTGATTTGCCGGGATTTACAAACGTGATGAATAAGGTCAGGGACCAGGTATTGATTGGCGTTAGGGACAAAGGAATCTACCAATTGTCAGGAGACAAGATTACTCTTGTTGCATCAGGCCCATTTTTTAATGGTAAGATTATCCGGTTCATTCTTCCCTATAAAAATGACGAGTTAATGATTGGAACAGCTTCCGGTGGTATTGTCATTTGGGATGGCGTACAAATAATGCAGTGGAAGCCGGATTGGACTCCTTATTTTAGGGAAAACGAGTTGAACCGCGCCTATATTTTGCCAAACGGAAATCTGGTACTTGGAACCATTATCGATGGGATTGTAGTTTTTGATAAATCTGAAAATTTAATTCACAAGTACAATCATACCAACGGGCTTCAGAATAATACAATTTTAGGAATTGCAGGCGATCAATTCAATAATATCTGGCTGGCACTTGACCACGGAATCGATTTCATTAGCAACCGAAATAATAATGGTGTCAGGATTGAGAATATTCCAAATATTGGAGCCGTCTATTCGGCAGCTATTTTCCAGGATCACATTTATTTAGGGACTAACCAGGGGCTTTTCTCCAGGGATTTGTCGAAGCCGGGTGCGAAATACAAGCTGGTTCCCAATACGCAGTCACAAAACTGGGATATCCGCGTTATCGGCGACCAGTTAGTGGTTGGCCATAATGAAGGAACCATTGTTGTGGAGAATGGAAAGGCTCATTTTATCTCCCGTAATTCGGGTGGTTTCTCTATTCGGGAAGACATCAAAAGAAGAGATCATTATATACAGTCGACATACAATAACCTGGTGTCTTACAGAGAAGTGAACGGTCATCTGGCGATGGAGAATATCATCCAGGGATTTGCCGATTTAATCCGGTACATCGAAATCGATCACCTTGGAAATGTCTGGGCAAGCCACATGCACCGCGGGATTTACAAACTGCGGTTGAATGATAAACGCGACAGGGTGGTCGGACAGAAGTATTACGGCGAGTCGTCCGTCTTTGGAAAAGAACATTCGTTGAATGTGTTTAAGGTGGAGGACCGGATTGTATTTACGACCAAGGATCAGTTGTATACCTACGACGATTTAAACGATACGATTATTCCCTACACCTATCTGAACCAGCACATCGGGGATTATTGCAGGGCACATAAAATTGTCAAATCTCCCGATCATCACTATTGGTTGATCTCATCAAAAAGGATTGGCTTGTTTTATATTACCATGAATGAGGTGTACATGATTAAATCCTATCCGACATCCTATTTCAAACAAAATCCGTTGTTCGATGATTTCGAAAATATTTTACCGTTGACCGCCGACAAAGGAATTCTCTGTTTGGGAAACGGCATTGCCTGGCTGAATGCTTCTGAGAATGACACCCTGCAAACCATCTCCAAGTTTGCCCCTAAATTGCGTGAACTCGAACTGATCAACCGAAGGAATGATGCCATCGGGGAGGTTCCGGTCAACCACGCCCTGGAAGTAAGTTACAGCCGAAACAGCATCGAGGTCCGTTATTCCTTTCCGCATTACTCTGCCGGACCGGTATTTTATCAGGCGTTTTTGAAAGGAATCGATCAGGAATGGTCCGATAAGTCCGAGTCGTCAGTCTTCCGTTTCGACCGTTTACCGGCAGGAACCTATCAGCTCCAGGTAAAAGCAACCGATTTGTGGAATAACGAGAGCCGCATCAATTCGCTTACGCTGGAAGTTCAGGAACCCTGGTACAGCACGGCCCTGGCAAAAATCGGGTATTTCGTCCTGCTGGTGGTCTTCTCCATCCTATTTCAGGCTTGGGGTGCGCGGCGTACCCGGAAAAAACAACACATCCATATTGAGAAGAGAGAGCGCGAATTGATTTTACTCCGGAATAAAAATCTCCGTACCGAGGTGGAGCATAAAAGTAAGGAGCTGGCGAACTCGACCATGTCGATGATTAAAAAGAACGAGTTTTTGCTCGACCTCAAGCAGTTGCTGACGCGTCAGAAACAGCAGTTGGGAACCCGTTATCCGGATAAATATTTCAACAACATCATCAAAAAGATCGACAAGAATATCTCAAGCCACGATGACTGGCAGATTTTTGAGACCAACTTCGAAAAGGCCCATGAACAGTTTCTGCGGAAGATTAAAGATGATTTTCCGGATTTGACTGGCAAAGATTTACGCATGTGTGCCTATCTGCGTATGAACCTTTCATCCAAAGAGATTGCACCTCTTCTGGGAATCACCGTTCGTGGCGTCGAAAACCACCGCTACCGGTTGAGGAAAAAGATGGGAATGAGCCATGATGACAATTTGGTTGATTTAATTCTCAAATATTAGGTTTGTTTAATGCATTTTGATTGAGATTGATAATTTTAGAAATACGGTAATGACAATTGATTACCATCCCAAAAACTGCATGCCCAGCCCCGCTACCAGGATCATCAATCCGGCTACCAGGTGAAGGTATTTCTCCCTGTTTTTAATTTTGATTAGCGAACTTCCTTTGTAGCCCAGCAAAACAATGGTGAGCATGGTAATGATAGTGGCGGCCCCGAAAATAACACTAACCGCAAACACGCCAAAGGTATTGTGTTGAGAGGCCGGATAAATCAGTAAGGGAATCAGCACCTCGCATGGGCCAAAAACAAAAATGAGAAAGAGAATCCATGGTGTCAGTTTGGTATTGTCCTCCTTATTTTGTTCGTTTTCAGTTATGGCCTGATGGTGTAGTTCCCTTATTTTTTTAGGAACAAGGAAGTGGGGTAGATGAGTATGTCCGCCGTTTTTGAGGTATTTGTATATCCCGTAAATTGAATAAAGTGCCCCGAAGGCAATGATCATCCATCCAACCAGGTTTCCCCGGTACGATTCAATGGTTTCCAGTTTATTGACACTAATGCCGAGCGCTACACCCGCAATTCCCAGAACCACCGAACCGCTAATGTGCCCGACGCCTCCAATGAAGGTGATCCAAAGGGTTTTGGTTTGCGACCAGTTGCGGGCCTTGCTTAATACGATAAACGGCAAATAGTGGTCGGGACCGAGCGCTGTATGGACGAAACCCAATGTGGCTGCGGTAATCAGGAGCAGTTGTAAACCATTCATTATCGTCAGTTTATTATAGTTTGTTGATTAAAGCAGCCTGGCAGGCCGCCCCGAAACCGTTGTCGATATTCACCACCGAAACCCCGCTGGCACAGCTGTTCAGCATGGAGAGCAATGCAGACAATCCGCCAAAATTAGCACCATAGCCTACGCTGGTAGGAACACCAATAACCGGTTTATCCACCAACCCGCCAATGACGCTGGCCAAGGCACCTTCCATGCCGGCAACGACAATAATCACCCGCGCATTCCGGATAACATCGAGCTTATGAAACAACCGGTGAATACCGGCCACACCCACATCATAAATCGTTTCAACCCGGTTGTTTAGAAAGCGAACTGTTTCAGCGGCTTCTTCGGCAACCGGCATATCCGATGTGCCAGCCGCTACAATGGCGATATACCCTTTCCCCGGCCCGTCATCACGGTGTTTATACGTAATGGTTTTCGCCACCGGGTTATAAATAGCGCCAGGAACGGCCGCTTTTACGGCTTCGTACATGGCATCCGTTACACGTGTAGCTAATACATCGATGCCGTTTAGATATAAGCGTTCAGCAATTTGTGCCACCTGCTCCACGGTTTTCCCGGAAGCATAAATCACTTCAGGAAGACCGGTCCGGCGTAAGCGGTCGATATCAAGTGTGGCAAAACCCATCTCATCGATGCCATTGTTGGACAGATGTTGGAGTGCATCGGTCAGGTCCAGGTTTCCGCTTTTGTATCGTTCAAGTATCTCTTTCGCTGTCATATCAGATTACTTTTGACACTGCTTTTTCTACTTCCGTGATTGAAATATTGTGCTGAATGGCCAGGTTTTTGCAGTCTTCAAACTCTGGTTTGACATTCACCCGCTTGCCATTAAAATAGCTTTTTTTTACGCGTACATTTCCCAAGTCGGTTTCAACAACCTGTTCCTCACGGCGAAGCATACTCTTTTGTATCGAATATTCGCGTAAGCCAATGGACGTGGTGTTTTCGAAAATGATGGTTTTCATTCTGACCGACAATTCACTCGGGCACAAAACAGCCAATTGTGTTGCTGGTCGCGATTTTTTCATGATGACGGGGGTAAGCCAGGCATCGCCGGCGCCTGCTTCGAAAAGTAAATCCAGCAGGTAGCTGTAATGTTCCGGGCTCATATCGTCGATGTTGCACTCCAGCATGGTAGCGGTTTCAGTGGTCACATCGGTCATCTCTTCCCGGGTTTCCGAAAGGTAGACACGTAAAATATTCGGTACGCCGGGTACATCGCGCTGGCCAATCCCGTAACCTGTTTGGGTGATGGGAAAATTGATTTGTTCGGTAAATTCATCGACGGTTGCCGCCAATATCGCAGCGCCGGTCGGAGTAGTGGCTTCGTGTTGTACGAGCCCGGTTTTTACCGGAATATTCATGACGATAAGGGCAGTGGCCGGAGCCGGAACCGGCATGATGCCGTGTGCACAATTCACTGTTCCTCCACCCAGTTGGATGGAAGAAGAAAGCACTTTGTCCACATTGAGATAGTTGAGGCAAATGGCTGCACCGACAATATCTGCAATCGAATCGAGCGCCCCCACTTCATGGAAATGCACTTTTTGAATATCTATATTGTGGACTTTGGCTTCTGCTTCCGCTATCCGCCTGAAAATGCTAAGTGCTGTAGTTTTCACATTCAGCGAAAGCGGCGAGTTGTTGACAATTTCCCCGACATGTCGCAGGTGGCGGTGCTTTTCGTTTTCCGGATTTTCAATGATGACGGTCGCCTTTGTTCCCGAAATACCTTGACGGATATCTTTCTCAATCTTCAGGTGAAAACCGTTGATGTTCAATTTAGCCAGTTCACTTTCGAGGTAGCCGGGATCGACCCCAAGGTCAATCATCGCCCCGAGGTTCATATCGCCACTGATCCCGGCAAAGCAATCGTAATATAAGATTTTCATGGTTGGATGTTTATGGGTTGTTTCCCGAAAGGAGTCAATCGCGACGCATTCAGGGATATCTGTTTATTTTTTTACTACCCGGTTCAGTTTACCGGAAATGAGCCCTTCGCGATCGATTTCACAGTGTTCAAATCCCAATGCGGTGATTTTCGCCACTATTTCGTCCTGAACAAGTGTGAGTTTCTTTAAATCGTCCGGCTGCACTTCTATCTTTCCGAAAGTTCCGTAGTGGCGTACCCGTACATTGTCAAAGCCATAACCATTCAGAATATCTTCAGCAGCTTCAATCTGTTTGAGTTTTTCAAGCGTAACCGATTGGTTGTAGGGGATGCGGGAGCTCAGGCAAGGACTGGCAGGTTTATCCCAGTTTGGTAATTCAAAATGCCGGGCTATCTCGCGCAACTCTTCTTTTGTTATCTGGCAATCAACCATGGGCGACAGCACCTCATATTTCTTAGCCGCATCAATTCCCGGACGGTAATCACCCAAATCATCGAAGTTGGTTCCGCTCAATACGTGATATCCCGGGTACTTCTCACAAATCTCGGTCAGATCATGAAAAAGATGCTCCTTGCAGAAGAAGCAGCGGTTGACCGGATTCTGGTTATAGCGTTCGTCAGCCAGCTCTTCTGTCTTAATGATTTCCAGATGAATGTCGAACTGCGCGCAGAAATCGTTAGCCAACTGAAAGTCTTTCTTTTTTAAACTCTCGGAGTTCGAAATCACGCCAATGGCTTTTTCTTTTCCCTGGAATTTTCGCGCCAGAAAAAGAACAAGTGACGAATCGATTCCTCCGGAGAAAGCCACAATCGAACCGTCCCTGTCTTGAAACCAGGCTTCCAGCTCATCAAGTTTTGTTTGTATCTCTTTTGACAGATTCATGAAGATTTTAGTTCGTTCGTAATACTCTTTTTAAAATTCGTGTTACTTACAGTGCAAAAAAATAGCTAATCAGCCCGTGTCATGGTCAGTTTTCCATGTTGCATTCCTTTTATGCTGATCAATTTATCTGAAAGCTCGGTAAGTCGTTTAGCAATTCCTTTTACGGCGATTATTTCCAAACATTTATCCTTTTCCAGCATAAAGCGTTGGGTCGACAGGATTTCGTCGAAGTGGTTTTCCTGCAAAGCCGATAACTGGTTCAATAATTCGCGCTTATGCGGATCATAAATCAGGGTAACTGCACCTGCCACCTGGTTATTGCACTGCCATTTGTGTTCCACCATGTTTTTGCTGATCAAATGGCGGATGGCTTGTGAACGGTTCGAGAACTGGTTCTCTTTCACGTATTCATCAAGTGAATCGAGCAGTTCCTGTTCTATGGATATGCCAAAACGCGAGACAGTCATGGTAACAATAATTATAAAATTAGTAACACGATCAAAAATAATATTTAAAGTGGAGAAAATTCGGGATGAGGGAAAAATTTCAGCTATTTATAACTATCAAATTGTAAGTACAGCTTAATTTGCTCACCCCTATTCCGAAGTATCGGAACCCTGAAGGGGACTTTAAGCCGCCCCTTTAGGGAAGCTCCGGGGCATCGGAGGGAGGGGTGAAACGGAAGGCCCGATTACAATCTGTAAGCTTCAAACTTTGCCGTGGCACTTTTCGGACAGCCTCTTCAACCGGAATTTCCGCTAAGCTATTCTATTGAATGGGGAGGTAAATCTCTGTTTTCAGTTTTTCCGGTTCCGTTCGGGCCGGGTCGTTGTCATACTTTTCAAATACCGGAAGATCCCGTAATTCAGATCCGCTGGCAGGCAGCCATTCCGAAAAAATCGTGTCATACACCATTCCCAAATTGCTGTATGGCCCCTGGTAGGAAAATACGGCGTATTTACCGCCGGGTATCACCTTCACATCGATTTCGCCTTTCGGCTGAACAGGCTTTTTGATTACCAGGCAAACATCCGATCGCAGTTTGCTGCTTTCCGTCACTTTAGGGTCATCGTAATATACACCAATATGCTCAATACCCGCGGAAAACAGCTTTTGCTCCTTTACAAAAGGATGTCATCCCTCCGGAGGGATGACATCCTTATTCCTTCCAATTCAATAATTTCTCCTGCTTGTTAAATAATTTTGATTAACTATTCTCTGTGGACGTAGTCGATGATGTATATCGCGTACGAATTTTAATGTTTAACGAGTTGACGAGCTCGGCAACATTGGCTGTCAGTGCACCGTAAACCGCATTATTGGCTTTATTCATGGCAGTCAGATAGTCGATCATGTCGTTTATTATCGCCAATGTTTCACGCTTGATATTCGACGGTGCGATCACTTCCGGTTTTTCTGATTCGAGTTTGGCCGATTGCTGGTAAACGTCGCTCAAGTGTCCCTGCTCGCTTCGGAGGTCAGCCACCAGCTCGGTTAAATTAAGCGTAGTGATAGCCTGTACTGCTTCTTCGCTGGTAAATGACTCAAGGATGGATTCGAGCATAGCGCTCTCATTTTCGATACTCAGGCGGGGAATATCCTCGTCATGCGATTTAACAATGGTAAGTATCCGTCCGGCGGCTCCTGCTGTTGGTTCTTTGTCCCAGCGCAGATACCCCTTTAGAAAATACATCAAAGCAGAAAACAAAGCATCCCTGCGGGCGTCGGAGGCATCTAATTCGTCTTTCAGTTCTTTTCCTCGTTTTGTCCCTATCCCTTTCACCATTGTGGCTGCATTTGTTTTTAGCAGTGTGTTTTTAGTGGTCAGATAGTCGTCTGTTAGTGCAGCGTTTTGCGTTGCAATAGCTACATTCTTGGCGATATCAGCTGTTTCGGCTACTAAGGCCGACGATGATAAATGATTCATTTTATCCATGAAAGTTATTTTTGAATAGCAGGAGTGTTAGTTGATAATTGCTTGTCGATGTAGAATTGTAAATTGGTATGGAAGAATTGATTTCCGGTAAAGTATAGATCGTATTCATTGGTCTGGTTAATTGATGTTGACGATTAAATTTAAATATTTTTTGTAAAAATAATAGTAGTCATGTCTAATTTATTTTGGATAAAAATAAAAGGACAAGATGAAGCGTGGTCAATCGTATTATTTAGGCGAAAGGCGAAACACATCCGCCCGGCGATCTCCTAATTAGGCGAAAGGCGAAACATGTCCGCATGGGCGATCTCCTAATTAGGCGAAAAGCAAAACATGTCCGCATGGGCAATCTCCTAATTAGGCGAAAGGCAAAACATGTCCGCTCGGCGATCTCCTGGTTAGGCGAAAGGCAAAACATGTCCGCTCGGCGATCTCCTGGTTAGGCGAAAGGCAAAACATGTCCGCTCGGCGATCTCCTAATTAGGCGAAAGGCGAAACACGTTCGCTCAGCCATTTTCTATTTAGAAAAACGCCGAAACACTTTCGCTGAGCTTTTTCGGTCCGGAATAAATGGCAAAGTACATCTGCTTTAGGCTGGTTCTGTTTCGATTGAGTTGTAAATTGGTTAAATTGGTGTGGAAATCGCAGAAATGGTGGAGATGTTTGCTTTTTATAGTTGAACCCTTTCAGGGTTCGGGGCTGCGGGTTGAGGTTACACCTGTGGCCACAGGCTGCACGTCAGGCCACAGGTTACACCTGTGGTTACTGAGCTTCAACCACTCCGTGGTTTTGGGCTGTTGGTCATGGAGTTTTTGGGGCGTGTGCTTTGGGACAGAGGTTGCACCTGCGGGGCACAGGCTGCACTTCCGGGGCACAGGCTGCACGTCAGGCCACAGGTTGCACCTCCGGGCCACAGGTTGCACCTGCGGTTACTGAGCTTCAACCACTCCGTGGTTTTCAGCAGTTGGCACTTCGAAAGTGCGAGGAAGCCAGATAACCCTGTACGCAGTGCATGGGGTGACAACAACTAAACCAGCCGGCAGGTGGAGCGGCACCCTGCCAGTCGTGTAATCCCGGGATTGAAGCTTAGTAACCATGTATACGATGCATGGCGTTGAACACAAACTAAAACCAGGACCCTGAAAGGGTTCAACTAAACCGATATGATATGAGTACATATACCCAAATCCTTTACCAAATCGTCTTTTCGACCAAGTTTCGCGAGCCGACCATGGCTCAGGATGGCCAGCAAAGACTCTATCAGTTCATCGCTGGTATACTGAAGACTAAAAAGTGTCATTTGTATCAGATAAACGGTGTTGAGAATCATCTGCACATTATAACGGATATTCATCCGATGTTGGGACCTGCCCAGTTGGTAAAGGATATCAAGTTAGCAACGACGGCTTTTCTGAAAGAGACAGAGATATTCCCGTCTTTTCGGGGGTGGCAATGTGGTTACGGAGCTTTTACGTATTCAATCACGGCGAAAGAGCGCTTGATAGCTTATGTGAAAAATCAGAAAGAGCATCACCGGGTGAAGAATTTCCGGTAGGAATATATCCAGTTGCTGAAAGAGCACGGGATTGACTATGACGAACGTTATGTGTTTGCTGATAGTTGAACCCTTTCAGGGTTCGGGGCTGCGGGCAGAGGTTGCACCTCAGGGCCACAGGTTGCACGTCAGGCCACAGGTTGCACGTCAGGCCACAGGTTACACCTGTGGTTACTGAGCTTCAACCACTCCGTGGTTTTGGGCTGTTGGTCATGGAGTTTTTTGGGCGTTTGCTTTGGGACAGAGGTTGCACCTGCGGGGCACAGGCTGCACGTCAGGCCACAGGTTGCACCTCCGGGGCACAGGCTGCACCTGCGGGGCACAGGCTGCACCTCTGACCACAGGTTGCACCTGCGGTTACTGAGCTTCAACCACTCCGTGGTTTTGGGCTGTTGGTCATGGAGTTTTTGGGGCGTGTGCTTTGGGACAGAGGTTGCACCTGCGGTTACTGAGCTTCAACCACTCCGTGGTTTTGGGCTGTTGGTCATGGAGTTTTTTGGGCGTTTGCTTTGGGACAGAGGTTGCACTTCCGGGGCACAGGCTGCACCCCTGGCCACAGGTTGCACCTGCGGTTACTGAGCTTCAACCACTCCGTGGTTTTGGGTTGTTGGTCATGGAGTTTTTTGGGCGTTTGCTTTGGGACAGAGGTTGCACCTGCGGGGCACAGGCTGCACGTCAGGCCACAGGTTGCACCTGCGGTTACTGAGCTTCAACCACTCCGTGGTTTTGGGCTGTTGGTAAAAAAACTGCGTAAAGGCCAGCTGCGTTATCTTTATGTAAGGATTGCTTTTGCGGCGAAACCTTTCCGCCCCCCTTTTGTTGGCAGGTATTACAATGACGCGTCATTCGGGAATCCCGGTTAATGACCGTTTGTATAAATCACTAAAAAGACGACTAATATGAAATGGAGAAATTGGATTCTGACAATGCTAATAATATGGCCGCTGATGGCCATGGCGCAACCCGACAAGATAAAGCCGCTGGATGCGATGCTAACCGATTACCGGTATCCCTATCCGGTTTCGTACCTCGATCTGCACATCCAGAACCAGGATTTGAAGATGGCGTACATGGATGTAATGCCGGCCAATTACAACCATAAAAATATCATGTTGCTGCATGGCAAGAATTTCAATGGCGCATATTGGGGCCAAACCATCAAAGCTCTAACGGCGAAAGGTTATCGTGTGATTGTTCCCGACCAGATTGGTTTTGGAAAATCATCGAAACCGGCACATTTTCAGTATAGTTTTCAGCAACTGGCATCAAATACCAAGGCATTGCTCGATCACATCGGGGTAAAACATACCGCTGTACTGGGCCACTCGATGGGAGGGATGCTGGCCACCCGTTTTGCACTGATGTATCCGCAGGTAACCGACAAACTCATTCTCGAGAATCCCATCGGGCTGGAAGATTATAAGCTGAAGGTGCCGTACAAGTCGATAACGTGGTGGTATCAGAATGAATTGAAGAAAAGCTATGCTTCCATCCGTAAATACATGCTCGGGAGTTACTATGCCGGGCATTGGAAACCAGCCTACGATGAATGGGTAAACATCCTGGCCGGATGGACACAGAGCAAGGACTATCCGGTGGTGGCATGGAACTCAGCCTTAACCTACGACATGATTTTTACACAGCCGGTGGTGTACGAATTCAAAAACATCAAGTGCCCTACATTGCTCATCATCGGTACGCGCGACCGTACGGCACTCGGCAAACCGCTGGTGTCCGACAGTGTCCGGGCCACCATGGGACTGTACAATAAGCTGGGCAAAGAAACACAGGCGAAAATTCCCGGCTCGAAGCTGGTAGAGATACCCGGCATTGGGCACCTGCCGCACATCGAGGCATTCCCGAAATTTATCAGGCCACTGGAGAACTTCCTGAGGGAATAACATCCGGTGAAAACCGGAAAATTTCCGGCAATCAGTTGGACTGAAGATGATTTAAGGAAAAGAATACGGGAGAAATTCGTCTTCATGCAGGTGAGGGAGTGCCCAAAAACGCGACACTGAAAAGTGGCAGCAAAAAGGATGAGGGTGTCCGAAAAGTTGAATTGGAAAAGTGTTTACTTTCAAATTGAAAGCAATCTTGGATTTACCCCTCCTCCCGATGGACATCGGGACTCCCTAAAGGTGAGGCTTAAAGTCCCCTTCAGGGTTCCGATACTTCGGAATAGGGGTAAATAACTAAAGTTGTACTTACAATTTGATAGTTCTGAAAATGCTCTTTCAACTTTTCGGACACCCTCATCCTTTTAATGGAATGAAATCTTAATGAGATTTTTAGCGAAACGAAATGGGAAAAGGAAGTTGGTTTTCCAAACATTATGTAGTTTTGTCTCAAATCAAAAGAATCAAAAAAACATCGATGAAACGTAAACCATTGTCCCCCGAAACGAGGAAGCAATTGCTGGTTGCCCAGGGAAACGAAATTACCGAATACCATATTTACAAACAGCTGGCGAAAAAGCAACGCGATCCGCACAATGCCGAAGTATTGAGCCGTATTGCCGACGATGAGTACAAGCATTGTGAGATATGGAAGGAGTACACCGAAACAGAAGTCGCTCCGAGTAAATGGAAAATCTGGAAGTTCTACTGGATTGCCCGCATATTTGGTATCACTTTCGGGATAAAGCTGATGGAGAAGGGGGAAGAGAGTGCCCAGGTAAATTATAACGAAATTGCCAACGAAGTTCCTGAAGCCAAAATCATCAGTAAGGAGGAGAACGGTCACGAAAATCAGTTGATTGACCTGCTGGAGGAAGATAAACTGAAGTACATCGGCTCGATTGTTCTCGGTTTGAACGACGCGCTGGTGGAAATTCTGGGAACGCTGGCCGGATTGACTTTTGCCTTGCAGAATACCCGTCTGGTGGCGCTGGCCGGCATCATTACCGGGCTGGCCGGGGCATTGTCCATGTCGTCGTCTGAGTACCTTTCGACAAAATCGGAAGGCCGGCATGATGGAGCCATGAAATCGGCGATTTTCACCGGGATAGCCTATATCTTTGCCGTGGTTTTCCTGGTAGTGCCTTACCTGATATTTACTTCACCGTTTGTGGCGCTGATTGTGGCTGTTATCGATTCGGTGCTGGTAGTCTTCCTGTATAGCTATTACATCTCCATTGCCAATGATCAACCCTTCCGGAAACGTTTCTGGGAAATGGTGATTCTGAGTACCGTCGTTGGATTGATATCGTTCGGTCTGGGTTACGTTGTCCGAATTATATTCGGCATCGAAGTTTGATTTGAATAATTAGTTGTATTCATCGAATATATAGGAAAAGAGGGCGCCCTGGGTGTCCTCATTTTTTGTGAATAAGGGGCTTTATTCTTTTTTGATTTGGACAATCGTAAACGTTAAAACTTCACCACCATCGATAGTAACTTCCAGCTGAATGTTATCGGCGGCAGGCGTACCAATATAGTCCCACAATAAATATTCGGCTACATCATTGGAGGAGGTTGGTCGCTCCTCAATCTTTTTGGTGAGCGGATTGATGAACCAGATGGTTCCAGGGTCGATGGGCAGCTCTTTGGTGGCAACCTGTCCGTTCTTTTCAACTTCTGTCAGTTTCCAGTCGGGGCCGGTGAGAAAGCCGGAGAGATCACATTCTGTAAACCGGAATGACATAGTGTAAACGGTTTCGGTCCCAGTCTCACCCGTTACACTGGCCGATTTGGGGACGGAACTAACATATTCCATTGGCATCAGGTGCAAATCACCTTCTGCGTCCACTTCCATCTCATAACCTTCTCTCATTCCCTCAACAAAAACAAATGTTTTGGAGATAACGGTGTAGGGCAGGGCAACCGCTTTTTCAGAGGTGGCCGTCGCCATCCCGTCTTCAATTTTTATCAATATTCAGTAGTTGGTCTTCAACGTACAACTGTTCTTCATTGTACGTCCATGCAGGTTGTCTTCGCTGCAGCCTATAATCATAGTTAAAGCGATGAACGTGATGCTACAGAGATTTTTTACTTTCATTTTGAATAGCTTATTAGGTTAATCCTTCTGCAATTCTTTTAGTACTTCTTTGCCCACTTTTTTTGCCGATTGTGGGTTTTGTCCGGTAATCAATCGTCCGTCGTGCACGACATGTATGGTGAACTTCGATGAGCTGGTATATATTCCACCACGTTCTTTTAGTTTATTTTCTAATAAAAACGGAACGACGTTGGTGAGTTTCACTGCTTTCTCTTCCTCATTGCTGAAACCGGTTATCTTTTTCCCGGCGATGAGGTACGGGCCATCAGCCAGTTTGATATTGATCAAACCGGCCGGCCCGTGGCAAACTGCACTTACTACACCGTGATGCTCGTATATCTTCGCCGCAATTTCAGCCAGCTGCTGACTTTCCGGAAAATCCCACATGGCTCCGTGACCGCCTACAAAATGTATCGCCACATAATCATCAGGATTGATTTCCGAAGGCTTTAATGTATGATTGATTTTGTATTGAATCTCGGGATTGCCCCAAAACTCTTTGTTCACCGGGTCATTCAAATCGAATCCGTCAACCGGCGCTTTCCCGCCTTTGGGACTGACAAACTCGATGACATACTTGTTTTTCAAAACGTCCCACGGATGAGCGGCTTCCGATAAAAAGAATCCGGTTTTTTTGCCGGTGTTACCTTTTTGATCATGATTGGTCAACACGAACAGAATTTTGGGTTTGGCCGCTTTTCCCGTTTTGGGTTTCACGGCGGCAGTTTCGTCGTTTGCCGAATGGCCTTTGTGCTTTTGGTTGCATCCGCTTAGCAGGAGGCCAAACAGCAGGACGGGCATCAATTTTTTAATCATATACATTTTTGTTTGATGGATTTCTGTTTAGCATACGAAACCGTATGATGAGGGATTCAAATTTTCGGCTTAAGGCTATTTATACGCTGAAGCCGATTGTAGCAATTGCAGATCTTCCGGCTCGGGCTTCATTTGCACGGCTTCGGCGAAAGCTTTCAGATGACTGCTTTTCGTCGCACTGGCAATGGGCGCGGTCACATTGGGCTGGTGAATGAGCCAGGCAAGTGCCACAGCTGCCTGTGAAACTTCGTGTTTGGCAGCCAGTTCGTCCAGCGCTTTCAGAATACGAAAACCGCGGTCGTTCAGATACGTTCCCACTCCGCTACCGCGAGCACTTTTGCCCAGGTCATCCTTGCTTCGGTATTTCCCGCTAAGGAAACCCTTGGCCAGCGAAAAATAGGTGATAACACCCAGTTCCTCTTTCAGGCAAACGGGCGCAACGCCTTCTTCAAAGCCCTGGCGATCGTATAGATTGTACTCCGGCTGAAATACTTCGTAGCGTGGCAAATTGTTTTGAGCGCTGGCTGTCAGTGATTCCTTCAGTCGCTCGGGCGGAAGATTGGAGGCGCCTATAAATCGCACTTTTCCAGCTTTGATAAGTTTCCCGTAAGCTCCCAGGGTTTCTGCTACGGGCGTGTTTTCATCGTCCCAGTGCGAGAGATACAAGTCGATGGCATCGGTCCGCAAACGGCGCAAAGAGTCATCCACTGCTTCCATAATATGTTTCTCCGAGAGGTCGCGATGGCCTTGTCCCATATCGGCGCCTACTTTGGTAATGACGTTCACACGGTCACGATTTCCCCGTTCCTTCATCCATTTCCCGATGATGGTTTCCGATTCGCCGCCCTGGTTGCCGTCGGCCCAACGGGAATAAACGTTGGCTGTATCAATAGTATTGAAACCGGCGTCCACAAATTCATCCAGAATCCTGAACGACTCTTTTTCGTTGAGTGTCCATCCAAAAACATTGCCCCCGAATACGATGGGAGCAGTTTGTAAATCGCTATTTCCTAATTTTATCATATGATTTGCTATTCTAATATTCAATAAAAAGATAAGTCTGTCTGTTGCGTTTAACAGATGAGGGGGAGGCAATGTTTGTTTTTGTCCGGATATTTCTATTCGCGGATGCAAGATATCTTTTTAGATATGATAATGGTTTTGTAGTTATAGAAAGCCGGTTTTTCCTGGTTGGAAGAAAGCTCTGGCAGATTGGAAAAGGTAAGGCCGGGCTACTTCGATAATTTTTCTACTTTTAAATCCGTTCGCGGGTTAGTAGGAAGAGAAACGCCTGCCCGCTATAGTTACCCGTCAGATGAACGAGGCTGCATTGAAAAAACATTATCACCAATTATACACCGAATCGATAGATAAGATTCAGGATAAGGGAGTGGTTACGGATGAATTGCTGGATGATCCGTCGGATGACCGGCGCGGAATTACCTTGTTAATTCGTCCGCGCGATGAGGTGAAAGAACGCATTCGTGGCTGGTTGCAAGTAATGCAAAAAGAAGAGCCCGGCCAGTACTATTATCCCACTTCCGATTTGCATATCACCCTCTTGTCGGTTATTTCCTGCTACAGCGGATTTCATCCTGAACAGATCGATTTGCCATCTTACAATCAGCTGATCCGCTTCCCGTCAGGATAAATGCAAAGTTTTTTCCATAACTTTCTCAACGAAATGGGTGGCAAAGGAATAACGGGAAGCTACAGCTATTTCATCTCATAGTCGCAGGGCAACGAAGCGACGGTAAAGCCTGGAAAGAAGCCAAACCATGACTTAACTCTATGGCACACTGCCCGCGTGTATCACGAGATGTACCAGCACATCTTCGATTAGAATGTAGCGTTTCGCTTTTAGAACAACCTTCAGCTTGAAATAACCCGAAACACTTGTTGGCCGCAACCCGGCATCAACGAGTGTTTCGGGTTATTTGGTATCGGTAAATGAAGAATGATTTTAAATTAAAAACGAACACGGGTCATCATCGTCTTTAGACAAGTAGATTTCTTATATTTACGTAAAAACTAATTACCTATGATTTCACTAAGCCACATTCACCCAATGTTAGTTCATTTTCCAATTGCGTTAATCGTTATTGGATTTGTTGCCGATTTAGCTTCGTTGGTTTTTAAGAAAGAAGCATGTTTATCGAAAACCGGTTTTTACTTGCTAATCGTTGGTACACTTTCGGCCATTTTTGCTTTGCTGGCCGGTATTTTATTTACTTCCGACATGTCAGGCGTTGCAGGAGAAGTTAAGGCTACCCACGAGTTGTTTGCCTGGATAACGTTGGGTTTATTATTTCTTGCTGCCGTCATTCGGATTTTCCTCGTTGTAAAGAAAAGAGAAAATTCAGACTTGAAATGGCTTGCCTTTGCTCTTTACGGACTTGCAGCCATTTCAGTCGGTATAACCGGTTTCTTTGGCGGAACGCTGGTTTATAGTTATATGATGCCCCTTTAATAAATAATATAAATTCAAACTCAGATGAAAAAAATGCGTATAGTTTTAGTATTAGTTGTTACAAGTTTGATAGCATTTACAAGCTGTAATCAACCCAAACCGGTTAAAACAATAGAAAACCTCAAGGCAGGTATAATTGGTGAAACAACAGCAAGCAAAAAGTACGAAGCTTTTGCTCAGAAAGCAAAAGAAGAAGGTCATGATGCGATTGCGATGCTTTTTAGCGCCGCATCAAACGCGGAAGCAGTACATGCAGCCAATCATACCAAGGTTTTGGAATCATTAGGCGAAAAGATGGATGCTTTTACACCGGAATTTGACGTGAAAACGACGGCAGAGAATTTACAGGCAGCGATAGACGGAGAGTCGTATGAAGTCGCCACAATGTATCCTCAATTTCTCGCAGATGCAAAAGCTGAAAAAGTTCAGAAAGCTGAACAATCGTTTACCTGGGCGTTAGATACCGAAAAGAAGCACAATGATTTTTATTCCAAAGCATTGAGCGCTTTAAACACGGAGTTGGAAAGCGGTTTGCCTACGGGTTATGCCGTTTGTCCTGTTTGCGGAAATACGTATGATATGGCAAATGTGGATGATAAATGTGCGTTCTGCCTGACCGACAAGTCAGAATTTATCAATTTCGATTAAAGTAAAAAGACTATTTTCATATTTTAGTCTAGCCAAAATATCCTGTGCAATTAAGTTGTAATTGCACAGGATATTATGCCCTTTATTCTCCTTTCCGCGAAGAACAACCTGGATATCATTAGCTAAATCGTTTTCATGGGTGTGGCGAGTGGAGGGATTGTTTTGCAAAGAAAGAAGATAGCAGGCACTGCACTTCCGGTGGAATGAGGAATAGTCAGGGCAGCTTATCAGGCGATTACTTTTGAGATAGCTGCATCGAAAGTGGTGAGAATATCAAGCCAAATCCCATGACCCAGTTCTATACCACACTGGCCCGTGTATATCACGAGATGTACCAGCACATCTTTGACTACGATGTAGCGTTTCGCTTTTACGATGACTCTGGATATCAGATGCCAGCCCACTCCTGGTATTCAGGACTTGGTAGGGGCGGGACATGTCGTGACAGTGACTTCTCCCATTAAACCACGGTTGGTTGTTGTGTAGCATACCGAGATACTCATGAGAAAGATTTTGATAACTTGGATCCAACCTAAAAAAACCAGCGAAATGAAGATATTGGCCATCGAAAAGGAATTAAATGAGGTTGATTGATTGGAAAATGAATCCCGGACGCTGATTGAAGAAGCAAAATCAGCTTATAAAATGCTGCTTTTAGGTTATCCGAGAGAAATATACTTCACAGAAAACAAGAATGCTATCCTCATTCTTGAATGCGAAGATAAATGGGCAGCCAAACGACTTCTGAACGAGTTACCATTCGTCAGGAAAGGGATAATCGATTTTAGAATAATGGAATTACAGCCGTACACCGGTTTTTCCCGATTAGTGGATGTAGAGTAAATGTTGCACATACCAACTCTTCCCCATTATACCCAAACTCACAATCGACAGCTACAAATTGCCGGTTTCCCGAAATTACTCGGCGCAGATACGGGAAATGCTGTTAAAGCGATAACGTTGAGGATCTTCTTTAGTCAACGACATGGGGCGGGCGTCCGAAATTCTGGCCTCACATAAACCTAACCCTGGTTTCATTGTTTCAACTTTATCACATCAATATGGGAAAAACAATGAACGAATCAGTTGAGAATATAAAACCGTTGGGTTTTCAGTGGGAAGCCCCCGACCCATTTTTGTTTTGCGTGCATCATGAAGATTTCTTTCCAAAAGGAAATGCCAATTTAGGCCCCGGCAAAAAGGAATTGGTGGGAAGAAATATGGGGCAGGATTTTCATGTGAAAGATGGTTGGCGCATGTACCACGGGCAGACCGTTCCCGGTTTCCCGCCGCATCCGCACCGGGGTTTCGAAACGGTAACCGTTGTTCGCAAAGGCTGGGTCGATCATAGCGATTCGATGGGGGCAGCAGGCCGCTATGGCAATGGCGATGTGCAATGGATGACGGCGGGTAAAGGTTTACAGCATTCTGAAATGTTTCCGTTGGTGAACCAGGATGCAGGTAATCCCATGGAACTTTTTCAGATTTGGTTGAATTTGCCCCGGGCAAGCAAAATGGTCAAACCGCACTATAAAATGTTCTGGAACGAGGATATTCCCCGCTACGAAGCTGCTGATGCGCAAAACGGAATAACAAAAATCGAATTGATTGCCGGGAAAATAGGCACCCTGTCAGCACCGGTCCCTCCTCCGGATTCCTGGGCTTCGAAAGCCGAAAACGAGGTAGCCATTTGGGTGATACACATGGAACCGAATGCGACGTTTGAGCTGCCCGCTGCTTCACCCGGGGTGAACAGGCGGTTATATTTTTATAAAGGCGGCCAGCTTCATTTGAACGGTGCAAACCTGCCGGCCTACCATTCGGCAGATGTAAAAGCCGACCAGCCGGTACACCTGATGGCTGGTGAAGAAGCCTGCTCTGCCTTACTATTGCAGGGACGGCCCATGCATGAACCGGTGGTTCAGTACGGGCCTTTTGTGATGAATACCAAAAAAGAGATTGATGAGGCTTTTTCGGAGTACCGGCAAACACAATTCGGGGGCTGGCCCTGGCCGCAGGACGAAGTAACCCATGGCGCAGGCGCGAAACGTTTTGCCATCTATTCGGATGGAACGAAAGAGGAACGATAATTTTTTCCAGGCAGGGGCATCACCATAACCGCGAAGCCCCTATGGGAATATCTATGACAGGAATATAAAGCCTTTTTTGTCCTTTCCACGCAAAACGGGGATATAGCGGCTTTTTAATCTCGACAGACAGGCAATAAAATTTGAAAGCCTATGCATAACGAATTGCCACAGGCCAGTCCCGTGCTTTCCCGTTTTTGCTAACGTAAGCCGTTCCCTATTTCCCTAATTCTCCATCCATCTCACCAGCCCGAAACCCCATCTATCGGGAAATAAAAAGATTTTGTTTACTTGGATGCAACATAACAACCAACAAAATGAAGACAGAAAATTCGACCGATCATCACGAGACTTGTGCCTTCGCAGAACAGCTTCCAATTTGCATGGGGGAGCAGCCACCGATGTTTTTAAGTAAGCATTCGGCCAACCATGTCTTGTTTCAGGGTAGATATGGTTTAGATTAATAGTTTCTCTAAAATGTTCAGGGGATTTTGAGTGATTTAAGAGCCATTGTTAAGAGGCTCCCGGTCACAGGTTTCATATTCTGCTTCGGGGTTTAGCCTAATCGTACTCTAGGGCATCTCTCTTGAGGGATTATATTTTTCCGCATAAGCGTTAAAACCATTTTCGTTTCCGGAACATGACGATGCCAATGTAGGCCATCAGGCCGGAGAAGAACAGGATGGCCGGGAACGCCCAGGCCGAGTTCTCCATGAAGTTCGGCACGTTCATCCCGTACAAACTGGCAATCAGGGTTGGGATCATCAGGATGATGGAGATGGAGGTCAACTGCTTCATCACCACGTTCAGGTTGTTGGAGATAACCGAAGCGAAGGCATCCATCATGCCGCTCTGGATGTCGGAATATATCTGCGCCATGTCGATGGCCTGTTTATTCTCAATCACCGCGTCTTCCAGCAAGTCTTCGTTAATTTCATTGATGGTGTTTCGCCGCGAATTCCTGAGTTTCGTCAACACAATTTCGTTCGAACGGAGGGAGGTGATGAAGAAGACCAGGCATTTCTCCATTTTCAGCAATTTGGTCAACTCCTTGTTCCGGATCGATTCTTCCAGGTCGGTTTCAATCGACGACGTCTGCTGGTTAATGTATTTCAGGTAGCGCAAATAGGTGGTGGCCGACCGCAGGAACAGTTTTAGGATGAAATTCAGTTCATCGTTCACCTGCTGGTACGGCTCGCGGTAAAGCGACGGTTGGTGCGAAGGCAGTACTTCGTTTTGCACCGAGCAAAGGGTGATGGTTACGTCCCTGGTCATGAAAACGCCCAGCGGGGCCGTATAAAATGGCACACCGTTGTTGGGATTTTCGATGGGGATACGCAAAATCACCAATGACCAATCGTCGTCGTTTTCCAAACGCGGGCGCTCATCCACGTCAATAATATCCTTGATAATGTCATCGGGCATGTTGTACTGGTCACGTAGTGCAGCGATTTCGTCGGGGGTTGGATTGGTCACATTAATCCAGCATCCTTTTTCTGCCTTGGGTAGCTCAACGTAACCGCCAAAGCTTCTGAAGATTTTAATCATGTTTCGTGCCTCCTTATTTTTTTCATTAAGAAAGGCACAGACTGTCCGCCCTCTCTTAATGCGAGGTTATACCAAATTCCTGTCTATGATACGGGCCATCGTCCATATGATACTTGTTGCTTTATTTTTGTGCTGCAAATGTAGGAAACTATTTGGCAAGATACCTTATTCCCGGCAGGAAATCTCTTTATGAAAAGCTGAGAACCTGTTTAAACGACTGGGAAATAGTGGCCGGCAGAAGTCAATTTGTGTGCCCGCCGTGGATGAGGTTTCTTCTTACCTGTAAAAATATAAAAATGGATTGTGCCCGTCTTAAAAATGGTGTCAGGTTGTAATAAATGAGAGAAATTAAATTATAAATAACAACAAAATGGGGGTAATAACTGACGATATGTTTATTTTTACCGGTAATATTCTTAAAAACAGAATTTGAATTTAGTCTGATTGGTGACGCACGTAAGCAAATTTGATTGATATGGATATAGACCCCCTATTTCGCAAAAAACCGGTTGCATTGATTATGAAAGATGCTGCCGGAAGCGAAAAAGAAACACAAATGCGGCGCAATTTGTCGGTAACTGATTTAACAGCTTTTGGTATTGCCGCCATTGTTGGAGCCGGAATTTTTAGTACCATCGGAACAGCAGCGGCACAGGGTGGCCCTGCTGTTTCGCTGTTATTTATATTTACGGCGCTGGCCTGTGGTTTCAGTGCCATGAGTTATGCTGAGTTTGCTTCTTCCATTCCCATCAGCGGAAGTGCTTATACCTATGCCTATGCCAGCTTTGGTGAGCTGGTTGCCTGGATTATCGGCTGGGATTTGATTATGGAATACGCGGTAGGAAACATTGCCGTGGCGATTTCTTGGTCAGGCTATTTTACCGGGCTCGTTCGTGGCCTGGGTATTCATATTCCGGAATTTTTGAGTGTGGATTACCTGAGTGCTATGCGCGGTCATGCCGAAGCGCTGAAGGCGTTGGCCGCTGGTCAGACGCCCGGACGGTTAAGTTTTCATTTGCAGGAAACATACCTGGCCTGGATGCATGCGCCGAAAATTGGCGACTTCCGGCTCATTGCCGATTTACCGGCCCTGGCCATTGTGGTGTTTATTTCGTACATGGTGTACCGGGGCATTCGAGAGGCAAAAATTACCAGTAACCTGCTTGTTCTCCTCAAACTGGTTATCCTTATGGTGGTCATCGGTGTGGGATCGTTTTATGTGAATCCGGGGAACTGGAGCCCGTTTGCACCCAATGGAATTGGCGGCGTACTAAAAGGCATTTCGGGTGTTTTCTTTGCATACATTGGCTTCGATGCCATTTCCACAACGGCCGAAGAGTGTAAGAATCCGCGTCGCGATTTGCCCCGTTCGATGATTTATGCCTTAATCATTACCACGTTATTATACGTAACGCTTAGCCTGGTGATTACGGGAATGGTTTCCTATAAAAATCTCGCCGTAAGTGACCCGCTGGCATATGTATTCCACAAGAATCACCTCGAAGCCCTTTCGGGGATTATTGCGTTGGGAGCGGTGATTGCCATGGGAAGTGTGATGCTGGTATTCCAGGTTGGCCAACCCCGCATCTGGATGAGTATGAGCCGGGATGGCCTGTTGCCTCCCCGTTTCTCGAAATTGCATAAACGGTTCCGGACACCCGCTTTTGCTACCATTGTGGCCGCCACCATTGTTGCGATACCGGCTTTGTTTATGAACCTCACGGAAGTGACCGATTTGACCAGTATTGGGACGTTGTTTGCTTTTGTGTTGGTTTCCGGAGGTATTATTATCATGAACCCGCGTGGAAAAGATAAGGGAGAGGGTGGTTTCCGGATCCCCTATTTCAACAGCCGCTGGTTTTTGTTACCCGTCTGGGCCGTTGTCCTTATTGTCATTTTTGCAACCAGTAGGAGTGCAGTAACCTTGTCAACCATTGAGGGTATCAAGTGGCCGGAGTGGATATTTGTTATCGTGGCTGTAATACTTTCCGTTGCTGCTATCAGGAAACAGTGGACCGTTATTCCGGTTATCGGATTGCTGATAAACCTTTTCCTGATGTCGGAGTTGGGCATTACCAATTGGATGCGTTTTGTTATCTGGCTGGTTATCGGTCTGGTACTCTATTTTTCGTACGGCACAAAGAAGAGTCGCTTACGTAACATTGATATGTCGGCAACTGTTAAAGATTCCTGAATTCGATAGGTATATGTTTTATATTCAATATATTTTTGTTCCTTGAAAATGAATAAAATGGCTGCTATGAAATTGATTCGTTTTGGAGAACGCGGCAAGGAAAGACCAGGTATCCTGATTAATGGGGAAAGGTATGATTGTTCGGGCAGGTTCAACGATTGGGATCACACTTTTTTTCAGCACGGCGGATTAAATCTACTGCAAAAGCTGGTAGAAGAAGAAGGTGATAAACTGCCTGTCGTGAATCCGCAGGAGCGGTGGGCCAGTCCGGTTGCACGCCCGGCCTCCATCGTATGTGCGGGCTTGAATTACGCCAATCATGCCAAAGAAGCGGAGATGGAGGTTCCTAAGGAGCCCGTAATTTTTATGAAACCAACCAACACGTTGGCCGGTCCATATGATGATGTAATTATTCCGCCCGGCAGTACGAAAACAGATTATGAAATTGAGCTGGCCATTGTTATGGGGAAGAATGCTCTTTACCTGAAAGACGAAGCGGCGGCCTATGAATGTATTGCCGGCTATACTATAGCCAACGATGTGTCGGAACGGGAGTATCAACTCGAAAGAGGAGGGCAGTGGGTAAAAGGAAAATCCTCACCGGGTTTTACTCCGCTGGGACCGTTCCTGGCTATCCGCGACAATATTGCAGAACCCCGCAACATGGATTTACAACTGACTGTGAACAACAGCATTCGTCAGATTGGCAATACCGAGACAATGATATTTCATCCATCGAGCCTGATTTGGTACATATCGCAATACATGCAGATGGAAGCCGGTGATGTTATCCTGACCGGAACGCCTCCCGGTGTTGGAATGGGAATGCAACCGCCACAATACCTTGAAAACGGTGACAAGGTGGAATTAACCATCGAAGGCTTGGGAACCCAGAAGCAGGTGTTTGTCGATTATATTCCGTGACCTTCGTGATGCCGTTAGTGAAGAATCAGGAAGAGAATAAAACTGAGCAGCGCCACATTGATGGAGTGTATCCACAGGTAAAAGGACTGTCCTGTTTTGCTCTTTCCCTCCCGCGATAACTGCTTGTGGTGCTTCACGTAAGAAAAGATAAACAGCTTGATGAATGCGAGCTGTCTTTGTCTCTTTGTCAAGAAAATGAGGTGTTAACCCCTGGGTGGTTTTCGGAATCTTTCCAACCGGAATTGATTTAACTCACCGTTGTTTAGCATGCCAGCTACCAGTTATTAATCACTTTGTCCTTTTCGTACCACATGAGTTTGGGACTCGACTTTTGTTTCGGCTGTTCAGCCTTCTTCGGCAGATAATATTTTTGTTCAAGTTTGCGAAGGTATTGCATGGTAATCGATGAAAAGGGCGGATAATGCTTTTTGTCTTTCAGGGCAACGCGTTGATAAAGACGAATGAAGGCAAACGGATTGGCTGTTTGTTGAATTAATGTCCGTTTACCCATTTTTTCAATAATCGCGTTAGCCATATAGTAGCCCGTTGGATGTCCGTTCATGGGGAGTAAATCCTCTATAATTTTCGAATCACTATTGGGAACAGTAGCCATCCGTATAAAGTATTCATCAAGTTGAAGGATGGCTTGGGGAGATTTGGCGAGATAATGTTGATAGGATCTAGCCCATTCATAACCGGCAAAAGGGCCTCTGTTCAGAAAGAATTTTTTCTTGTCAATTTGGTCAGCAATTCCTTCCGTTTCCATTTGTGTCAGCATCTGTATAATCGGATATTCAGGTTGATTGTGGCCCGGTAAATTTGGGACTTTGATTTTGGCCCGGTAAAAGTGATATGCTTCATGCGCAATAAAATAAGGAACATACGCCTCGAAATCCATACTGAACAGGAGGTCGATAATTACACCTGTTGGGGCGTGAGATATGGCTTTATCGCAAATAATAAACGATACCGGAGGCAGTGCTCTGGCATAAAGAAAACTATCGGGCAGGAGTTCCTTTGCCATCGACAAAGCCGTCTTAATCAGTTGTGCTTTCTGTAAATTGGCTTGCAGCTCTTTCAATTTTTTTTCGTTTCCCATTATTTGCATGACGTGTCGCAGAAAGTTGCTTTTCGGGTTATTCTTGTCCAGTTCTTTTCTCAACAGCGAGCCCATTGAAGGCATGAAGGCTAGCCGCAGCTGCTGTTCAAATTCTTTTTGTGAGAATCCACCGGCCATTAATATCTGATAGGGCGGAGCATCGAAGAGGGCGTTCCATTCATCCGGATCGGGTTCGGTATCTTTTATTAATGATGATTCAACTTGCCAGAATGGAGCCATTCCCGAAAAGTCGACTGTATTATACCTTATAACCTGAGCGAATAGTTGTGCACTGAACAGAAGATAGGTGAAAAGAAAAAGAATTCTGATTATCATTACTCCCTCATTATGGTCTCTTGCCGGTTGGCGATGTTCAATGCTCTTTAAAAGAAGTTTCCAGATAATAAGCTAACGGATGATTCAATTATTTATTGTAAATATGATAAATTATATTGGTTTGGTGAACGATTAAAGCGTCAAAAATCTTCAATTTTATTATGTGGTGAATATAAGTTCAGCATTTTGATTTTTTCAGGGTTCGAAGATGTTTTTTCTTTTATCGTGTCATGTGGAGGTTAACGGCGCATTATCATTGTGTCAAGTCGGATTTTAGGGTATCCGGTTCCGTTCCTGATTTTATATTTTTGCCGGCAGATCGATTGAAAATCGATATATTGAACTGATATTATTTCACTTATGGATATGTGGCAACAGCTGAAAAATAGAACTTGGTACGAACCTTTGCGTCAGACGTTCTGGCGGTACCCCGACCGGTTGATGGCGCTGAAGGCTACGATTTCCATGGCTTTGCTCTCGGTCCCGTTTGTATTGACAGGCCATGCCTATTATGGAATAACCCTGGCATTGGGAGCGTTAGCGGGCGCATTGGCCGAGACCGATGACCATCCCAGGGGACGTGTTAAAGCCTTGGTTCTTACGGTATTTAGTTTTGCCCTATCCAGCGCTTCGGTTGAAATTTTACGGCCTGTACCATGGTTGTTCGCGGTAGGGCTGGCAGTTTCTACCGTGCTTTTTATTTTGATTGGAGGTCTGGGCGAACGGTATCGCGGGGTTAGTTTTGGTGCGGTACTGATTGCCATTTATACCATGCTGGGGGATTCGCTTCGGCCTGCACCTTACTGGCAACCGATTCTCCTGCCGGCTGGGGCATTGGGGTATGGTTTGCTTTCGCTGGCCTTGTTATACCGTCATCCCTGGCGGTTACTGGAAGAGCAGCTGGCACGCGGTTATCTGGCCCTTTCGGCCTACCTGGAAGAAAAGGCCCGGTTGTTTCCGAGCGACGCGGAAAAGCAGACGACGATTCGTCACCGTTTGGCCATGCTGAATATTGAAATGGTGAATGCGTTGGAGCGGACGAAGGAAGTGCTGAACAGTTATGCCGGTGCGTTGGACGATCAGGCCGAGCTGGTGCCTTACCTTCGCCGGTTTATGTTGTTGCAAAGTCTGCACGAGCGGGCGGCTTCCAGTCACGAACGATATGAACTGCTCAGTAGCAATCCGGACAATCAGGCATTGATGGAAGGTTTCGGTCAATTGCTGTTACAGCTGGCACAGGCGACCCGACGATTGGCTGACAATCTCTTGACCGGTGTGCCTTACCGGCATCCTGTTTCGCTGAAATGGATTGTCAACGCGCTGAATGAGCAATTGGAACAGCGCCCCGAATCGGGAAAGCAGGGGCTTTCGCTGTTGCTGCACAATCTCACGCAGTCGCACCGCGCGTTGCTGAACCTGAGCGACATTTCCCAACGAAAATACATTCCACGCCTGGCCCGTGACACCCGTACGTTGTGGGAACGCCTGAAAGCGCAATTGCATTGGCGTCATCCCCGGTTGCGGCATGCCGTCCGGTTGAGTACCTGTTTTGTGATTGGCTACGGGTTAATGCAGTGGCTGCACATCGAAAAGGGAGAGTGGATTTTGCTGACCAGTTTGTTTGTGTGTCAGCCCAGTTACAGCGAAACCCGCCGCAGGCTTTTTCAACGTATCCTGGGAACGTTTATGGGCGTGGCAGCCGGCGTGGGCGTAGTACAGATTCTTCCTACCCAAATGGGACAGCTGGCCTTGATGTTACTGGCCGCTTTTTATTTCTTTTTCTGGTTGCGGAAGCGTTATTACATCGCCGTTATCTTTATCACGATGTTTGTTTTGGGCGCTTTTAATCTCCTGTCGGGAAAGGGCGTTGCCATGATGGGTCCGCGTATGTTCGACACGGTGTTGGGTGCTGCACTGGCAATTATCTCTGTGAGGTTACTTTGGCCCGATTGGCAATACAAGCGGCTACCGGTTTTGATTTCTGAAGCACTGGCAAAAAACACCGCCTATTTCAAAGCAATTCTAAAAGAATACCGTCTCTCGGAAGAAGACGATTTGGACTACCGCATTGCCCGCAGACAGGCGCATCAGGCGGATAATGCATTGGCGATGGCCTGGCAGGATATGCAGGTGGAACCGAAACGGCAGCAACAATTCAGGCAACAGGCGTTTAAACTTACTTATCTGAATCATGCCCTGTTGTCGTATCTGTCGGCGTTGGGAGCGCATCGCGATATTCAGCAATTCATCAATCCGGAAATGGAACAATTTGCTGTTAAAATCGAGGAGGCTTTGGTCGGAGCCAGTCAATGGCTGGATGGTGGCTTAAAGGTTGAACCTACCTGCAGGGTGAGCCCAATTTTGGAGCACCTGAGTAAACGCCTTTCCGAAATGGAAGAAGGAACTACCCGGCAACAGTTGATTTTACTGTATAATATCGCCGAAGTTACCGATCAACTATTGGAGGCATCTGTCGGTATTTCCCGTTAGGCAGTCGAATCAGGGAGAAATATCTCTATACTTTTCCGGAAGAACCGGTCAACCAGTTCCTGTTGATCGTCGGCTTTAATTACCTCCGACAGTAAGAGTGTCCGGAATGCTGGCCAAAAGCGAAATCTTCATCTAATTAGTCACATGGGAATTACAAAAGTGACTTCAGATGGCATATATGTTTTGAACTCAGAACCTAAATATGGTGTGATTCGGCAACCGCTCGATTCATTCCTACATCCGGAAGGAGAAAGAGCGGAAGTGGTGGCTTACCGGTTGAAAGCGCCGTTCCGGAAATCTATTCCGGAAGCCATGAAGCGTGCGCATCAGTTGATTGGACAGCCCTACAATTACAGCTATATTCTTCCGGATACGGGATATTACTGTTCGGAATTTGTTTATACTGTTTTTGCTCCTGATTCGGTTTTCAAACTGAATCCAATGACTTTTAAAAATCCGCAAACCGGACAATTTGATTCGACCTGGGTGGCGCACTATCAAAAGCTGGGAATCGGTATTCCGGAAGGAAAAACCGGTTGCAACCCAAACGGAATGGCCGCTTCTGATAAACTGGAGCGATTGGGTGAGGTTAAACTAAGCAATGTAAAAGCAACTAACTAACCAATAAAACATCATGACGAAACTGAAGGAACTCGCGAAAATGATCGATTACTCCATTTTACACCCCACTTTAACGGATGACGACCTGATGCGGGAGTGCGAAGTGGCCGCGAAATATGATGTGGCCTCGGTCTGTGTGAAGCCATACATGGTAAAACAAGCTGTTGAATTGCTCAAGGATACCGACGTATTGGTCGGCTGTGTCATCGGTTTTCCTGCCGGGAATTCCACCATCGCAGTGAAGCGCTTCGAAACTGAAGTAGCCTGTTCTGACGGAGCCGTCGAAATTGATATGGTCATCAATATTGGCAAGGCGTTGCAGGGTGACTGGGATTATATCCGGAAGGAAATCCAGACTGTTACCGATGAATGTCATTACCACGGCGCGATTGTGAAGGTGATTTTCGAAACCGATTTTGTTGCCAAAGAAGAAGATATCAAACGGTTGTGTGAAATTTGTACCGAAGCAGGTGCTGATTACGTGAAGACGTCGACCGGCTTTGGCTTTGTGAAAGGAGCCGATGGAAAATACAGCTATGAAGGGGCAACGTTGAAGAACCTGGAGCTCATGCGAACATATTCCGGCCCGAATGTGAAAATCAAAGCGGCGGGCGGTGTTCGAACACTCGATCAACTGTTAGCCGTGAAGGAAGCCGGCTGTACCCGTTGCGGAGCAACTGCGACGATTTCTATGCTGGAGGAAGCCAAGGAACGGTTTGGAGCCTGAAACAAAATAAAAAAATCCCTGAAGTAATTTACCTCAGGGATTTTGGGTGTACAGCGATTAATTGATTATTTCTTTTTAATCGACCAGCCTGTTTTCAATCCAAAAACAAACCAAACCAATACCAGTGCGCCGGCGGTGAATACTGTATCGCCAATCACGCGCAACCAACGGAGGGTTTGCATGGGCGGATGATTCAGGAATTGGGGTGAACGGGCATACCAAAGACCGTACTTCACACTGGCCCAGGTTTGCATCAATCCAACCGGGAGAAGACTGATAAGCACCATCAGCAGCAGCCCGATGTTGAGTGTCCAAAAGGCAAACTTCAGTTGCTTTTCCTTCCACTCCGGTTGAAGATTCATATCACGCAAAACGAACAACATCAGACCGATACCCAGCATGCCGTAAACACCGAACAGAGCAGCGTGGGCATGAACCGCCGTCGTGTTTAGTCCCTGCATGTAATACAGTGCGATGGGAGGATTGATGACAAATCCAAAGATTCCTGCTCCGACGAGATTCCAGAACGCCACTGCCACAAAGAAGTTAATCGGCCATTTATAGGTCTGAATCCAACCGCTGGCTTTGCTCATTCGGATATTATGATAAGCCTCGAAACCTACAAGAACCAGCGGCACGACTTCCAGGGCGCTGAATGTCGCTCCAATAGCCAGAACGGCCGTAGGAGTTCCGGCGAAGTAGAGGTGGTGGAATGTTCCGAGAATACCTCCTGAGAGGAAAATAATGGTGGAAAACAACACCGTCGCCGTAGCCAGCTTTGGCTTGATCAGCTGCATACGGACAAAAAGGAAGGCGATAACAACCGTAGCAAATACCTCGAAGAATCCTTCCACCCAAAGGTGAACAACCCACCAGCGCCAGTATTCTGCAATGGAAAGGTTGGTCTGTCGTCCCCACATCAGTCCGGCACCATAGAATGCCGCGATGGCAATAGAAGAGATTAGGAAAAGAATCAGTAGCTGTCGGTTATCCGATTTCTTGGTAATGGCTGGCCAGAGGGCGCGTCCCAGCAGAAAGAGCCAGATGAAAAGTCCGATAAACAGGAAGATTTGCCAGAAACGCCCCAGATCGACATACTCGTATCCCTGGGTACCAAACCAGAAGTTATCGACCAAACCGAGCCGTTGCATGATTCCCATCCACTGACCGGCCATAGAACCGACAACGATAACCAGCAGGGCGATGAACAGGACATTGACGCCCAGTTTTTGGTATTTGGGTTCATGACCGGAGACGGCCGGAGCCATAAACAATCCGGTGGCGAGCCATGATGTAGCGATCCAAAAGATAGCGAGCTGGAGATGCCACGTCCGGGAAACACTGTATGGTAATATCTTATCGAGGGGGAGTCCGTAAAAGCCCAATCCTTCAACGCCATAGTGAGCGGTGATAATCCCCATGCCAATTTGTACCAGGATGAGGAGGGATACAACCCAAAAGTATTTCAGTGTTGCCCGCATCGAGGGTGTAATGTGTTGTCCCGAAAGGGGATTGACCTTCGGAACTTCAGTGAAATCTTCTTCTTCACGATTCGAAGCATAATACCAGGCAAGCAGACCAATTCCTGCCAGCAGCAGTATCACACTGAAACCTGTCCAGATAATCAATGAACTGGTCGGTTTATTGTCAATTAGTTTTTCGGGCGGCCAGTTGTTGGTATACGTGATTTCCATTCCCGGGCGGTCAGTGGATGTGGCCCAGGTAGCCCAGAAAAAGAAAGCATTCATTTCGTGCATCCTTTCCGGGTCTTTGACGGTTCCGGGTGGAATACTGTAATCTTCGCGGAGTTTTTGGTATTGAGGACCATCCATAAACAGACCGGTGTATTCTTTGCTGATTGCTTTAACTGCTTCGGCCTGAACGTCAGGAATGGTTAGCACTCCGGTATTTTCATCATACCGGTTTTTCCTTATCAGGTTTTTCAGCCGGGCTTTAAGTGCCGCTTTGTTTTCATCGTTCAGAGCGGCATAGCCTTTTCCATATTCGGCTTCGGCCCATTTATTCAGAATAAAAACAGCCTCTTTGTGCAGCCAGTCAGCTGTCCAGTCAGGTGCTTTGTAGGCGCCGTGTCCCCAAACGGTACCCAGTTCTTGTCCACCAATGGATTGCCACACATTTTGCCCATTCTTAATGTCCTGGCCGGAAAAAAGTGTTTCTCCGCTTTGCGTAACAACTTTTTCAGGTTCGGGAGGTGCCTTGCGATAAATCTCTTCACCGTAGTAGAGTAATACACCAAATGAAATTACCATGACAAGGATAAATCCTGCCCATAATCGTTTTGTGTTCATTGCAACAAGTTTTATGAGTTGGTGTGAACAAATGTAAAAATATAAAAAGACCTTTTAATCCTTTTAGAAGAAAAATACATATTTTTGTGTCGTAAATAATTCTGAATGATATGAAGATAACGAGTGATTCAAACGTAGGAGAGATTGTACGTGAGAACTTTAAGGCAGCCCAGGTGTTTGCTTCTCACCATATTGATTTTTGTTGTAACGGCAATCGTCCATTGAACGAAGCAAGCCGCAAGGCCGGTGTGGAACCGGAAATTTTGCTGGAAGAGTTAAATGCAGCACTGCTGGAAAACGATCCGGATGCTGAATATTTAAATGCGCTGGCGTTGGATAAGCTGATTGGCTATATTGTCGAGCGGCATCATACGTATGTGAGGAAACACATTCCGGTTTTGTTGGAGAATCTGGAGAAAATAGAGCGAAAGCACAGTGAACATCATCCTGAGATAATTGAGATCAAAAAATTATTCGAAGGTTCAGCTGGCGATTTGACGATGCACTTACAAAAGGAAGAAATGGTTCTTTTTCCTCATATTAAGCGTCTGGAAGCAGTAAAAAGGGGAGAAGTTCCTTATCAAGCGCCGTCATTCGGGCAGGTAGAAAATCCGGTTGCAATGATGATGCAGGAACATCAAAACGAAGGAGAACGTTTTGAAAAGATTGCTAAATTATCGGCCGGATACAGTATTCCCGATGACGCCTGCAATACCTTTCGGGTGACCTATCAACAGTTGGCCGACTTTGAAAAGGATTTGCATCGGCACATTCATTTGGAAAATAACATACTTTTTCCGAAAGCCATTGAACTGGAACAGAAGATGGCGGTTAAATAGATGAACTTTTATATTAAAAAATGGTAGGAAAAGCAGCTGAATACGCCATCAGGGCGTTGGTTTACATCTGTATGAAAAATCTGGAAGGGAAAACGCCCGGCTTTCGCGAAGTAGCAAAAGAAATTGAAAGTCCGGAACCTTACACCGCCAAAATCTTGCAGACGTTAGCCCGATCGCGTGTACTTTCATCGGTGAAAGGCAGGGGAGGAGGATTCTTTTTTAAAGAGCTTACCCCTGAAGCTTCGCCCACACTGTATGACGTCATCAGCCAAATGGGAGATGCCCATATTTTCACCAGTTGCGGATTTGGATTAAAGCATTGCGACGACGCACATCCTTGTCCGATGCATGAAGAATATCTTCCTATCAGAGACGGCTTCTATCGGTTGGTGCGAAAGGAAACAATTTATTCTTTGGCTCAAAAGGTAATGAAACAGGAAGCTGTTATAAACCGATTAATGAACTAAATATATGATGAATAAACGCGTTGCATTTGCACCCATCGTCATTCTGATGTTTTGGGCTGGCTTCGTATGTGCGATCAGTTTTATGGAAGCCTGGCTGAAATTTCAGGCCCCGGGGGTGACATTGCCCATTGGCCTGGGAATTGGCAAACTGGTTTTTACGGGATTAAACCGGGTGGAGATTGTGCTTACCCTGTTGTTACTATTCTTTGTTAAGCGGAACTTCGGATTTTTAAAGGACAAGTTGACTTTTATGGTTGCAGGACTTGCCGTGATTGTTGCTATCCAGACGTTTGTTCTTTTGCCCGTTTTGACGCACCGTGCGGTTGAAATTATTAATGGCGCGCAGCCCACCTCCGATCCGGCACATTTTGTTTATATCGGACTGGAGGTCATTAAAGTTATTCTCTTGTTTTCAGCCACTTTTGGTGTGATTCGGAAACTGAAGCCGGAAATTCACAGCAGTTAGTTGTTTACACAATATTTATTTCGAAAGCCATCCGTACGGATGGCTTTTTTTGGTGTGCCAGAAGAGATGGAGGATAAGCTCATTCCGGGTATCTGCGGACAAGTGGATGGTTCTGTTATTCCCGGCATGGTAGGCCTCGAAGCAGGCCAATCAGGATTTGGCGATATTTATGCATGGTTTAAGAATGTGCTGAGCTGGCCGCTGCAATTCCTCGATGATGAGGTGCAAAGAAAAGTCATTGAAGATAAAATCCTGCCGGCATTGTCGGAAGAAGCCGCTAAGATTCCGGTTGAAGAATCAACCATTGTGGCTACCGATTGGCTGAACGGCCGTCGTACGCCGGATGCCGACCAAACCGTTACCGGAACCATTGCCGGATTGAATTTAGGCTCTTCGGCTCCGCGTATTTTCCGGGCGTTGGTAGAAGCAACGGCCTTTGGTTCACGGGCCATTACCGACCGGTTTGCCGAGCATGGCATCGAAATTAAAGAAGTGGTCGGTATCGGCGGTGTCGCCAAAAAATCTCCATTCGTGATGCAGACCATGGCCGATGTGCTGAATATGCCGATTAAAGTGTCGGTATCGGAGCAGGCAATGGCGCTGGGAGCTGCGATGTTTGCTGCGGTTGCTGCGGGAGTTTATCCATCAGTGGAAGAAGCTCAGGCTGCGATGGGACAGGGTTTTGAAAAGACCTATTATCCCATTGCTGAGAATGCGGTGAAGTACGATGAGATTTATAAGAAATATATTGAATTGGGAAAACTTTAATCTTTCGCAATAGAAACCGTTTGTGATGAAACGGGCCCGACAGGGAACTCCCTGCCGAACCCGTTATTGAAAGAGGTTTTAACCTGACAAAATCAAACGCAATCCAATTAGTTAAAACTAAAAATGATTTAAACATCCAACCATGAAGCATTTAAAATTTGGGGTAGTTGCCCTGTTCTTATTATTCTCTGTAAAACTCATGGCACAGGAAAACCGGATGACGGTATATCCTGACGAAGCCAAACAGCTAATCAGCAAAGAAATTTATGGCCAGTTTGCCGAGCATCTGGGTCATGGCATTTATGGTGGTATTTATGTTGGCGAGAAATCTGATATCCCCAACATCGATGGATATCGTACCGATGTAGTGAACGCACTGAAAGCGATGAAGGTTTCGGTCATTCGCTGGCCCGGCGGTTGTTTTGCCGACACCTATCACTGGAAAGACGGAATCGGACCGAAAGATAAGCGTCCTTCCATTGTGAATGTGAACTGGGGCGGAGTAACCGAAGATAACCGCTTTTCGACCTTCATGTGGAGTGCTCCGTATAAAATCGCCAGCGATCCGAATGTTGATGATTATAACTGGATGGAAACGGTGATGAAAAAAACGATGCGTCATCCGAACCTCATTCAGGGAATTTCGCTCCACTATTATACCATTCCGCATAATCGTGTTGGTTTGATTATCGACGAATGGGGTGACTGGTTCAATGTTAAACCTGGAACCAATCCCGGATTTCTTTACCAACAAAACTCTATGCGCGATTCATTGGTAGCCGGTGTCAACATGAACATTTTTAATAATCACACCGATCGCGTGACGATGGGCTAGTATCTCCCAGATGGTGAATGTACTTCAGTCGGTTATCATGACCAAAGGAAAAGAGATGGTGCTGACACCGACCTACTACGTATACAAAATGTACAGCGTGCATCAGGATGTCCGTTTGGTTCCTATTAATCTGAAGAGCGATTCTTATACTTACAAAGGTGACAGTATTCCGTCTATCAGCTCTTCCGCTTCACTGAAGGATGGCGTAATGAGCATTACCCTTTGTAATCTGAATCCTGACAAAGCGGAAACACTGGAGTGCGATATTCCTAACGTGCAGTATAGACAAGCCTCCGGTAAGATTGTCGATGGTAAAACCATGGATTCTTACAATGATTTGGGGAAGAAGGAAGAAGTGGCTTTGAGCGATTTTTCGGTAGAAAAACCGAAGAATGGCAAATTGAATATTACCTTGCCTGCTCATTCAGTTGTACTGGTTCAGTTGAAATAAGTATAACGCATTATTAAAATACAACACCATGAAAACGAGTTTAACAATGCTTTCGCTGGTTTTGACGGTTGTGATGATGAGTTGTCAGCCACAGTCGAAACCATCAGTATTTACACCGGATGTTCAGAAAATTAGTCCGGAAAAATTCCATCAAACGGTCGATGGAAAGCAGGTCAAGCTGTATACCCTGGTCGGTCAGAACGGCATTGGTATGAAGGTGACCAACTACGGTGCCCGCATCGTAGCACTTTGTGTGCCTGACAAGGACGGAAAACCAACGGATGTCGTGCTGGGTTACGATAACCTGAACGACTACATTCATCGTCCGCAAACCTACTTTGGAGCAGCGATTGGGCGGTATGCCAACCGTATTGGTGATGCAAAATTTACGCTTAACGGCGTTGAATATAAGTTGGTGGCCAATGATGGCAAGAATAGTTTGCACAGTGGGCCGAAAGGATATGCTACCGTTGTTTGGAATGCAAAGAAACTGAGCGATTCAAAAATTCAGTTTACCTATTATTCACCCGACATGGAAGAAGGTTACCCGGGTGATTTGGATGTTACGGTTACTTACGAACTGACTTCGCAAAACGGGATGAAGATTGATTACAAGGCAACCACCGACAAGGAAACGGTGCTGAACCTGACGAATCACTCGTATTTCAACCTTTCGGGAGAAGGTTCCAAAACCATTCTCGATCACGTAATGATGTTGAATGCCGACAGTATTACGCCGGTTGATTCGACTTTGATTCCAACAGGCGTTATCGAATCGGTTACCGGAACTCCATTTGATTTCACACAGCCGACGCCCATTGGCCAGCGCATCAACGCCGATAATACGCAGTTGAAGTACGCGGGAGGATATGACCACAACTGGGTGCTGAATAACAAAAGCGACAATGTGGCATTGGCTGCAACCGTTTATTCTCCGGCATCGGGAATCCGGATGGACGTGTTGACCGACCAGTCCGGTATCCAGTTCTACACCGGTAACTTTCTGAATGGCCAGGAAATTGGCAAATCGGGTAAGCCGTACGGGCATCGCAGTGCGTTCTGCCTCGAAGTGCAGCATTATCCCGATTCTCCGAACAAACCACAGTTCCCGACTACGACATTAAAGCCGGGACAAACGTATCGTCACGAGTGCATCTACCGTTTTTCGGTATTGAAATAAAGAAACGTGTTTTAGTGGAGTCTGACAGGACTTCGGTATCCAGTTAGTGATTATAATTAATAATCATCAGGTTTAGATTATACAGGTTGGAACTTTCCGGTTTCAACCTGTTTTCTTTATCTCTTTCAATATCTCAAGGGCCGGTTTTTATTTTCCGGTTTCCCGGAAAAACAATCCTTTTATCACAGTCCGTGTCCCTGTTACGTTTTTCGTCTGTCCGGCCGGCTTTCGCGGTGTTCCTGTCGGGCAGGAAGGCTTCCTAGGCTGTAATGGCTCTCTATTCCGGATAGATGGGCGGGAACTGTTTGGGATCGGCTTCATTCATTATTTCGTAAATGGCGTCAAACACATCCTCGGCATTCGGGTTCGAGAAGTAATCGCCGTCGGTTGTATAGGCCGGACGGTGCGATTGGGCTGTGATAGTTTTTGGTGCGGAGTCGAGCTGGAAATACCCGTGCTGTTTCTCCATCACATGTTGCATCATAAAGGCTGTTGTTCCGCCCGGCACGTCTTCATCGAAGAAGACAATGCGGTTGGTTTTCGAAAGTGATTTCCCAATAACGCCGGTGGTATCGAACGGCAACAACGTTTGCACATCAATCAGTTCCACGCTGATGCCAAAGTCTTCCAGTTGTTTTACCGCTTCCTGGGCAATGCGTACGCAGGAACCATAAGTAACCAGCGTTACGTCTGTTCCCTCGTGCATGATTTCGGGAATACCGAGCGGCACTTTGAACTCGCCCAGGTTTTCCGGACATTTCTCCCGGATTCGGTAACCATTTAGCGACTCAACTACCAGCGCCGGATCATCCGATTCCAACAGCGTGTTATACATACCGGCTGCCTGTGTCATATTGCGCGGTACACAAACGTGTATTCCCCGTAGCGAGTTGATGATCATGCTAAGTGGTGAACCGGAATGCCAGATACCAATCAACCGGTGCCCGCGGGTGCGGATAATGACCGGTGCTTTTTGTGCGCCGGCGGTACGCCAGTGCAGCGTGGCTAAATCGTCGCTAAGCGTTTGCAGCGCATACAGGATATAGTCGAAGTACTGTATCTCGATAATCGGGCGCATTCCGCGCAATGCTAGACCAATTCCTTGTCCCAGGATGGTTGTTTCGCGGATACCGGTGTCGGTTACCCGGAGTTCGCCATATTTGGCCTGCATGCCTTCCAGTCCTTTGTTGACATCGCCCAACGCGCCGGTATCTTCGCCAAAGGTGACCAATAACGGGTATTTGGCAAACAGCTTATCAAAGTTTTTCAGCAGTACTTCACGGCCGGGAATGGTTTCCGATTTTGCGGTGAAGACCGGCGGAACAGCGGTTGATTTTACGGCTGCAAAATCCGTTTCACTGTATAGTTTGCTGCTGTATCGTTCGTGGTTCTGTACCGCCTGTTCTTTCAACCAGTTGGAAAGCTGAAGCTGAAGGCTCCGTTTGGCCGGGCAGGTGCGGCAAACATTCCGCATGATTTTCCGGACCGAGCTGACGGTATCCTTTCGGATGGGGTACTTGATTTTTTTTAATGTGCCGGCAATGGCGTCCACTTCATCACTGAGGGCATCTACGCAACTGCAGGAACGGCCTTCCACTATACGAACCAGTTCGTCGCGCTCCTTTTGTACCGGAGTCTTGATATTTTTCCAGGCTTTGTCCTTCGCTTTTCGCGCGATGTCTTCCGCCTCTTTTTCCAACGATTTTAGTTCTTCTTCAGTGGCGATTCCTTCTACCAACAGCCATTCTTTCATTTTCAGAATAGCATCGAACTCGGCTTCCCATTCCAGGCGTTCTTTCGGTTTGTAACGTTCATGCGAACCTGACGAAGAGTGCCCCATCGGCTGGGTTAATTCCGTTACATGGAAAAGAACCGGAATATGCTTTTCCCGGCAACGGGCAATGCCTTCGCCATACATTTCCAGCAGGCGTGCATAATCCCATCCTTTTGCACGGTAAATCAAAATACCGTTTTCATCGCCCTTGTGCTTTTCAAAACCACTCAGCACTTCTGAAATGTTGGCTTTGGCAATCTGATATTTTCCGGGAACGGAAATACCATATCCATCATCCCATACCGAGAGTGCCAGCGGGACCTGCAATACCGCCGATGCATTGACGGTTTCCCAGAAATGGCCTTCGGCAGAGCTGGCATCGCCAATAGTGCCAAAAACCACTTCGTTACCCAAATCGGAAAACTGTGTGTACTCGTGTAAATCTTTGTTGTTCCGGTAAAGTTTCGATGCGTATGCCAGTCCAACCATGCGAGGCATTTGACCGGCAGTGGGAGCAATGTCGGAGGCGGTGTTTTTTTGTTCGACCAGGTTGAGCCACTGGCCGTCGGGTGTTACGTTGGGCGTACCATAATGGTTCACCATCGAGCGGCCGGCGTTTCCCGGATTGGCTTTTGCATCCGTGTCGCCATACAATTGTGCAAATAGTTCTTCGGGAGTCGTCATCCCGGCGGCCAGCATAAACGTCTGGTCGCGATAATAGCCTGAACGCCAATCGCCCTCTCTGAAAAAGTGGGCCATGGCCAACTGAGCGATCTCTTTTCCATCGCCAAAGATTCCGAAGTCGGCGTTACCCCTTAACACCTCCTTGCGTCCGATAAAACTGATTTGCCGACTGATGTGCGCCAGCTTGTAGTCATTCAGGATATCTTCTTTGGACAAATTTTTAAGAACTTTCCCGTAAGGGATTTCTAATGTTGACATATGAGCTTGCTTAGTATTTTCTTTCGACGTGAAAATTATAAAGATTTAATCTTAATAAAAGAGATTTATATCACGCCCTCCTAATTTTTTCACCTTTATAACCGATTTCTTCACTTAATATTCGACCCAATCGTACCATAAATACAAGAATTGATCGAACATTTTTCGTCCTGAAAACAACCATGGCTGGATTTCGTTCATTGGTCAATGGCAATTTCTTCCTGGCCGATGTGGTAATTATCAGCAGGGTAATGTTTTATTGCATACACTTTATCCCGGAATTCTTTTTTGAGCCTGACTGAAGGGCTACTTATTCAAATACCGTCCGAAATACGTGAAAAGAAGCGTGTTGAATTCCTCTTTACTGTTCACTGGTTTTTCCTGCGTCATTTCCTGTTTTCGACTGATTGTGAGCAGGTCATCGGTTAAGGTAATGCGTCCACCATCGGTTGGAAGGGTAATCATTCGCTTTTGCGTGAAGTGTGAATCGGGGCTGGTTTGATGATATTGGCACATGGCCTCAAATTCCTGGTATTCCCGGTGTTTGTTTTCAAAAATGTAAACCGGCTGCCAGACCTCTTTCTCTTGTTTGTTTACCCGGTAGTAAATTTCTTTGTAGCGGTCAATCCGGAATATTCCTCTTTCATCATGTTGTGGTGCCGTTGTATCAAGTTGAAGCGGCGCAAAAGCAAATTCTCCGAATCCAACATCGGTGAGATAATCGGTGCCATCAATGGAAACAACGACGGCCAGGTGATCATATTCCGGTGCATATTTACCGTGGTGAAGTACCCGGACGGAAATGCGCCGTGTTTTAAAGCCAAGTTCGCTGAGGAGTTCATAAAACAAGCCATTCAGCTCGTAGCAAAACCCTCCTTGGTGTTGGAGGACAACCTTGTTATAAATGGCCTCCGTATTCAAATGGATGGAAACTTTCCGGTGAATGTCCAGGTTCTCGAATGGAACATGGAGCAAATGTGCTTTTTGTAGTTGCGTTAACGTTTGAAGGGATACGGAGGTCTGACCGTTATAGTGAATGCGTCGGAGGTAATTTTTTGTATTCATCAATTTTCGGCGGTGCTTTATGTACATTATATTATTGTTCAATTCATTCAGCTAACTATTGCATGGGCCATTTTGTCGAAAATGAGCATATTCGAAACTGATAGCTCTCAGGAATTCTCTTTTCAGTTAGTTAAATCTGCACTTCGTAAATCCCCAACTGGTTGCGGGGAATGTTTCTCACCACGAATGCTCCAGTTTCAGGAATATCCTCTACCAAATCGAACTGCTTGCAATTTTGGTGAAGTCCCGAAAATACGAGCGTGATACGGTGAAGTTTATTTTTGTCAGGAACAGGATACCAATCAGGATACAGCGAAATATTCCAGGCAGCCATCAATTGGCTGCGGTAATTATTCTCGCGGTCGATGAGATAGGTTGTTGGCCAGATACGAACCGGACCAATAACGCCCGAAAGTGTTCCGGGTAGGATGGTACATTGCAGTATTATCTGTCGCTCCCGTTCTGTCTGCTTCAGAAGTTTCAGGGAGTGGTGCCTCGATATCAACCGGAAATTATCCAGTTCTTCGTTAGCGACCCGCTTTTCCTGCTGGTGGCTGTTTTGGGGGGGAAATTCCTTCATATCCTAAAGCTAAGAAATTTAGATCAGGAATGGAAGAGCTGAAGACCATGAAATAGAGTGAGATGGCGTTAAAATCATTTTTTTAACAATTGGCCCTTCCTGTCGGGCATCATTTTCATTGCAGCTTTTCCTCATCGGGTTATCTCTGTCGAAAGCCTATTTATCCGATTTCATCAAACAATCAAAAGGTTCGCCCCCATACATTGATAACAAGATGGTGTCTTTCTAGCTCGCCGGCGGATATTGATCGATGAGTTTGTTCTGTTTTTTGGCGGCTTTCAGGAAATCGATGATCGTCATGGGTTTGTAGCCGCGCGAACGGTTCAGGTCGCCGACTTTGAAAAGCAGGCTTTGCGATTTGAACAGCGCTTTGTACAGTTTGAAGATGGAAACCTCGGGATCCCAGGCGCTGATGGCTTCCGAGCCTGCGCCGTTGATTTCGATGATGGAAAATCCTTCGCCTTTTTGCAGCAGTTCGGTCGATTCGAAGCGCACATCGAAGCGGCCGAAGTAGAACTCCGGCATGCTTTTCGCGATGGCATCGAAGCGCCCGGTCAACTCCGGGGTAATCAAATGACTGGCATCGCGGTAGAGGCCGCCTACGCGGATGCTCCCGATAAACGACAGCCGAATCAGCTCACCATCGGCCGGCACCATGTCGAGGTACTGCTTTTCGAGGCTCATGTGTTCTGTTTTCCCGCCCAGGTAATAATTGGCGCGGGTTTTCATGCGCGGGTTGTTGCGGATAAGGTCCCGCAGGGGCGATGTCCCGTCGCCGTACACATACGGGAAATAGCGCAACGTCACCGAAATCACCTTACCGTGTTCTTCGCCCGGATAACGGACGTAAAAAATACCCGCTTCGCCGTCGTGTTGCACCGGGCGCTGCAGCAGCAGTTTTTCCCCGGTAGGGTATTCATCCAGGTAATGAAGCAGGTGGGCATCCTCTTCCACCAGGCGTACGCCGTAGCCCTGCCAGCCTACGTCGGGCTTCACCACTACCGGGAACTCCAGCCCTTTTTCCTTCATCAGCGAAAGCGCGTCCTGCAAATCGGCATCCACGCCCTTGCCGTTTCGTTCGAAGGTCACAAACTCGGCTACCCATTGCTGGTGGTTGCCGCCAACCTGTTGCATGATATCGCTCTTCGACTCGCCCCAGAAACCACCGGTTTCAATCATGGGGTTCGACACAGTGGGCAGGGTCAGTGAACGATAACGCGCCGACAGGAATAACCAGCGTAATCCTACCGGGATATAAAATAATCCGTTGGGGAGGCGTTCGGCCAACGAAACGAGCCGTTTCAGCCCGTCGGGTGACGGCATCCCGGTATGCCGGTTTTTCCGTCCGGACTTATAGGTTTTCATCATTTTCAAAAATGAGGGAGCTTCGCCGTCGTCGAGTGCCCGTTCGGTCACCTTGGCAAACTTCGGTTTCAGCAGGCTGGTGGAGGCGAATACGATAACGATGATGGCGACCAGTATCCACGCCCAGTAGTTCAGGTGGACCAGCACCAAATCGCCAAAGACAATCACCAGCGTAAGGGCGATGGAGGTGTACACGCCGCCGATAATGGTCGACAGCAGGGTGAACCGTCCCAGCGGGATTTTGAACCAGCCGCATGCCACGAAAGTAGGGAAGAGGAGGCCGGGAGTGAGGCGGCACATGACGAGTACCTTCGTCAGGTTCGATTCAATCCAGTTGTGGAGCCGTTCGACCTTAGGGCCGATGATTTTCCGGCGCAGCCAGGCGTTCTTCTGGGCGAACCGTCCGAGCAGGTAAATCAGCACATCGCCGGCCACAATTCCCGTGTAAACGGCGGTGTACACCAACACGAGGGGCACATGGTGTTCGACACGCGAGAACCCGGCCGCCAGTATGGCAGCATCCTCGTGAATAAAGGTTAAGAAGAATATTGCGAGAAAATGCTTTAACCATGTGAGGTTAAAGAGTAATGTTGTCATATCTGCGTCGTTATGATGTACCCTTTTTGTCGTCAGGCTCTGCCAACGGTGCGCCTTTCACCGGAACTAAAGTACTCAATTTGTTTTATTATTTATCAGGTAGAAGTTGAAAAATGCTGTTGGCCCGCTGGCCCCTTCATTACCTGCTTGTTTCCCCATTAGACAGCCGGGTACCCGCTTCGTTACACACGCTCCGCGTATTTGTGAATGGTATTGCCCGGTGTACCGGTTCTGGTGGTGGTTATCCGTTGCATTCCAGCCCATTGAAGCAAACGGCCCCTTTTGTGTGACCGGTGACGGCCGTTGTATTGCAACTGACGGTCGATATTTGTCCGGAGACGGTCGTTGTATGTCCGAGTTTCATTGCATTATCTGAAATTCAGACCTTTTGATTTTCAAAATACAAACTACCGCAATATGCACCAACTCTTCCAATCTATACGCCGAAATCTTCTTAGAAAAAGGTTGTAAAACTTCCATTGCGTTTTTCTTCGCAATAATTTCTTTTGGGATACTTTCAGAGGGATTAATTTCGAGAAAATTATCTAGTTTATATGTTTTCCATTCACTCATTGGTGTTTTGTTTTTAGCGTTGCCTTCGAGAGCCTCAGGCAACGGTTGGTTGTCTTTCGGGTGGGTGAGGTTCTCGAAGGCACCTTTCATCTTCCCGGAGCCACCCTTATCCCGATATGCCTTTGCCAACTCCGGAGGCATATCCATGTTTCCGTTTATCAGCGCTTCCTTCTTTTTCCGGCTCCAGCCTTGTTCCTGTTTTTCGCGATAAAAGGCATCGTCTATTCTTGCGTATTCTTCATAATAAACCAGGCGTACAGGCAAATGCTTCCGGGTATGGTTAGCTCCCTCGCCTGATTGGTGCTGTGCAAGCCTTTGCTCCAAATCTTTTGTGCTTTCGGTGTAATTTATAGGCGGCCGAGCTTGTTGAGGCCCGCCGGTTGCGGTAGGTATCGGCAATTTTTTTGATATCGTCACCCGAAAGTTCCCGGGTGCGGCGGTTAATTAAATACACGAAAACGTGTCCCAGCACATCGCATGTTTTTCAGGATGGGATAATTGTCTGAACCAGGATGGCGAAGATTGACATGATTACGCAGACGGGTGGCAATGGCATTGTCGGAAACGTGGTACATGATTTTATATTGACGGTTTATATTGCGTTTCCGGTTCCGCCGCCATTAACAAACCTTCATCATTCAAAGTCAACTTACCTTTAAATGCCTTTTGGCTTAAACTGCCATACAGGTTTTCCAATTCCTGTAAACTTTGTTGGTATTTTTGACTGAATATAGAAACTTCCTTTTTATGATAATAACTTGTGTTTTTTATCTATCTTTATTCTTGTTAATTTGCAGTTTTAATTCCGCTCAACTGTCGAAATGGAGGCCACCGTGGCAGTTTGGAAAAAATAACTTATAATTTTAAATATCAACAAAAATGGAGTTTAAACGGATTTACATGTTGATCCTGACCGGATTTTTTGCCTGGCAGGCAAGCGCATCGAATTTATCGAATAATCTGATCATTATTGGTTCTTTTCATCACAAAGCCAATGCTGTCCGGCAGAAGAAGAAGATGGTTCGCAAAGGTTATCCATGTAACATTTATTCGTATCACACTTTTTATCGTGTTGGACTGGGGCCTTATGCCAGCCGGGGACAAGCCATTAGCAAAAGAAATGAGCTGGTTTTAGAGAAAGACATTGTTCCCAAATCATGGGTTTTGGATCTCGGTCAATTTGCATTAGATGCTACTGATTCAGATTCTCGTTCTGCATCGTTTTCAATTGTTGTCGGCTCATTCCAGGTTTATCGCAATGCTATTCGTCTGCAAGATAGATTAAAACAAAATGGTGAGTTAGCTATTGTTGATCATACTCAAAATGGAATGTATCATGTGCAAGTTGGAAGTTATTCCTCGTTGCATAACGCCAAAGACGAGATGCGTAATTTTATTAGCGAAGGAAAGATTGACAAGTATTCGTTTATCATTGCTATTAGAGAAAATAGAATAGTGGTCAGTCAAAATAATCCACTTGCAGCTAGCGGTTCAGCTTCCAGTAATGTGGATTCAAAGCCACTAAACAGCCAAGCTGATTTTTCTACTAAGGAGGATATAACAATGAATTCGAATGATGTGAATGAATCAGCATCAGATTCAATGGGAGAGAAGGATTTGTATGATAATTCCACTCGTGAGGTAGCGACGAAAAAAAACTGGTCGCATTGGGAATCGGTTATTAAACATTAGGCAATAAAACATCCATAACGGGATAATGAAAGAGGGTGTCCGAAAAGTTGAATTGGAAAAGTGTTTACTTTCAAATTGAAAGCAATCTTGGATTTACCCCTCCTCCCGATGGACATCGGGACTCCCTAAAGGTGAGGCTTAAAGTCCCCTTCAGGGGATTTAGGGGTAAATAACTAAAGCTGTACTTACAATTTGATAGTTCTGAAAATGCTCTTTGGACTTTTCGGACACCCTCTTTCATATTGCATCTGTTAATGTCGTTAAGATTTTCTCGTCTTTCCCAATATTTTTTATTTTATTTTTGCCAAACGAGTAGTGACTTTTGCGGTTCTTTTTGAATAGAAGGGCCATAAGCCACTAATTTTTTCTTCATAGCGGGGATAGATGATAAAGTCATAATCTGGATGGTCTTTAATGATTTTGTGCAAAGCCTCTCTGCTGGCACAATCGGCACTCGGCGAACCAATGATGGGAACACCTCCACTTTTCGTGAAGTATCCATCGGGATGATGACCGGGAGCAAATAGTCTTGACCAATCTATCATGAGTATTTTTACCGATTTTCCTTCGGCGCTGAATTGTGCAGATAAATCCAAATCGGTCCGGTCAAAATGCACATAATTTTCCTGACGCTTCATGCCATAGTTCATCATGGTGCAGCTGGATACTGACATTCCGAAGGCGGCGATAGCCACAAGTAGTAGTCTCTTCATCTTTTTGATTTATTAGATTAAATAATTTTATGACTCCTCGTTCCTTTCATCATTCTTTTCGTAATATTCTAACCATGTCCATAATGGTCTTTTTTTAAAGAAAGAGAACAAAGTTTATGTAACCGAAAATACTATTTTTGTTTATATTGACCAATCCGGTATATCCCGCCAGAATGATGACACTTAAGATGGCTGAAGTCTTTTAAGTGGTATAATGAAGATTGCTTCCAATGGGTAAGTAATCTTATTAACTCAACCATTGGAACAGCCTCGGTTGTTTACGAATTTCGTTTCTGCGAATAAATGCGTGGCCGTTTTGGCCGACTGTTTCTTCCTTCGTTGCTATTCCGATTAGCTTGCCGCTGGCCCTTAAAAGACCTTTGTGGTTTCGCCTGATGCAATACAGGGGCTTCCAATCCATCACTTAGATAAGGATGTTCAGCTACCACCGGAATATTTTGAGCAATCAGCTTTTGAATATCTTTCAGGTAGGCCTTTTCCTCTGTATCGCAAAACGACATGGCAATACCACTGGCGCTGGCCCGTCCGGTCCGGCCAATGCGGTGAACGTAGGTCTCGGGAATGTTGGGCAGGTCATAGTTGATGACATGCGACAATTCTTCCACATCGATACCGCGTGCGGCGATGTCGGTTGCCACAAGAACGCCCATCCGGCCGCTTTTGAAACTTCCCAGTGCCCGTTGACGCTGACCTTGCGATTTATTGCCGTGAATGGCTCCGGCATTGATGCCTGCTTTTTCCAGTATCCTGACAATCTTGTCTGCTCCGTGCTTGGTGCGGGTAAAAACGAGCGCCGAATTCACTGACTCATTTTTGAGCAGGTGCACCAGCAATTTCGGTTTGCCCTGTTTGCTGACGAAGTATACCGACTGCTCTACCTTTTCGGCAGTGGTTTGCCTGGGCTGAATAGTTACCCTCTGCGGGTTGCTGCCCAACAGTTTGTTCGACAACTTGACAATGTCAGGCGGCATGGTAGCCGAGAAGAACAGTGATTGCCGTTTGGCCGGCAATTGGGCAATAATTTTTTTAATGTCATGAATGAAGCCCATGTCAAGCATTTGATCGGCTTCGTCCAGCACTGAGTATTCAATATCTTTTAAGGAAACATATCCCTGGTTCATCAGGTCGAGTAAACGGCCCGGCGTGGCGACCAAAATGTCGACACCTCTCTTTAACGTCTGAACTTGCGGGCCTTGTTTTACGCCGCCAAAAATAACGGTATTCCTGATGCCGGTATATCTGCCGTACGTCGAGAAACTGTCTGCAATCTGAATGGCAAGTTCCCTTGTGGGTGTTACAATGAGCGCCTTGATTTTGCGCTGACCATTATCTTGTTTCCTTTTTTGATATAGATGTTGCAGGATGGGAATGGCGAAAGCGGCAGTTTTGCCGGTGCCAGTCTGTGCACAACCGAGCAGGTCTCTTCCTTTCAATAAAATGGGGATGGATTGTTCCTGAATCGGGGTGGGTTTTGAATATCCCTCAGCAGCAAGTGCTTTCAGGATAGGTTCGATAATCTCTAATTCTTTAAATGTCATATATTATATGTAGATCAAGGCGGCTAAGGTAGTGTAATTAATTGGATTTACTGTTACGAGCAGATTAAGGCGGAAAAAGGTTCATGCGATAGAAGTCGATAATTTGTCAGTCAGCGCAGAATAACGTGTAAAACACCACCAACAGGGTGAAAGATATTACCAGAAAAGAGGAAGGGCAGGAAAGAAGGAAGAGGCGTGTTCCGGTATGATAATTAGGGATAGAAAGTTTATGCCATGGATGTCATCTCTCATCATAACATTCAAAAAGGGATGATATCCTTTGGGCTCCATCAGGCTGTTGATTATGGTCAACCGGAAAAAAGGTTGGGCGCACCGCAATTGTGATACGCCCAATTAGGAACAGTATATTTTCATCGGGCTTACGCCAGCGCTTCGTACATGATTTCGATGGGATGGATGGCTTTCCGGCCGGTTCCGTCTTTGATGTGGTGACGGCAACTGGTTCCAGGGGCCGTAATAATGGTTCCGCCCGCCGATTTCCGTACTTCCGGGAAAAGTACCATCTCGCCGATTTGCATCGACAGTTCGTAGTGTTCCTTTTCGTAACCGAACGAACCGGCCATCCCGCAGCATCCCGATTTGATTTCGCTCACCTGGTAATTGGGCGGCAGCGAAAGCATTTGTTTCGTTGGCGTCGTGGAGGCCACCGCTTTTTGCTGACAGTGTCCGTGCAATTTGATTTCGCGTTGGGCCGTGGTGAATGATTCCGGTGTGATATTTCCCTTGTCCATCTCTCGCACGAAGAACTCTTCGAACAGCAGGGCATTTTCGCCCAATAATACGGCAGCTTCGCGTAACGGTTCGTCTACCAGTTCGGGGTATTCGTCCCGGAAGGTAAGAATGGTCGATGGCTCAATACCGATCATCGGTGTTTCCACCGAAATCTTATCCTTCAGCATACGCACATTGTCATTGGCTATTTTCTTCGACTCGCGCATGAATCCTTTCGACAGGAACGTCCGTCCGCTTTCGCGATGTTTCGGTATTTCCACGGAATAGCCCAATTTCGTCAGCAACAGAATGGCCTTGATGCCGATATCCGATTCCTGGTAGTTGGTAAATTCATCGGCGAAGAGGTATACTTTGCCTTTCGAACCCTTCGGTTGCCGGTTTTTGTTTGCCCAGCCTTTCAATGTTTTACTCGTGAAGGCCGGCATCGAACGTTTGGGATGAAATCCAATTAACCGTTTGGTGAGGCCCATGTTCATATTCCAGTTGGAAATGGGAGCGAAGAAGGAAATCAATCCGCTCATCCGGGGCAACCAGGCAATCAACTTTGAGCGAAGCGGCGCACCGTGTTCGTCGTAATAATATTGCAGGAATTCGGCTTTGAATTTCGCCATGTCGATGTTCGACGGACATTCGGCTTTACATGCTTTACACGAAATACACAAATCGAGCACCTCGTAAACCTCCGGATGATCGAGCGGTTTGTCATTCTCGGAATGGTGCAGAAATTCGCGCAAAATATTGGCCCTTCCGCGTGTCGATTTGTTTTCATCGCGCGTCGCCATAAACGTGGGGCACATGGTTCCGCCCACCACCTCCGATTTGCGGCAGTCGCCCGAACCGTTGCATTTTTCCACCGCCCGCAAAAATCCTTTTGTGGAAGAGAAATCGCTCACGGTTTCCACTTCCGGATAATGGTTGTTGAGGTTGTACCGAAGATTTTGGGTGATGGGCGGCACATCGGTAATTTTACCCGGGTTGAGGATATTCCACGGATCCCAGGTTTTCTTCAGTTCCTTGAAAAGATCATAGATTTCTTCTCCGAACATAAACGGGATGAATGAACCGCGCAACCGGCCGTCGCCATGTTCTCCCGAAAGGGAACCCCGGTATTTTTTTACGAGGCCGGCCACATCCTGTGCCAATGTAGAATACAGCTCCTGGTCTTCTTTCTTCTTCAGGTTCAACAGCGGACGCAGATGGATTTCCCCGGTAGCAATGTGCGCGTAAAAAACACATTGTAATCCGTGACCGTCGAGTACCTGTTGGAATTCGGCCATGTACTCCGGCAGTTTGTAAGGACTTACCGCTGTATCTTCGATAACCGTAGTACTTTTCCGGTCGCCCGGAATATTGGATAGCAATCCGAGACCGGCCGTACGCAGGTTCCAGACCCGCTGAATTTGTTCGTCACCAAAGATGAGGGGGAAGTGATAGCCGTAACCGGCCTCTTCCATATCTTTCACCAGCGCCCTGTGAATCGCTTCAATTTCCTCCTTCGTATCGCGGGCAAATTCAATCACCAGCACGGCTTTTGGCCCGCCTTGCAGGAAAAACCGGCTTTTACTGTGTTCAATATTTTCCCTGGTACACTCAATAATAATGTCGTCCATCATCTCGATGGCACCCGGATTGTGTTTAAGCGCTACGATATTCCCGCGAAAAGCATCCTCCAGTGAGGCAAAATGCGCAGCTATCACTCCTTTTACTTTCGGCGGAAGCGGAATCAGGTTCAACTTGATGGAAGTGGAGAAGGCAAGGGTTCCCTCGGAGCCTGCCAACAGCTTGGCGATATTAAATGGCACCCCGTTTCCAATAAACGGGTCAGTGTCCATCAGGATGTCGATGGCATAGCCCATGTTACGGCGGGTCACACTCTTTTCAGGGTAAACCTCCTCGATTTTCCGGCGGGTATCTTCATTCTCCAGCATCTCTTTCAACTGGAGGTAGATTTTCGTTTCCAGCTTTTCCGGATCACCGTTACATTTGGCCTCAAATTCTTCTTTAGATAAAGGGCCAAAGGTGACTTCCGAACCGTCGGCCAGGAAAGCTTCCACTTCCAATATATGGTCACGTACACTTCCGTAGATGAGCGAATGCAGTCCACAGGAGTTGTTTCCCAGCATGCCGCCAATGCGGCAACGATTGGCTGTTGAGGTTTCCGGTCCGAATTGTAATCCGTAAGGTTTCAGGTAGATATTCAACTCCGCCAGGTTAACGCCCGGCTCCACACGCACCCACTTTTCTTCCTGGTTAAATTCCAGAATGCGGTCCATGTACTTGGAAATATCCATCACGATGCCGCTTCCTACTACCTGTCCCGCCAATGATGTTCCGGCAGCACGCGGAATAACCGAGAGCCGATTTTCGCGGGCATATTTCAGAATGCGGATGATATCGGATTTATTTTTGGGAATGGTCACGGCCACGGGCTTTTCCCGATAGGATGATGCATCGGTTGCGTAGATGATGCGGTGTACCTGGTCGGTAAAGAGTTCGCCCTCCAGTTCACGGGCCAGTGATTCGAATCGTTCGGTACTTGACATGTTTTAATGATTTGGTGAAGCTAAGATACAAAAGATCGGGAATGCGGCTATCAATTTATTTATAGGCATTAAACGCCTTGTAAATTAGGGATTAGAGCGCTGTTTTGGTAGTTTTGTTTTAATCCTGAAGTTGTCATACAACCTACCAGGGCGTCGCGAATCGCCTAAGGATGTAAAATTAGAGTAAGTTATCATTCGTTAACGAAAACATGACTTTGTTACATTTTAAGAATAGGCTATTTTCCGTAATTTTGCGATAATTTTTGAAGGTTGAAGTCAAAAGTTTTAAACGACATATAGTAAATGAAATTATTGGATCAGATTAAAGAGCAGGCCCGGAAGTTGAACCGGACGATTGTCCTGCCGGAAGGAGCGGAGATTAGGACATTAAAAGCCACCGACATTATTCTGAAGGAAGGTATTGCGCGCATTGTTTTGCTGGGTGACCCGAATATGATTGCTCATGAAGCAAAGAAATGCGGCGCCAATATTGATGGTGCAGAGATTATCAATCCGCAAACCAGCGGTCGTCGTGACGCTTACGCTGATATGATGGTGGAAATCCGGAAGAAGAAGGGGTTGACCAGGGAAGAGGCATTGGATATGCTGAATGATCCGTTGACCTACGGACCGATGATGATCAAGGCTGGCGATGCTGACGGAGAGATTGCCGGTGCGATTAATGCTACTGGCGATGTGTTGCGTCCAGCTTTCCAGTTTGTGAAAACCATGCCGGGTGTTAGTGTTGTTTCCGGGGCATTCATGATGTTCCTGAAGGATAAATCATTTGGGCACGATGGCGTACTGGTATTTGCTGATTGTGCGGTAATGCCCGATCCGGATGCACAGCAATTAGCCGAAATTGCGGTAACCACAGCCAAAACGGCCAAAGCAATCGTGGGTATGGAGCCAAAAGTAGCCATGCTTTCCTTCTCGACAAAAGGTAGCGCCAAACACGATTTGGTAGACAAAGTTGTTCAGGCAACCAGGCTGGCGCAATCCATGGCACCCGAGTTGAAAATCGACGGCGAAATGCAATTGGATGCAGCCCTGGTAAAAGAGGTTGGCGAATTAAAAGCTCCGGGAAGTGAAGTGGCCGGTCAGGCCAATGTGCTGGTTTTTCCCGGACTGGAGGCCGGTAATATTGGTTACAAGCTGGTGCAGCGTTTGGCTGGCGCTGAAGCTGTGGGACCGGTACTGCAGGGAATGGCTGCACCCATCAATGATTTGTCGCGCGGGTGTTCGGTAAGTGACATTGTGAATATGGTCGCCATTACTGCCAACCAGGCACAATAAACGAATACAATTGATTTTTCCTGAAAGGAAAATACGAACAGAGATATTTCATATTTGATTTCGATATAAAAATGGCAGAGATTCAGGTCGAGCCCATAGAACTTTTTGGACTCAGTAAAAAGCAGCAAATTAAAACACTGTTTTCGAAAATTGGAATTGTTGGATGCGGTAGTGTAGGACAGAATATTGCCCGGATTGCCAGTGTTTACGGTATTGAAGTGGTATTCATTGAGCTTTCGGAAGAAAAGATTCGGGAAGCGTACGACCAGATGAGCAAGGTACTCGATCAGCGCATCAACAACTGGGGGATGACCCAAAGCGAGAAGAAAGCAATCATGGCCCGCATCAAGGGAACTCTGGATTACAAAGAACTGGCTGATTGTGACTTTGTGATCGAAGCGATTCGTTCGCAGTCTCATGAAGAACGCAAAGTGGATGAGCGGAAAGACGTTTTCCGTCGCATCGAGGAAGTGGTAAGCCCGGAGTGTATCATTGGTACCAACTCAACGACCATTATTATCACCGAGCTTTCTTCGGAACTAAAATACCGGGAGCGTTGTGTGAGCCTGCATTTCTTTGTGCAATCGCCCGAAGCCCGTGTATGTGAGGTGGTAAGAGGACTGTACACGTCGGAAGATGTGTATGAGAAAGTGAAGAAGTTTGTGACGATGGTGAACCGGTTGGTGATTCCGGTAGAAGAAGCTGCCGGATTGATTTCCATTCGTCTGTTTTCATCGTTGCTGAATGAAGCTTGTGAGGTACTGATGGAAGGCGTCGGAGAGCTTCCCGACATTGACAAGGTGATGAAAATCGGTTTTGGAATGCGTTTTGGTCCGTTCGAGCTCGCCGATATTCTCGGACTGGATAAGATGGTTCGCTGGATGGACAACCTGTACAGCGAATTTGGCAGGGCAAAATACAAACCTTCCCCGATTCTGAAACGATTGGTTCGTGCTAAGCGCATGGGCCGTGAAGTTGGCGCAGGATTCTATTCCTACAACGAGGACGGGAATATCATTGATAACGAGCATTTCAAAACATTCAATGTTTAATTCGCTGCGGCGGGGTTTTACCGGAAACCAGGCATGAACCTCCTGCTGCCGGAATAAAAAGAAAACAATTAAATGAAGATATTAGTACTTAATTGCGGAAGTTCATCCATTAAATACCAGCTCTTCAACATGGCTGATCAGCTTGTGCTGGCCAAAGGTGTTGTGGAAAAGATTGGGATGCAGGGCTCCTTCCTGAAACATGAAAAGGAGTCGGGCGACAAAGTGAAGTTCGAAGGTGAAATTCTCGATCACAAAATCGGGATTGAATACGTGTTGGGCGTTTTGACCAGTCAGAAGCACGGATGCCTGACGGGCCTCGAGGAAATCAATGCTGTGGGCCATCGCGTGGTTCACGGGGGTGAAGCCTTCAAAGGCAGTGTTTTCATCAACAACGAGGTAATTGAAGAGATGGAGCGATGCGTAGAGCTGGCTCCCTTGCACAACCCGCCGAACCTGAAAGGAATTTATGCGATGCAGGCATTATTGCCCGATGTTCCGCAGGTAGGCGTATTCGATACGGCATTCCATCAAACCATGCCGCAACATGCCTACATGTATGGAATTCCTTATGCGTTGTATACTAAATATGGTATTCGTCGTTACGGTTTTCACGGAACCAGTCACCGGTATGTAACCCGCAGAGTAGTTGAAATATTAGGATTAGATCAAAAAAATTCAAAGATTATCAGCTGTCACCTTGGAAACGGCGCTTCGGTTTGTGCCGTGAAAAACGGAGAATCAGTCGATACCTCCATGGGATTCACTCCGGTTGAAGGTCTCATTATGGGAACCCGAAGCGGAGATATTGATATGGGTGCGGTAACCTTTATCATGGATAAGGAAAAAATCGGTACCAAGTCGGCATCCACGTTGTTCAACAAGCATGCAGGGATGCTGGGAATCAGCGGCGTTTCGTCCGATGCACGTGATATTGAAATTGCTGCCCTGGAAAATGGTAACGAGCGCGCTCAGCTGGCCATGAAAATGTATGATTACCGTGTCAGGAAATACATTGGCTCGTATGCCGCGGCTATGGGAGGAATTGATGTGCTGGTATTTACCGGAGGAATTGGCGAAAATGCCGACATTACCCGTTCAGGTATTTGCGAAGATTTGGAATTTCTGGGAATTGAACTCGATGAAAACCTGAATAATGGTCTTCGGGGCAAGGAACAGGTAATTAGCAAAGAAGGCTCACGCGTAAAAGTGGTTGTTGTCCCAACCAACGAAGAACTTGTGATTGCGATTGACACCGAAACCATTGTTAAGAGTCATTAATTGAATGCAATATAAAAGCGTTGGTTGTAAAATTACCAGCGCTTTTTTCAAACCAATAAATCAAGCCAAAATGAACATCCTTGTCCTGAATTGTGGAAGTTCGTCTATCAAATACCAGCTGCTTTCGGTTAGCGGAAGCGACGACTTGCTGGCCAAAGGCATTGTAGACCGCATTGGTATCGAAGGAAGTTGTTTGTTGCACAAAGTCCCAAACCAGGAAGATTACCTGGTGAAGGCCGAAATTAAAAATCACAAAACTGGCATTGGGCTTATCCTGAGGATACTTACCGATCCGGAGGTAGGTGTTTTGAATAAGCTGGAAGATATCGAGGCGGTAGGGCACCGGGTAGCACATGGCGGCGAAACATTTACCGAAGCGCGTATTATCGACGAAGATGTAAAGAAGGGGATTCGCGACTGTTTCGAACTGGCGCCACTACATAATCCGGCCAACTACGATGGAATTAAGGCAATGGAAGAACTGCTTCCCGGCGTACCTCAGGTAGCCGTTTTCGACACGGCATTCCACCAAACCATGACGCCGGATGTTTACCTCTATTCGTTACCATACGATTATTATGAGCGTTTGCGGGTCCGTCGGTATGGTTTTCATGGAACCAGCCACAAATATGTTGCTGAGAAAGCCTGTCGGTTTCTGAAAAGAGACATCAAAAAACAGAAAATTATTACCTGCCACTTAGGAAACGGCGCCTCTATTACTGCCATCAATGGTGGTAAATCGATTGATACCTCGATGGGATTCACACCCAACGAAGGTTTGATGATGGGAACGCGAAGTGGTTCGATCGATCCGGGAGCATTGTTGTACATCGGTTGCCATGAAGGGATGGACAGCAACGAACTCAACAACATGCTGAACAAGGAAAGTGGTGTGAAAGGCGTTTCGCAACTTTCATCTGATATGCGTGATTTGGTGACGGCTGCCCGCGAAGGAAACGAGCGGGCCCGTTTGGCATTGCAGATGTATGCTCACCGGGTAAAGCAGTACATTGGGGCATATGCTGCTGAATTGAATGGGCTTGATATTCTCGTATTTACGGGAGGAATTGGTGAGAATAACGATTACGTACGGGATTTAGTCTGTAAGAATCTACAATACATGGGAATCATCTTCGATGACGAGAAGAATGTAGGATTACATGGTCAGGATGAAATCATTTCGCTTCCGGGCTCGCATGTAACTGTGATGACCGTTACCACCAACGAGGAGCTGGTTATTGCCCGCGAAACCTATAATCTTGTTAATGTAGAATGAATTCAAATTAAAGATAGTTCCTTTCGAAATTTTCAGCGAAAGTTTTGAATTGTAAAGCCCCGCCATGGCATAAGATGAATTTTCTTATCTTGACGGGGCTTTTCTATCATCCTGAAAGTAATAGTTTAAGAGTATATTATATCAAGCCAAATCCTAACATTTCATAGGTTTTGGGAATATTTCATTTCGTAATTTCAACATGTGTAAACGGATGGATAAGTTCCACAGTCATTTTGTGCAGTTGATTGTTATAGTGGATAGCGAAGAATGACACCGGCTGTCGCCGTTTCGAAGCGAACATGTTAAATGAATTTTATAAAACAGATTATCCTATGGGAATTAATCGACTGGAAGATCTTTTTGATGCGGTACAAGGCCGTCCAAAGCGCAAATTAATTGCCGCTTATGCCAACGACGAACATACCATTGTAGCCATCAGCAAGGCTATTGATCTGGGATTGGTTGAAGGAATTTTGGTGGGAGATGAGAAAGTCATCCAAGGGGTTTGCCGTCATGAAAATATTGATCCGGCCAAATTTACAATTGTCCATCAGCCTAATGAGCAGTTGGCTGCTACTGACTCGATCACCATGATCAACAATGGCGAAGGTGACATTATTATGAAAGGGCTGGTCAGCACCGATAAATTCATGCGTGCCATTCTCAATAAGGAAAACGGGTTGTTACCTCAGGGAGCGGTATTGAGTCATGTAACGGCGCTCCAGAACCCACATTATCATAAACTGATTATTGCCAGTGATGTGGCGATTATTCCCGAGCCGGATTTAAAGCAGAAAGTGCAAATGATTAATTACATGGTGCAGACCGCTAAAGCTTTGGGAATTGACAACCCTAAAGTGGCCGCCATCGCTCCAACTGAGTTGGTATTGCCGGGGCTGCAATCCTGTTCCGAAGCGGCACTCCTGTCGAAAATGAACGAACGCGGACAGATTAAAGGCTGCGTAGTGGATGGCCCGTTGGCCCTTGATGCCGCGATTGACGAGGAATCTGCAAAAATTAAAGGCATTAAAAGTGAGGTGGCTGGAAAAGCCGATTGCCTTCTTTTCCCCGATTTGAATGCCGGTAACGTATTCTATAAGACAAACACAAAATTGGCAGGTGCTGAATCGGCAGCTTCGCTTGTTGGAGCTAAAGTTCCTGCAGTCCTCGTTTCGCGCGGAGATTCTATCGAAACTAAGTTATATTCTATTGCATTGGCAGCGATGCTGGCTAAGTAATTAATTAATCTTATGAGAAATATACATATATTGGTTATCAATCCCGGTTCTACCTCTACAAAAATTGCGGTGTACGAAGATGTACGGTGTATTTTTCTGAAAACGCTACGGCACTCAAAAGAAGAGCTTGAGCAGTATAAAACGGTAACCGAGCAGTACGAATTCCGGAAGAATGCGATTCTGGAAGAACTGAAAGCCGATCGCATTGATTTGAATAGCATGTCAGCGGTTATTGGTCGGGGAGGCTTGACCTATCCGTTGGAATCAGGCGTCTATGAAATCAACGAGCGGATGGTGGAGCACTGCAAAATAGGCATTAGCGGAATGCACGCCTCCAACCTGGGTTCGATGATTGCCTACGAGCTGGCAAAGGAAATCCCCAATTCGTTGGCCCTAACGGCCGATCCGGTTGTAACCGATGAAATGAATGATATTGCCCGAGTGAGCGGACATCCTAACTTCGAACGTCGTTCGATTTTCCACGCACTGAACCAGAAAGCAGTTGCCCGGCAACATGCAGCCAAATTAGGACGACTTTACAGCGACATGAACCTGATTGTGGTCCATCTGGGCGGTGGAGTTTCCATCGGTGCGCACAACAACGGCCGTGTAGTCGATGCAAATAACGCACTCGATGGTGAAGGACCATTTTCTCCCGAAAGAAGCGGTACCTTGCCTGCAGGCCAGTTAGTTGATATGTGCTTCAGCAATAAATACACCAAGGAGGAAATCAAGCGAATGATTACCGGTGAAGGTGGTTTTGTTGCCTATCTGGGGACCAACGATGCCCGCGATGTGGAAATGGCAGTTAACGAGGGTGATGAGCGTGCCATATTCTATCATAATGCGCTGGCTTACCAGGTATCGAAAGCAATCGGAGAAATGGCCACGGTGCTGAAAGGACGGGTGGATGGTATTCTGATTACCGGCGGAATGGCATACGATAAAACCCTGATGTCGCTGATTCGCGAGCGGGTCGATTTCATTAGCCAGGTATACATTTATCCGGGACAGGATGAAATGAAGGCGTTAGCTATGAATGCGCTGAATGTGGCAAGAGGAGAAGCAAAAGTGAGGGTTTATAGCCGATAAGTTAAGGAATACCTGTTATACACTAAAAAAAGGTTGTCGCTTCGTTAATTCGTGACAACCTTTTTTATATTTACATGGTTTCATATTATTTTAGGACCAAACGATACGCTACCAACATGGATACCTATCATTTCATCATAGTCACCTGTTTGATTGTTATTACTTCATTTATATTTAATATATTAAGTAATAAAACTAATATACCCAGCGTATTAATGCTGATTACGTTGGGTATGGTTGTGAAATATTTTTTCGACCTTTCCGGGTTCCAACAGGCATTTATGCCAACACTGGAGCTGCTGGGGGTCGTAGGTCTCATCATGATTGTACTGGAGGCGGCACTCGATTTAAAGCTGTCGCCGGAACGATGGCCGGTTATCTGGAAATCAACCCTTGTGGCGTTTCTGACATTGAATATTACCACTTTCGGCTTTGCCGGAATGATGATGATGGTGGTTCAGGGACTTGAATTTATGGTCGCATTGGTATACTCGCTTCCACTGGCCATTATTAGTTCAGCCATCGTTATTCCCAGCGTGCATAAAATGACGCGTTCGCGCAGGGAGTTTATGATTTATGAAAGTACGCTTTCCGATATTTTCGGGATCATGGCTTTTTATATTTTACTGGAAAATACCAATGCCAACGGATTTTGGGAGATTATCGGAAATGTGACGGCTAATCTTAGCCTGACGGTGTTGATCTCATTCATCGGTAGTTTTATCCTGCTCTACATTTTTCAGAAACTAGTCGTTATCAAGACGAAATTCTTTCTGTTTCTGTCGCTGTTGATTCTTCTGTATGCTGAAGGAAAAATCTTTCACCTTTCTTCATTGCTCATTATTCTCGTATTCGGTCTGGTATTGCGCAACCAGTTTTTGTTTATCCGTGGGAAGCTATCCAAATACTTCGACCATCAAGCCATTGGCGTTCTGTTCGACAGCTTTAAGATGATCACAGAAGAAACTTCGTTTCTGGTCCGGTCCTTCTTCTTTGTGGTCTTCGGCATGGCCATTTCCATAGGCGATGTATTGAACTGGCAGGTATTGTTGCTCAGTTTCGCCTTTCTGGTAATTCTGTACCTCATACGTTTTGTCATATTCCGGACCGTAGTAGGGAAAGATATTTTTCCTGAAGTTTTCATCGCTCCCCGCGGATTGATATCTATTCTTCTTTTCTTCGATATCCCTGAAGAATTCAAAGTGCATGAAATAGAGAGTGGAATTCTTGGGGTCGCTATTCTGGTCACCAGCCTGGTCATGGGATGGGCTCTGGCACAATGGCGTAATCGCATGAATGTTGATATGGAAGAATAGATCCTGTTTGTTGAATATAATTTACTGTTTGGTTGATGATTAGCATCTCTTTTTCTAAATTGAACGCAGAAAAGAACGGGATAATACCGTTATGAGCTGTAGGCTGAAACAATAAAACAGCTATTTTTCAGGTTATTGTACTAAATAAGTATTATTTAATATGCGGAGAATATTCTTGCTTTACCTGGCAATTGCTGTGTTTTCGTTGACAAGCTGCCACCACCACCGCGAACCCGACGTAAAAGTCACCGGACAGTTAAAACACTGGCATACTGTTACTTTAATGATCACAGGGCCGTTAGTCGCTGAATTCTCGGCAGACAATCCGTTTCTTGATTACCGGCTGGAAGCAACCTTTACCAATGGGAATAAAACCTATGTGGTACCCGGCTTTTTTGCTGCCGATGGTCGTGCTGCCGAAACCGGAGCAAATTATGGTAACAAATGGGAAATCAGGTTTTGCCCGGATAAAACCGGCACGTGGAACTACAAGATTTCATTTGTGAAAGGCCTAAATGTAGCCATTGCCGACAAATTGGAACTGGAAGGTGAGAAAGTGAATCCCGATGGATTCGAAGGTAGTTTTGAAGTGGCTCCATCGGATAAATCAGGACGCGACTTCCGGGCACAAGGTAGGCTTGAATATACCGGCGGACATTATTTGAAATTTGCCGGTTCCGGCAAATACTTCTTAAAAGCTGGAGCTGACAGTCCGGAGAATTTTCTGGCGTATGCCGGATTTGACGATACCTACAAGCCGGGACAGCAGGAAAAACGGGAAGGGGAAGCAGGCTCCGGTCCGAAATTGCATGAGTACGGACCGCATGTTAAGGATTGGCATGCAGGCGATCCCGTTTGGCACGGAGACAAGGGGAAAGGAATTATCGGCGCATTAAACTATCTCGCTTCCCAGGGAATGAATTCGGTCTATTTCCTGACCATGAATGTGCAGGGTGATGGCGATGATGTATGGCCCTGGTCGCGCAGAAACGAGCGTTACCGTTTCGATTGCTCCAAGCTTGACCAATGGGAAATCGTTTTCAACTACATGGATTCGATGGGAATTTCGCAACACTTAGTAACGCAGGAAACCGAGAATGAGACCTTGCTCGATAACGGAAATACCGATGCACAACGAAAACTTTACTACCGTGAACTGGTCGCCCGGTTTGGTTATCATCCGGCTTTGATTTGGAATTTAGGCGAGGAAAACGGCCCGGCAGACTGGACGCCTAACGGACAAAATGATGCGCAGCGGAAAGCGATGGCATCGTATTTGGCCGGAATCGATCCGTATCATCATCCCATTGTTATTCATACACATTCCGATAATACGAATCGTGACAAAGTGCTCATTCCTATGCTCGGGTTCAAATCGCTGAACGGCGTTTCGTTGCAGGTGGGCAATCCGTACGATGTCCATCAGGTAACGAAAAAGTGGTGGCAGAATTCCGATACCACGAAACACAAATGGGTCTTAACCATGGATGAAATCGGGCCGGCATGGAAAGGTGCTTTGCCCGACCAAAACGATGCGCAGCACGATACGATACGCCACCAATGTCTCTGGGCTGGCTTAATGGCTGGCGGGGCAGGAGTGGAGTGGTACTTCGGATATAAGTTTCTGAATAACGATTTGAACTGTGAAAACTGGCGCTCGCGCGAGAATCTGTGGAAACAGACGAAAATTGCAACGGATTTTTTCCAACAATATGTGCCATTCCAGAACATGCAACCTGCCGATAACCTGGTTATCACCAACGACAGAGAACAATCCTATTGTCTGGCATATCCCGGAAAAACCTATGTTTTATACCTGGCGGAAAAAACAACATGGTCACGCTTTAAGGTGAACAATCCCGGGGAAACCTACAGCGTTTCCTGGTTCAATCCACGTACCGGTGGCGCTTTGCAAAAGGGAACAGTGGAAACGACCACCGGAGACGGCTGGATTGATTTCGGACGTGCTCCTTCCGACCGCGATAACGATTGGGTGGTATTGCTTCGAAGAAAAAGTTGATCTTACAACGTAGCCCAGATGCGTGCCAGTGAGTGGCCCGGTGCTTTGATATCCAAATCGAGGAAATAACCGAAAGGCGTTTGCGCTGTTTGGTATTCAGCATTCTGCAGGCGTTTTTCGGCTGCGTCGAAAATGGCCCTGGCAAATTCGGGCGAAGCTTTTGATTCCGACAGGTGGGCAAATGAATGCAGGATGATATGCTGTGTATCATTCTTCCGGGCTGTCCATTTCAAATGGTTCACCAGTTTTTTCTCCCGGCTGGCCACGGTCTTCTCTTCGTCACCTTCTTCCATATGGATAAAAGCAACAATGCAATTTTCGTAGGCTGACCCTTTTTCAATGGTTTCTACTTCTTCTAAATTTTTAATGGCAGGCTCGTAAGCAAACCGGTCGGCATAAATAACCAAGACTTTCATAATAAATATTTTGTGCTTTTTACTACCAGTGAAAATATTTCACCAATAAGTACGATTTGGACGATAAAATTAACGATTCCGGGAAACAAAATAGCTATGCCCATGAAAAGCGACCGTTTTTGATTAACGAAGTTTCTTATATTTACTTTTATAAATACTTTCCCTTCTATGAACAGGTATGTGATTTTCATTTTGTTGGCATTTGGATTGGCTCTTTTCCCGGAGGTTATGACTGCACAGATTTCCTATGGAGGTCGGCCCGCTTCCTTTTCCTTAAAAGAAAAAGCGGCTACCGTGGTTCCGGTTGTCCGGATGGAGCATGTATCTGGCAGGCAGTTGATAAAAGCAGAGCCGCAAAGTGGCTTAAGGCTTAAACCCTACAAGTTTGCTCATACCTTCAACGTCGATATTACTCCGCAGAATTCGGGAACCTGGACGGTGGTTGATGATGGGACGAAAATCTGGAGGGTGAAGATTTTATCGCTGGGAGCTTATTCCCTCAATATCATTTTTGATCAATTCAAGCTGCCCGATCACGCTAAACTTTTTATCTACAGTCCTGATCATCAAAAAGTGTTGGGCGCCTTTACGGCGAATAATGAGTCGGGGTATGGAACTCTTGCCGTTCGGCCTTTGGCCGGAGACGAGATGGTGGTAGAGTATGATGAGCCGGCAGATGCCGAATTTCCGGGACAGCTGCATATCACCAAGGTCAATCACGATTACAAGAATGCATTTGGCGACCGGCCGCTGGGGCAAGCCGGCTTGTGTAATGTTGACGTCTATTGCACCCCGGCAGAAGATTTGGCCGTGCAAAAACAATCTGAAGTACGTTTAATTATATCAGGGAGTGAACTCTGCTCCGGAACAATGGTGAATAATGTTACTGAAGATAAAACTCCTTATCTGATAACCGCAGGACATTGCATAGGCTCAAAAACCGATGCCGAGCAAACCGTATTCTATTTCAATTACGAAAGTCCCGATTGCGGTCAAAACCTGGGGAGCATTGACGGATACGTCGATCAAACTGTTTCGGGTTCCATTCTGAAAGCACGTTCCGATTCGCTGGATTTTGCTTTGGTTGTCATGAATACTCCACCGCCTGCAGAATATCGTCCGTATCTTTCCGGTTGGAATAACAGCGCTTCCGTTCCTGCATCAACTTTTGCCATCCATCATCCTAACGGAGATGTGAAGAAGATATCGCGTGACTATGATTCACCAGGCGTCGGTTCCTTTTCGACCAAGTACATTTCCAATGCTTTTTGGCACATCCATCGTTGGGATGTGGGAACGACCGAAGCAGGCTCTTCCGGAAGTGGTTTGATTAGCAATAGTTTTCAGTTTATCGGAACACTAACCGGTGGAGCAGCGACTTGTGAAGATCCGATCAACGATTACTTCGCCATGCTGAACAGGCAGTGGAGTTATTATAGCGCCGACACCATGCAGCTGGCAGTTTGGCTTGACCCGAACAATACCGGTAGTACCTTTGTCAATGGCTTGGATCCGTATGTAACAAATCCCAATCCCTGCGAGCTGTTTTCGAATGTGCAGTACGGCGAAAAGTACGTGAAACAAAAGCTGTCTGACAATTCCGGATATATAACCGGGAAAAATTCGTTGGGTATCACCGCTTACGCTGAAAAGTTCGATCAATCGGCTCAGACGGAATTGCAGGCTGTGGCCATCGCTTTCAGTCAGGCGGCTACCAGTCCGATATCCGCGGGACGATATTTCAATCTGAATGTGTACGATGCCGATCCGGCGACTGGTTTGCCCAAACATATCATTGCAACACAATCGGTTTCGATAAAGACTTTACAGGATTCATCGATGAATTACATTCCGTTGACAAATCCGATAACAACCGCCGGTACATTTTACGTCGGTTACGATCTCGATTACAATAATCTTCAGGACAGTATTGCCGTTTTTAATGCGCCCGCCCGGGATGCGGTTACCAATCCAGTGAACACTGCCTACGCCTTATATAACAATGGCTGGGTTCCGTTCGATCAGATTCCTGATATTGGTATTAAGACGTCGTTGCTGATCAAAGCGCACGCCTGCAATGTGTTGGGGATGGATGTCGTCGGTACCAACCTTCATGATAAACAGTTTGAAGTTTATTACCCGACCGGCGGGTTGAACAACTATGTGTATTTGCTGAACAACGGACCGGAGGCAAATGCCGTGGTATCTATTATGGATATAATGGGAAGGACGTTACATCAGGAAGTACGTTACCTGACGAACGAACCGGTAAGGGTATCCATTGGAAATCACAATTCGGGAATCTATTTCATTGCGGTAAAAACCGATAAGGCCAGAGAAGTGATGAAAGTCCGGTTAAGAACCGGGCGTTGATTTTTCGATAACGAAAGTTAGGCTTACCTTTGAGAAAATTTTCACCGGATGGTTCGTAAACTCTTATTTCTGGCTTTATCCATTCTACTTTTTTTGTTTGGATGCAAATCGAAAAAACACTCTTCACCTGAAGGGAAATCTACATCTGTATCAACCTCAGTGAAATATGCGCGGGGATTTACCATCGAAGATTTTAAAACGTATAAAAAACTGACGGTGCTCAACCCATGGCAGAAGTCGTCCGGTATCTCCTACAGTTACTATCTGGTGCCCCGAAATCAAAAGGTCCCGTCATTGCTGAAAGGGAAGAACATTGTGCGGATACCTGTCCGGCGGGTCGTTTGTCTCTCCACAACACAACTTGGATTCCTGGAAGCATTAAACGAAACTTCTTCGTTGGTGGGAATTCCCGATATCAATCTCGTTTCCGATTCATCAATAATTCAACGATATCATGATAATAAATTATCGGAAGTAGGATATGCGCAGAGCCTGAATTATGAATTGTTACTGAGTTTGAAACCGGATTTGGTGTTAACCTACGGTGTTGACGGAGAGGTAAGCGCTCAATTAAATAAACTTCACGATTTGGGCGTTCCGGTCATGCTGGTGGGCGAATACCTCGAAAGTACCCCAATGGCGAAATGTGAATGGATAAAGTTCGTAGGTGCTATCTATGGAAAGCAAGCGGCATCGAAGAAGTGGTTCAACCGGATTGATAGCAGCTACCGTCAAATTAAGGATGAAGTGGCAGATGTGAATTATCGTCCGAAAATATTAGCTGGTTTACCCTGGAAGGACAGTTGGTGGATGGCCGGAGGAGAATCCAACCTGGCTAACCTGGTTCGCGATGCTGGTGGTGAGTATCTTTGGCATGGGAACACCTCCCGCGATGCTTTTGTCGTGTCAATCGAAGATGTTTTCATGAAAGCGAAATCAGCTGATTTCTGGATTAACAGTGGGACGGCCGCTTCAATCAAAGATTTGCGGTCAGTCGACGGGCGCTTTTCATCTTTGCCACCCGTGAAAAAGCATGCGGTATACAACAATAACGCCCGAACGAGTGCCGGAGGAGGTAATGATTATTGGGAAAAAGGGGTTGTCCGGCCTGATTTGATTCTGAAAGATTTGGTTACCATCTTTCATTCCGATAAAGTGACCGATGGGAAATTGTATTTTTACCGGCAATTAAACTAACAGATGGATCAAACGGGCCCAGCAAAATCAAAACGAAGTTATCGTCCGGAAGGAAGTCTTTTCCTGCTGGCTGTTTTGGTTGTCATATTTTTCGTACTTGATCTGTTTATTGGCTCCTATCATATTTCGCTCAGTAATATTTTAAAAGCGCTTTTTGCTCCAGGTCAGGTCGATTCACAATTGGTGACCATCGTTCGTCAATTCCGTTTGCCTAAAGCGTTAACAGCTTTGTTGGCCGGAGCAGCATTGTCAGTTGCCGGATTGCAAATGCAGACTGTCTTCCGCAACCCATTAGCCGGACCCTATGTGTTGGGCATTAGTTCGGGGGCAAGTTTGGGGGTGGCACTTCTGGTGTTAGGCACTGGAAATTTATTTGCTGCCGGGGCATTCAACATAATGGGTGCCTGGTCGGTTGCCGGAGCAGCCTGGATTGGAGCAGCTATCATTCTTCTATTGATCCTTGCTGTTTCAGCTCGTGTAAAAGACATCATGACCATTTTGATATTAGGCATTCTTTTTTCCAGTGCCACATCGGCCATTGTTAATATCATGCAATATTTCAGTAACGAATCGATGTTGAAGTCATTTGTGGTCTGGACCATGGGAAGTTTGGGAAGTGTAACCAATGCACAACTTCATGTGCTGTTGCCGGGTGTTTTGTTGGGATTGTTTTTGGCCATTATTTCTGCCAAGTTACTGGATGCCTTTTTGTTGGGCGAAGATTATGCCCGAAGCATGGGAATGAATGTGCAGTTAGCCCGGGTATTGATTTTTATTTCTACCTGTATCCTGGCTGGTAGTATAACCGCATTTTGCGGTCCCATTGGTTTTATTGGCATTGCCGTTCCGCACATCGTCCGGATGGCGTTGAGAACAGCACGTCACCAACGCTTGATTCCAGGTTCCATTTTGCTTGGTTCGGTTACCATGCTTTTCAGCGATATTATTTCACAACTTCCTGGTTCAGAGTCAACTTTGCCGATTAATTCAGTTACTGCGTTGCTGGGAATTCCGGTGGTTGTCTGGATTATTTTGCGGAAGAAAACAGTAGGAGCCCTGAGTTGATATGAGCGGGGGCACGACCATAAAACTGGATCATGTATCGGTAGGTTACCGCGATTCGCGAGGCAAAGAGCGTATTGTAAAAAGCGGGATTTCGCTAGGCGCTGAAAAAGGAGAACTCGTTGCTCTTATTGGTGGAAACGGGATTGGTAAAAGTACGTTACTGAGAACGCTTGCCGGATTTCAGCCCCCCCTTAGTGGCGATATTTCTGTTTCCGGAAAGTCCATCAGTGCCTACCGGGAAAAGGAATTAGCGACGATGCTCAGCTTTGTTTCAACCGAAATTATCCGCGTCGCGAATCTCAGCGTTTTCGAGATGGTGGCATTGGGACGGTTTCCGCATACCAACTGGTTTGGCAAATTAACGGAGGAAGATCTGCAGATTGTCAATGAATCCATTCGGATGGTGGGATTGGACGGTTACCAAACACGGCCCATCAACCAAATTTCCGACGGCGAACGTCAGCGGGGCATGATTGCCCGTACACTGGCCCAGGACACCGATATCATTGTTCTCGACGAACCCACCGCTTTTCTGGATGTTCCGAATAAATATGAAATTGTCAGTATACTCCATCATCTGGCACGTGAGAAAAATAAAACCATCATTTTTTCCACGCACGATTTGAATATTGCTGTCAGCGAAGTCGATATGATTTGGTTGATGTTACAGGATGATGTGGTTCAGGGGGCGCCGGAAGATCTGATTTTGAATGGTCAATTTCCGTTACTGTTCCAAAAGTCCGACCTGACTTTCGATATGGAAAAGGGTGATTTTCGTATCAAACGGCATCTAAAGCAAGCGGTACGATTGACCGGAACGGGTTCAGGGTTATTGTGGACACAAAAAGCGTTGGAGAGAAACGGACTGGAAGTAACAAACGGAGCGGATACCAATATTGAAATCACCGTCCGGTCAGAACCATCATGTTGGCAGGTCCGGACAACGGACAGTGAAGAGACATTTTATTCGGTTTATCATTTATGCCGTTATTTGCGCGAACTGTAATTTGTTCACTTCTGCGCCAGTAAAGGGGCCGTAGCTTCCAGGGGTTGGTCCTGCTGCATGTTAGACGCGTGCTCCATTAGTAAAAGAACTCCTTGCTTTTCCCACCGGAGGCGCAAATACTCCAATTGTCTTAAATCCATTGCATAATAAGCGCCTTGCTGGAAATCGACCTTCTCGAAAGGAACATTCGTTTCTTCGTTAAGAGCCATTGTCCAGTTACGGGTTAGATGCTTGAGGAAGTCAGATCGACGGAACATCGTTTGCAATGTTCCGTCATCGTAGCAACGGCGTATGTCGATGAACCTTACTTCATCCGGCTGCGGGCTGTATCCGTATTCCATCCGTATGAAAGAAGCCATCAGCAATTGCTGATCATCGATGAAATATGACTGCTTCATCATGCCTCCTTCTTCAGAGCTGGACTCCTCGAGGAGGAACAGTTTATCGTGGTAATACCAGGCAGTTATGTAACCTTCGGTACCTCCAATCAGCCAGTGCTTGACCAGTTGCTGGGTAGCAGGGCTGTTTTTAAGGGATGTCTCGATTTTGATCAGCTTTTCGGGGGAAGAATAGTCATCCACAATACCTGCTCCCCCGGGGGAAGCAAAAAGAAATATAAAAATCATTATCCCGGATATGGCTCTTTTTTTCATAATGGGGTTTTAAAAGATGCCCGTTAGAATGATTAGCGTAGTTAATAATAGCCACTTAGTTTTCTTAGGTTTCGAAAAAGTTACGGCTAAAGGGGGGGACAATGCCAGGAATTGGATTAACAGTTATTAACTATTTTGGCTGTTTTTTGTAAATAAATTGTTTAATAATAAGGAAATCAGCGAATAATGAAGGGGTAAATTGTTCATTACTTTTTGGAGTTGGAAGAAGAATATTGCATTATTATGTCAATAAATTTACTCGGATTGAAACGTCGCTGTTCAATACTGGTTTTCGTTGTGCAATAAGTGAAAAGTAACAGATAGTGTAATGGCGTCCCTTTTCTATCTGTTTTCATCATCTAATAGAAATATGTTCATATAATAGGCATAACTTTTTAAAATTCTTGTACAGTTCATACTATGTTCCTATCTTACTATTGGCGTGAAAAGGGGAAGCTACCTGTTATTTAGGTAAGCTTTCCTTTTTGTGTTTATATGAAGTGATATTTAAAAAATTAATCGACCATGAAGATTCAACGGGCAACTCCACGTGAACTATTGTTTTTTCTGGCAGGTGTGCTGATTGTATTTCTGCTGGTTGTTGCGTGGGAATGGAACGACATCAAGGATGTTGTATCCGTAAAAAGGGCCACAGATATTGAAAATATTCATTTTAGAGAATAACAGGGGTCGGGGAATTAGAATCGGCTGTAGATGAAAAATTTGTTCTTATCGCAAACAATCCTTATTTTCCCTTTATAATCGATAGATGTAGTGTTATCAGAGATCATTGAACCTGGCTGAATGGGAAAAATTCTGTTTGTCATAAATCCTGTTTCCGGAGGCATTGATAAGGATGAAGCCGTCCTCCGGATTCACTGGCTCGCGGTGAGAGAGAAATTTGATTTCAAATTTCGATATACGACCGGGGTGAATGATGATGAAGCTTTGCGTCATGAAATCGATTGGTACCGTCCTGACAGGGCGGTTGCATGTGGCGGGGACGGTACTGTTTTGCTGGTAGCCCGAAACCTGCTCAATGAAGAGATCCCGATAGGCATTTTGCCGTTGGGATCGGCCAATGGTTTGGCAACCGAACTGGCTATTCCAGGTACTTTGCCCGAAGCAGTAGAGTTGGCAGTTAATGGACAGACTTCACGGCCAATTGATTTGCTTCGATTTAACCATAAATATCTGGGGATACATTTGGGAGACATTGGTGTCAATGCGTTGATTGTGAAAAACTATGCCAAATCGGGCGATAGGCGAATGGTTGGTTACGCCAGGCATCTGTTTCGCGCATTTCAGGAAAGTGAACTGATGCGGTATACCATCAAAACGCCCGAAGGTGAGTATCAAAAAGAAGGTTACATGTTGGCTTTTGCCAATGCCCGTAAATTTGGGACCGGCATTTATCTCTCACGGAATGGCTCCATGTCGGACGGTCTTTTCGAAATATGCAATTTTCGGAAAATAGAGCCCGAGGACTTGATCAATTTGGGGCTGAGCAAGTTCGAACTGTTTCTCGACGAAGAGATGTATTCCGATGTTATTAGCTGCAAGGAGGCTGAGATTACCATCGACCGGAAAGTTGATTTTCAGATTGACGGTGAATACATTGGCAAATTGGATCATCTGACAATATCGATGGTTGAATCGGCTGTAAAGATCATTGTGGCAGGAGGTGAAGATGAGGAATAAGAAACCGTTATTGCTTAGTTTTCATGCCATTTCAAACGGCAGTACAACATTGGTTTTCGGGCAGTTGATTTATACCCGTTACCGGAAATTTTCATTCACGGATTATTCCCGGATGGAAACCTTCCGGCGATTATCCGCTTTGTATCTGGCCAGCCGATGTCGGAATTGCCGGGTCGAGTTGATTTTTGACTCTGCCGCCATCGAAATGAAAACAGACGGGAACGGTCTTTTTTTCGGTAAGCGAAATTTTAAGAAAACACCGGTTTGCTTAAAGAAAGTTCGCATTTTCGGAAATAAGGAAGTACACATCCCGGAAAATTTGTATACCCGGCAGGTCCGTCATCTGGATGCACATACGCTGGTCATTTCAGATATCGATGATACGTTACTCCATTCGTTTATTTCGAAAAAGCTTCTGAAATTTAAAACCTTAATGTTGACCCGTGTTGAAAAGCGGAAAACCGTTGATAACATGGTCCGGTTGGTGAACCGTTTACACGAAGATGGGGCAGCACTGTTTTACTTATCGAACAGCGAACAAAACCTTTACCCGTTGATTTACCGTTTCCTTCGCCAGAATAACTTACCGCCCGGGCCGGTCTTTCTGAAACACTTCCGGAAAATGCGCCATGTATTAACCGGAAGAAAGCTTCCACGTAAGGATTTACATAAGCTGAAAATTCTCGAAGAAATTATTATGCTTTTCCCGGCTAAAAATTTTGTGTTGGTCGGAGATAATACACAAAATGACCTGAGTATTTATATGCAGGCTGCTACTGATTATCCTAAGCAGATTGTCGAAATTGTGATTCGCCGGGTTGTGGAGAGTGAACAAAATCAGCTGATTGTTGATGAAGTCACGGAGGAATTAAGGTCACGGGGAATCGGTTTACATTATGCCGATAGTTTTCCTGAGAACTTACTGCTGCAGTAGTCTGCCTCTTCAATGAAATGCATTAATTTCCTATCTTTCACCGGCCATAGTAAAATGGTAACCTTAACAGGAAACTAAACCTGCACCACCTGGGCCATAAGGACTTTTTGGTAATATGGTGCAAAACTCTATACGGGTATGCGCAAGTTATTTCTTTTGCTTTTGCTGACGAGTCTCATTTCAGGTTGTGAAAGGGGAGAGGAGTTTTCTTTTGAGTGGGCACCCGGTGCATTTACGGTGGACCCGGATGCTTCACCCGGGGCGAAGCAATTATTGCAATTGCTGTACGATGTTAGTGGAAAATATACTTTAACGGGGCAGCATAATCAACCGGTTTTTATTTCAGGACGAACCGAAGAGGCGAAACAGCTGACCGGCTATTATCCGGCTGTTTGGGGACAGGAATTTGGTCAAAGCCTGGCCAATTCGCTCGATGGCATTAATTTCAGACAGCGGAATATGGAAGAAGCGGTTCGCAAATATCATCAGGGATTTGTAATCACCCTGATGTGGCATGCCATCCGCCCGATTGATGATGAGCCGGGAACCTTCGACGACAATGTGATGGCCAGGTTGACCGGGGCGCAATGGAACAAGCTGCTCACGCCCGGAACACGTCTTCATAAACGTTGGTGCAATCAGGTTGATGTGATTGCCGGTTATCTGGCCGAACTGCGCGATGCCGGCGTACCTGTTTTGTGGCGCCCCTATCATGAACCAAATGGTGATTGGTTTTGGTGGTGTGGCAATCCGGACCGGTACAAAAAGCTCTACAGGATGTTGTTCGACCGCTTCGTTAATCTTCATCACCTAAATAACCTTATCTGGGTTTTCAATGGAACAGAAATCCGGAATAACATAAAGCCTTATTCTGATTTTTATCCGGGTGACGACGTGGTAGATGTATTGGCAACGGACGTATACAGCGAAAATTTCCAGCGCTCCGATTATCAGGATTTACTGACGCTGGCCAATGGAAAACCAATTGGTTTGGGCGAAGTGGGAAAATTGCCACCACCTGATACGCTGGCAAATCAGCCGGAATATTGTTGGTTTATGTGCTGGAGTGGTTACCTGGCGGAAAAGAACAGTACGACTGATATCGAAGCTGTTTACGGTGCCCCCAACACACTCATACTAGACGAATGGAAGGAATTTGTTCGCGAACATATTCTACCGAATTAATATTGTTCCTTCTTCGCAATGCTCAATCCCAGCCGAATTTTATGGTATGGAATTTTACCGTTCAGGTGCTCGTAAATTGGTTTTAACTCATGTTTTAAACCGGGTGTCCGTAACGCTTCTTCAATTTTTTGTAGCTCTTCCTTTTCGAGAAATTCCTGCAACGAGATGTCGTAATCGCTTTGGTACAAATAAGCCAGGTGCGAGCAAACCGTAACAATATTCAGGTTTAACCGTTCGGCAATTTCTTCAGGTGTGTATCCCTTTTTCAGGAAATTGTAGGTTGTTTGATACCGATTGGCTGCTTTCTTGTCATTCGTATTGCCAAACTGGTTGAAATCCATGATGGCCCGTATGAAGATGATGCCAAACTGTTCATACTTGAATTCGCCAACACCGGAAATCTGCCGCATGGCAAATTCGGTGGTTGGTTTAGTGGTTGCCATTTGCTTCAACGTGGCATCGGAAAAGATGATGTAGGGTGGGACATTCCGTTCTGTCGCCAGGTTTTTCCGAACACTTCGGAGGTGCTCGAACAGCGCATTGTCCAGTTCTTCCACCTTGCTTTGTGGCTGCTTCTTTTCCTGTTGCTGCTTCCAGCGATTTTCTGCTTCTTCGGGTGAAACCAGGTTGATTTTCTTTCCATCAAAAAGGACATCCCGGCTCAGCGACGTTAGTTTCAGTTTGTTTCCGTCGTTATAAGCTACTTCGAATAACCCTATGTTGAGCATCTGTAACAGGTACTCCTGCCAATCCCGGTAAGAAATATCACGACCAGCACCGTACGTTTTGATTTCGGACCAGCCATTATCAACCAGTTCCTTTCGGGCAGAACCTCGCAGAATGTCAATTAACAATCCCGAAGATATCTGTTCTTTTACTCTCGCAATGGCAGAAAGCGCTTTCTGTGCAATGACGGTGCCATCAAAAACTTCCGGCGGATTCTGGCAAACATCGCAATTTCCACAATCCTTATCGTAACCTTCGTTGAAATAGTTGAGCAAAACCCTTCGCCGGCAAGTCCGTGCATCGGCAAATTGCTGCATTCGTTCCAGCTTCCGGGTCAGCAAATCTTTCTGGTTACTTTCTTCAATAAACCGTTTCAGTGTTAGTACATCCCGGTAGGAGTAAAAAAGCAGGGTATCAGCCGGAAGTCCGTCACGGCCTGCCCGTCCGATTTCCTGGTAATAACTTTCAAGGTTTTTCGGCAGGTTGTAATGAATTACCCAGCGGACATTCGGCTTATCGATACCCATCCCAAATGCTACCGTGGCGCAAACAATCTGAACACGATCGTTGATGAAATCATCCTGAGCAGCCTGCCGTTCCGAACCTTTCATGCCGGCATGATAACTTACGGCGTCAAGCCCTTCGCTATTAAGATTGTTGGCCAGTTGCTCAGTTTGTTTTCGGCTCAGACAGTAAATGATGCCGGCCTGGTTTTTTCGTTTGCCAACAAACCGTTTGATGTTTTCATATTTTTCCCTTCCGGGAAGAACGGTGATGCTCAGGTTTTCGCGGTCGAACGAACTAATGAATGTCTGAGGCTTCCGCAAACCCAATTGCCGTATAATATCGTTCCGGGTGATACGGTCGGCTGTTGCTGTCAGTGCTATAATGGGAACCTTGAATTCGCGCGAAAGAAAGTTTAGCTGCGTGTATTCGGGCCTGAAATCGTGCCCCCACTGGGAAATACAATGCGCTTCGTCAACGGCAAACAGGCTGATATCGATGGTTTTGATTTGGCGGTAAAAATCCTGTGAAAGCAGTTTTTCAGGAGAAACATACAATAATTTGATTTTCGCTGAAATAACATCCCGGAAGATCTGAACCGATTCCGAAGCTGATATGGTCGAATTCAGGTAGGCTGCGCCGATTCCGTTGGCACGTAGCGCATCTACCTGGTCTTTCATCAGGGAGATGAGCGGCGAAATGACAATGGCTGTTCCTTTCTGTACTAAAGCCGGAAGCTGAAAACAAAGGGATTTTCCACCGCCGGTAGGCATAATGGCCAAACAATCGCTACCATCAAGTATTGCCTGGATAATCTCTTCCTGTAAAGGCCTGAAGGTTTCGTAACCGAAGTATTTCCTAAGGGTTTCGTGTATCATGGATATGAAAAATTTAAAAATTATCTGTTACGGGGAAATCAGGAAGAAACTTTTCGGCCAATGGTTTCTATTTCCAATTCTTCCAACGATTTGCCTTTTGTTTCGACTAATGCAAAGTGATAAAACAGGATACTTAACAATGTCGCGGCGAAGAAGAAGGCAAAAACCCATCCGACGCCAATTTTTGCCGATACCACCGGAAACAACAGGGCAATCACAAAGTTGAAAAACCAGTGAGAGAAAGATCCGATGGCTGCTCCACGTGAACGAACATTGTTGGGGAACATTTCCGACAGGATAACCCAAATAACGGCTCCTTGTGAGAACGCGAAAAACGCAATGTACCCAACAAGGTATGCCAACAACTGGTATCCTGCATAATTGCCGGTAATGTACGACCAGGCAAATAGTCCGAGAAATACAGACATACCGGTAGCCCCCACATAAAGCAGGAATTTACGCCCGAACCGATCGATAAAAATCATGGCAACAATGGTAAAGACCAGGTTAGTTACTCCAATCAACACCGACTGGTACATGGCGGATTCGGCGGAGAAACCGGCAACCCGGAAGATATCTGTCGAGTAATACATGATGACATTGATTCCGGCCATTTGGTTAAACATCCCGACGGCAATGCCAATCAGCACCAGTTTCAGATAGGGTGGCTTGAACATGAAAGAGTATTTCTTCATTACCTCCTGGTTGAGCGAATCTTTGATTTGGTGCATCAAAACCTCAGCATTTTCGTAAGGGTTCACTTTCCGGATAACAGTGAGTGCTTCTTCGATTCGGTTCATTTTAACCAGCCAGCGCGGACTCCTGTCGATAAAGAATAGTAGAAGGAAATAAACGCCTGAAGGGATGGTCCCGGCCAGAAACATCCAACGCCAGTTGCTGTGCCCAATGCTGTCGATAATGTAGTTGGAGAAAAATGCCATCAAAATACCGGAAACAATTGCCAGCTGGTTAGTGGCAACCAGACGTCCGCGCAGTTTGGGCGGGGCAATTTCCGAGATATACATGGGAGTTAGCACCGATGCGCCACCTACCGCAATTCCGCCAATTAAACGGGCCGTAATGAAAACGGTCAGGTTGGTAGCCAATCCGGCACCAATCATCGAAAGGAGAAACATAACAGCCATTAGTTTCAGCATCTGCCGACGGCCAAAAATATCGCCGGGTTTCCCAACGAAAAGTGCTCCAATGATACAGCCAACCAGGGCCATACTCACGACCACACCTTTCATCGCTTCGGAAAAGCCAAAGAACTGCTGCACATAAAAAATTGTTCCGTTGATGACGGCAGTCTCGAATCCAAACATCAGTCCGCCCAGGGCTGCCACAAAGGTGACGAAGTACAAGTGATTTCTCATGATTCGGATAGATCTATTGATTAAGCGCCTCAATATAATGATTTTCTGTACAATGGGCAGAACACTTTGATGGGATTGATTTTCAGATGAATGATTATTGCAAAAGAAAAACCTGCCTCAATTGAAGCAGGTTTTATTTCATCCGAAAGGATTAACTATTTTATTGCGGGTAATCTTCCACTTCTTCATCGCAATGCCATTCTTCCGGGCAAAATCTTTCCGTTTCCGAGAAGAAAAAAGCAGCTTCTTTAACCGCATTTTCGTCACTGTCGGAACCATGAACAGCATTGTGCGAAAGCGACTCGGCAAATAATTTTCGTATGGTACCTTCGCTGGCTTTTCCCGGATCGGTGTTGCCGATGAGTTTCCGGAATTCAGCCACAGCATTGTCTTTCCTTAGGATGGCAGCCACGATGGGACCAGAAGACATGTAGTTGACTAGGCCATCGTAAAAGGGTTTTCCTCTGTGGACTTCATAAAATTTGGCGGCTTGCCTTGCCGATAATTTCGTTAATTTAAGCGCTTCCACTTTGAAACCATGTTCCGTAATCATGCCGAGAATGGGCCCCATCAGGTTACGGCGAACGGCTCCGGGTTTAATCATCGTTAGCGTTGTATTTCCAGCCATGTTGATAAATTTAGTTGCAAACAGAAACATCCGTTGGACCGATGAGTTCATCGGGGTTGTTTGTTTATAACGGATGGCAAACAGTATTTTTGTGCGAAAATCACATAGATTTCTCTTCAATCAAAATTAGGAAATTGAATAGACTGACCGCTAATAATTAGTTGCTGTTAAACATCGTATCAGTTTTTTCTGAAATTGGATCCGTCTCAGGCTTTATAATTTCTTCCGGTAAAGGGACAGGGAAATAATTAAAAATGTTCAGGTGCGAAACAACCAATATTCCTATCTTTGCATCTTACGTTTAAAAAGCGATCAATTTTGAGAAAATTATCCCCCGAAACTATAGCGAAAGTAAAAGAAGCGCTGAGTGAAAATGTCCGGAACATTGTTATCATACCACATGTGAATCCGGATGGTGATGCTGTTGGTTCAAGTTTGGGGTTGTGGCGGGTGCTGAAGAAAGCCGGATATGCACCAACGGTTATTTCGCCGACAGATTATCCTGCCTTTTTGAAGTGGGTGAACGGAACGGATGAAGTGAAGGTGTTCGAGCATGGACCCGCCGTTTGTGAAAAAATTATCAATCATGCCGATTTGTTTTTTTTGCTCGACTTTAACGCATCCGACAGGGCTGGTGATAAGTTAGGAGCACTTATTGAAAAGGTAACTAAACCCATTATCCTGATTGATCACCATCCCGATCCGGCTGACGTGACAGAATTGATGTTTTCGCATACCGAGGCCAGCTCAACCGCTGAATTGGTATACAGGTTTGTAGAAAGTCTGGATCTGGATAAATACCTCGACAAGGATGCGGCCGAAGCATTGTTCACCGGATTGGTTACCGACACCGGCTCTTTTAGTTACAATGCTTCATCTCCCGATATGTACGAAGTGGTTAGCAGGTTGTTGGAGAAAGGAGTCGATAAGGATCGAATTAATGACCGTGTTTACAACAACTTTTCAGCACAACGGATGCGGCTTTTAGGTTACAGTCTGGATAAAAAAATGAAAGTTCTTCCTGAATACCATGCAGCCTATATCTCATTGAGCAGGGAAGAACTGGAGCGCTACCATTTTGAGCCGGGTGATACAGAAGGTTTCGTCAATTATCCGCTCTCGATAAGTGATGTGATATTTACGGCCTTGTTTATGGAAAAGGACGATTTGGTGAAAATCTCTTTCCGCTCAAAAGGAGGTTTCCCAACGAACGAATTTTCCGATATGCATTTTAACGGCGGAGGTCATATAAACGCTTCCGGGGGAGAATCAAGGTTATCGCTCGCCGAAACCATTAAGAAGTTTGAAGAGTTGTTACCTGAGTTTTCTGCAAAACTAAAAGATGAGCACCGGAAACTCAGACAATGAATTCGGAAAAGGAATGGGCAAGGTGAACCGAATTTTAATAAATTAGCGCTGAAATTTCAAAAACGTCGGAGCATAAGGGTATTTGAAGGCCGGCACATGTAAGTTTGAATAGTTAACGTATAAAATATATGAAACGTAGGGGATTAAATTTTCTATTACTGGTTGTTGTGTTGGGTGTGGGGTTTGTTTCCTGCAGTAAGACAAGCCGCCAAAAAGCCAGGGAATTGGAAGTGGAATTACGGGATAAATACATAGCTAAGTATTATCCGGATGCACAACCAACCCCCTCAGGACTTTATGTCATCAAAGAACAAGATGCTCCGGCGGGTGCCGATTCGATTGCTTATGGTGATCAGGTAAAGGTATTTTATACCGGAAATTTGATTGAAGGTACAGATTCAACCGGAGTTCATGATGGTTATGTATTTGATACTTCTGGCAATTTTGAACCATTCACTTTTACAGTTGGCGCCGGCTCTGTAATTTCAGGCTGGGAAGAAGCCATCCTGCAGATGAAAGAAGGGGAAAAAGCGGTGTGGATTATTCCATCAACTCTGGGATATAGCGGAACACCTCAATCTGGTGTCCCCGCTTATTCGACGCTTGTGTTCCATGTCACGGTCCATAAAGTGATAAAGAACAGTTCCGATCCGGTGATAATCGAACGACAATTTTAAATACGGACCGCGGAACTTCACCGCGGTTTTTTTCAATCAATAAATTAGTGACGTGACGCGCACCGAGCTCATCAAAAAACTGTTGCCGGGTTTTATCCCGCTTTTTGTTTTTATCCTTGCGGATGAAATTTGGGGAACGCAGGTTGGTATTGCAGTAGCTGTAGGCGTCGGACTTATCGAATTAATAGCAACCGGAATCAAAGAGCGCCGGCTCGAAAAGTTTGTGCTTATTGATACGGCTTTGCTGGTGGTCCTTTCGCTGATTTCCATTCTGCTCGACAACGATATCTTCTTCAAACTGAAGCCCGCATTGATCGAACTGATTCTTTGTGCTGTTTTGGGTGTTTCGGCCTTTGGTAAATTGAATATCGTTCAGATGATGGCCGGGCGTTACATGAAGGATGTTTCGTTTAACGAGCAGCAAAAGGTGCAGATGCAGCGGAATCTCCGGAACATGTTTTGGATTTTCCTGGTGCATACCGGACTGATTGTTTTCGCTGCCTTTTACATGAGCGAAGCAGCCTGGGCGTTCATTAGCGGCGGGTTGTTTTACATTATTTTTGCTGTCTATTTTGTGATTGAATGGTTTCGCAACAAGCGCCACCAGGGAGAAACGCCGGTTGTTGCCGAAGACGAGGAATGGTTGCCGGTGGTTGATGAGGAAGGGAAAGTGATTGGGAAAGCACCCCGGCATGCTTGTCACAGCGGTCAAAAGATTTTGCATCCGGTTGTTCATCTTCATGTTGTTAATCCGAAGGGGCATATTTACCTGCAGAAAAGGCCGGAAAATAAATTGGTACAGCCCGGTAAATGGGATACCGCTGTTGGCGGTCATATTTCTTTCGGTGAATCTGTCGAAACAGCCTTGAAGCGCGAGGCATATGAGGAAATTGGTTTGACCGGTTTTCAGGCGCGCCCGGTGGCCAGTTACAAATGGGAGACCGAAGTTGAAGCCGAGCTGGTGTACAGTTACCTCTCATATGATTACAAGAAAATCCATTTGCATTCAGACGAAGTCACCGAAGGGAAATTCTGGAGTCGCGCTCAGATTGAGAAGAATCTTGGTAAAGATATATTTACACCTAACTTCGAGTTTGAGTTTAAAATGATGAATCAATTGCGTGACCAAAACAGCGCATTGGCTTAGTTTTATTCTTCTGGTAAAGAAAATGCTTTTTGACAAGCGGAAATAACTTCCTGCCTGGAGTTGAGCAACTGATTTTCTTGTTCTTTCGATACTCCAAAACGCAGACGAAGCCGGTTTCGAGATACTTTCCAGCTGCGAATCAATCGGTAAGCAAATATACCGCTCACCGGCATAGCGAAAAGATAGAGCGCTTTCCACCAGCCGGGAAATAGTCTTCCCATCGTCAACTGTCCTACCACATACATGGCTGAAAAGGCCAGCATTCCCAAAACAAAATAGAACGAACTCTGCATTTGGGAATCCTCTCCCTTCCGGTTACAGTTGCTTTCCTGTAAAACAGCCGATGTGACGTTTTTACCAGTGCGCGAACGAAATCATATGCGATGGAGTAGCGATAAATCTTGCTCATAAAATTGAGAAACGATTGTCGTTAATATCTGTCGGGCCACAGCGGGCTAAATTAGTCTTTATGAAGGAGAAAGATGGCTGGCCGTTTGTGCAATTCAGGCACTCCTTTTTTCCATTCCGAAATGGTTTGCGTCCGGATGTATTCACTTTCCAGCGTAATGTCAGCAGCGATGCAAAGCCGTGTTTGGTCGTGGCAGGCCTGCAAAATATCTTCGAGCAGTTTCATGTTGCGGTAAGGGGCCTCGATGAAAATCTGTGTTTGGTGTTCATTTGCCGAACGGCGCTCTAAATCTTTAATGGCTCGTTGCCGTTCTCCTTTCGGGATGGGGAGATAACCCACAAAGGCGAAGTTCTGCCCGTTCATCCCGGAAGCCATCAGCGAAAGCAGGATAGATGAAGGCCCGACCATGGGAATGACGCGAATGTCTTTCTCATGAGCCAGTTTAACTACCTCAGCACCGGGATCGGCCACCCCGGGACAACCGGCTTCCGATATAATGCCGGTATCGTTTCCGTTTAAAACGGGATATAGGAAACGTTCTAACTGTTTCCGGTCGGTATGTTTGTTCAGTTCCATAAACTCCAGCGCATCAATGTCGATATCGCGATCCAGCATTTTCAGATAGCGGCGTGCCGTACGAACGTTTTCAACGATAAAATAACGAAGAGACCGCACGGTTTCAACGAGCGTGGCGGGAACGACATTGCCGGGCCCGGTGTCGCCAAGCGTCGTTGGTATGAGGTAGAGATTTGCTATTTTTCCCATCTGAGCAAAGGTAGCGAAAAACAATATTTTTGCCGGCTGGTTTGATGCAATTTGACTAACCGGGGATTCGCCTTGGTTATTTATACCGTTATCGGTTCCAACCAGGATGTTTTTCTTACCGGCCCAATGTTGCGCCGTGGTTACTTTTTTTGCTACTTTTGGAATCAGCATCGCGGCGGATTCGGCGCTAAAACGCTGGCTGGGCAAAGGGATTGAATGCCCCCGGGCAAATAAGCGGCATGTTGCCGGCTTTGTTGAAGATTAACGGATTTGCCCTAGCCGTAAGCCTGACATTGCTGCCGCCACGGGGCGGAGTCCCTCCGGCTGCGATGGGGATGATGATGGTACCGTACCTGATGTACCTGTCATCCTGCTACCGCGAAAAGCCGGAAGGAGCGTAAAAAGAAAACTCAACATGAAAATAACATTACTTGGGACCGGGACTTCGCAGGGAGTACCGGTGATTGCATGCAATTGTGAAGTGTGCCGTTCGACTGATTCACGGGATAAACGACTGAGGAGTTCTGTCATGATTGAAGACAAGGGAACTTGTGTGGTAATTGATGCCGGTCCCGACTTCCGGCAGCAAATGCTACGTGAAAAGGTCCATAACATCGATGCTATTTTGCTGACGCATGAACACGCCGACCATATTTTCGGACTGGATGATATTCGCAGTTTCAACTGGGTTCGAAAAGCGCCGATGGATATTTATTGCGAAGCTCGTGTTGATAAGAACTTACGGATCATCTTTGACTATGTTTTCAGCGAAGAAAAATATCCTGGCATTCCGCAAATGAACCTGGTTCCTATCAATGGCGATGCTCTGAGTATTGGGGCTTTGGATATCGTTCCGGTCCGTGTTTTTCATCACCGGTTGCCGGTTTATGGTTTTCGTGTGGGGAAATTTGCCTACCTCACTGATTTCAGTACGATTGCTGACGAAGAACTGGAAAAACTGGAAGGGGTAGAAGTCCTGGTCATAGATGCCTTGCGGAAAGAACCGCACATTTCGCACCTGAGCCTGGGCGAAGCCATTGATATCGTCGGGAAAATTCATCCGCGCAAAGCGTACATCACACACATCAGTCACCAAATGGGCCTGCACAGCGAAGTGAAGAAAGAGTTGCCGGAAGGAGTGGAGCTGGGGTTCGACGGAGAGGTGCTGGAAATCGATTGATGTTATCGATTGTTTGTTCGCTTTATCCGGATGATATAATTCTTCAGAATTGGCGTAGCAATTCCCCTCACAAAGTAGAAGACCACCAGGATGGCGATACCCCAACAAAGTATGACTATCAGCCTGCCTGTCTGTATTATTCTTCCCGTTAAGGGAAAAATCAGCGGTGTAAGCGGGGATATTTGTTATGAAAACGGAAACCAATGCCCAGCATCAGGTAGTTGGGCTCATGAAAGTCTTTCAGATTGTATCCAATATGAATAAATGAGCTGCGGGTAACAGCAATTTTTAGTGCCAGCAACTGGTAAAACGATTTGAGGTCACCCACATTGTTCAGTACATTCACGCCTGTACCCAGGTTAATGGAGAAGTAGGGCATTACATACTCAACCCGTCCGGAAATTCCCACCGACCATTGCCGGTCAAAGGGGGGAGTGATGAATGCGAACACTTGAGACGGCGGCTCGGGACGGGACAATGAAGCTCCGGACCATGAGTTGTTGGTGACATCTACAGTATAGATATTGGCGCTGCCATCGTACACACCGTCGACCGACAGCCCGGCCCTGAGTTTGTATCCGAAATTGTACATGGGGGCAAAACTAAAGCCCAGTACAGTGTATTTATATGGTGCGAGAACCTGTATCTCACCGGCTGCCACCCCTTTCCAGCGCCATGAGCCGAAAAAAACCAAATCATAACTAACATGGCGTGGAAATGAAGGAACAAGCGGTCGATATGTTCCCGGAAGAGAAGGAGAATGAGCCCCGTTTACACGATAGATCAGTCCCGTTTTCAATCCCGTGGTATTCAGTCCGGCGTTGGGATACTTTGTGTTTGCGTTGGAAAAATGAGTGAATGAGACCCCGCCGATCAGATCGAATTTTGGAGAAAGCATCCAGTTTAAGTACACGCCGCCATTGATGTAAGCATTGAGTTTTGAGCCAATCACGGTGTTGTACGGATTGTTTTCCCTGTTGTAAGGTTGCCACCCGAACGATAATCCGAAATTCCATTCATAATTAAGCGAGAGCCTCCGGGTGAACTGGCTTATCTGCGCTCCCTGAAACAGGTATAGTGCCGCCGGGTTTCCCAAATACGTTTTATCGCCAAAGGTGTACAAGGAGAGTCCGACTCCCTGGTAGGGTTTTCCGTAAATCTGGCTGAAAGCCGAGCGGGGATCGAATCGGAATGAATATTTCAGATGTGCCGAGAACGATTTTTTGTAGGGTTGGCCGCTCACATTTTCACCATTCAGAAAAGAATTGGTTGGTAAAATGCAATTCGGATCAATTTCGACGCCAATTTGGTGGAGAAGGCTATGTGGTTTTTGGGGAACGTTGCGAAAGCGAGCGGTCGTATCGGCTTTGCAAGCCGGGACGGTATTGTAGGTTGCCCCTTCGGCCCAAACAACATCAGAAATGAAAAGAATGATGCCGGAGAGAGCTATTTTCTTCCACCAGTTTATTTTATGCGTTATACACCGTCTCATGTCTGCTGTTTACAGTTGACTGTCGACGGCTTTGTGATCTTAATGCGTCCAATCAGTCCATTTAGTCATTTTTAATGATATAATATGTAAAACGCAAAAATAAGCTATCATTCTTTGACAGAGGAATAATATGAACTCAAATTTGTTAAAAAATCACAATTATTTTTTGAACAACTCGACAACGTCAGGTGTCTGAGATGATAAACAGATGATAAAGGGATGTCATATCACGTCCGCATGGCATCCGTTCCTGTTTATACCCGGACGGTTACCTTTCCGTTTTCCAGCCCACGTGTTTTTCAATGGCGGCAATCATTTTCCCGGCCACGTCCTTGTTGGTTGCCGATTCGATACCTTCCAGTCCGGGCGACGAATTGATTTCCAATAATAATGGTCCCTTTGCCGAACGAATGATATCCACGCCTGCTACTTTCAGGTTCATGGTTTTGGCTGCTTTGATGGCGATGCGCTTTTCTTCAGGCGTTACTTTTACCACTGAAGCTGTTCCGCCCTGGTGCAGGTTGGCCCGGAACTCGCCTGGCGCTGCTTCCCGTTGAATGGAGGCCACTACTTTGCCATCGATCACAAAGCAGCGGATATCTTTCCCATTGGCTTCCTTGACAAACTCCTGCACGAGGATGTTGGCATGTAGGCTCTTGAATGCATTGATGACGCTCTCGGCAGCCTTCTTCGTCTCGGTAAGAACGACTCCTTTGCCCTGCGTTCCCTCCAGCAATTTCACAATCAGTGGCGAGCCGCCTACCATTTTAATCAAATCGGATGTGTCGAGCGGTGAATTGGCAAAACCTGTGGTAGGAATCTCCAAACCGTTTTGCAACAGCAACTGCAGCGAGAAAAGCTTATCGCGCGACTGGCTGATAGCTGACGCCGAATTGAGCGTAAAAATCTTCAACGCTTCGAACTGCCTCGTCAAAGCACATCCATAGAAAGTCTGGCTGGGGCGGATACGCGGAATAACGGCATCCAAATCATTCAAAATCCGTCCTCCGCGGTAGTGAATTTCCGGGTTGGTAGCATCCAGCTTCATATAACAATGCCGGATATTCAGGAAGTGCATTTCATGGCCGCGTGATTCGCCCGCTTCCAGGATACGCTGGTTGCTGTACAGGTTTGGGTCGGAAGCCAGCAGTCCGATTTTCAGTCCCTGCCGTGCTGGTTGGTTGGGCTGGTACAGTTCATTCAAATGGGCTGTCGATTTTTGTCCGAACAGAAAACGAGCCTCCGGGTCAACGAGCATACGGCCACTCATAGCTTCCCGTCCCAACAACATGCGATATCCCATCGAATCGCGGTTGGCCAGCGTCAGTTCAATCTCCCACGAAGCTTCGCCCAAAGCGACCGTTGTCTTGATAACATAGCGTCGTTCGCTTATACCGCTCGAACTCTTCACGGTCCGGCGGTCAATAATTTCGGCTTCACAATGCACCGACGTTTTTCCATCATTCTGAATGGGGGGAATGTCAAAATTGACCCACGGCACACCTTCTTTTTTGAAAGGCTGAATATTGATAGCGTGAATGGAGGAAGTTTTAGCACCGGAATCAACCCGGGCTTTAATAGCAGGAATGTTTAAATCCGGAAGGGAACACCACTCTTCGCTTCCGACAATGATCTTGTTTTCGTTTATCATGTTAAATATTCATGCGATATTCAATTCTTCTTATCTGAGTGTAGTTAAATATCGCTCTTCACCTGATTGATAACTTGTTTTTTACAGCCGTTTCGTAACGGTAAATTAGCGGGTGCAAATAAATCTTTTTTTTGGATTAAATATGGTGTTTTACTTTAACGCTGTGATAAAAAAGTTTAATTTTTCCGCATCTTTATCTCTTCTCTCGTGAAAAGGAAGTCCGATAGCCAGACGATTCAATTTATTTAACCGACATAAAGCTATTGATTATGAGAAAAATAATTTTACTCCTGCTGTTTCCGGCAAGTTTTATCTACCCGGCAAGCGGACAAACGCCGGTGATCCCGGAGTTAACCCCGGGAAAAGCCGCTCAATTTGCCGACCTGGTATTGAAGAATGCCGATAAAATTTACCCGAATAAAATCAGTCATACCATGAACGGGCCCCAGGATGCACAAACACCTAACCGGTTGCATCCGGCTTTTTACGGTTGTTTCGACTGGCACTCGGCCGTGCACGGACATTGGTTGTTGGTCCGTTTGTTGAAAATGTATCCCAATTTACCTCAGCGGAAACAGGTTATCGATGTGCTGAGCCGGCATTTTACCCCGGAAAATATACAAACCGAGATAGCCTATTTTCAGGCTCCCGGACGCGAAAGTTTCGAGCGGCCTTACGGATGGGGCTGGTTGCTCAAGCTTCAGGCAGAGTTATTGACCTGGGATGAGCCAAACGGAAAACAGTGGGCGAAGGCACTGGCTCCGCTGGCAGATGAAATCGTTCAGCGATATTATTTTTACCTGCCGGGATTGTATTATCCCATCCGGAGGGGTGTCCATGAAAATACAGCGTTGGGGCTGCTGCTGGCACTCGATTATGCCAAAGTAACCCGGGATTCGACATTTGGGAACTTACTGAAAGAAAGAGCGCTGTTTTATTATGGCGACGATAAAAACATTCCGGGAGGGTGGGAGCCGGGAGGAGACGATTTTCTTTCGCCATCGCTCATCGAAGCGGATTTGATGTTGCGCGTTCTCGACAGGGAAGCATTTCAGGATTGGTTCAGATATTTTATGCCACGCATACCGGAATCGCTGCAAAAACCAGCAGTTGTGAGTGATCGGCAGGATCCGAAAGGTGTTCATCTTGATGGACTGAACCTTAGCCGGGCATGGTGCATGTTCGATATTGCCAAAACATTTCCTCCGGAAAGTGTAATGGCCAGGCAGTTGATTCAATTGGCGCACCAACATGCTGCCGATGCCTTGCCACATGTGTTGTCGGAAAACTATGTTGGTTCACACTGGTTGGCCACTTTTGCTGTTTACATGTACGATTCGATGGGAAATAAGGATTAGGCTGATTATTCCAGGAGAAGTTTTCTGATAATAAGCAAATGTCCGGATATGTTTTTGAAACTAATATTTTGAACCGACCGAATGTTGAAATCTGTTACATTTGCCAAAACAAAATTAATAAATCCAAACATGTTTAGCCGAAGCAGGAACGCTGTACCTGCTTTTCGTGTGTCGATTGATAATAAAATAAAAACCGTATGAATCTTTATTTGCCCGAGAATTACAAGCCACTTCTTGATTTGAAGAATACGGAGAAGGCCATCAAGTTTATGAAGGATTTTTTCCAGGAGAACCTATCGGCAGAACTGAGATTAAGAAGGGTAACTGCTCCGCTTTTCGTTTTGAAAGGAACTGGTGTGAATGACGACCTGAACGGCGTTGAACGCCCTGTTTCTTTTCCGGTAAAGGAATTCGATGATCAAGAGGCTGAAGTCGTTCAGTCGCTGGCCAAATGGAAACGGATGATGTTGGCTAAATACGGCATTCCGGTAGGGTATGGTATCTATACCGATATGAATGCCATCCGGGCCGATGAAGAGCTTTCAAATATTCATTCGCTATACGTCGATCAGTGGGACTGGGAAAAGGTAATCACTTCCGGCCAGCGTACATTGAATTTTCTGAAAAAAGTGGTTCGGCAGATTTATTCTGTATTGTTGCGGACCGAGTTTATGGTGTACGAAAACTATCCGAAGCTGAAACTGACAGGTACGGAAGAGCGGAAACAATTGTTATTTCATAAGAAGTTGCTAAAAGGGGAATTGCCACTTTCCATTGGTGGAGGCATCGGACAATCACGGTTGTGCATGTATTTCCTCCGAAAAGCCCATATCGGTGAGGTGCAAGCCAGTTTGTGGCCGGAAGATATGGTGCAGCAATGTGCCGGGCATAATATTGTATTGGTTTAATGAATAAAATCAGGCAAAAAGGCCCCGTTTTCGTTTAGGAAACGGGGATATTTTATATATTTGCACCGCTAAATAAAGGATGGTCTGGTAGCTCAACTGGATAGAGCAGCAGCCTTCTAAGCTGCCGGTTGCGGGTTCGAGTCCCGCCTGGATCACAGAAAAGTCGGAGTTGTTTAACTCGGACTTTTTTTTTCTATTTTTATAAACTATCATACCATATTATTCTATTTCCATTTGCAGAAGAAGCAGCATTGGTTGTCAGTGAATGAGTTAGGATAAATAAAAAAACCTGAAAACTAAACAATAAAACTTTCAAATAAACGTAATATCTTTGAAAGAAAAGAAATTCCTTCTTCGCCGAAAAACCGCGTGATTATGAAAAAATATCAGTTCAGAATAAGTCTCATTATTTTACTTCTTGGGGCAAGTGGGTTAGTAGAAGCTCAGGATGTCGATATTGCACAACTTCAGCATAAAGCTGTTTCCAATGATCCGGTAGCCCAATTTACGCTGGCAACGTACTACGAAGCAGGCCATGGAATAACCCGAAACCCTAAAGCTGCGAGGTATTGGTATTTCAAATCGGCAGAGGGAGAATATGAAAAGGCAGAATACCGGTTAAGTCAATTATATCAATTCGGAAAACTGGGCCTTTCGCAAAATGTTGATAGTTCGCGATACTGGCAAAAGAAGGCCGGATATGACGGAAACCTGGATGCACAAAAGGAGTTATATCATCATTTCGACAAAGAACAGCCTGAAAGAGAAGCTGCTCTTTACTGGATGAGGAGATGTGCCCAAAACGGAGACAGCGTGTACATGTATTTGTTGGCCAAAGCTTATGCTGATAAGGAATTTGGTGAGAAAGACGCAGATACCCAATCATATGACTGGTATGAGAAATCTGCTGAGGCTGGATATCGGTTGGCGCAAACTGAGATGGGAAATATCTACCTGATGGGTATCGGTCGGGAAAAAGACTATGGACAGGCCATGGATTGGTTCAAGAAAGCAGCTGCACAAAATGAACATGCTGCATTGTACAATATTGGTACCATGTATGAAAAAGGGCAGGGCGTGGAGAAGAATCACAGAAGAGCGCTTAGTTATTATAAGAAAGCCAGTGAAAATGGAGACGTGGTGGCCAAATTTTATATCGCTATGAATTATGTGCTGGGCGATGTTGCACGGAGAAATCTTAAACTGGCGGCTAAGTATTTCAACGAATATTACGGCGAAGCCAAGAGTGAATTCCTGAAAAGTGAAACGTTAAAATATTGGAAACGCTATAAGCTGGATGACTTTTTGGATAAAAACGAAGAGCGTAACATTAATAACAAAAAAGAAAAAAGGGCTGACAACCCTCGGAAGACATTACTGTTTTGACATCCTAAGCCTGGATGTAAAAAAACTGATTGACACATTAAACGAAGCATTGAGTGAAGAGTGCCATTCTGAATGAAGCATTGGAACACGAGCAGGAAATTGAAGACTGGCTGGCCGAATTGGAAAGAATGAAACAAGATTTCCTCAAGTTATGTATAAACATTTCGACCTCGCCGGCAGCGTTAAAAGGCAAATAGAGTGGGGATTTCAGTAGAAGTGAAGAAAAATCGATTGTGAAATCAAATCAGGTTGACCCCCTGATGACCATTTTAGTGGTAATGTTGTGAATTTCGGGCGTTATCATCAAGCTATGTTCCGCCTGGATACGGCTAAACAACACTTCAGTGGCCATTTTACCAATCTCAAAGCCCATTGGTTGAATGGTTGATAGTGGCGGATTATACATCGTACTAAATGGTTCTTCACAGAAGCCAATGACGGCAATATCATTTGGGATTTGGAGTTGGTTTGCGTAGATGGATTTCATTATGCCCGTCATGGTCAGATCACTAATGGCAAAAATTCCATCGGGTGGCGTATCCTGATTCAATAACTGATGGGTTGCATTCTCCACTTCAACAATTGACTGTCCGGAAATAATGTATTCGTCGTTAATTTCCATTCCGGCTTCATGCAAAGCCATCTTGTATCCTTTCAGCCTGTTTTTACTGATTAGCAGATTGGGGTGACCAATACAAATGGCAATACGCTTTCTTCCGGTTTTCAGTAAGTGTTTTACTCCGTCGTAGGTTCCGCGGATGTCATCCACCAGAACCATATCAGCTTTTATGTCTTCGGGAACACGGTCGAAGAATACAATGGGGATATCAAGGCCAATCACATTTTTGAAATGGCTGAAATCTTCCGTTTTCCGGGAAACCGAAGCCAGAATACCTTCCACGTTATTGGCCAGCATGGTATCAATGCTGTTGACTTCCCGATCGTATGATTCATTTGATTGGAGAATCATCAGCTGGTAGCCGTGCTGATGCACAATTTCTTCGATGCCCTCGATAACCGACGGGAAAAAGAAGTAGGAGATATTGGGAACCAGCAAACCAATCATCCGGCTTTTGTGGTGGCGCAGCGAAATGGCCACATGGTTGGGTTTGTAGTGCAGCCTTTCAGCGATTTCCTTAACGGCTCGTTTGGTTTCAGGGCTAATGTCAGGGTGGTCTTTCAGTGCCCTGCTGACCGTTGATTTGGATAATCCCAGGAGTTGTGCGATGTCTTTGATCGTAATACTCTGATTCATGCTTGGTTTAGATGATGATATTCCAAAGGTAGAAATTTCTTCCAGTATTAACTCTTTGTAACATAAATGTTAAAGAACAATAAAAAAGTTATCAACCGCAACCGGTTGCGAAACCGGTTGAAATGAAAAACGGGCTTCAACTACCTGTAAATCTATTGTTTTTGGAAAATTGGGAATGTAGATTTGTTATATGATTGGTGCAAATGGAAACATGTTTTCGAGAAATTTCGGATTGAAAATTTGTATTTGAAATCACATAAATCCAAAAACTATGAAACGGAAATTAATGCAGCTCACCCTGATGCTGCTAATGGTCCCTGTTATCTCATTTGCACAGGGAACTGGAATCATTAAAGGGAAAATCACCGACAAAAAGACCGGTGAGCCGCTGGTGGGCGCCAGTGTTTTAATTAAAGGTACTTACACCGGAACAATTACCGATGCGAACGGTGAATACCAACTTACCAAAGTAATGGCCGGAAGTTATGACCTCGTGGCTCAGTTTATCAGTTACAGCAAAGAGCAGAAGAGCATTACTGTTGCTGATGGAAAAACGGCAAGTGTTGATTTTGCTTTATCGCAGGACCTTATCGGCTTGGATCAGGTGGTTGTAACCGGTGTGGTAAATCCTAAATCTGCCATCAACTCAAGTGTTTCGTTGACGAGTCTGAAACCAAAGGCGATGGAGCAGTTTAGCGCCACCACAACTGCTGAATTATTCAAGAATATTCCGGGTGTGCACTCCGAATCAACCGGAGGTGAAGGAAACGCCAACATTTCGGTTCGTGGTGTACCGATTTCAACCGGAGGTGCAAAATTCCTGCAACTTCAGGAAGACGGTATGCCGGTGATGCAATTTGGTGATATTTCTTTTGGTAACGCCGACATTTTCCTGCGCGCCGATCAAACTGTTGCCCGTATCGAGGCGCTGAAAGGCGGCAGTGCATCGACACTTGCCAGCAATTCGCCAGCCGGTATCATCAACTTCATCAGCAAAACTGGTGTAAAAAAGGGTGGAAGCATCGGAACAACTGTTGGCATTGATTACCAATCTTTTCGTACCGATTTTGATTACGGGGCACCGATTGGTGATGGGCTCCGTTTTAATATTGGTGGTTTCTACCGCGAAGGTGTAGGGCCGCGTAAAGCTGGATTTACAGCCAATAAAGGTGGTCAGATTAAAGCTAATTTCACCAAGGAGTTTGATAAAGGCTTTGTTCGGTTATACCTGAAGCACCTGAACGATCGTGCTATTTCGTACATGCCTATGCCGGTAATGGTAACTGGTACCGGTTCGAATCCTACTTACAAATCCATTCCCGGGTTTGATGTGAAACACGATGCCTTGCAAAGCCCTTACTTCCTTCATCAGTTGTCTGTTGATGCCAACGGAAACAGTAAGTCGTTTAATATGGCCGATGGAATGCATCCAATTTCTGATGCTGTAGGAGCTGAATTTAATTTCGATCTGGGTAACGGTTGGATGGTTCACGACAGAGGACAGTTGGCGTTCAACCATGGTTCATTCAACTCGCCTTTCCCGGTAAGCATTAAGCCAGCTGACGAAATGGCTACCAGTTTAGCAGGTGCCGGCGCGACATTGAGTTATGCAAACGGTGCCAATGCCGGTACGCCCCTGACACAGTCACAGCTCTCCAATCTGAATGGAAACGGCTTGTTGATGCTGTTGCACACGTTCGATGTGGAAATGAACAACCTGAACAATTTCACCAACGATATACATATCTCGAAACAGCTGGACAACTTCCACGTAACTGCTGGTTATTATCACGCTTCGCAGCGTATTGCGATGACCTGGTTGTGGCAAACATATCTGACCGATGTTCAGAATCAGCCGCGACTGATGAATGTTGCCAGCGCTAATAATTCATACTACAGCGAGGGCGGTCTAACGGCACATGGCGTTCCGGCATGGGGTAACTGCTGTACTGAAGGATACGATATGACTTATACCATCGATGCACCGTATGCCAACATGGGTGTAGACGTAACTGATAAGTTGAATGTTGATGCAAGTGTTCGTTACGACATAGGCGAGGCCTTTGGTTATTACCTTGGTAATGAGCAGGCACAGGTTGATGTGAACAAAGACGGTAATATTTCGCCGGTAGAACAGAGCGTGACCATTCTGGACAACTCGAATCCGCATCCGGTAGATTATTCATTTGATTATGTGTCTTATTCGGTTGGTGCCAACTATAAATTCGATGCACACAAGGCTGTGTTTGCCCGTTACAGCAAAGGAGGGCGCGCCAATGCCGACCGGTTGTTGTACACCCCGTTTATTACCGCTGCAGGTAAAACGGTTAAAGGCTTGAGTAACGATGCTATCAAGCAAGCTGAATTAGGATTCAAATACAACTCACCAGTGGCCGGTATCTTCCTGACCGGATTTTATAACCACGTGGATGAGCAAAATACGGAATTCAACAAGATTATCAATAACAAGTACAAATCTTATGGCGCTGAACTGGAAATGGTTATCCGAACCGGAAACCTGAATATCAATTCAGGTGGTACGTTCACCAAAGCAGAAATCACGAAGAGTCTTACTGCTGATAACGTAGGTAATACACCACGCCGTGTTCCGACTCTGATGTACAACATCAGTCCGTCGTACACCATCGGAAAAGGTGCCCTGGGAATGAGCCTGGTCGGAACAACCAAGGTATATTCGCAAGATGATAACTCTGTTGTGTTACCCGGGTTTGCATATGTGAATGCATTTGCAAACTACGCTATCACGAAAGGATTATCGTTGCGGGTAAATGTGAATAATTTAACCAATACACTTGGTTTTACCGAAATGGAAGCGGATCCTTTTACCAATAATTCAGTCAATTACATGCGTGCGCGGCCGATTACCGGACGAGCAACAACAATGACCGTTACCTATTCATTCTGATGTAATGAGGGATTACTTGAAATTGCATAGGTAAGTTTGGAAAGGAGGGAAGGATGGCGTTTGTTTTTCTTCCCTCCAAAACCAACGCGAATTGAGATTGAATACCCTGATATGGAGAACAAAGTACAGCTGATTACGTATATTGACCGGTTCAGTTGCCGGAATATAAATGAACTACATCAACAATTACTTCGGGAAGAGTTGAAGCCGCTATTCAGCGGAGTTCATTTGTTACCGTTTTTTTATCCCATCGATAGGGCAGATGCCGGCTTCGATCCCATCGATCACCGAAAGGTGGATCCCCGATTGGGAACCTGGGAGGATATCAAAGCGTTGAGCCGGGATGTTGATGTAATGGCCGACTTAATTGTGAACCATGTTTCCGCTGAATCGCAACAGTTTCTCGATTATTTGGAAAAAGGGGAGAAATCGCCTTATGCGGATATGTTTCTTACCTACCGGAAGATTTTCCCACAAGGGGCTACCGATGAGGATTTATTGAAAATTTACCGGCCACGCCCTGGTTTTCCATTCTCCCGTTTTCAGTTTAAAGATGGCGCCGAACGGTTTGTCTGGACAACATTTACCAGCAACCAGATTGATATAGATGTCAACAGCGAGCCAGGCAAAGCTTATCTGGAAAGTATTCTCGATACCTTCCAGGAAGCAGGTATCCGCATGATCCGTCTCGATGCTGCAGGATATGCCATCAAGCTGCCGGGAACATCCTGCTTTATGATTGACAAAACGTTTGAGTTTATCGAATCGCTGACGCAGAAGGCGCGTAAGCGGGGGATGAACGTATTGGTGGAAATTCATTCCCATTACAAAACACAAATCAGTATAGCAGAGAAGGTCGATTATATTTATGACTTTGCCCTACCGGTGCTGGTGCTCGATACACTGTTTCATAAAAATGCAGCCAATCTGAAAAAGTGGTTGCGGATGAGTCCGCGAAATGCTTTTACCGTGCTGGACACACATGACGGAATCGGTATTGTGGATGTAGCCTCGGAACAGGGAGAGCCAGGCCTGATTGACGACCAAGACATTGACCATATTGTCCGGAAAATTCATGAGAATTCCGGGGAACAAAGCAAAAAAGCCACGGGCGCTGCTGCTTCCAATCTCGATTTATACCAGGTTAACTGTACCTACTTTAATGCGATGGGATGCGATGAAAACAGTTACCTCATCGCCCGCGCCATTCAATTCTTTTCACCCGGGATCCCACAAGTTTATTATATGGGACTGTTCGCGGGATGCAACGACATGAAACTTCTTGAAAAAACAAATGTTGGCAGGGATATCAACCGGCATTATTACACAGCGAACGAAGTGGACGAGTCGTTGCAAAAACCTATTGTAAAAAATCTGAGGAAGCTGATTGAATTCCGCAATACCCATCCTGCTTTCAATGGGGAATTTGAAATTGTGGAAGGGGGAAACGATGAATTGAAATTGCGCTGGAGTAAAGGGGACGACTTCACGCAATTATTGGTCGAACTGAACAATATGCAAATGTCAATCAACTATTCCTCTCCCAACGGAGAACAAAATCTGGACCTTATATAAAACTAAGTAATGAAAGACTTAAGTCTGAGCCCGCTTGATATTGGTATCATCATCGTTTACATTGTTGGTATCATCATTTATGGTCTCAAAAAAGCCAAGAGAAAGGACTCGGAAGAATATTTCCTGGCGGGAAGAAACATGACCTGGCCAATTGTCGGCATTTCGCTTTTCGCCGCGAATATTGGCAGTAGTACATTAATCGGCCTGGCTTCGGATGCATTTAAAACCAATGTGGCAGTTTATAATTACGAATGGATGGCTGCTGTTGTTCTGGTTTTCTTTGCCGTTTTCTTTCTGCCATTTTACCTGAAATCGAGAGTTTATACCATGCCGGAGTTTCTCGAACGCCGGTACGATAGCCGATCGCGGTATTATTTTTCGTTTATTACCGTCGTCGGGAATGTCGTTATTGATACGGCATCCGGACTTTATGCCGGTAACCTGATTCTGAAACTCATTTTCCCGGAAGTCAATTCCACTGTTATCATCATTATTCTGGCGCTGGCAGCTGCTGCTTATACTATTCCTGGAGGTTTATCATCGGTGGTTCACACCGAGGTTATCCAGGCCATGATTTTGGTCGTTGGTTCCACCCTTCTTACTTATTATGCCTTCTCGGCAGTAGGGGGTTGGTCGGGTTTAGTGGATGGCCTGCAGGCGCAGATTGATGCCGGAAAACTGCATACGACTACCAAAGAAATTTTCAGCCTGGTGAAATCAAGCAAGGATCCGTTAATGCCGTGGACGGGTTTGGTGTTTGGTGTTCCGTTGTTGGGATTCTATTTCTGGGCCAACAACCAATTCATGGTTCAGCGGGTATTGAGTGCCAAAGATTTGAATCATGGTCGTTGGGGGGCATTATTTGCCGGTTTACTGAAACTTCCGGTAATCTTTATCATGGTACTTCCCGGTGTGATAGCCATTGTGCTGTATTCCAAAATGGACATCAGTAGTTTACACTATTATACCGTGAATGATGCGACCGGAGCCAGAATGTTGTGTACCAACTTGTCACAATGTCCCAATTTAACCTATCCGGTGTTGATTTACAGTTTGTTGCCGAAAGGGGTCCTGGGACTGGTGATTGCCGGTTTGCTGGCTGCCATGTCTTCGAGTGTGAGTGCGACCTTGAATTCCGCATCGACACTGATTACTATGGACTTTGTGCATAAAATAAAGCCGGGACTGACGAGTAAACAATTGGTTCGCGTTGGACAAATTGCTACGGTTATTCTGGTGATCATTGCCGCTTTGTGGGCTCCCCAAATTGACCGGTTTGGGTCGTTGTTTCAATATCTTCAAATGGTGTTAGGTCTGATTGCTCCGCCTGTAGTTGCCGTATTCCTATTGGGACTCTTCTGGAAAAGAGGTAATGCAAACGGTGCCTTTGTCAGCCTGATAACAGGTTTGGCAATTGCCATATTTGTCTTCCTGTCCGAAATATATGGCTGGTCGGATACCATCAACAACATTCAGTTCCTGAATAAAGCACCTTTACTCTTACTTATCTGTATGGGCGTGCATGTGGGAGTAAGTCTGGCTACCGCGAAACCGCCAACTGATAAGGTGGAAAATATGACCTGGTCAAGAAAGATATTCCGGGAGGAAACAATTGAATTGAACGGATTACCCTGGTATAAGAATTACCGTTACCTGTCAATTATATTACTGTTGCTTACTGCAGCCATAGTCTTCTGGTTCCGGTAGATATTTTTTGAACCTGAACAATAAGAAAATAAGAAACCCTCTGTAAGTCTATGTTATCTTACAGAGGGTTATGTATAATATAAAATTGGGGCCGCAACATAATTTCTGAAAATTGAATTTCAGATTATTTTACACCAATTAAGCGTATAATACTGGCTTTACCATTGTGAAAGGGGCCTTCCTGTAACTCAATTTCCTCTTTCCAAATCTTCCGTTCGCTCAATTCCTGGAAATCAAATTTCAATTCTTCTTCCGAAAAAAGCATAGCCACGTCTTTCGGGCCACCGGTTTGATTATGAATTTGTTCTTTTGAGAATCCTTCCAGAATAAATGTGCCTCCCTCTTTAAGCGAACTCAGCATTCTTCTATGCCGTTGTGTCCTGTCCGATGCCGAAGCGTGAGCATATATCATCGCAACACAATCGAAATGTTCTTCGGGAAGAAGAACCTGGCTGAATCCGGCAACTTGATATTGAATGTGAACACTATTTTGCCCGGCAAGACGCAATGCCTTTTTTTGTCCTTCCGTACTGGAATCGAATGCAGTGACTTTCCAGCCTTGTGATGCCGCATAAACCGAATTTCTACCTTCGCCTTCTGCAGGCAATAAAATTCTACCGGGAGATAACTTTGCCAATTCATCCCGAAAAAATTCGTTTGGGTTTGTCCCGTAAACATATTCATCGGCGGCATACCGCTTGTCCCACCTGGTGCTACTCATCTTTCGGTTTTTAGTCAAGATACAGTAATATTAACCTGAAATTCGTCAAAAGGTTGACTCGTTTTGGTTAAAAAAAGTGAAGGATAAGTGTATGGGAGATAAAAACAGGCGCGGAATTTTTCCTGCCTGCTTTTAATCCAAATAAACCGAATGGATATCCAGAAATATTAGAGAATATTCCCGCTTTCGTCGAGTTCTGCTTTGGGATTGTATACAATTTCAATCATAAAACCATTTGGATCACTAATATATCCGTGATAGCCATCCCAGAAAACAGTTTCAGGTTCCCGAATAACTTTCACATTTTTCTTTTCCAGCTTCTTGATCAATTTGTCCACTTCATCCTTGGTGCGTGTATTGTATGAGATCGTGAAATTACTGAAACATCGGGAACCGGGAACGGTTTCGGCATCGCTGGCCAGCGCTTCAACGGGGTACAATGCCAGAATGAGGCCATTTAGTTTATAAAAGATGATGTTACTGGTACTTTCTTCTGTTTTCTTCCATCCCAGCAGATTACTGTAAAAATTTTCTGATTCCTTCAGATTTCTAACGCCAAGCGTTAAATACGAGATTCGTTGTTCCATGGTTCGTGTTATGATTTAGCGTAATTATTGGTTTTATATATTCATGTAGTTACGAGGTTGATTGGTGAGCGTTTTTCATTCATATGTCAGGGAATTTTATGGTAACCTTCGTTAAATATTCTCGGGATCCTTTACGGTCAATTGGTTTCGTACCTCTCCGGTATTGATGGTGGTGTTCGGTTCGAACAGTAGGATACAGGCCCCCTCCGTAGTAACCGGACGATGTTCTGTCCCCCTGGGGACGATAACTAATTCACCCTCGTTTACCTCAATGCTTTTGTCCCGAAGCTCCATGGTAAATGAACCATCAATGACCATGAATAACTCGTCTTCGTTTTCATGGCTATGCCACACAAAGCCGCCCTGAAATTTTACCACTTTTACCAACTGTTGATTGAGTTGTCCAATTACTTTCGGACTCCAGTGATCGTTTAACTTGGAGAATTTCTCTTTTAAATTGATTTTTTCAATCTCAGGCATTGCCGAATGTTTTGATTTTAACTTATCCTCATCAATAACATTTCCGATAATTGCATCGGAGGAGTATTACTATCATAAATTTCAACGATTAATATAATGAAAGCGGGCGAGAATTAAAAAATGAAACCCACATGACATAATAATTATTCGATTGGTTGTAGAATGCGGTGCAAAAGAAATAGAAAACCCGGTTCGGCAGAACCGGGTTTCAATTCAATTCAGTTATGTTTATATATTAATCGAGTAATCCTCTGTTTTTCAGCAATGGTTCAATTCCTGGTTCTTTCCCACGGAAGTTGACATAAAGGTTCATCGCTTCATCGGTTCCGCCACGTTCCAGAATTTGTGTCCGGAAGGCCGTAGCCACGGTTTGATCGAAAATGTTACCCGCTTCACGGTAGGCTTCAAAAGCATCGGCATCGAGCACTTCGGCCCAGATATAGCTGTAGTATCCACTGGAATAACCTCCCGAGAAGATGTGCGCAAAGTAAGTCGATTTGTAGCGGGGAATGATTTCATCAATCAGCCCGATTTTATTCATCGATTCAGTTTGAAAACTGTTGACATCGATATCCTGAGCTTTTGTAATGGTGTGGTAATCCATGTCGAGGAATGAAGCTGCCAGGTACTCAACCGTAGCAAATCCCTGGTTGAATTTACCGGCTTTCACCAGTTTGTCGACCAAATCCCGCGGAATTAGTTCTCCTGTTTTGTAATGACGCGCATACATTTTTAGCACTTCAGGTTGTGGTGCCCAATGCTCCATAATTTGTGACGGAAGCTCTACAAAATCGCGGGCGACAGCAGTTCCCGAAAGCGAATTGTAATGCGAATGTGATAACAGTCCGTGTAAAGCGTGACCAAATTCATGAAACAGGGTTTCTACTTCATCGTAGGTCAGCAATGCGGGTTGGCCGCCGGTCGGCTTAGAGAAATTGGTAACTATAGAAATCACCGGGCGGATGTCTTTCCCGTCCTGGTTATAGTGTTGTTTCCGGTAGCTGGTCATCCAGGCACCTCCGCGTTTGGAGGCACGTGGATAGAAATCCATATAAAGTACCCCAATTTCAGAACCATCCCGGTCCTTCACTTCAAATACCTTGCAATCGGGATGATACAGCGGCATGTTATCAAGCTGGGTAAACGTCAGTCCATAGAGTTTATTGGCTACCGCGAATGCACCTTCCCGGACATTGTTCAATTCGAAATAGGGACGCAGTTGTTCTTCATCCAGATTGTATTTAGCCTTACGGACTTTTTCGGAATAATACCACCAATCCCAGCTTTGCAGCTTGAAGTTGCCACCTTCGACATCAATCATCGCTTGCATATCGGCACGTTCTTCTTCGGCGCGTTTCAGGGCAGGGGTCCAAACCTTTTCGAGCAAGGCATAAACATTCTCCGGCTTTTTTGCCATACGGTTGTCCAGCAAAAAGGCCGACCAGTTATCGTAACCCATCAGGTTCGCTTTCTGCAAACGCAGATTAACCATTTTATTGATGATGGCTTTATTGTCGTACCCGTTGTCGTTATTTCCACGGTTGTACATGGCTTTGTACAACTTTTCACGCAGGTCACGACGTTCGGAGTACGTAAGGAAAGGAATCCAGCTGGGCTTTTGCAACGTAAAAACCCACTTTCCATCCATCCCAGCTGCACTGGCTTCTTCCGCTGCAGCGGAAATGGTAGGTTCCGGTAATCCGGTCAGGTCATCCTGGTTATCGATGACCAGCTTGAAATTGTTGGTTTCCGCCAGCAGGTTTTCACCGAACTGAAGGGAAAGAAGCGATAGCTCCTCATTAATTTTCTTCAGTTGCTCCTTCTGTTCTGGTTCCAGGTTGGCACCGCCCCTGACAAAACCTTTATACGTTTCTTCGAGAAGCCTTTTTTGCCCGGTCGACAAGTCGAGCTCATCTTTCTGGTCAAATACGCTTTTGATGCGGGCAAAGAGCTTTGCGTTCAGATTAATGGCATCGCTGTGTTGCGACAATAGCGGAGCTACTTCTTTGGCAATAGCCTGAATAGAATCGTTGGTGTTGGCTCCCTGCATATTGAAGAACACATTACTTACCTTGTTTAGTAACTGTCCGCTGTATTCAAGAGCTTCGATGGTATTGGCAAAGGAGGGAGCTTCTGAATTATTGATAATCAGGTCAATTTCGGCATTCTGCTCCTCCATGCCCTTTTTGAAAGCAGGCAGGTAATCGGCATCGGTCACCTGCTCAAAGGGTGGGACCTGAAAAGGTGTATCGAATGGCTCAAAAAATGGATTCACTCGCTGTTTGGGTTGTTTGTTTGCTGAGCATGACAACAAAAATACTGTTGCCATAAGCAGGATTAGAGTTTTGCTTTTCATGTTAATTAGGTTAATTGTTAATACTGTTAATTGGTTCGCAAATTAGCAAAATGCCCCCAGACCCGCAATGTGTTTTAGATACACAGGAAGGGGAATAGGTACCTTTCTTTCTAACACGGGAAAACGTGTTTTACAGAAGGACAAGGTGAAAACGAAATACAGGTTTGTTAATATCAATTAAAAACATGCGGAAGAAAGAACGTGAAGTTAGTCATTTGAATCATATTCAAAATCGGATCCTTTCCATTTCCGGGTAATTATTCGTTGCGCCGAATGAGAGAAGAGGCGATCAGCTTAATGCAACAAGTTGCCGGTTCGAAAGGGATACAAATTCGGTTGGATATTGATGATGAGGCTGGCGTACATTGTGATTACAACCAAATCAGTTCGGTTCTGCGGAATTTAGTCAGCAACTCCATTAAATTCACCGCCAGTGGAGGGCGTGTGGTGATTAGCAGCCGGGCTATTAAAGACGGGTATGTGATAACGGTTAGCGATAATGGCGTTGGCATCGAGCAAAACAAGCTTGATTTAATGCTCCGCCAACGTATTTCTTATACAACAAAAGGTACAGATAATGAACCGGGAACGGGTTTGGGAATCAGTCTGATTGCCGAATTTGTTGAGAAAAATGATGGAAAATTGATTGGGTCGAGCCGTCCTGGTCACGGAACTTCTTTTTCCTTTTCATTGCTTGTCGCTACTAAGGAAAGTAATGAAGCAAATAGCCGTTCGGAAGTCTGAAAGTTTCGTTTCTTAAAATTTAAGTTATTAACTTATTACTTTTCAGAATAAACCAAACATCAAAGCCTCCGTGTCGTTCAAATTTTCTATATTGAGTTAGGATTCAGCTTGTCCATCAACCCGTTTATGAAAAAAAATATACTCTTTTTCATCCTCTTTATAGCGACCATTCAGGTTTACGGCCAACAAGTCCGCGATGGTATTAACGCAGCGCAGTTCGGATTGCTTGAGCAGAAAGATGCAACACCAGCAATTTTAAAAGCGCTGGATGCCTGTTTTGAATCAGGTGCGCCGCGATTAATTGTCCCAAAAGGGACATATCATTTCTACCCTGATTATGCCCTGGAGGAATATTTAACGCTGACCGGGGCTTCTAACGGGTTAAGAAGAATTGCTTTCCCGTTGATTAATTTTGAAGATTTGATTATTGATGGTTCTGAGTCCACCTTTTTTATGCATGGTATGATGTTGCCATTTGAAGTCCAGGGATGTAAAAATATCAGCATCCGAAATATCAATATCCGGTTTGTTTCATCGGTGTGGGGTGAAGGAACCGTCACGGAAGTAAATAAAGATGGCAGCTTCTTTACTATTGAGACAAACCGGGGCGATAGTCTGGAGTTGGCAAATGGAGCTCTTTCGATTAGAAACGAAGGAGAAAACCTACCGGTTAAGATAGTGGGCTGGCTGCGCCCGGGGACATCCGGTAGTTGTTCATTTTCACCCTCAGGAATAGAGAGTTCCGGTGTTATATCGGCTAAACCATTGAGCCATGGTAATTTTTGGATTGAAGTTCCTGGCGATAAGTTACCGCGTAAAGGATGGAAACTAGTTTGGGAATCAAATAGCGAGAGATTGCAGGGCAAGATTTCACCAGCATTTCATTTATCTGGTTCCGATGGAGTCAAGTTGTCCAATCTTTCCGTAGCGCATGCTCCCGGCAAAGTAATCGTTGCTGAGCAATCGGGGAATGTAATGTTGGATAGATTGAATGTGCTACCTGACAGTGTGGCTGGGCGCAAATTATCGGTGTTGGCCAATGGTGTTCATTTTATCGGATGTCAAAAGAAGATAGTGATTTCCAATTGTAAGTTTTCGGGTATGATGGGAGACGCCGTATCAGTTTCCGGACCGACCCTGAAGATCATTAAACGAATTAGTAACAATGTACTAGGTGTTCGGCAAGTGAATGAAAAACAGTGGGGAAGTCAGTTCGCGCAAGTAGGAGATACCATCCGTTTTATTGATACGAAGAAATCCAGCCTTTGTTGTGAAAGAGTTGTAACACGCATTCGCGATTTGAATGAGCAGTACCAGGAATTGTGGTTTGACAGGGCTCTTCCTGCAACCGTTCGGGAAGGGAATTTCCTGATTAATATCTCGCGGCAGCCGGAAGTTATTTTGAGAGGCAATCGGTTCAGTAATATTATTGGTAACGGAATCAGCTTGCAAACATCAGGAAAAATAATGGTGGAAGGAAACCTTATTCGATCCGGTAAACATGGCATTAATTTGGGGGGTGAATTTGCTTCGGCATTCCAGCCGGTTATGCTGGACCAGGTATTTATCAAAAACAATATATTCCGACGTTGTGGTACTGGTAATGCGAATGAGGCTCTAATTATGATTGGCCCGATCATTTCGGATACACCGGCCGATACAACTTATTTTCATAAAGATATAACCATCGAAGGGAATACATTTTATAACGAAGGGAAGAGCATTTTGGATGCGGTAGCTACCAGCGGGTTGGTTATCCGTCAAAATACCGTATTCGGCCCGGCTTCCGCCAAAATGACTAACCCGTTGATTCGTCTGCACCGTTGTAAAAGGGTTGGGATTGTAGGGAACCGGTACATGAATAAGCTGGAGACCTATTTGCTCATAGAGCAGGTGAACGATCTGTTGTTCTTTAATAACGAAGGTATTAAATCACCTTAAGTTTCTGTTTCGGAATGATTAACTAAACCATGAAAACGAACCGACGAACCTTTTTGTTTGCTGCCGGTCTGGCATCGGGAGCGTTCCTGTTACCATCCATGAAAGCCGGCATACCTTCATTTCATAGAAAAACCCGTGTTAAACTGGCTGTTTCAACCTTCTCATACTGGCATTGTTAATAAAATATCGGGAAAAACAAAAAAGGGTGCAACTTCCGAAGAAGCAGCACCCCCCAAAAAATGGTAGAATTATTTGTAGAAGCATAGGTAAAACGTGTACCTATCCTTCAATATTGTCTTTAATCGCTCTCTTATGTGCTTTTTATTGATAAAATGAGTTGATTCAACACCAAACTACCTGTTAATGTGTTTGGTAGAAGTATTTTTTTGTTCAAATTTTCCATCCCTCACGGTAGGTGTGATTTATCCACTCATTTGCCATTTCGGCAGCAGACAAATCTTCCGTCCAGTCGGTATGGAATTGTGGATGACCATCAATCTTTTTGTATTGATGAGATGTAATGATTTTGAATTTATCGTCAGGCGAAATGTTGGTAAACTTCATATTTTCACCATCCCATTGAAGTGGCCTGTTGAGCCCTTGCAGCCGAATGGCCAGATTCCCCATCAATACCATTTCGTCCAGGCATGAGCCTCTTTAATATCTCCCAGTATTCCGCTTTGTATAATCTCAGCAACCTCGTATACGGTATCGTCGGAGTGGCCTTCGTTTCCCATTTGGGTTACAATACCTGTTTGTCTTGCTGTTTCAGTTAACAAACGAGCTTCGCTAACCGAATGTGTCAACGGTTTTTGGACGTATACATGCTTCCCGGCTTTCATGGCTGCAACTGCTGCAATCGCGTGCGTGTGATCGGGCGTGGCAACAACCACCGCATCTATATCCTTTTGCTTTTCCAGCATTTTCCGGAAATCCTTGTATCGTTTGGCTTGGGGATACCGCTGAAAAACCGGTGTCGCATAATCCCAATCCCACATCAGATAGCGCCACAATATTTTGCCCGACTATGTTTTGTAAATTCACTTTCCCTTTTTCCGCCAATGCCAATACCTGCAATATTTAGTTTGTCACTTGGGGCTATATGCCCTAAGCCGGGAACAGCATAGCTTGGGATATTGTAAACGCAGCCGCAGAGCCGGCTGTTGTCCTGATAAATCTTCTTCTGGTAAGTTGACTGGACTTTTTCATACGTTTAAAATTTATAATTATGGTCCATAATTTAATTCTAAATTTGAGAACGTATGGAACCGCTTCACTCTCACATGAACTTTTTTTAATCATTGCCTTTGGCGAACTTTTGATTAAAAAAGTTCATGTTCGTTTCATTTTGTAATGTTGTTAGTTTAGCTCACTAAATATAAAGATTTCAGATTTAACGGTGTAGGATTACTCTGGCAGATAATTTATTAACAAAACAACTTTATGACAAAGAGAATCGTTTGCAATGGTTAATGCTATGTTTAAGAAGGTTATAAAGCTTAAAAGTGAAATGACGTTTGCAAACTTTAAGTATCTCGGGATACCGCATTAGATTAGCCGTTTTCTTAAGTATACTTTTGAACGCCCGCGACCTTTTATCAGCTATCCGTTTATTAAAAAAAAAGACTGTCCGGAACGAACAGTCTCATATATGTCTTGCTTTTGAATCTTTATTCTTCTTCCGATTCTGAATCTTCATCAAGCGGCTCCAAATCATCGGAATCATCTTCATTGGTCGTGTTGTCAGCCAGCAATTCATCATCATTCAACGGACGAAGATGATCCGGAATGTCATTATCCTGGCCAAAATAGGGAAATACGTCCATAATCAGGCTTTCGTTCACGGCATTGATTTCAAAATCGGCCATCATTCCCTGCATGTTTTCCACTACCTTTTCATAGGCATCTCTCACGGTTTTTGCTAAAACCAAAACGTATTGTGCCGTTCTTTTCTCTTTACCTTTTTCCTCATCAATGGTAATGAACGATACCTTTGCTTTAAACCAACGATCACCATCTTCCGAGGGAATAATTTCGGCAACATTGGTTTTGGCAATTTTGGTAACGGTGAATTCACCACTCACCATCGTCTCCAGCTCTTTATAAATGCGGCTTTCTGCTTCGCTAAACGACACGGCATCTAAAAGGTAAGCTTCATTTACCTTTTTCTCCCGTCCGTTTTCATCAATCTTTACATACTTTGCTTTACACTCGAACCACGTATTCATATAATCATATTTTACACCAGCAAATGTAACTTTTTCAATTCATCAGACGGTATGCTTTAATAAATAAAAATGTGATTCACAACTAAAGACCAGTAAGCATGTTAATTAAGCAGATTTCAGTATGGTAATACGTATAGTGGTGTAATAAAATTAGTCGAAACCTCTAAAGATAATCTATACTATAGATATTGGTCTTGATCTTGATAATTGGTTTTCAGACAAACAAGTGCTAAATTGAATAGCATTTAACCAGAAAAATAAACCAATTTAAATCGAGTTTTAGTGATGAAAAAAACAGGAATTTTACTTTTGATTTTTGCCGGTGCGTTATGTTTTACGCAACCGGTACAAGCCCAGGGCTTTTTAAAAAAGATGGCTGATAAAGCTTTGAAAAAGACTGAGGAAAAAGCGGGGCAGCGCGCTGAAGATAAAATGGATCAGCAAATTGATAAAGGATTGGATAAAGTGGAAGATTCGCTTGCAAAAGACAGTGTAAGTAATAGTGAAGGCGAAGTATCTCCTGAGGCCAGGCAGCAGCAGCGGATGATGAAAGGCATGGGAATGTCTGGAGAACCTGTCCCTATCGAAAAGGAATATGATTTTAACTATTCCACAAAGATGGTTGTAAAGTCCTATAAAAAAGATGGTACGCTTGTAAGTGACGGAATATTGGTCACATTCATGAATCCGGGAAGACATAATTTCGCTTATGAGTTTGAAGGAGGAAGTACGAACGAGGGCTCGAAAGGGAATGGGATTTACATATTCGATTTTAAGAATAAAGCTACCATTATTCTTCACGATCAGGACGGAAAGCGCACGGGACTTGTATATGGACTGGATTTGACGATGAATGCTGATTCATTATTTGCTGCAGGTGAGGAGATGCCTGACAATGCCACCGATATGTCGACGCTAAATCCGAATTTGAAGAAAACCGGCCGTACAAAAAACATTGCCGGCTACAAATGTGAGGAGTATGTTTATGATGATGAAAAAGAGAGAGCTGATATTTGGATTACCCGGGATGTAAAATTGCAAACAAGAGATTTAATGTCCGCTGTTTTTAAGTCAGCTATGTACTCTAACGGTATGCCCTGGGGATTTTTTATGGAAAGTGAATCGCTTGACAAAGAAACCGGTGAACGTTCGGTTTTAACCGTAACGGAAGTGAACAAGAACCGTGATATGAAATTTGATTTATCGCAATACCAGGTTACCAATATGGGCTCAATTAAAATGTTGCAGTCCGATCAGAAATAGTATCGTAATAAATTTAACTTTTTTTATAATAAAATCCCTGCCTGGATCTTTCCGGTAGGGATTTTTTCTTTTTGCTTTGCCGTATATCCAATGATAATAGTAAATAAAATCAAGAACTTCTGAACAAAGTGGTAACATTTCAGTTTCCTAATTAATCAAAATTCCTGTCATGAAACTAATACAATTAACGCTAGTCCTTTTGTGCCTGCTAGTTGTTCCGGCGAGAAGCCAGAATGTGGCGCAAGGGAAAAGAATGGATGAATCGGGTAACGATGTACTTCCCTGGAACAGAATACTCAAACCCGCCGGTAAACAGATTTATTTTGGTGATAAAAGCCTGGAAAATCATGCGCTGGATGCAGCCTTATCGCCTGATGGTAAATGGCTGGCGGTTGAAGAACGGTACAGCGTGGTTTTTGTCGATACGAAGGCCGATTCCATTGTTTTTACCCTGCCGATAAAATCGAGGTCGGAACTGGCCGGGGCCATGAGTACCTATTCAGGAATTATTTGGCACAAAACAAATTCCGGGCTGGAAGTATTGTGGAGCGCCGCAACGAGCGGTGGAAAATCATTTGTTATTCGTGCAAGCTGGGACAATGGAAAAGCAGGAATTACAGATTATTTCTCATATGACCCGTTGCCACCGTCAAAAACATCTCTGCCTAATGAATTGCTTATTCGGAAAGAAAACAACAGAGATTACCTGTATGTCGTGCTCAATGGTAACAACGAGCTGGTAAAACAGGATTTAGTCACGGGCAACGTGGTATGGAGAAGAGATACCGGAGTAGCTCCCTATGGGATTGCGGAAGCAAAAGGAAAACTCTTCGTTACCAACTGGGGAGGGCGATTACCGCTTGATGACGATGATGTTGTGGCAGGTGTTCCGTGGGGTGAAGCAAAGGTTTCACTAACTACCGGGGCTACGCGTGAAGGAAGCATTTCGGTATTTGACCCGAATAATGGTCAGTTACTCAGTGAAATTATTACCGGGCTTCATCCCAACGAGATCGTCTCATCTCCGCGAGGAAAATATGTATATGTAACCAACTCCAACAGCGATAATGTGTCGGTTATTGATCCGGTTTCGGATAAAATTACCGAAACCATTATCGTCCGATTGCAGCCCGGCTTGAATAAGTACTGGGGCGGTTCACCCGACGGATTAACCGTGTCGGAGAACGGGAAATTCCTGTATGTTGCCAATGGTATTGATAATGCTGTGGCGGTTGTACGTCTCGGGAAACATGCCTCAGCACGTGGCCTGAAACAAAAAAGTGAAGTCATTGGATTCATCCCTACCGGTGCATATCCATCCTCGGTTACCATTGCTGGTAATAAGAAAATGTATGTTACCAATATCGAGGCGACTGGTGCACACGTAGGATTACATCAGGGGCCGGAAAAAACACTGGCATACAACTCTCACCATATGTTGGCATCGGTTTCGGTAATTCCCATGCCGGATAAAAAGGAACTGGAAAAACATACTAATACAGTAATTGCCGTCAACGATTTAGCCAGGGTTAAGCTGGCTGAGTTACCTGCACGTGTAGGTGTTGAACCAAAGCCTGTTCCCGACAGGATAGGCGAACCATCGGTATTTAAACATGTGCTGTATATCATTAAAGAAAACCGGACGTATGACCAGGTATTAGGTGACGTTCCGAAAGGCAATGGTGACTCCACATTGTGCATTTACGGACGAAAGATAACTCCGAACATGCACCGGCTGGTTAACAATTTTGTCTTGATGGACAATTACATGGCTTCAGGCAAATGTTCAGCCGAAGGACATCAATGGACTGATGCTTCGATTGTAACTGATTATGTAGAAAAGAATGTGCGTGCCTGGTTCCGAAGTTATCCGCACGTACAGTACGACGCATTGGTTTATGCTCCTACCGGATTTATCTGGGACAATGCAATGAAACATGGCGTTTCGGTGAAAATTTATGGAGAAGCAGCGGTTCCTGAATTTGATAAATCACTGGGATGGAAAGACATTTATCAAATGTTTGTCAATGGTGAACCATTCCATTTTACCAATAAAACAACGGTAGGACCGGTAAAACCAATCTTGAGTCAAACCTACCCGGGGTATGACCACCATGCCATACCTGATGTCATGCGCGCAGCTGCATTCGTTAAGGATTTGAAGAAATATGAAAATATGGAAGGAGACTCACTTCCTCAGCTAATGGTCATGGCACTTCCCGCCGATCATACTGCAGGAACCCGTCCCGGTTACCCAACGCCAAGAGCAATGGTTGCCGATAATGATGTTGCGCTCGGTCAGATTGTGGACGTCCTTAGCCATAGTCGTTTTTGGGCCAATACAGTTATTTTTGTTACTGAAGATGACAGCCAGACAGGATGGGATCATGTTTCAGCCTATCGTACGGTGGGAACTGTAATTAGTCCGTATTCCCGTAAGGATAAAGCGGTACATGCTGCCTACAATCAACCGGCCATGGTACGAACCATTGAACAGATTCTGGCGCTCCCTCCAATGAATATTCAGGATGCTATTGCGCCAACGATGGATGCTTGTTTTGTGCAAACACCCGATTATACGCCGTATAACGGTGTTAAGAACGAGATTCCGCTAGACGAAATGAATGGGGCGCTTTCATCCTTAACAGGAAAAGCGCTGCATTATGCCAACATTAGCCTTGAGCCGCAATACGACCATATCGATGGGGGAGACGATGACATGCTGAACAGGATACTTTGGTTCAGTGCAAAGGGAAAAATTCCTTACCCTGCGAAACTGGCAGGAAAAGATGATGATGATGATTAACGTTCAAAATGATAGATGAGTAAAGGAGGCCCGATGGCCTCTTTTTTTTTCACTGTAAGGTGTGTTAACGTAAATTTCATATAAAAATATCCAAAGGAGTATGCTCGATTTTCAAAAGCATTGTACTTTTGTTAGTGAGTATTAACTAACGCACCATGTATACCGAAAGGCAGCTGGAGATTATTCACACGGGAATCAAGCTAATTGCTGAAAAAGGCTTACAGGGGTTGACTATTAAAAACCTGTCGAATACCATTGGTGTATCGGAACCGGCCATTTATCGGCATTACAAAAATAAGAAAGAGATCCTGGTGAACATCATCGACTTCTTTTCAAAAACTACTGAATTAAAAATAACTGAGATTGCGCAAAGTTATTTGCCAAGCTGTGATAAACTACGATTGTTTTTTGAGTTTCAGTTTGGTCGGTTACAAAAAAATCCTGCGCTAATCTGCGTCATATCTTCCGAAGAGATATATAACGGTGAAGAATATTTAAAAAAGAAAATTAAAGACATTACTCTTTTTATGGCAGGACAGTTGGAAGGTGTCATACAGGAAGGGCAGGGGAAAAATGAAATCAGAAATGACCTTCCTTCTTCACAACTCACTATAATCATAATGGGAGCGATGAAAATGATGATGGTAAAGTGGCAGTTGTTTGATCAGAAAATAAACCTGGTGGAAGAAGGTTCCAATATTCTGGAAAATGTATTAATGCTCATTTCGAAGAAGGAATGGTAGAATCATAGTTGGAATGAATTAATAAGTATAAAGGTTCAGACGTAATTGGATGAAGAGAATCGTGTGATGAAAAATCTGTTTAAACGCTCGTTGACTGTGTATGGTTTTTCCGGAATTATACTGTTGTTACTACTACAACGATATTGGCCCAGGAAACTTCGAAGTCACAAATACTAATGTCGGAATATATTGAAATGGTTCATTCACCCAGTTACATAACATTTAAGCAGGGGATTGGGAACCTGAACCCGCTTTTGTTTGAAGCGGTGATGGCACCCTGTTATCTGGTGAATCTGTCGTATGATGGCGAGTGGGCAATGGACATTTCCTTTAAAGGAATTATCCGGATGAGAGATCAACGTTCCTATCCGATTACTACGCCGGGTTACATGCCTGGTCTTACGGTGTACCTGAATTTTAGTGATCGGGGTATTTACAAAGGAGAGTTGCTTTCCTATTTAACATTGGGGCATCATTCCAACGGACAATGCGGACCGACGTATAATTCGGATGGTACGTACAATAAAGAAGACGGAAATTTCGCCACCAATTTTATCAAGGTCGGATGGATTCTCATTGACGATCAGTCAAAAGGAAACCAGCTTATTCCGGAATATTTTAAATTCGGTTTTGAAACACATTTACTGAATTCGATAGGATTAGGGAATGATTATGGCCTCTTCAGACTCAATTTCGACTCGGAACTGAAGGATTATCCGGGAGCGGTAAGAAGCCTGATTTCCAGTAACGAATATCGAGAAAACGAACCCGACGGTTATTTCAATAAAAGTCAATTGAGATATCACATGCATTTTACATGGACGATTGATAACCGCTCGCCGGAACAGAAATATGATTTGTCAAGACAATTCGATTTTTCGTTTCGTGTTGCTTATCATCCCCAATTGCAGAATGATATATCCTTATTCGCAGAATATTACTATGGACAGGGCTATTACAATATCTACTTCAATAACGAAATATCAGTTTTTCAGATTGGTCTTATGGCTTTCAATTTTCGGGTCAGATAGATCGCAAATATTTTTTTTAAAGAGATTATATTAAAAAATCAACACAGATAATAAAGTATTCGCATTGTATGAAACGGTTCATTTGGGATAATAAATACTTCCTCCTTCCATTGCTGGCCTTCTGGATTGTATTGGCGTTTTTATTACTCGCTTATGGTTATCATGACAGCTTTCTGGTCATGAACAGCATCCACTTTAAATGGCTTGATTACCCAATGTTGATCTTAACATGGCTGGGCGATTCATTCTTCCTGTCAGCTCTGATGTTGCTATTATTTATGCGCAAGGACATGAATATGGTAATGGTAGCCATAATGAGCATAGTTATCACTGGCTTAATAGCTCAGTTTCTGAAGCATTGGATATTTTTTGACTGGGACCGACCGTTAACGGTTTTTGCCGGAAAGGATATGGTGCACTATGTTGGTAATTATGTTTTGCATAAATATAGTTTTCCCTCCGGCCACAGCACAACAACGGCTGCTGCATTTACCGTTATCGCCTGGCATATCAGAAAAAGAAAAATAATGCCTGTTTTGTTGGGTTTGTTGACGGTTGTTGTATCCTATACCAGGATTTATCTTGGTGCGCACTTTCCTGGTGATGTGTTGGCCGGAAATTTACTCGGTTTTGTTGGCACATACTTTACCATACGCTTCCTGTCACCGGTTATTCGTCATTATTTTGACAAAATACCAACAAACAAACGCCGTCATTGGCAACGTTCTTTATGCGTCGTGGCAGCACTAATTGTGGTGATTACCATATTCATTCATCCTTTCAGCTAATCAGCTTAACCTTTTACCCGGTAAAAAAGGCAGCCTGATAAACAGGCTGCCGGCAATCCGTATTGGATTAAGGAATAAAAAGGCAAAAATTGGATCGAATTTCGGAGCATGATCCAATGTCTTCATTTGTAATATTTTACTTGATTATGTCTTGAGCCGGATATTCAATTCTGACAAACTTCAATAATCGCCATTAAAATAACGAAATATTTTTGAATATACAATTGCTTTTTTCAACTTCCGTCAAAAATTATTATGTAAATGTAATTTAATGTATTCGTTATGAGTATTCTGCATAATAAATATCTATGGTTACTTGTAGATGCTTGTATGGGTTGGTTAAAAAATGTTAAATTAAATGCTATTTAATAAGAAAATTTACACTTTCTTCGTTGTAATTTATGAGGAATTTGCATTTTTGCTTTCTGAAAAGCGCTACTCAAAGCCTTAAGAATTATTGACGGAGCTTATTGACTAGCAGGCTTAGGTCATTTGGAAAACCCACCACCATCCCAATTGTTCGTTAGTCAGTTTTTTAATATTGCATCTGTTTGTTTTCTAATAACAAATTTCCCTTTGTTTTAAAGAATAATCACTTGTAAACAAAATTTTATGGTTATGAAAAATAGGATGTTTTTATCCGCAATTATTGCAATTGCAACTGTTGGAATGTGGAGTTGTTCACAGAACTCTGGCGGAGGAGTTACCAATGTTAGTAATCAAACATTGAAAGAAGCCATCACGAATAGTACAGATCAGGTAAGCACGGCGATGAATGACATTAGTAGTTCTGATGGTTATAAGGTAATTACCTCTGGAAACAGCAATCTGAAGTCGGCAGATGTATCTGCAACTGGCGATGAAATGTTTTCTGACAGTATTACCCTTGCTGATGTAAGCGGAGTTTATGAATACCAGGATTCTGTACTTAACGAGATGCAAATGCATTGGGGTTATGGTTCTTACATGTATAATCACTTTAAAATGATTGCCGACACCTCTTTGTTTATTATCAAGCTACCTGAATCGTTGGCTGTGCATCACCCGGAGTATTGTTTCTACAAATCGCAACGGGATACGGATACACTGGTGAATAATTTTGTCATCACTACATCAAAATACAGTTATAAGTATGCTTTCCCCGGTGATTTATCCTACAGCCTGGAAAGTGATATTGCCGCTTCTGACACGGCAGTTGGTAGGCTGGATATCGAGTGGACGATGGGCCGTTCTGACATGCCATACAGTTATGCCTCGACGTTTACTTTTGCCAGCGGTTACGCGGTTGGTATGCAGGCAGAAAGAACAGATACGACCAGGCTCTACGACTACAATCTTTCTGACGGCGGTCAAACGCTTTACGACGAGATGGTCCAATGGAGTAAAGATGACGGTACCGGTACCTATACCAAAGTGCACTCTCTGACTATCGGTGACGTGAAGATTGTACATACCCGTATAGCTGGTTCCGATTCTCTCGAAATTTATAAAGGTGGGGAACTCCAGCAAAACGCAACTGTAGCTGTAGTTGATAATAGTAGTGAAAATGATAGTGATGCAGAATACACCACGTTCTGCAACAAGTATCGCGACTACCAGATTACCTTCGATGACAGTACAACGGTATTATTGTCTGATTTGCTTGGTCCGACAAGAGATACAATGAGCCAGTTGTTCTCGTCAATGCATGAGATGAAGTTTGCTACACATTTGGTCAACTACATTGCGTGGAATGTATATTACCGTGATAAGATGAAATTAGATAATTAATCATCACATATTCAATAGAATAATTAAAAATCCGGTTAACGCCGGATTTTTTTTATACGACAATTTGTGTATGAGCGATGTAGTCATGTTGAAGTATGATTCATTGAATCAATTTCATGTTGGCAAATAGTCCGGGATTTGAGTTCTTTGTTATTAGTTGATTAAATTCTTTCTAAATAAACATGCTTCTAACAAATATTACACTAATTTTGAAGCATTATTAATAAGCACTTCCGAGCACTTGTTTAACTGTTTAAATTTGAGTTCCCAGGTATTAGAGAAGCTTAATTAAACAGCATTTCGGTTTTAGGAAGTTTGCGCTGAATTGAAAAGGATGTTGCGTGCAACGCCTTAATTGACAAGTTATAGATACTATGAGTAATACATTTGGTTCGGAAATGAAAAATGGGTTTCGGGCTGTGAATAGTGAAAGTGTTGCGCAGCAAAAGAAACAGCTGGACTGGATAAACAACCACTTAAAAGGGGAAAGCTTTATTCCCGGAAAATATTTCGTACACGCCGAGCAGGAAAGTGGGAATTCCGGAGACGGGAATATTCCATTGACCATTTTATATGGAACACATACTGGTCATAGCGAGGATATTGCTTACCGTATTTTTGACCTAGCAGAAGCCTCTGGTTTTGAAGCAGAAATCTTCCTGATGGAAGAATACAACTATCCGGAAGTAGCCAATGCAAAAAATGTTCTGATGATTCTTCCCACGCATGGAGAAGGCGATCCGCCAGTCAATTCGGTTGACATGCTGGCTTATTTAAGGAGCGATGAGTGTCCTTCGCTGACTGATGTGAATTATGCCGTGTTGGCGCTTGGAGACAAGATTTATAAGAGCTTTTGTAAGGCTGGTGTTGACTTCGATGAGGTGATGAAGGAGCGCGGTGCCAATAATATCTTGCCCATTGTCAAGTGTGATGTGGATTATGAAGAAGATGCATCCAATTGGATCACGACTGTATTGCAGGTTGTTCGGGAAGTAAATGGAGGTGCAGGCAATGAGCCCATGGCCGGGGCGGCCGAGAGCAATGGCTCAAAAGATACCAGCTATTCGAGGAAAGATCCCTATTTCGCACGCGTTAAACGGAAAGTGCGTTTAACCGGCGAGGACTCGTTGAAAGACGTTTACCATGTTGAACTGGACATTGCTGATTCAGGATTTACCTATGAACCCGGTGATAACGTTGGAGTCTTTGGTAACAATCCGGTTGAATTGGTCGAAGGCATTTTAGATTATACCGGCATCAATGGTCAAACTGAAGTAGCGTTGAACGATTGGTCGCTTCCGCTTGAAACGGCACTACGTAACCGGTTGGAAATAAATATTCTTACCAGCCACATATTAGCCAGTTATTACGAACTGACCAATATTGAAGCACTGGGAAATTTGCTGGTCGATGAGGAAAAACTGGATGAATATTTATATGGACACGATGCACTGGATATGTTGATGGATTTCCCGGCAAAAATAACGGCCAGCCAGCTGGTAAGTGTGCTGCCTGAATTATCTCCTCGTCTTTATTCCATTGCCTCCAGTCAGAAAGTATATCCCGACGAAGTTCATATCACGGTCGTCGCTGTTCGATACCGAAATCGCGATCGTGACCGCAAAGGAACGTGTTCTACCTTTCTTACCGATCGAATTGAAGAAGGAAGCTGGATCCCGGTATTTATCGATCACAATCTTGGATTTAAGATGCCGGAAGAACTGGATGCCCCGATGATTATGGTAGGAGCGGGAACCGGTGTAGCGCCTTATCGCAGCTTTATTCAGCAACGAAATGGCGATCATGTTAATGGGGAATCCTGGTTGTTTTTTGGCGATCAGCACAAGAAATCAGATTTTCTTTATCGCGAAGATTGGGAGAAGTTCAGACAGCAAGGTGTTTTGACAGAACTATCACTGGCTTTTTCGCGCGATCAGGAACAAAAAGTATACGTTCAGCATCGAATGCTGGAGATGGGCAAAGAACTATATAACTGGCTTCAGAAGGGCGCTTATCTTTATGTTTGCGGTGATAAAACACATATGGCCCGCGATGTTCATGAAACGCTCAAAACCATCGTCGCAGCAGAAGGCGGTCTTGAACCGGAAAAAGCTGAAGATTTTCTGAAAGATCTAAAAAAGCAAAAGAGATACCAAATTGATGTTTATTGATTGATATTTTGCTACCGGAATTATTCCGGACTAATTGAAAGAGGAGAGAATATCTTCGGATCAATTCAACTTCAAACGAACCGTATAAAAACACAAATGGGAACCATTCAGTGAAGAATAGTTCCCATTTCGCTGTTGAAGTATTCACTTCACAGTGTCAGGTTACGGTTATTTAGGCTGGTTACAGGATCGTCCGAAGACTTTCGTGCAACCTGTGGCTCCTGGACAATGTCTGTTACAACACCATCTTCAAGCTGTCCCTTCGGTATCCCGGGAGGACACCTTCCCGGACGAAGCTTCTTCTGGGCTATCTCTGTTTTCCTGTCCCGAAGAACAGTCCAACAGGCGATGAAGACGTCTTGGGAAATGAATCCTTTCTTTTCATCTTCTTTCTGCAGCATTAACCGGAGTTGCTGCTGCAGGGCCTTCTGATTCAGTTTTAGAATGAACGTTTCCGTTTGTCTGCAACCGACTGGTAGTTCGATTGGATGTTATTCCGTTCGCTTTCCAGGCTTCAGCTCCTTCAACAAGCAGGTTTTGCAACCTGTACGATCGGAATCGGGCCCCAATTAAGTGACTTTTTTCTTCTCCTTGTTTCCGGTGCGACCTTTTATCGCTCACCTGATAGGTGCAAATTACAATGTTTTATTTATCAGGCAAGTGTTTTTGGCAAAACAAAATTCACGAAAAACGAACAGAAGATATGAACAATTGTTGATAACGTGTCTTTGTCCCTTTATCTGTAGGCGTTTTATTCCCCGATCCCCGGATTTAAGTCGGTAATTTTAGTCTAAACGAGGGTTTTGTCGCCTCGATTTTTTCTCTGAATGTTGTTTTTTATTTTCCAGTCTCCGGTGGCGTGAAGCTAATGTTGGGCGCGTAGCTTTTCTTCTTTTTTGTGGAATTAGCGCCCAATTGATGAGCCGATAGAAACGGTCAATTACTTTTTCCTTGTTTTTCAGTTGCGAACGTTCGTTCTGTTCGGTTAGTATCAGTTCGCCTTCCTTGTTCATCCGGTTCGCTAATTTGCGCATCAATACGTTTTTCTCTTCCTGGGATAACAATTTCGACGATTCAACGTGGAATCGCAATTCCACTTTCGTATTGACCTTGTTCACATTCTGCCCGCCAGCTCCGCTACTGCGTGTAGCCGTGAAGGTAAGTTCTGGTATAAAATTACGGTGGAGTACCATGATGCTACGGATTTTATCGGGTTAAAGATAATGCTTCGTGGCACGATTTGCTCCATGAATAGATTGTTTTCCTCCGACTACCTGACTTTTATTTAACAATAGTTCGGTACTTTTAATGTTTTTTTATACAGAGATTCAAAAACTTATTATTTAATTGGGTTGTTCTATTTTTATTTAATTATGAATGTCTTATGAACAAAAACAATACCGTCGAACCCGATCTCAATGACCTGACTATCGATCAACTTCATGAAAAACTGGGTACGTCAGAAAAAGGATTGTCCTCTGATGAAGCGACTAAACGATTGGGCCAATATGGACTTAACGGCCTGAATGAACACAAACCCAACCCTGTTGTCAAGTTTATGAAAAGTTTCTGGGGCCCGATTCCCTGGATGATTGAAATAGCGGCAATTCTTTCAGCCGTGATACATCACTGGGAGGACTTCTGGATTATCACTACTTTATTGGTGTTGAACGCGGTAGTTGGATTTTGGCAGGAACATAAGGCTGATAACGCTATAGAGCTGCTGAAGAAGAAACTGGCGTTAAAATCAAGGGTGATTCGTGATGGAAAATGGCAGGAGTTGGCGGCCGATCAGCTGGTTCCTGGTGATGCAATTCGGTTGCGGCTAGGCGATGTGGTGCCGGCTGATGTGAAATTAACCAAGGGAGACTACCTCCAATTGGATGAATCATCCCTGACGGGAGAATCGTTGCCGGTGGAGAAAAAGTCCTCGGACATGGCCTACTCCGGTTCTGTAGTCAAGCAAGGTGAGATGAGTGGAATTGTAACGGCCACTGGTATGAATACCTTTTTTGGCAAAACCGCCAAACTGGTTCAGGAGGCCAAAACCACCAGCCACTTCCAGCGGGCAGTTGTTAAAATCGGTAATTATCTTATTGTATTTGCCTTTGCTTTGGTTTCGCTCATTTTCATCGTTTCCCTTTTCCGGGGAGAAAGTATGCTGCATTTTATCCAGTTTGCCCTGGTGTTAATGGTGGCTGCTATTCCGGCAGCTATGCCGGCAGTTCTCTCGGTTACGATGGCGGTTGGGGCTTCTGTGCTAGCGCGAAAGGAGGCTATCGTTAGTCGATTGGCATCCATCGAGGAGATGGCGGGGATGGATATTCTCTGCTCCGATAAAACCGGTACCATTACCAAAAATGAGCTGACATTGGCAGAGGTGGTTCCCTTTGAAAAATACACGGGAAATGACGTACTCGTTTTTGCAACCTTAGCTTCCACTGTGGAAGATCATGACCCCATTGATAGCGCCATTATCGAGCATACACTGGCCGATGAAACCAACAAAAATAGCTTAAATGCTCTTGAAGTAATTGATTTTAAACCATTTGATCCCGTTATTAAGCATACCGAATCTACGGTGAAGGAAGGCGCTGTTACTTTTCAGGTGGCCAAAGGTGCCCCACAGGCGATCCTTTCTTTGGTAAAAAATTCCGAAGAGATGGAAGGGCAGGTGAACAATCAGGTGGAGGCTTTCGCCGAAAAAGGTTACCGTGCTTTGGGGGTTGCGCGGACCGATAAAAAAGGAAACTGGACGTATGTGGGGATGATCCCATTGTACGATCCACCCCGTGAGGATTCGGCAGAAACGATTAAAATAGCCCAGGAGATGGGAGTGGAGGTGAAGATGATCACCGGAGACCATACGGCTATCGCAAAAGAAACCGCGAGAATGGTTGGCTTGAAAACGAATATCAAAGAGGCAGATGCCATCATGCAAAAGTCCGATCGCATGGCCCTAAAAGAGATTGAAGAATCGAATGGTTTTGCGCAGGTTTTCCCGGAACACAAATATCATATTGTCGAAATCCTGCAGCACAACGATCACATTGTCGGTATGACGGGTGACGGTGTTAATGATGCACCGGCATTGAAAAAAGCAGATGTGGGAATTGCTGTTGCCGGGGCGACCGACGCTGCAAAATCAGCTGCATCGATTGTGCTGACCAAACCTGGATTGTCGGTGATTATTGATGCGATTAAAGAGAGCCGGAAGATTTTCCAGCGCATGAATAATTATTCCATTTACCGGATTGCTGAAACCATCCGGGTGCTGTTGTTTATTACGTTGTCCATTATTGCTTTCAACTTTTACCCGGTTTCGGCATTGATGATTGTTTTGCTGGCATTACTGAATGATGCGCCGATTATGACCATTGCGGTAGATAATGTGAAGTACTCCCGTACCCCGGACAAATGGGATATGCGCACCACGTTAGGTATTGCTACATTCCTTGGTTTGATTGGTGTAGTTTTTACGTTTGGGATGTTGTTCATCGGGAAAGAGATGTTGCATTTGAGCAATGAAGTGTTGCAACCGTTCATTTACCTGAAGTTATCGGTAGCCGGACAATTGACGGTCTTCATGGCCCGGACCAAAGGGCACTTCTGGTCGGTGAAACCATCCAGGGCCCTGCTGCTTGCTATTGTCAGTACACAAGTTATCGCTACGCTAATTACGGTGAATGGCTTTTTGATGCCCGCAATGGGCTGGAAACTGGCTGCTTTGATTTGGGGTTACGCTTTGGTGGAACTGGTCATTACCGATGCGCTGAAAGTACAGATGCTGAAAGTATTGGATCACTCCAATGTGCGGTTCCGGAATTACAAGCACTGGGGAAGGCAATCGCGCTAACAAATGGAATGGATAAGTCGATTATTCGCCGGTATCCAGGACTATTGAAACAAGAGCAACTTGTATCGCAAGTAATTAGTTCGCTTTATGAGCGAGGTGTATAATGGTGAAACTTTGCCCGGATGAAATTGGTTCATAAATTCTTGATTCCAAAAAATGTAATGGGATGAATGATTGTGCCGGAGTTCCGGACGTTTTCATATTTTAAACAATTTTGAAATCAACAGGAAAGGCCGTGAATATAAACTAACTTGGATTTCAGGAATTTATTCCGTTTTTGAGATTACCTTTATAGGATACTAAAAATCAAAATCTGATGCAAGTTGCCATAACCAGAAAGGATATATATTTTCGGCCGGATGCCAGCAGGGTTATCGCCCGCTTTTTATATACGGACGCTGAAAGGGCTAAAAACACAATTCGTTCTATCGTGAATATGTCGGAAAATGAGGCAACTTTGGCATTAAATCCGGTGCTAAGAGATTATTCACTGCGCCATCGGAATATTTCAAAAATCTTCGAAAAACATTTTAATCGAATCATTCATTTATTTGAAGAGTTAAGTATTGATCCCGGATTGATTACTACTTCAAAGAAAATACTCATAGGTTCGTATTTCACGATGGAGTATTCGATTGAATCGGCTGCATTTTTTAATCCCTCGGTGGTTGAACATCCCGATCAATCGGAAACCGGTCCTGATGAGAAACGAGTAATTTTAAGTTTCAGGGCAACTGGCGAAGGCCATATTTCATCGATTGTTTTCCGAACAGGAGTATTGGATGCCAGCAACAACCTGATGATTGAACCAGTGGGCAAAATGCTGGAAAAGGCAGAACGTATCCGTCGGCATGTCTACGATAAAGAATCATTTAAAAGAAAACTCGATGAAATGAAGGATTTTCATGGCATCATTCCATCTGGTTTAGTCCTGGATAAACTCAAGGATAAATTTACTTATGGTGAGCTTTATTATTGTGTTGAAGAAGCCAAAAAGTTGCTTCGCCCCGCTTCTGAGAAAGAGATTCTTTTCAACCAAATCATCTGGTTAGCGTCATCCCATTACGAACTTGATTTTTCGCTTGATACCAATATTTCCGAGCGGGTGATTTTTCCCTTATCGGCAAACGAACGAAACGGGATTGAAGATGCCCGTTTTGTGAAATTTAAAGATGATAAAAATGAAGCCACTTATTTTGCTACCTATACGGCCTACGATGGTACAACGATCCTCCCTAAAATGATTGAAACCAAGGACTTTTATCACTTCAAGGTCAATCCGCTTCATGGCGAAATTGCACGAAATAAAGGAATGGCGTTGTTTCCCAGAAAGTTGAATGGAAAATATGCCATGCTTTGCCGCCTGGATGGCTTTAATAATTATATCGCTTTTTCTGATAATATCTCCATTTGGCGTGAAGCTCAGTTGCTACAAAAACCCCGATTCCCATGGGAATTCATTCAGATAGGAAATTGTGGTTCACCCATTGAAACCGATGAGGGGTGGTTGGTAATAACCCATGGTGTTGGGCCGATGCGTGAATATGCGATAGCTGCTTCGTTGTTCGACCTTGATAACCCGACAATCGAAATAGGCCGGTTGAAATCACCCCTGATAATGCCTAATGCTGAAGAAAGAGAAGGCTATGTGCCTAATGTGGTTTATTCCTGTGGCTCCATCATTCAGAATAACGATTTGATTATACCTTATGCCATGTCCGATTATGCATCGACCTATGCAACCGTAAACTTACGTGAACTTCTGACCGAATTGAAAAATTCCAACCGGTAACGTTGGTATCCTTCAGGGCCGTCAGAAGGTTCAATATTTATTTAGATTTGAGTAATATATTTGTATTTATTAAACACAAAATAGGAGGGAAAAATGAAAAACAAAATATTTTTATTAATTGGATTAACAACGATTTTTAATGTTTCTTGTCAACATAAAAAACAGGATTCTAATCATTCAAAATCAGAAGTTATCAAAGAGGAGACGAAAGCAGTTTCTGATAAGAAAGTATTTGAGAATTTAGATGTTCTTTTATCGCCATTTGAAGATATGACGGAATTTGCACTGGAAAGCAACGAGGACGGAGTTAAAAAATCATTGAGTAAAATTGAAAAAGCATTTGATAATACAACATTTGAAAGAAATCTTTCTCCTGAAAATTACAAAATACTGAACTCAAAATTTGAGCAACTTAAAGAACTCATTGCCCAAAAGAAATACAATGAAGTCGCCTTGGCTTCAACACAGATTTTTGAATTTAATGTGAGTAATTTTTTAGATGGCTATAAAATAGAAAATCAAATTAACATTGAACACTTAGATTATATGGGGTTTAAAATTCTTGCTCTCTTGAATCAAGAAAAAATTGATTGGGCGAATATTGAACTAACCATTTCTAATGTCCAAAAAAAGTGGACTGCTTTAAGCCCAAACGTTGCAGACAGAAACTTAAAAGATTCTTTTAATTATCTTTTTAAAGCGTTGCAACTTAGTACCCAAAATAAAGATATTAGTATGATTAAAATACTGGCTGATATGGATTTAAGTTTAGTTGATGTATTAGAAAATAATATTTAGAAATATAAATACTATTAAGAACCTAAACAAAGTAGCAGAGATAACATTAATCTTTTGGTTAATGAAAATTGTGGCTACAACTCTTGGAGAAACATGGGGCGATTATTTGTCAATGACCTTAAATCTTGGCTATTTAACGGGAATTATAATTACGCTTATTTTCTTTTTAGTTGTACTTTCAGTTCAACTAATCACAAAAAACACATTCCTGTTTTTTATTGGTTAGTCATTGTAGCTACAACTACTTTAGGAACGGAAATATCAGATTTTCTTGATAAGGAGTTTACACTTGGGCTATACTTTAAGTAGTTTAATTCTCTTTTCAGGGTAACAGCGCTCAAAATGCACGCTCAATTGTGTTTTAATTCGTGTTGGGCTTAACCGTTGCTGTTCAAAGCTATACTCTATGGGGATTGAATGGTTTTCCTGCATCCTTTCCATTGTTTTTCTGCCGTCGGTTTTGCTATTTTACCTGTTTTATCTAGATTGTATTGTAAACTTACCGCCTAAATTGTTTTTAAACACCCAAATCCCTGCATCGCTTTGGTTTATGAGCCGGAACAGGACGAATGGTAAGTTTAGAAACCGCAGTGGTGAGATTCTATTCATTGATGCCCGAAACATGGGCCATTTAATCAATCGCAGAACAAAAGTTCTTTCCGAAGAGGATATTCAGAAGATTGCCGAAACATATCATGAGTCTGGTCTAAAAAGCCTTGTGACCCCTAAATCCCCTAAAGGGGACTTTTTCAAACTGCTGATTTTTGGCAATTCCCCTTTAGGGTTAGGGGTAAAAATGGTAACAATCAGCAGTTCTAAGGCTTTTTAGACCAGACTCTATCATAACACTGGCGTAATCCGCCGGCTGGCGGAAATTATTTGAAGACATAAAGGGTTTTTGTAATTCTACACCTGTTGAACGGGTAAAAGATTTGGATTATGTTCTTACACCCGGGCGGTATGTTGGTTTGGCAGAAGAAGAGGATGACTTTGATTTTAAAGAACGATTTACACAACTGAAAAATGAATTTGAGGGGCAGTAGAAAGAAGAACGCCAGCTAAATGAGTGTATCACTCAAAACCTTGCTAAAATTAATTTAAATGAAAAATAGTTTTATTATAACAATTCTAAACCAGTCGAATTCGACTAGTTTAAAACAAATAAGTATAAAAACTATTGTAATTTGAATGACAATTATAAAACAGAAATGAATTCAGCAAAATGAACTATGAAATAAAAATAGATAATGCAAAGGAAGAGAAAGGGACAATAGACCTTCATCGCCTGGCATTAATTGCCGATAGCATTAGAAAAGTTTCTGAAGGTGCTTTGCAAATAAGCCTCACGGGAGTTAGCCTTACCAAAGGAAGAAAAAAAATATCTCTGAAAGATGCCTTAAAGGTTTCTTTAACCAGCATAAAAGAAGGTAGTACGGTTTTGTGCCTGGAGTCTGAAAAATTTGAAAAAACGCTTGAACCCTACCAAACAGATTTATTTCGATGGGAAGCACAGCAAGAACTTCCGCAACACACGCCAATGACTTTGTTTATTAAATCTTTTCAGGATGCAATGAATGAAAATGACGAACAGGATTTATTGGACAAACCGTTACTGAGGGAGCTAAAACAACTAAAAAATGCATTTTTAAATGAAAATGAAACCTTTGTTATTTCTAACCAGAATAGTGTCCCGGAATTGAAATTGACAAAAAATGATTTTAAAAGAATCAAAGTGCTGAAGACGAAATCCCGGAGCCTGAACCTGTAATCCTTAACGGAACAGTTGAATCTTTGAAATACTCAAAACTGAAAGTGCAGATAAAAACAGAGGAAGGTATTGTAGATGGGGTTTTATCAGACTCATTATCTTTCGAAGATATTGCCCCGTTTTGGGGAAAGGAAGTTTCCATTACAGGCACAGCACATTTTAAACCCCGTGGCCATTCAGTTATTGAAATTGAGCGGGTTTTTGAAGCTGGTGAAGGAGATGTGTATCTTTCAAAAAAGCCCAAATCTGAAACAGTTGAGAAACAACTGGAAAGGCAGATAAGGGAGAAAGACGGAAATCAATTAGCACAAATAATGGGCAAATGGCCGGGCGACGAAACGGATGAAGAGTTTGAACAAATGCTTAAAGATCTTGAGTGATAAAAATTTCTTGTACTATTTAGCTTTATCACCCGATTTCAGGGAAACAGCCATACTTTCAATGACAGGAAGTTCTGGCAGACAAAGGGTTCAGACCGATGTTGTAAAAGAACATTTGTTTTGTATTCCTTCACTCCCAGAGCAACGTGCCATCGCCTCCGTCCTTTCCAGCTTAGACGACAAAATAGACCTGCTCCACCGCCAGAACAAAACTTTGGAGCAAATGGCGGAGGCGCTGTTTCGGCAGTGGTTCCTGCCTGCCGGAGCCTCGGCGCAGGCAGGTGTGGCAGAAGCGAGTGAGGAGGGGGAGGTTGGAAAGTTAGGTGATGAATTTGACTTTACAATGGGAGCTTCGCCACCCGGGAAAAGTTATAATGGAGAAGGAATTCCAATGTATCAAGGGAATGCAGATTTTGGTTTCCGTTTACCTGCAAACAGAGTTTTTACAACTGAACCCAAAAGATATGCTGAGAAATATGATACTTTAATTAGTGTAAGAGCACCTGTTGGAGAACAGAATATGGCTAATGAAAAATGTTGTATTGGTCGGGGCGTTTTAGCATTTAGATATAAACATGATAATTCATTTTATACTTATTGCAAGATGAAATCATTGATGGATGATATAAAGCAATTTAATGAAACAGGAACTGTTTTTGGCCCAATAAGTAAGTCAGATTTTGAAAATCTGATATTTCTATTCCCAGTAATTTGATTATTAGTAAATTTCAAAATGAAGCAAAACCTATAGACGACAAAATAATTCTAAAGATGAATCAAATCCGCACCTTCACCCAACTGCGGGATGCTTTGTTGCCGAAGTTAATGAGTGGGGAGGTGCGGGTGATGTAAAAAAGATGCATGCATTGTCTTAAAAAACAACATGGATAAATTTAAAAATAAATATAGAATACAATCGCACCGAATGCCTGGTTGGGATTATTCAGGAAATGGGATTTATTTTATCACATTGGTAACACAAAACCGTGAATGTATTTTGGGTGAAATTGTTGATAAAAAAATGAAATTATCAGCATTTGGAAAAATCGTTGACCACGAATGGAATAAATCATTTAAAATTCGCAATGAATTGTTTTTGGATGAATATATCATCATGCCAAATCATTTGCACGCCATTGTTGTTTTGGATAAAAATGGGATTGAAAAAAACGGAACGCACGGTTCGCATGGTTCACATGGTTCACATGATTCGAACGGAACGCACGTAGAGACGCACGGCCGTGCGTCTCTACAATCCCCCATACAATCCCCGGAACAATCCGAAAAACAATCATTTATACGCAAACCAAAATCAATTTCATCATTCATTGGTGGGTTCAAATCGATAATTAATTCAAAAATTGACGATTATATTGACGAATGCCATTTGGATATTCCCAAATACAACAGAAACAATCATTTTTTTCAATCCAATTATCACGACCACATCATCCGCAACGATAAATCATATCAAAATATATTGAAATATATCATCAACAATCCTCTGAAATGGAATGATGATAAATTTAATCGCGATAAAAAGGGTAAAAATAATGCACAATAGGTTGACCGAAAATACAATCGAAGAATTCACCATTAAATTATTGGAGCATCTGGGCTACCAATACATTTATGCCCCAAACATAGCACATGGCCTGCCTGCGTATGCAGGACAGGCAGGCGGAGAAACACCTGAAAGAACAAGCTATGAAGAGGTTTTACTTTTAGATAGGTTACGTGAGTCGATTAGAAGAATAAATCCCACAATTCCACCTGAAATACAGGATGAAGCTGTAAAAGAATTGAACCGTATTCATTCACCGGAGCTTATCACGAATAATGAACAATTTCATCGGATGCTCACCGAGGGCATTAAAGTGACTTATCAGAAAGATGGAAATGAAAGAGGTGATTTGGTTTGGTTGATTGACTTCAATACGCCTGAGAACAACGAATTTATTGTGGCTAATCAGTTCACCGTGGTTGAAGTGGTTGAAGATGGCATCAATAAACGTCCTGATGTTGTTTTGTTTGTGAATGGAATTCCATTGGTTGTATTAGAGTTGAAAAATGCAGATGACGAAAAAGCTACGATTAAAACTGCTTTTAATCAAATACAAACCTATAAGTCAACTATACCCACCTTATTTACACATAATGCATTTACAATCATATCAGATGGCTTAGAGGCTAAAGCAGGGACTATTTCTGCCGGAATGAGCCGTTTCATATCTTGGAAATCTGCTGATGGCAAGGAAGAAGCTTCTAATTTGGTTAGTCAGTTAGAGACATTGATTACCGGGATGTTAAATAAAGAAACACTTTTGGATTTAATCCGGCATTTTGTTGTTTTTGAAAATTTGACCTGTCTGCGTGCAACGCACAGGCAGATGGAACAGGTACTTCAAACACCGATGAAGAAATTGAAACAACGATACGCCAGGTAATCGACAAGGCTTTAATTTCTGAGCAAGTTATTGATGTTTTCGATGCAGCAGGAATAAAAAAACCTTATATTTCAATTTTATCAGAAGAATTCCTGTTGGAACTGAAAGGAATGGAGCATAAAAATATGGATACGGAAGCGGAAGCAATGGGACTTTCGGACTTTGAGACAATACGGGTATCCGCCGGACATGCAAAAACTGGCAACTGAAACAGTACTTAAACAAGCTGAAATGATAGCAAAAGAGTTGACGGATGAATAGCCAGTCCACACAGCCAAGCACAATTGCAATTCGCACAAGCCGACACGTAACCAAAAATTGCAATAGAGCTTGTCTGTCTTCCAACGCTTTTTTGCCGACCCTAAAACCTAATTTTTTTTCGGAAACGGCAGTGCTTCGATTGAAAGGATTTTAGATTATGAAAAGTAGATAACTAATTGATAATGAATAAACACCTGGCGGTAACATGCGGTCATACGCAATACGGGGGTTACAGTGTAATTCAGCGTCTGTGGCTCGTTTCAGCCTTTCTGCATCTTGACAAGGAAGTGGCTTCGAAACCCCGTACTGCGCATACCGCAGAACCGTTGGCAGTAATATCAACACTAATAAATTATTAACTAAAAAAGGTGAAATTATGAAAGCATTAGTTTATCACGGAGAGCACAACATCGCTCTTGAAGAAAAATCAAATCCAAAAATTGAAAACACAACTGACGCTATTGTAAAAGTTGTAAAAACCACTATTTGTGGAACTGATTTAGGAATATATAAAGGTAAAAACCCTTATATGAGAGACGGTATTATACTTGGTCACGAAGGAATTGGAATTATTGAGGAAGTCGGAGAGGGCGTTTCCCAATTCAAAGTGGGAGATAAAGTTTTAATCTCTTGTATTACCTCTTGCGGCTCTTGTGAATATTGCAAAAAACAACTATACTCTCATTGTAAGGACGGTGGTTGGATTTTAGGGCATATGATTGATGGTGTACAAGCCGAATACGTGAGAATACCCTATGCCGACAACAGCTTATACAAAATCCCTAAAACCATAGATGACGATGTAGCAGTAATGTTGAGCGACATCTTGCCAACAGGTCACGAAATCGGAGTACAATACGGAAACGTGAAACCAGGAGATGCTATAGCTATTGTAGGAGCTGGTCCGGTAGGAATGTCAGTTTTATTAACTGCACAATTCTATTCGCCCACCATCATTGTAATGATTGACTTAGATGAAAATCGCTTAGAAATGGCAAAAAGCCTTGGAGCTACACATACGCTTAAACCTTCTGAAAACATAAAAGAAAACATAGCTGAAATTGTGGGCGAAGAAGGTGTAGATGTTGCTATCGAAGCTGTAGGCCTGCCACAAACTTGGGATACTTGTCAAAAAATTGTAAAACCAGGCGGAAATATTGCCAACGTTGGTGTTCACGGCAAAAAAGTAGATTTTGAAATTCAAGATTTATGGATTAAAAACTTAACCATTACTACAGGTCTTGTAAACACTAATACAACACCAATGCTAATGAAAGCAGTTGCAACAAACAAATTACCGGTTGACAAACTAATAACACATCATTACAAGTTAAATGAAATAGAAAAAGCTTATGACGTATTTATAAATGCTTCAAAAGAAAAGGCATTGAAAATCATAATAGATGCTGACTAAAATACTACTGCCAACAATGGAATGGCTATAAGTTATTGCTTCTTCTCACCCACGCAACTGCTTATAGCCAAATCCGTTGGCAGTAATGGAAGGATATAACTGGGCCAATAACTGGTCGGAATTCAAGGAGAAGTTCGATGATAACATGTTTTTCCAGTTTCATTATTACTGTTGGAGCCGTCCCGATCATCTGAATAGTATTCAGCAATTCCTGGATAAACGTAAAGCGCTGAATGCCCCGGTTTGGGTGGGCGAAACCGGCGAGCAGGGCAAAGCGATCTACTGGGCCACCACCCAATATTTTGAAGCGAACAACATTGGATGGTCATTTTGGCCGTGGAAAAAGATGGATACCGAAAATACCCCTTACTCCATCAATAAGCCCGAAAATTGGGGCCTGATTTCTGCTTTTTCAAAAGGGGAAGAGAAACCATCGAAAGAAGTGGCACAAAAAACGCTTGACGAATTGCTGCAAAATATCAAACTGGCGAACTTCGTTTATTTCCCTGATGTGGTGAATGCTCTTTTCCGTAGGATTCCTGTTAAGATAGAGGCGGAAAATTACGGCCCGGATGGATACAACTGCTTCCATCGCCCTCTTTTTGAACATCAGGTATGAACTAGCGTCTCTGTTTAAAAAAAAAGTCGAAATTAAGTTTGATATTATCCTTCGCCGGCATTCCCAGGAGGCTTGGCGGATCAACTTTATAATCAGTCATCTTTACAGCAAAATTTCCGGTTACTTCTATCTCTCCATTGATGTCAGTTTTCTCAACAATAGGAACGGTAATGGAGTGAGAAATACCGTGAAATGACAAATCGCCTGTAACCGTCTCCTGCCCCTTCTGGTCTTTCTGGAAGGAGGTGCTGGAGAAAGTAACATTCGGAAATTTAATGGCATCAGTTGCCTCCATCATGTGAGAATCGCGGTTGGCATTGTGACTGTCGAAAGTCGAAATTTTGATAGCTATAGCCGTTTGCTTAATTTCCTTGGTTTTGTTGTCCACAATAATGACCCCTTTTACACTTTTGCTGGTTCCTTCCCAGTCGTGCAACGGGTGCGACATGGCATACCGGACATACGATTTTCCGGTGTCGGACATCATCTTTGAGGTCGTCTGTGCAAAACCTAAGGTTGCTGTTGCGGCAACCACCACCATTGATAAGATAATTTTCTTCATGAATTAAAATTTAATGACAATCATAGCAGCAGCTAAGGAACCAAAAGCGGTTAGGGCAGCAGCCCGATGGTAAGGTTTTAGGTTGGGATGGCTTTCTAATTGCGTGGCAAGAATGTTTGTAGCTACCATGCTGGTAAAATGTACGATAGCGAGGATTTTGTGAACTTTGATACTGCTGTATCCTTTTCGTTCGTCAAGCATTTTAGGTGGCGCAAATAATGCCAGTGCAGCTGTTGAGAAATAGGCAATGTCGACACCGGCGGCCAGGCCTTCATGCAATCCTTTTACGCTGTAATCGCCATTGTACAGTTTGTATCCAACGACACCCTGGGCTGCCATTCCCGCCAATGAAACAAATCCCAGCACCTGGTGCATTTTCAACATGGTTCGGCGGATCTTCAACTCCCTGTCCCGCTCTTCCGGCGAAAGCTTGAATGCATTGAAGTTTCTCATCAAACCTTTGTGGCCCCACAAAATTTTCTGGGTAAACGGATACTTTTTCGGCAGAAGTTGTACGTGTTCCTGCTGAGGCGTCATGATCGAATTGAGCAGATCATTTTGAACCTTGGTCGTGTCGCTCTGTACATGCGTGGTATCGGTCTGTGCCGATAAGCGCCCTATGGACAGCAAAAGTGTTACGATAAAAAGAGTTGTTCTGAGTCCCATACTTCCCTAATTATTAATTGAGATTAGTCTAAATTAAGACTTATTTAAAATTGCCTGTCGAAGATATAAAATCTTAAGTGAATTTTAAGAATTACAAGACGTGTTTAAGCGCTGATAATTAATGCAAAAGAAAAGGCAGAGAACCCGTTATCTACGAATTTTCTGCCTTGGTTTTGTCCCAGACATGATCGGTTTTTAGAGCTCTTCGATGCTGTATCCGGCTTTTTGTACCAACTCCTTTACTATTTCCGGATTGTTCTCTTTCAATTCCACGGTCAGAATTTTTTCCGGGTTATTAATGTCCACTTCCCATTTTTCGATAGCATCGGAGCCATTCAGGGAAGGGGTTACTGCTGCGATGCAGCCGTTGCAATTGATGTTTGTTTTGTATTTTACAGTGAAATTCATAATTACTTGAGTTTTATGTTACTGATACAATAATTGTGTTATGTAAGTGATTTCCATTTTAATCGGAGACTGTTGGACACTACCGAAACGGAACTGAACGCCATGGCAGCTGCGGCAATCATCGGGTTCAGCAGGAACCCGTTGAATGCATACAGTACACCGGCAGCAACCGGGATACCAATTATGTTGTAGATAAATGCCCAGAACAGGTTCTGCTTAACCGTAGCTACGGTTTGTTTCGACAGTTTCAATGCTTTGGGAATGCTGTTTAGGTCGGATGTTGTTAATGTCATCTTAGCCACGTCGATCGCAATGTCCGAGCCTTTTCCCATGGCAATGCTGATATCAGCCTGTGCCAGCGCCTGCGAGTCATTGATTCCGTCGCCTACCATAGCTACCGTTTTACCCTTTCCCTGCAACTCTTTCACAAAAGCCGCTTTGTCACCGGGCAATATACCTGCTTTGAAATGTTTCAGTCCCACTTGCCGCGATACCGATTCAGCCGTCTGCTCGTTGTCGCCGGTCAACATGTAAACCTCAATTCCAGCGTCCTGTAAATGTTTGATCGCTTCTTTTGATGTTTCTTTAATCTGATCGGCAATGGCAATAACTGCCAGTACTTTTTTTGCGTCTGTGAAGAAGATAACCGTTTGGGCTTCCTGTTGCATTTTTTCGGCTTTCGCCTGAATATCTTTCGGAAGGTCAATTTTATTTTCTTCCAACAAACGGTTATTTCCTACAAAATAGGTTTCTTTCGCGAAAGCGCCCTTTACACCTTGCCCGGTAATACTTTCGAATTGCTCGGGTTGCGTACCCTTGATTTCTTTTTCAACAAAGTACTCTACAACTGAACTTGCCAGCGGATGCTCCGATTGTTTTTCCATTCCGAGTAGCCGAGAAGTCAGTTGTTCCTGGTTCCCATCTTCACTCCAAATGATGTTGGTAACGATCGGTTTTCCTTCAGTGATGGTTCCGGTTTTATCCAGAATCACGGCATCTACTTTATGCGCCGTTTCCAGGCTTTCAGCGTCCTTAATCAGGATGTTGTTTTCGGCGCCTTTACCGATTCCAACCATGATGGCGGTAGGTGTGGCCAGTCCCAACGCACATGGACAAGCAATAACCAATACGGTGATGGCTGCCAGCAGCGCATGGGTAAAAGCCTGATCTCCTCCGAAAATCATCCAGACGATAAACGTGAGGAGGGAAATTCCCATGACAACCGGAACGAAAATACCGGCAATTTTATCGACCAGCTTTTGCACCGGGGCTTTACTTCCCTGTGCTTCTTGTACCATTTTAATGATGTGTGCAAGCAGGGTTTCGCCACCGACTTTTTCGGCACGAAACCAGAAACTACCTTTTTGGTTAATGGTTCCGGCAAATACTTCCTTGCTTTCAGTCTTCTCGACGGGAATCGGTTCACCACTAATCATACTTTCGTCGACGAACGAATTACCCTTGGTCACTTTTCCGTCTACCGGAATTTTATCGCCGGGTTTTACCAGCAAAATGTCACCAATGGCTACGTCTTTAATCGAAACGGTTGTTTCTGTTCCGTCATCCGCAATCCTGACCACTGTTTTCGGTTGCAATCCAATCAACTTTTTAATAGCCGAAGAAGTATTCGATTTAGCCCGGTCTTCCAATAGTTTTCCCAGTAAAATAAAGGCAATGATGGCAGCAGCGGCTTCGTAATAAACATGTGCTTCGAATCCTTTGCTGGTCCAGAATTCCGGATACAACGTATTGAACAGGCTGAACAGAAAAGCGATGCCCGTACTTACAGCGACCAGTGTGTCCATGTTGGCCACCCGGTGTTTCATCTGTTTCCAGGCGTTTACGTAAAATCGTTTTCCGAAGATGAATACAACCGGAAGAGTAAGCGCTAATTCAATCCATTTTGCATAAGGCAAATTGGTTAGAAACATGGCGATCACCACAATCGGGATGGAGAATAACACCGCTCCCAATGTGTGTTTCTTTAGTTGTTCATATTCTTTTCGCTGGATTTTTTCGACAGTCTCTCCCGCAGTGTCGCTGTCTTCCACGATTAGGTCGTAACCCACAGCCTGAATCGCTGTCTTCATCCCGGTAGGTTGTATGACCTGCTGATCCCATTTTACCAGGACACTGGCATTCGCAAAATTTACCTTGGCATCTATCACACCATCCGTTGCATTCAAAATGGTCTCGACGCTCAGTGAACAGGACGCACAGCTCATCCCGGTAACGGGAAAGGTTTGCGTTATGTAATTTGAAGCTGACATAGCATAAAGTTTTATTATGCTACAAAGCTAATGGTCACAGGGGCTTCAGATGTTACAGGATTTTCGAAAAGAGTTATACAATTTACAGTTTATCGAGTGGGGTGCGCTGCCTTACGTCTTTCAGTTTTTTGAAATGGGTGGGCGTTAAGTCGGTGATTTTTTTGAATTGTCCGCTTAGATGTGCCACGCTGCTATATCCCATTCTGTAGGCTATCTCACTTAGTGTGAGTTCATTGTATACCAGTAGCTCTTTCACTTTTTCGATTTTTTGTTCAATGTAGTAATGCTCAATGGTTGTTCCTTCGATGGAAGAAAAGAGATTACTGAGGTAATGGTAATCGTAATTGAGATGTGCACGGATATATTCGGATAACCGGATCTGAATCGGTTCATTGTTTTGGTGGACCAATTCAATGATGAGTGTTTTGATTTTCTCTACTAATTTGCTGTTCTTGTCGTCCAGCAGTTCGAAACCCAGTGGTTCAATGTGGGTTTTTATCTGCTTCATTTGCTCGGTAGAGAGTTCCTTCTGACCAAAATCGACTTCGCCTAATTCTACTGAAATGGGATCCAGTTTCAGATCGTTGAGCTGGTTTTTAATGGCCAGCTTACAACGATCGCAAACCATATTTTTGATATAAATTTTCATCCGCGAAAAGTTTATTCTTAATGGCCGGATGGAACTCACGATGAATTTTTAGCATGCCTGTTTGTGCATCAGACATTTCAGAATTCATGTTCGTTTCACTTTGTCCGTTTTTTCGAAGAGCCGCTTTTATTTAGGCTTTCGCCGGAAAACATTACTCGAGGTAAGTGTATCCGTACAATCCTGAGCGGTAGTTTGACAGGAATTCTTTTCCTTCCTCGGCCGAAATTTTCCCGGCTTTAACCGATGACGTCACCCAGGTTTCAACGGTACGGACCAGTTTCTTCGGATTGTACTGCACATAGTCGAGAACCTCGGCTACCGTTTCTCCGTCGATAATCTGGTCGATACTGTATCCCTTTTCGTCAACTGAAACGTGGACCGCATTGGTATCACCGAAAAGGTTATGTAAATCGCCCAGTATTTCCTGGTAAGCGCCAACGAGGAAAACCCCGATATAGTATGACTCTTTCGCTTTGAGTGAATGAACAGGCAGATAGTAAGAAAAGTTCCGGGTCGAAATGAAATTGTCGATTTTCCCGTCCGAATCACAGGTAATGTCCTGCAACGTTGCCGATCGGGCGGGTTTTTCATCCAGTCGATGAATCGGAATGATTGGGAAAATCTGGTCGATGGCCCAGGAATCGGGCAGTGATTGGAACAACGAGAAGTTGCAGAAATATTTATCTGACAATAGCTTCGGCAGGTTTAGCAACTCCTCCGGAACATGTTTCAGTTTACCGGCCATTTGATGTACTTCGCGGGCAATGGACCAGAATAAGCGCTCGATTTGGGCACGGGTTTTCAGATCAACTAATCCGAGGCTAAAACGGTCGAGCGCTTCTTCCCGGATTTGTTGCGCATCGTGCCACGTTTCCAGCATTCGTGGCTGGTTCAGCAAATCCCAGGCTTCATACAATTCCTTTACCAGATCATGTGCATCTTCAGTCAATTCTTCTTCTTCGTCCCAACTGGGCAAAGTTGCCGATTCGAGTACCTCGAAAATGAGTACCGAGTGATGAGCAGCCAGTGACCGTCCCGATTCGGTGATGATATTGGGATGTGGGATATCGTGTTGGTTGCTGGCATCCACCATCGAAGAAGTAGCATCGTTTACATACTCCTGGATGCTGTAGTTCACGCTGCTTTCGCTGTTAGCCGAGCGGGTCCCGTCGTAATCGATACCCAGACCGCCGCCAATGTCGACAAATTGAACCGGGAAGCCATTGAGGTGGAGGTGTACGTAAAACTGTGCGGCTTCGCGCAAGGCAATTTTAATGCGGCGAATTTTATTAACCTGACTGCCAATATGGAAGTGTACCAGCTTCAGGCAATCCTGCATCTTGTTCTCCTCCAGGAAATCCATGGCAACGAGCAATTCGCTGGAAGTAAGACCAAATTTGCTGACATCCCCGCCTGAATCTTCCCATTTTCCACTGCCGGAGCTGGCCAGTTTGATACGGATTCCAATGTTGGGCCGAATCTTCAAACGCCTGGCAATGCGCGTAATCAGTTTCAGTTCGTTCAGTTTTTCTACCACCAGGAAAATCCGGCGCCCCATTTTCTGCGCCAACAACGCCAGCTCGATGTAATCTTCGTCTTTGTATCCGTTGCAAATAATAAGAGAATCATTATCGGTGTTCACACCAATAACGGCGTGTAATTCTGGTTTGGAGCCGGCTTCCAGACCGATATTGAATTTCTTACCATGACTGACAATCTCCTGAACAACAGGCCGCATTTGATTTACCTTGATGGGGTAGACGGTAAAATTCTGTGCTTTATATCCGTATTCCTCAGCTGCTATTTTAAAGCAACTTTCCATTTTTTCAATCCGGCTATCTAATATATCAGGAAAACGTATCAGCATGGGAGCGGAAACATCGCGAAGCTGAAGTTCATCAACTAACTCCTTCAAGTCAACCTGAACGCTGTTTTTTTTGGGCGTTACGACAACATGTCCCTTCTCGTTAATCGAAAAAAAATTTATTCCCCAGCCATTAATGTTGTACAGTTCGGCAGAATCTTCAACACGCCATTTTCTCATTTTTGCGACTTGTTACTTATTCGTTCGTTATTCAGTTTATAATCACCTGTTTTTTGCCGGTAAAGGCAAGCCGTTAATTTACGTTTCGGGCTAAAAATAGGAAAAAATTGTGGGTTTGTTTTCCGGTCTAGCCAACGCAAACCCCATATTTTTTATTTAATATGTTAAAAGTTGGTGTGGGATGTTATATCCATCTGTAAATTAACGAAGATGATATCCCTGGCTATTCCGCTCGGCCATCATAAATAACTTGTATTGCCCTTCGTTTAACGGGTAATCCCAACATCCCATCCGGTGATACAATTCCCCGCCAAATCCGGTTTTAAAGCGGTAAAGTCCGTACATGGGATGCGATGGTCCGGGAGTGGGCGATACACCAAACATGTCGTATTCGGTGCAACCTTTTTGACGGGCAATTTTAATGGCTTCCCATTGTAACGCGTAGGTAGCCATCTTGTCCCGGTTCTGTGACGAGGATGCTCCGTACAGATAAGTCGCTCGTTTACCGGTTACCACCAGAAACATTCCGGCTAACGGTATTCCCCCTGATTCGGCCAGAAGCATGTGCACATCGGCAGGCGAAGCGGTATTGGAAGCCTCTGTTTCCAGCACGGTGCGGAAATAATTGATATCGTCGAGTACGATGCCGTTACGGATGGCGGTTTGTTTATAAAGTTCGTACCATACAGGTAAATCACCGAAGCTGACCTCCTTTACTTCGACCCCTTTGCGTTTCGACAAGCGGATGTTGTACCGTGTTTTGGGTTTCATTCGCTGAAGCAACATATCGTGATTGTGGCTCAAATCCAAAAAGATGGTATGGGAGGGGAGCAAATCGGAAGGAGCCTTGCGCAGGTTCCAGTTTTGGGTATTGAAGTTGATGCGCATTTCCTGGTAGTGTGGTTCCGGAGGCCCCAACCAGTCATCCCGGTCATTGAACCGGTTTTCGTCTTTCGCCCACGGCGATTCCCAAATCAAGTCGTAACGGATTAGGATGGTATTCGACGGAAGAAACGGACGAATGCTTTCGGATAGTTCTTCGAGGTATAATCCGCGAAAATCCTCATCCGGATTGAGAAGCGGACCATATGGAATGTAGGCAACCTGATAATCGGCTCCCACCTGCTGCATAACCACCAGCAGATCGTCGGTTACCGGGTTTGTGTGGTTTGCGGCGGGTTCATTAATTTTTATGTCTGATTTTGGGACTTTGATGTCGAAGGCGCGCGTTTCGTATCCCAGGTTTTCTTTCACCCTGGCCCAGAAAGCTGTTTGCTGTGGGACAGCTGCGGGTTTGATTTGCTCCGTGTATTTCGGTTCAATGTCAATGTGCATTCCGCTTTTCTATTTTCAGGTAAATACCACGAAGAATTCACCGAAAAATTGGATGGACAAGCTAATCTTTCAAGGCAAATTCCACGGTGGCTTCTGCATGTATTTTCAGTGTGTCAAATAGCTCCAGGCGGGTATCTTCCGGATGGATGAGTAATGGAATTTCGGTGCATCCGAGAATCATTCCTTCAGCGCCTTTGTCGGCCAGTTGGTTCATGATTTCCAGGAAACGACTTTTCGATGTGGCGCTGAATATCTCTTTTTCGAGTTCGTGCCAGATGACATGGTCGATAAATTCACGATCTTCTTTCTCCGGGACCAGCACTTCAATACCATGTTTGGACAGGCGCTTTTTGTAAAAATCCTTTTCCATCGTTAGCATGGTGCCTAAAAGTCCGACTTTCTGGAAACCTTTTGCGTTAATGGCTTCCGCTGTAGCATCCGCGATGTGGAGCAGGGGAACCGGAAGCTCAGTCATGAGTTTATCAGCATGCAGGTGCAGCGTGTTGGCGCCGAGTATCACAAAGTCAGCTCCTGCATCAATAAGTCTCAGCAGGTTTGTTTTGATGTATGCATACACTTCCCGTGGGCCTTGTTTTTTTAGTTCATTTAATTCGGCAAAATTGACTGAGTGCAGAAAAATGCGTGCAGAACTCAGTCCACCGAGTCGCTCATTTGTCCCTTGATTCAGGTAACGATAATATTCCAGGGTGGAAACCCAGCCGGTTCCACCGAATAGTCCAATTGTTTTCACGTTTGTCGATTTAAAATTATGGTTTGTTAAGTTAATGAAGAATGACAATTCCCAACTGTTTGTCTGTATTTTTTTGAGATGAATTCCGTACATTAACGCAAAATGAAATCTAATGAAGCTAATAACCGTACTACTACTTATATTTTTATTCCCGTTGTTGGCGTGTGCACAGGAAGATTTTGAGGCCAAGCGCATGGAAATGGTAAAAAAGCAAATCATTGCCCGGGGCATCGATGATGGCCCAACGATTAAGGCTATGCGCAAAGTTCCCCGTCAGGATTTTGTTCCGGACGCGTACCGTGATCAGGCGTATAGAGATTCCCGGCTTTCGATAGGCTATGGACAGACCATTTCGCAACCTTATATTGTGGCCTTAATGACCGAAAAAACAAAACCTTCGAAGGGGGAAAAGGCGTTGGAAATTGGAACAGGATCCGGTTATCAGGCTGCTGTTCTCGCCGAAATTGTCGATTCGGTTTACACCATCGAATTGATCCCCGGCTTAGCCCTGCATGCCGCTAAAGTACTTTCCGGTCTTCATTACGATAATGTGGTAACGAAACGAGGTGATGGTTACCGTGGTTGGCCCGAACATGCGCCTTTCGATATCATTCTGGTCACGGCTGCCGGCGATCATATTCCCCGCCCGTTAATTGATCAGTTGGCCGAAAATGGCCGGTTGATCATGCCGGTTGGGCAGCCCGGAAGCTTTCAACAATTGGTATTGCTGACCAAACGAAATGGCCGGGTTAAACGAAAAAATCTGGCGACAGTTCAATTTGTTCCGCTGCAGCGGGAATGATTTGTATCAGGATGCATAAGACTAAAAAAAAGCCGGATCTGTTTTCAACTCCGGCTTTTTTTTTATTATTTGTACCAGATTATCGTTTTACATCAACTAATGCGCCGTCGATAATTTGATCAACCACTTCCTCGTCGAGTAGCGTGGTGATATCACCAAGGTTGGTAGCATCACCTTCCGCAATTTTCCGTAATATTCTTCGCATAATTTTGCCGGACCGGGTTTTGGGTAAGCCCGGAACTAACTGGATAATGTCGGGTTTGGCGATTGGACCGATGATCTTATTGACACCTTTCATAATCGAATTACGGATACCATCTTCGCCTCCTGTCGATAATTCACCACAAACGACAAAAGCATAGACTCCTTGTCCTTTGATGGCATGGGGATAACCTACCACTGCTGATTCGTTGACCAGCGGGTGCTCGTTGATGGCATTTTCAATCTCTGCTGTTCCCAGCCGGTGTCCCGAAACGTTGATTACATCGTCTACACGACCAAGGATACGATAGTATCCATCCTCGTCACGTTTCACACCGTCGCCGGTGAAGTACATATTTTCGAAACGCGAGAAATAGGTATCTTTCATACGTTTGTGATCGCCCCAAATGGTACGAAGCATTCCTGGCCAGGGATATTTGATACAGAGATTCCCTTCCACGCTGTTTCCTACCAGTTCTTTTCCACTATTATCGACAACAACCGGTTGCACTCCCGGCAGTGGCATGGTGGCAAAAGAAGGTTTCGTTGGAGTAACGCCGGCAATTGGACTAATCATGATACCACCGGTTTCAGTTTGCCACCAGGTATCGACAATGGGACAACGGTTTTTCCCAATATGATCGTGGTACCAGTGCCAGGCTTCTTCGTTGATGGGCTCACCAACTGTTCCCAAAACCTTCAGCGAGTCAATCTTTTTACCATCAATGAACTCAGAGCCTTTGGCCAATAAAGCACGAATAGCCGTTGGTGCAGTATAGAATTGATTCACCTTATATTTAGCTACAATGTCCCAGAAACGACCGGCATCGGGCCAGGAGGGAACTCCTTCGAACATGAGTGTTTGTGCACCATTTAATAATGGCCCGTAAACAATGTAGGAATGCCCGGTAATCCAGCCGATGTCAGCGGTACAGAAATAGACGTCGCCGACATCGTATTGGAATACATTTTTAAAGGTATAGGCTGTATAGGTCATGTATCCACCGGTGGTGTGAACAATTCCTTTTGGTTTACCGGTAGAACCGGAAGTGTATAATATGAATAGTTCATCTTCGGAATCCATTTCTTCGGGCTCGCAGTGTGCAGGCTCACCATGAATGGCATCATGCCACCAGATATCACGGCCTTCTTTCATGTTAACGGATGAACCGGTTCGTTTTAATACTACTGAATTTTTTATCGTAGGACAGCTCTTCAATGCATCATCTGCAATATCCTTCAACGGTGTGATTTTGGAACCCCGGTATCCGCCATCAGCTGTCAACAATACGGTGGCTTTGGCGTCATTTATCCGGTTGGCCAGCGATTGAGCCGAGAAGCCGGCAAAGACTATCGAATGTATGGCGCCAATACGGGCACATGCCAGCATTCCGACTGCCAGTTCCGGAACCATTGGCATATACAACGCTACGCGATCGCCTTTACGTATGCCAAGCCGTTTCAGGGCGTTCGCAAACATGTTTACTTCTGCCAATAATTCCTTGTAGGTCAGTACGCGGTTGTCTTCGTCCGGATTGTTAGGTTCCCAGATAATAGCAGGCAAGTTGGCGTGCGTGTACAGGTTTTTCTCAAAGATGTTCTCGGTAATGTTGAGCTTTCCATTGATGAACCATTTGATTTCAGGTTTCTTGAAATCCCATTCAACGGTTTTATCCCAGCGTTTTCTCCAGAAAAACGACTCGGCAACCTGATTCCAAAATGCTTCGGGATTGGCTATTCCTTTTTGACATTCGTGAATGTAACCTCCTAAGGAATGAATTTTTGGTACCATGTAATTTTATTTTAATAATGTTTGGATTTCGAAAAATGCCTCAATTTATATTGAATAAGAATAAGAATCAAGTATTAAGGTCACATAGTCTCAGCATCCGGAGTATCATAATTAACAATGATAATTCAGAAAAGAAGAAAAAAGCAGTGTGATTGGTTGTATTTGTGTGTTTATAGCTGTTCGTTGTAAATATTATTATTATTATAAAGAATTTAATTTTATGTGGTTTTAATCTAAATAAGAATAAAAAAACGATCGTTATCTCAGAAAAGTGTTGTTTGAGTTTCGGAATCCTGATTGGTTTGTGCTGCTTCCCGTCCAATTATCGCTTGTTTGCGAACCGGATCCCAGCGATAACCTCCTGTTTTACCCAACCTCTTGATTACCCGGTGGCAGGGAATGAGGTATCCCACCGGATTTTTTCCAATGGCCGTTCCAACTGCTCTTTGAGCTGACGGAGCATCGAGATGTGTGGCGGTTGCACCATAACTGGTCAAAGTGCCTTCGGGAATTTGGAGCAAAGCCTGCCATACTTTCAATTGAAACGGGGTTCCTTTTAGTCGGAGAGCAATGGGACTATTCGGTTTTCCTTGGTTGAAGGAAGAATTCACATTCCGGTGCAGCTGGTGTTCCTTTTCAACTAGCCTGGCGGAAGGCCATTCTTCCTTTATTATTGCTGTGGCGTCTTCCTCTTCATTAATGAAAAACAGGTTACAGATGCCCCGGTCAGTTGATGCGACAACAAATTTCATGATGGTAGTTTTCCTCCAACTTTAACTTTGGGCCATATTATGGACGGTCGCAGCAATCAGTTACATTTCCCGGAAGGAAATCTCATGGTGGTTTTCTATCTTTGCGGTTCGAAAAACGGAATTGACAAATTACCCGGATATGGATATTGAAATCATCATCAGAGATAAGGTTATTGACGCGATTGAAAAGCTTTACAATCATAAAGCCGGCCCGGACCAGGTCCAGGTTCAGAATACGCGAAAAGATTTTGAAGGAGACAAAACTGTTGTTGTTTTTCCTTTTTTGCGATTCTCGAAAAAATCACCCGAACAGACCGGTGAGGAATTGGGAATTTTTCTGACCGGGCAAGTAAGCGAAATTGCCGGATTCAATGTCGTAAAAGGCTTTTTAAACCTGGTTATCGATGGCAGCTACTGGATGAATCAGCTAAACGAAGCGGCAGGAGACAAGCAGTATGGTTTTTCCCCGGTTACCGCCGAATCGGAACTGGTGATGATCGAGTATTCTTCGCCGAACACCAATAAACCTTTGCACCTGGGGCACATCCGTAATAATTTACTTGGCTTTTCTATCAGTGAAATTATGAAAGCCAACGGAAACAAGGTGGTGAAGACCAACATTGTCAACGATCGGGGAATTCATATCTGTAAGTCGATGTATGCCTGGAAGACGCTTGGTAATGGAGAGACCCCGGCTTCGTCTGGCAAAAAAGGTGATCACCTGGTCGGTGAGTACTATGTAAAGTTTGACCAGTTGTATAAAAAGGAAATTTCCGAACTGGTTGCCGGTGGCATGCCGGAGGACGAAGCTAAAGACAATGCGCCGTCCATTCTGGCTGCCCGCGACATGTTGCGTAAATGGGAAGCCAATGATACGGAAGTACGGCAATTGTGGGAAAGGATGAATGGCTGGGTTTACCAGGGCTTTGATGAAACCTATAAAATGCTGGGAGTTGACTTTGATAAGATATATTATGAGTCGGATACCTACCTCATTGGGCGTGACGAAGTAATACGCGGATTGGACGAGGGATATTTCTATCGCCGCGAAGACGGTTCGGTATGGGCCGATTTATCCGGTGAAGGACTTGACGAAAAAATTCTGCTTCGCTCCGACGGTACTTCGGTTTACATGACCCAGGATATTGGTACCGCTAAAATGCGTTATGAGGATTACGATATCAATCACATGATTTATGTGGTGGGAAATGAGCAGAATTACCATTTCCAGGTGCTGGCTATTTTACTCGATAAACTGGGGTATGAATGGGGCAAGGATTTGTATCACTTTTCTTACGGAATGGTCGAACTTCCCCATGGTAAGATGAAATCACGGGAAGGTACCGTTGTTGATGCTGATGACCTGGTGGAAGGGATGATTGACGTGGCCCGGAAGGTATCCGAAGAGTTGGGCAAACTGGATGGTTATTGTGAAGAAGAGAAGGAGAATATTTACCGCATTGTGGCCCTTGGTGCCCTGAAGTATTTTATCCTGAAAGTCGATCCACACAAAAATATGCTGTTCAATCCGGAAGAATCCATCGACTTCAATGGAAATACGGGCCCTTTTATTCAATACACTTATGCGCGTATTCAGAGTGTGCTTCGAAAAGCGGCTGATTCACGGCTATCTGTCCCTGAAAAGGCACCATCCATTGCATGCAATGAGAAAGAAATTGAGCTGATTAAGACGATTAACCGTTTTCCATTTGTGGTGAAAGAAGCCGGAAATAACCATAGTCCTGCGCTTATTGCAAACTATGTGTATGATCTGGTGAAGGAGTTCAACCAGTTTTACCATGATTACAGCATTGTGAATGAACCGGGCGAAACGGTGCGATCCTTCCGGTTAGTGTTGGCCAAAACTGTTGGGCAGACCATTAAAAATGGTTTTTCCCTGTTGGGAATTGAGGTGCCGGAACGAATGTAGGCATTGGCAAATCATAGCATCAACCCCCGATTATCTTCGGATATTCGGGGTTTCTTTTTGCTGATGAATGGCAGCTTTAAACTTCGGAATTACTGGAGGATGGAAAATTTTTTACCTTTAAGCACCAAAAATTTTTGCATATGAATCCATTTGAATTTATCGGTTGGTTTGGAAACATTATTCTTAGTATTGGGGTCATTCCCCAGGTCATCCAAACATGGCGCACACATGATGTTTCCAGTTTCAACTGGCCATTTCTCCTAATGTGGGCTTTTGGCGTATTGTTTACGTTCATCTATATCGCCCAGGGCGACATGGCACGTGGTTCTTTTCAGTGGCCGCTTTGGCTTAATTATCTGGTTAACATACTAGCAACGTCCTACTTAGTTTATGCTAAATATAAATATGGAAAAACGGTCGTATCTGATTAGTTTTTAAAGTGGGGAGTTGTCGTGAAATAATTGCAGTATCTTTTCGTTACTTAAGCAACAATTTGCGAATGTTCACTTTTTAGATTGGACGAAGGGGATGTCGAATATTCTATAGTTGTTGTTTGCCAAACTTTGCATGTTGCGCTTATGGATAGAATTGTTATTTATCATATCGATACTGCCGTTTCCGGGAAAATTCTGGATGCTGTTTCTGATTGCTCCGGATTCAGTGCTGTTTTCTTGAATGATGTGACAACTTTTTTTCAGGATATTCAGCGGATTAAGCCGGATCTTCTCATCACCGGCACAGCCGATTTTCCGGAATTGCTGGAAGGGCCCTCCATGCATGATATGGTGTTTTCGGGCAAGTTTAAGGTTGTATTGATCGAAAATTCCGGGGACAGTGATCTTTCAGAAATTCCCGAGTTTGTCACCATCGTTTCTGATGAAGTTAATCCGAACAGTCTGAGAATTCTTCTCAAAGAGATGATGGGTGATTGCAAGAGGGAGCTTCATACAGGCGAACATCTTGATTGGGTCATTCAGCATATCCCTACGGCCATTTTTTGGAAAGATACCCGTTTAAAATATTTGGGCTGTAACCAAATGTTTGCTGCCGATCGCGGGTTAAATAACCTTGAGCAAGTGACAGGCCTGACCGATTTTGACCTGTTTTCGTCTGACGAAGCAGCCGGTAATATTGCCATAGACAGGGAAGTGCTTGCCACTGGTCAATCCAAAATAAACTACGTGGAAGCCGTCCCAAACCGAAACGGGAAAACCGAATGGTTGCGGAAAAGTAAAATTCCCATGCGAAATGAGAAAGGGGAAAACATTGGCATTTTGGGAATGTATGAAAAAATTACTGACCAGAAGTTGGCTGAAGCAGAATTGGAAAAAGAGAAGGATTTGGTTGATACTTTTCTGAAAAACAGTCCGGATATTATTTATTATAAAGATAGAAAAGCCAGGTATACCCGAATTAACGAAGCGCATGCGCGGTTGATGAGGCTGGAAAAACCGGAAGATGCTATTGGAAAAACCGATTTTGATTTTCATGATCGGGAATTTGCACAACAATCTTATCAGGACGATATGAATGTGATGCATACGGGCGAAACAATCGTTGATAAACTTCAGGAATTTGTAGATGCATGTGGTGAACTGAGGCATTTTACTACAACTAAAATCCCCATTCGGGGGAAGAATGGGCAGATTATTGGTTTGGTTGGCATTTCGCGCGATTATTCTCAGAGGAAGAAAATCGAGGAACGGTTGGAACAAGAAATGCAGTTCCTGCAAATTTTAATGGACAGCTTCCCCGATTCGATTTATTTTAAAGATGCTCAGTCGCGTTTTATCAGGATTAATCGTGCCCAATACGAAAAGTTAGGGTTGAAGTCTTCTGAAGAGGCTATCGGAAAAACCGATTTTGATTTCTTTTCGAAAGAAGAAGCCACCGGTGCATATAATGATGAGGCCGAGTTGTTTAAATCGGGCAAACCGGTTGTTAATAAAATGGAAAAACTAAGTAACAGAGATGGAACCTTCCGTTGGATGTCGGCTACCAAAATGCCTATTCAGGACAACGATGGGAAAATCATCGGTTTGGTAGGAATTTCGAGGGATAATACGATGGAGGTTGAGGCCCGGAAACATCTGGAAATGGCTAAAGAGAAAGCAGAGGAGGCCAACCGGGCAAAAAGCCTGTTCCTGGCAAATATGTCGCACGAAATCAGGACACCGATGAATGGCGTTATTGGGATGGCTGATATTTTGGGGAAGACAAAACTGAATGAAGAGCAAAAGGAGTATCTTGATGTGATCACCAAATCGGGAAATAACCTGTTGTCTATTATTAACGACATTCTTGATTTCTCCAAGATTGAGTCCGGACGGATGGAGATGGAATCGACTCCCATCAATATTCGTGAAATAGTGGAGGATGTAGCTGATATATTGATTGTTAAATCCAATGTTAAAGGCCTTGGCCTGGTAACCTATATTGACGCAGCCATTCCCGGTACGGTAATGGGCGATCCTGTTCGGTTAAGGCAGGTACTTATTAATCTCGCCAATAACGCAATCAAATTTACCAATAGCGGTGAAGTATTCATTTCAGCTGAACTGAAAGGGATTGACTCAAAGGTTGAAGTGCTTTTTAAGGTAAAAGATACCGGAATAGGAATTTCTAAAGAGGCACAGGAAAAGGTGTTTGAATCCTTTACGCAGGTCGATTCATCAACAACCCGTAAGTATGGCGGAACTGGCCTGGGATTAGCTATTTCGAAGCGATTGTCTGAGCAGATGGGCGGAGAGATTGGCCTGGAAAGCAAAGCCAACCAGGGGTCTTTGTTCTGGTTTACTGCCCGTTTCGAAAAGGCATCTGCTGAACGAGAACCTGATCGGCCGAAAAAAGTTATTGAGCTGGAAAATGTGAAGGTTTTGATAGTTGATGATAATCGTACCAACCGGTTAATCTTTTCAAAATATCTTGAAACCTGGGATTGTTCATCGGATGAAGCTTCCAGTGGGATGCAGGCGTTGAAGAAATTGAGAAAAGCTGCTTCTGAAGGGAAACCTTATGATATAGCCCTGGTTGATTTCCAGATGGCCGAAATGGATGGACTCGATTTTGCCAGTCGCGTGAAAAAGGATCCGGCGATTGCTTCCACCAAAATGATACTGTTATCTTCCATTTCTGATATCCTTTCCCGAGGGCAGGTGCGTAGCGCTGGTTTTGAGTACTATTTAAATAAGCCGGTTAAACTCGGGCAGCTGTTGAATATTATGGCTAAGGTGACCGGAAAAGAGTTACCTGAATCATATTTACACTCCGGACATAAAAAAAATGCAGGGGTTAACCGAAAGAAAAGAAATCTGAGAGTGCTGGTCGCGGAAGATAATGTGATTAATCAGAAAGTTGCCATGTTAACGCTTAAATGTGTTTCCGGTTCCATCGATTTGGCAAAAGATGGCGAAGAGGCATGGCAGATGTACCGCGATAACAAGTACGATCTCATTATGATGGATATACAAATGCCTCTGCTTAACGGCTATGAGGTAACAAAAATGATTCGCAAAAAGGAAGAAGAGGAAAAAGGTAAGCCGATAAAAATTGTGGCCATGACAGCCAATGCTTTGCAGGAGGATGTCGATTTATGTTTGAGTATCGGCATGGATGGTTACTTAAGTAAGCCTTTTAAAGCTGAAGATGTAATCGAAACCATAGACAAGTTGTTTTGATCTTTTTTTTATCATTACAGTATTTCAATTACTCTGATGGATCAGCCTGGTTCGGTTTTTCCGGTTAGTTTGGCTGTACCGATGATAGAGGTGTTTTTCGGACTATCGATGTATTCATTTGACTGATTTTATATTTTCCTAATTCTGCCAATTCATTATCTTTGTACACACTCAAAAATAACGGGAATACAAATGTTTGAAAATCTTACCGACAGGTTAGAGAAATCGTTTAAACTGCTCAAAGGTCAGGGGCAGATTACCGAAATAAATGTTGCCGAAACATTAAAAGATGTTCGTCGCGCATTACTCGACGCCGATGTGAACTTTAAAATTGCCAAGGACTTCACTAATCGAGTGAAAGATAAGGCCATCGGGCAAAAAGTGCTTGAATCGGTGAAGCCGGGGCAGATGATGGTGAAGATTGTTCACGATGAACTGGCTGAACTGATGGGAGGCGAAACGGTTGATATCTCATTGAAGAAATCTACCTCGGTTATCCTGATGTCTGGTTTGCAGGGTTCTGGTAAAACTACTTTTTCAGGAAAACTGGCCAACCGTTTAAAATCAAAGCAAAATAAAAATCCGCTGTTGGTTGCCTGTGACGTTTATCGTCCTGCTGCAATTGAACAACTGAAGGTTGTCGGCGAATCGATTGGCGTTTCGGTTTACACCGAAGAAGACAATAAAGACCCGGTTAAGATTGCCCGGAATGCAATTAAGAAAGCGAAAGCTGAAGGCAATGACGTGGTGATTATCGATACCGCCGGTCGTCTGGCTATCGATGAGCAAATGATGCAGGAAATCGAAGCTATTAAAAAGGCTGTTGAGCCAGACGAAACACTTTTCGTGGTTGATTCAATGACCGGACAGGACGCTGTAAATACGGCCAAAGAGTTTAACGACCGGCTTAATTTCGATGGCGTTATTCTGACGAAACTCGACGGTGATACCCGCGGTGGTGCAGCGCTTTCTATTCGGGCGGTAGTGAACAAGCCCATTAAGTTTGTGGGTACCGGTGAAAAAATGGATGCCATCGACGTTTTTCACCCAAGCCGTATGTCCGACAGGATCCTGGGTATGGGAGACATTGTTTCGCTGGTGGAGCGCGCCCAGGAGCAATTCGACGAAGAGGAAGCCCGTAGTTTACAGAAGAAACTGGCGAAGAACCAGTTTAACTTCAACGATTTTCTGACACAGATTCAGCAAATCAAGAAGATGGGTAACCTGAAAGATCTGGCCGCAATGATTCCCGGAATGCGGAAAGCTTTGAATAATATTGATTTAGAGGATGACGCATTCAAGCACATCGAAGCGATTATTTACTCCATGACACCAGACGAACGCGATACTCCGGCCCTGATTGACGGTTCACGTCGTAAGCGTATTGCCAGTGGTTCAGGAACCGATATTCAGGAAGTAAACCGCTTGATTAAACAATTCGGGGAAACCCGGAAAATGATGAAGATGGTTTCGCAGGGAGGAAATGCGCGCAAAATGGCTTCGAAGGCACAACGCGGAAGAAGATAAGCTCAATCAATCAATAAAATATCTTCAATGATTTTACTGGACGGAAAAAAGACATCGGCTGAACTGAAAGCCGAAATTGCTGAAGAAGTAAAGGCGCTGACAAGCAGTGGGAAAAAAGCCCCTCACCTGGCGGCAGTGTTGGTTGGTCACGACGGTGGAAGCGAATCGTACGTAGCCTTTAAAATGAAAGATTGTGCCGAGGTTGGATTTAAATCGAGCCTGGTTCGTTTTGAAGACGACGTGACAGAGGAGGAGCTGTTGGCAAAAGTGGATGAGTTAAATAACGATGATGACGTGGACGGATTTATCGTTCAGTTGCCGTTACCCAAACACATTTCCGAACAAAAAATTATTGAAGCCATCAATCCGAAAAAGGATGTTGATGGATTCCATCCGATTAACGTTGGACGCATGGTGATTGGCCTGCCTTGCTTTGTTTCGGCTACGCCTGATGGTATTGTTGATTTGCTGAAGCGGTACAATATTGAAACGTCAGGAAAGAATTGTGTGGTCGTTGGAAGAAGCAATATTGTCGGTCGCCCGTTGAGTATACTGATGTCGCAAAAAGCGCTAAATGCCACAGTTACTGTTGCGCATAGCCGGACGAAAAATCTGAAGGAATTGTGCGCCAGCGCTGATATCCTAATTGCGGCGCTGGGGGTTCCCGAATTTATTAAAGGCGACATGGTGAAAGAGGGTGCTGTGGTTATTGACGTTGGTACCACCCGGGTAAAATCTGATAAGACCAAATCAGGTTTTAAACTCAAAGGTGATGTTGCGTTTGACGAAGCAGCTGAAAAATCTTCTTACATCACACCTGTTCCCGGTGGTGTTGGTCCGATGACCCGTGTCTCACTATTGAAAAATACTTTGTTGGCGGCGAAAAAAGAAATTTATTCGTAAGATGTTTCTGACATCGAAATAAACAATTGATGAACGGTTTCTTGAGGCAGCTTTTTTTTTATTCTTTTCGGAGTTTCAGAACGTTATACTTGAACCGAAATGGAATTGAAAATGTTTCTTTTTTGAAAAGTATTCACTGCTTAATATAAACCAAAGTATGAAAATGATACCAATGAAGATTAGCCGGCGTCACGTTAAGTTATCCTGGATTTTCTCCCTTCTGTTGTTTACAGCCTGCGCAACTGTCCCGTTAACCGGAAGGCAACAATTGAACCTGATTCCTGAATCGGAAATGTTATCCATGAGTTTAACTCAATACGGCGACTTCCTGAAAAGTAATCAATTGTCAGGTAATCAAGCACAAACTGATATGGTGAAGCGCGTTGGAAAGCGAATAGCTGCTGCCGTTGACCAGTATCTGAATGATAATGGTTTGAGTGACCGGGTAAAAGATTTTAACTGGGAATTTAACCTGGTGAAAGATTCAGTTGCGAATGCCTGGTGTATGCCTGGTGGAAAAGTCGTAGTCTACACCGGGATTTTACCTATTACCAAAAACGAAAATGGACTGGCTGTTGTCATGGGACATGAAATTGCCCACGCCATTGCCCGTCATGGTAACGAGCGGATGAGTCAGGAAATGTTAGTCCAATTGGGGGGAGTGGGATTATCGGCAGCCGTTGACCAGAAGCCGGAGCAAACCAAACAAATTTATATGACGGCATACGGCTTAGGCGCTCAGGTGGGAGCTATCCTTCCTTATTCGAGAAGCCATGAACTGGAAGCGGATAAAATGGGACTAATGTTTATGGCAATGGCGGGTTATGATCCGCATGGAGCTGTCGATTTCTGGCAACGAATGGCGGCTAATGGTGGAGGAAGTGGAATGCCCGAATTTCTGAGTACACACCCGGTCGATTCGCATCGAATTGCACAGATTAAACAAGACCTGCCTGAAGCATTAAAATATTACCAGCAGGCAAAGAATAATTAGCCTTTGTTATCCATATTCGTTATAAATATTCGATTTTCTGTTTTACAACCTATTATGTCCGACACATAAGAGGTTGTATTTTAATCTTTTTTAATTCTTTTTTATAATTTTGAAAAGATTCGAACAATACACAGAAAATTAAAATTTTCGAATATGGTAGGTATTGATAAAAAGGATGGAGCTGATAATCAAAATAATGGCGAGAAGCGGTTCCGTGAAGAGGTTTATTCGAAAGCTGTAAGAGCTGGAAAAAGAACGTATTTCTTTGATGTTAAAATGACTCGGAAGGATGAGTATTATCTTACTATTACCGAGAGCAAGAAGAAATTTGATCAAGATGGCAAGTACCATTTCGAGAAACACAAAATCTTCCTGTATAAAGAGGATTTTGATAAATTTTCGGACGGACTTGCTGAAATTATCGATTACATTCACGAACGTCAGCCTTACGAACCTCGGAAAGAAGAGGAAAAGGATGTGCTCAAAGAGTATTCTGACGTAGAGTTCGAAGATTTGGCGTCAAGCTAGCAGGCGGTTGCAAGAATAGAAAACAGCCGCTGAATTTCAGCGGCTGTTTTCTATTCTTGCAATATTTTATTTCCATAAGGTAATGACCGGTAGCCTAACTAATCCTAAATTATTTTTCTTTCCTGCCGGATAGCCTCATAGGCTTCATTAACTTTTTGAAATTTCTCTTTTGCGGCTTTCTGTACATCTTCTCCGAGGTAGCTAACTTTATCGGGGTGATACTTTACGGCCATTTTGCGGTAGGCTTTCTTTATTTCCTGCTCGGTGGCTGTTGAAGGTATCTCCAGGACCTGGTAAGCCCAATCGGTACTGGGAACAAACATCGATTCGATGGAACCGTAGTCGGCATCGGATATGCCTAAAAAGTACGCGATGTTTTTGACCAGTACTTTTTCCCGTGGATCAATATCCCGGTCGACAGCTGCTATACCAAACAGAAAATGAATCAGTTGCAGGCGGGAGGGATAGTCCATGTAGCGTTTGATTTGGTGACAAACTTCGGCTACAGGTATATCTTGTTCAAGTAAGCCTTTCAGTGATTTTACTGCTTCGGCAGCTGTATCAACGCCAAAGTTTTGCTTAAAGAAGCTTTTCACGTAATCCAGTTCTGAGCGAAGTACTTTCCCGTCGGCTTTCAAAACAGCGGCCACCAAAATGAGCAGGCTAACTATGTAGTCGCCCTGGGTTGTGGGTCTTTGGCTTTGTGTCCCGTTGTACGGGTGTTGGTACTGATTAACATTCACCTCGGCACTGTCGATTACCGAACCAATAATAAAACCGATTAATCCCCCGATAGGGCCGAGGACACTCCATCCCAGGCCACCGCCAATCCATTTAGCGAATTTTCCCATTGTTTCTAAAAATTTTATCTAATTCAATAACCTGAGGTATCACCAGGCTGGAGTTATCATTTTCAATAATATAGTCGGCCAGCTTCCTCTTTTCATCTTCCGGCCATTGATTACGCACCCTGCTTTTTACTTCTTCGGGCGTTAGTTTATCGCGGTTAACCACCCGGGCAATGCGCATCTCCTCGGGTGCAGTTACCAAAATAACTTCATCCATATCTTTGTAAAAGCCACTTTCAAACAAAATGGCTGCTTCGTAAATAATGTACGGAACGTGACTGTTTACGGTGAGCCAGTGCTTATAATGGGCATGGACCACGGGATGAACCAGTTGGTTCACTTTGTTTAGCGATGATTTTTCAGAAAAGATAAAGCCGGCTAGTTTTTTTCGATTAAGTTTTCCGTTTCCGAAATAGATAGAGGGGCCGAACAAGGCGATTAGTCCTCGTTTGATTTCCTGGTTTTCGTCTTGTAGTTTTTTCGCTTCCGCATCAGCTTCATAAACAGGCGCTCCCAATAATTGGAAGGCATTGCATATGCTGGACTTCCCGCTGCCAATCCCTCCGGTTATTCCGATTTGCTTCATTGATTACTGTTTTTCTTTTCCAGAATAAATTCTACTTCCTTCGGATAATAATCGTACGAGATAACGTTTTGCGGATATTTTTCCATCGTCACCGGAAGTTTTTGACGCGAAGCACTGATGCTGTCATAATCGATGGAAGGATGAAAACTGGCAGCGTTGACTTGATCGTACTGACTAAGGCCAACTTTATACGACACTTTGATTGAAGAAGGGAACGCCTTCAATTCTATGCTGTCAGGAACATCCTTAATGACAAGTGGAATTTCACGGGTGCCTTCCGTTATCTGCTCAACCGGTATATTCAGCACTACGCGCCGTGGAGTGAACTGCAGCTTATCATCCCCGGTTAACGATACATTGCGTTGTACGCTATGTGACAGGTCTTTATATTTCTGTCCTCTTGTAGAGATGAACTTCAGCGTATCCAAAACATCCTCCGGCCCTTTTACCATGACTGAATCTGGTGTGGTATAGGGGGATTGTTTCAACATGTACTGATTGAGCAGGGTGACATTCACTTTCGGCTTGACCGGAAATTTCCGTTGAACAATTGGGTTGAAATTAAAGTAGAGACTGTCCGGGTAAATGTTCAACACCTGTATTTCGTTGCTGATCTGGTTTACTATCATACTACGGTTTGCCTCGGTTGATGCTGAAAAACCGAAGTGGTTGTTTTTTGAAACTTTATGCCTGGTTTTCAGTTCGCTCACATTGATTAAAATGGGCGAGAATGATAATTTGAGCTTGTGACGCAAGAGTGTGAAACCATAGGCGCTCACTGTGCACTCGAGTTTCTGCGGCAATGGTTGCGATAACTTCTGATCGGTAGGAAGATCGATATACTTTACCGGGAAAAAAATTCGGGCCGTATAATTTTTACTAAGGTTGTTTAACGTCCAGAAGAAAGAAGAAATTATAAAGCAGATGAGAAATATAAACAATTTACCGTCCCGGCGAAATGGGTGTTCGTCACGGAAGAATCTCCTGATTTTATATACCCTTGTTCGTATTTCCCTAATCACGGCCAACTAAATTTTTAAAAAAGGCTGGAAGGACCAGCCTTTAATCATTTTTGCTGCGGTGCGTCGCTGATGTCTTTCAGTACAACACTTTTATCTACTTTTACCTTCACATTGGGGGCAATTTCGAGAAAAATGATACTGTCTTTTATTTCAACAATCCGACCATATAATCCGCCGGTAGTTACTACTTTATCGCCTTTTTGCAGTGCTGAGCGAAATTTTTGCAGTTCTTTCTGACGTTTCATCTGAGGTCTGATCATGAAAAAATAGAATACGACCATAATCAGTACCAAGGGAAGAAAGGTCATTAATGGGTTGGTTTTTGTTTGTGCAATAACAAAGAGTAAATTGTTCATCATTTTTTATTTATCAGTTTTTCAAATTGCGCATTCTGTATGCGCGCAGTAACGGCAATATTCTTTTTTAAACCCTTGCGGGTATTAATTTCAATGGTTTTGAATTCGTTTCCCCATTCTCCATCGGTGGTAAAGATAACTTCAATTGTGGATTTTTCTCCCGGTTGAACCGGTTTTTTCGGATATAAAATTTCCAAACATCCACACTCGTTTTTTATATGCGAGATGGTAAGCGGCTCACCACCTGTATTTTCGAAACGAAAAGAGTAGGAGACAACTTCTCCTGCCTTCAGGGCACCAAAATTATGGATTTCGTCGCGAAACTCAAATTTGGCTGCTACCTTTTGTTTTATCGCTGCTGTGTCGCTCGGATTTTTCTTCTTCTGGTCCTGGCTGGTTTGAGTGTTACATCCAGCCAAAAATAATGCCGTAGCTATAAATACGAAGGCAGTAAACCGGCTCATCTTACTTATTTTCCATCCAACAGTCCGCGGCCGGCTTTTACAACACGGCCATCTTCCTGAAAATCCTTGCTTATCCGATCGAGTACTCCATTAATAAAGGTGGAACTACGCTTCGTACTGTAATATTTCGAAAGTTCGATGTATTCGTTCAGCGTTACTTTAATCGGAATGGATGGGAAATCGGTTAATTCGGTAATGGCCATCTCCAGTATGAGTACGTCCATCAGCGCAACACGTTCCACATCCCAGTTTTTGGTGTACAACTCGATGATTTTGTGATTTTCCTCGTGTTTCAGAATCGTTTTCCTGAACAATTTAATGGTGTAATCGCGATCTTCATCGTCCTTGTAAAGTGAAAGCAAGCGAAGGTTTGGAGACGGATCCTGTTTTACTTTTTTGATGGTTTTTATGACCATACTGACAACAAAATCCAGGTCGTCGTTCCAGTAAATGCTTTGTTCTTCCAGTTCGCTTTCGAAAAGATCGTTGTTCAGTACCATTTCAATGAAGAAACGTTCGCAAAGCTTCTGGTCAGATTGAATACTATTCGATTCAGCCAAAAGGTATTGCTGGTAAAATTTTGATTCAACCAATTCGCGGTAAAGCTTCCGGATTAGTTCCGGATTTTCCTTCCAGCTAATTTTATTTTGCTCAATGTAGCTGTTCAGTGCTTCATTTTCTTTCAGCCGGTTAATAATGTGATTATCGACAAAACGTGTGTTGGGGTGAAGATCGTCCCAAGATGGAATATTTTTATGTTTTCCGGCTGTCTGTCGTTCTTTGGCTAAATCACGAATTTCAATAAGCAAAGCAAACAATAAGTGATAGAGGTCGTATGTTTTGCGGATGCTGAAGTTTAGTTCTGATTCTGACTGGTTAATGGTTTTCCCTGTTGTGGTAAAGTGGGCATACAGAATCTGCAATACCTTGGTGCGGATGATCCTACGGCTAATCATAATCGGGCAAGAACTTTCTTTTTATTAATTGATTCCTGTTACAATACGTTACGACGGCAAAAATACAATATTTATTGGATGTACAGACCAATTCGGTGAACGTTCCTGTCTTTATTTATGATTTATTGATATTGGCTGTAAATCTGACGGTTCAGGATGACTTTCCATCATCGGGAAAGCTTTGTGATGAATCGGATAGTTTTGTTTTCCCGGAGTCGGATACCGGGAAGGTTTCAATGGCTTTTTCTTCGGTAGAAGACGCTTCATCCTCCTCATCTTCTTCATCCCATGGATGTTCTTCCGCAGGAGGTCCTTTTTTCCGGTAAACAACAGCCAGCACAATACCCGAAACACCTCCCCATAAATGCCCTTCCCATGAAATTTCGGGTTTCATGGGAAAGATTCCCCAAAACAGACCTCCATATAGGAAAACTACAATGATTGATATGGTGAGCAAACGAACATTGTTGCGAACAATACCGCTCATAAAGAGAAAGGCGGCCAAACCGTAAATAACCCCGCTGGCCCCAATATGCCAGGCTTCCCGTGCTCCCAGCCAAACGAATATTCCCGATAAGATCCAGATGAGGAAAAAGATGCGGTAGGCTAATTCCCGGTAGAAAAATAACAGGGCAAGGGTTAATAAGAAAAGTGGAACAGTATTGGCCATCAGGTGGCTGAAGCTACCGTGGACCAATGGCGCGGTAATGATTCCGGGCAATCCTTTCACATGCAGGGGATAGATCCCTCCCGGTGCCAGGTCGAGGTGAAACTCTGTTTCAAATAACCTGATTAGCCAAAGCAGAACAATCAGAAAAGTGGGAAAGAACAGGCTATGCCTGAAAATCCGTTTATCCAGTTGCTTTTGCTCTTCGGTGTAGTGATTGCCCGGAATATACCGGAATACGCTCATTTTTTCATTTTTTGCCGAAGCAGGTTTCCGAACGTGTGAATGTCTTCTTCCGTCGTATCGAACGAGGTCATCCAGCGTACTTCATTGCGCTGCTCGTCCCAGGTATAAAAGAAAAACTCTTTTTGTAATTCAAGGATTAATTCGCCTGGAATGATAGCAAATACGCCGTTTGCATCTACTGGCTGGGTAATTTCAACTCCTTCGATGGATCGAATTTCTTCTTCCAGTAACCGGGCCATACGGTTGGCATGCGTTGCATTTTTCTTCCACAATCCGTCGCCCAGGTAAGGAATAAATTGGGTACTAATGAAGCGCATTTTAGAACTTAACTGTGCAGCCTGTTTGCGAAAATATTTCGTGAAAGTAGCCAGTTCCGGTTTGAAGGAAACAACCGCTTCCCCTATCATCATACCATTTTTGGTACCTCCGAAGGAAAGAATATCGACTCCTGCATCGCGGGTGAATTCGCGAAAGTTCATATCAAGCGCTACAGCCGCATTGGCCAAACGGGCACCATCCATGTGGAGGTACATACCATGCCCGTGCGCTAAATCAGCCAAAGCCTGAATTTCTTCTTTCCGGTAAACGGTTCCCAATTCGGTGGCCTGCGTAATGCTGATAACTCCGGGCTGGGCATGGTGCTCGAAGCCAAAACCATGAAGATGCGGTTTGATATCTTCCGGACGAAGCTTTCCGTCTGAAGTGCTGACCGGGAGAAGCTTGCTGCCGGTAAATTTTTCCGGGGCACCGCATTCGTCCACCTGGATGTGTGCCGTTTCGGCGCAGATGATGGAATTGAATGAACGGGAGGCTGATTTCAAACTGAGAATATTGGCTCCGGTGCCGTTGAATACGAAAAATACTTCGGTATCGTTACCAAACTCCTTTTTAAAAAGTTGTATGGCTTGTTCGGTCCATCTATCTCCGCCGTAACCAACGGCATGGCCCTGGTTGGCTTCAACCATTGCGTTCAGAATATCGGGGTGAATGCCCGAATTATTGTCGCTGGCAAAGCCTCTTTCATGTGTCATGTATAAATCTGCTTTATAATTAAACTTCCTGATGTTTTTACTATGCTCGGCGGTATTTTGTGCCGACTTGAAGTTACGATATTAACTATTCTGCACAAAAATATGTTTCTTTTTCGATTTAATTATTGTATTTTCAATTACACGGAAACGTTGATTTTAATGGTTATCCAAACCGGATGGCCATTTTTTCTCTGATAGTGGTGATGATAAATTGGTAATGGACTTGAGATGAGAAAGAAAGAGAAAAGTGTGGTTAGTATTTTCTGGTTCCGTCGCGACCTGCGGCTGGAAGACAATGTTGGTCTCATGCATGCCCTGAAAACCAGGGAAAATGTGTTGCCTTTGTTTGTATTTGACCCGGAAGTTTTTCAACGGGACGAAAACAACCGAAATGTTCAGGTGGGCTTTGTGTATGATACATTACTGGGAATAAAAGAAAAACTTGAAATTATTGGTTCCGGGTTGTATGTGGCTGCCGGCAAACCGCTCGATGTCTTTAAGGCATTGATGGACAGCTATCATATTTTCTGTGTGTATGCCAACCGGGAGTATGAACCTTATACGCTTCGGCGGGATGACGAAGTTGCTGCTTATCTTACCAGCCAGAGGGTGGAGTTTCATACCTATAAGGATCATGTTTTGTTTGAGCAAAACGAAATTGTAAAAGACAACGGTGAACCCTATACGGTATTTACGGCCTACAAACAACGGTTTCAGCGAAAGCTGAATCAGTCGATGGTTGTGGCGGCAGTAATTTCAACGTATGCATATAATTTTCTCAGGACTTTGCCGCTTGCCATGCCTTCGCTGGAGAGTATGGGATATTCGCGGGTAGAAGTACCTGTTCCTCCCCGGAAGTTACCTGCCGGGTTGCTGAAGGGTTATGAAACGGATCGGGATTTTCCTGCCCGGAATGGAACGTCACATCTTGGTGTGCACCTGCGATTTGGCACCGTAAGTATCCGGAAAGTAACGGCGCTGGCGATGCAACATTCCGATACGTTTCTGAATGAACTGATTTGGCGGAACTTTTACAGTGTTATCTTGTGGTTTTTTCCCCGGGTTGTTCATGCTTCTTTTAAGCCGGCTTACGATGAAATTGTCTGGGACAACAACAAGGAGCATTTCAAAGCCTGGTGCGAAGGACGGACCGGCTATCCGTTGGTTGATGCCGGGATGCGCGAACTGAACGCCACCGGATACATGCACAACCGTGTGCGGATGGTTACGGCCAGTTTCCTGTGCAAACATTTGCTTGTCGACTGGCGTTGGGGAGAAGCATATTTTGCCCGGAAATTATTGGATTATGATTTGGCGTCGAATAATGGAGGGTGGCAGTGGGCTGCTGGCTCGGGAAACGATTCAGCGCCTTATTTTCGTGTTTTTAATCCGGAATTGCAGGCCAAGAAGTTTGATCCGGACGGAGAGTACATTGTAAAATGGATTCCGGAATATGGAACGATGTCCTATCCGAAACCCATTGTAGTTCACGCCGAAGCCTGTGAACGGGCGCTTGCACGTTATGCCGAAGCAGTAAAAGCTAAAGCTTAGTTTTTGCTTTCAATCCAGCTAATGATCTTTTCTGAATCAGGCTTATCCTGAGGCAATGCTACACCAACCAGGTGGCCTGTTTTGTCAATCATGAACTTCTGAAAGTTCCATTTGATTGGTGCGTCCATTATACCATTCTTCGATTTCTCTGTCAGCCACTGGTAGAGCGGGGCCATGTCATCACCCTTCACTGAAATCTTTGACATCATCGGAAAGGTAACATCGTAATTTTCGGTACAGAAAGTTTTAATCTGGCTGTTCGTCCCTGGTTCCTGGTGCATAAAATTGTTGGCCGGAAAGCCGACAATAACAAATTTATCGGGCCCGTACTTTTTGTAAATCGCTTCGAGTTGCTTGTACTGCGGTGTGAACCCACATTTGGATGCGGTATTTACAATCAGCACCTTTTTCCCTTTTAGCGATGCCATATCAAATGGTTTGCCATCAATATCGGTTACCTTAAAATCATAGATGGTTTTCTCCTGCGCAAATGTGGTGAGCGTCATCGCCAGTATGGAAAACAGTAAAAAGAATTTTTTCATAATCTGTCAGTTTTTATTTAGACTGCACTCTATTTTGGATATAATAAACAACAAAGCCAGGCAAAAAGTTGCTCAGCATAATTTTCATCTGGCAGTAAACCAGAAGCTTGTTTTAGTCGTTGATAACTTATGCGAAAACGGGGCATAAATGGTTGCCCATTTTA